>CAYRPJ010000005.1:0-57421 GCA_964426245.1 uncultured Synergistaceae bacterium
TCAAGTGCAAACGGTGCGAGATCACCTGCCCCGACATGGCGTTGTGGATTGAGGAATAGTACACGAAGTGCGAACGGGGCGGCCGGGGAATTCCCCCGCCGCCTCCGGGCTTTTTGGGAGAATGAAATTCGCCCTTCGGGGGCGCAAGGAGGCGGTTAGGAAACATGGTACGAATCATCGGTCTGAACGACATCAAAACAGCGGCCGGGCGAATCGCGGGAAAAGTTCGCCGCACGCCCGTTCTCCGGGGGGACAAGCTGGACTCCCTTTTCGGAGCGGAAGTCTACTTCAAACCGGAGAATCTGCAGCTTACGGGATCCTTCAAGATCCGCGGAGCGACGAACAAGATTCTCTCCCTCTCCGACGAGGATCGCGGCAAGGGGATCATCGCCTCGTCATCCGGGAACCACGCCCAGGGAGTGGCCTACGCGGCGAAGATGCTCGGCATCAAGGCTACGCTCGTCCTTCCCGAAAACGCTCCCAAGTCCAAGATCGAGGGAACGAAGGCGCTGGGGGCCGAGGTGGTTCTGCACGGGTTCGATTCCATCCAGAGATACAAGAAACTGTACGAAATCAAGGCGGAGAAGGGGTATACCCTCGTCCACTCGTACAACGATCCCGAACTCATCGCAGGGCAGGGAACCTCCGGCCTCGAGATTATCGAAGATCTTCCCGACGTGGATACTGTCGTCGTGCCTCTCGGCGGCGGCGGATTGCTCGCGGGCGTCGCGGCGGCCATCAAGGAGACGCGCCCCTCGGTGCGCGTGGTTGCGGTTGAGCCTGAGAAGATCCAGCGTTACGCGGAGAGCCGGAAGGCCGGGAAACCGGTCGAGGTCCCCATGGGCGATACGCTTGCGGACGGCCTGATGATAACGATGACGGGAGACCACAACTACCCGCTGATCGACAAGTACGTGGATGAGATCGTTCCTGCTTCGGACGATTTCATCTACAAGGCGCTCATGGAGGTTGTCTTCAAGAGCAAGCTCCTCGTCGAGCCGTCAGCGGCGGTGGGGGTCGCGGCAGCGCTCGAGGGTTCCTTTAAAGTCAAGCCGGGCGAGAAGATCTGCTTCTTCCTCTCAGGAGGTAATATCGATCCCGAGAAGCTTGCTTCGTTTTTAGCCCACGAGACGCTGTAAGGCATAATACGGTACAATAATGACGGCCCGGAACACCGGGCCGTATTTCGTGAAAGGAGGCGAACGGTGTGCTTTTTGATCTCGTCTTTCGGAACGGGACCATCGTGACAGGAAACGGATCTTTTCGCGGCAGCCTCGCCGTGAGCGAAGGCAGGGTTGCCGCGGTTACGGACGCTGCTGCGACGCCGGAGGGAAGGGAGGTCGTCGATGCGGGGGGCATGATGGTGCTTCCCGGCCTGATCGATGCGCACTCCCACGCGGGGCACGGCGACCCGGACAGGGAGAACTTCGCGGACTACAGCAGAGCCTGCGCCGCCGGCGGTATCACCACCTTTATCGATATGCCGCTCTCCAACCCCTCCACGCTCACTGTGGAGAGGCTTCAGGAGAAGATAGACACGTCGGGGAAGGAAAGCTACGTGGACTACGCTCTCTACGGCGGCGTCGTCCCCGGCTACCTCGACCATATCGAGCAGATGACGCAAGCGGGGGCTGGAGCCTTCAAGGCCTTCACCTGCCGGTGTTCGAACTACCCGATGACAGACGACGGCACGCTCCTCGCCGGAATGAGGATTCTGGAGCGTACCGGCGGTATCCTCTCCATTCACGCGGAGAACGATACTCTCATTCAGCATCTCGTGGACGAGCTTCGATCGGCCGGAAAAAACGGCCCGCGAGCCTTTCTCGACTCCCATCCCCCCTATTCCGAACTCGAGGCCGTTCAGCGCGTCTTTTTCCTGGCGAGATATGCTCCGAAGTGTCGCGTTCATATCGCGCACATGAGCATTCCTGAGGGGATGGAGCTGCTGAGAAGGCTTCGAGGCGAAGGTCTGCTCAATATTTCGGCGGAGACCTGCCCCCAGTATCTCGGCATGTGCGAGGACGACCTGGAGCAGATCGGCGCCCTCGCAAAGTGCGATCCGCCGGTCCGCTCGAGAGAGTCGCTTGAGAGACTCTGGGAATTCGTCCTTGACGGGACCGTCGATATCGTCGCCAGTGACCACTCGCCTCATCCTTTCTCCAGGAAGACGGAACGGGAAGACGATTTCTGGACCGTTGCGGAAGGGTGCACCGGTATTCAGACAATGCTGCCGGTGGTGCTGACCGAGGGGAGAAAAAGAGGGCTATCATGGGAGCGCCTCGTCCGCCTCATGGCCGAGCGCCCTTCGGAGCTCTTCGGCCTCAAGGGGCGCAAGGGAATGCTGGCGCCGGGGTACGATGCCGATATCCTCCTCATAGATCCTGAAAAGGAGTGGATCCTGCGGAGCGAGGATCTTCAGCACCTCGTGAAGCAGAGTCCCTTTACCGGAAGAACGTTCAAGGGGCGAGTCGCACGGACGTATGTCCGTGGGAGCCTCGTCTACGACGATGATGCAGATGGAAAGATCGTCGGTAGCAAGGGGTGGGGAAAGTTCACCCCGATGGAGGCCTCACGATGAAAATTCTCGTCATCAATCCCAATTCGGACGAATCCTTCACCGCGCTCATCTGCGAGGCGGCGCGGCAGGCAGTTTTCCCCGGCACAGAGGTGTTCTGTGAGAGCGCTCCCGCTTCCCCCCCTTTTATCGAGACGCATGAGGACGATGTCCTCTGTGCTCCCGGAATGCTGGAGCTTCTCAAGCGGCATGCGGACGCGGACGCTTTCGTGATCGCATGTACCTGCGATCCCAATCTTGATGTCCTTCGCGAAAAAACCGACAAGCCCGTCGTCGGGGCCGGCGAGGCTTCCATGCTCTTCGCACTGCCTCTCGGGGCCACATTTTCCATCATCCAGATCACGGAGGGTTCCGTCCAGAAGAAGCGGGAGCTCGTCAGAAAGTACGGCCTTCAGGACAGATGCGCCTCCGTCCGGGCGATCGACGAAAAGAGCGATGCCTCGCGAGAGGAGAAGCTGATCTCTGCGGCGCGGCTCGCCCGCGACTGCGACGGAGCCGAGGTCGTGACGCTCGGATGCGCCTGCCTTGCCGGGTTGGACAAGCGGCTCGAAGAGGCGCTCGGCATACCGGTCATCGACGGTATCGTCGCCGGAGTGAAGCTTGCGGAGGCCCTTGCCTCGCGAGGAAGCTTCACCAGCCGGCGCGGCAAGTACAGCGGCCTGTAGGCCGGAAGCAGGAGGGACAAGATGCTCGATACAGTCATTCGGGGCGCTTTGGTCGTCGACGGAACGGGACGGGAACCGTTCTCCGCGGACGTCGGTCTTAAGAACGGAAAGATTGCCCGCATCGGAAGCGGAATCGAGGATGCGGAAGCTGTCATCGAGGCCGACGGGCTCGCACTCTGTCCCGGATTCATCGACATGCACACGCACATGGACCTGGAACTGCTGCGCGACAACAAGCCCGAGGCGAAGATCCGCCAGGGAGTCACGACGGACCTTCTCGGTCAGGACGGGCTCGGAACGGCTCCCGTATCGCCGGAGAACAGAAAGCTGCTGGCAGATATCCTCTCGGGGCTCAACGGTATCCTCGATGATGAAAAATGGACGTGGGGATCCTTCGGCGACTATCTGGAAGCACTCGACCGGTCCGGTCTGCCGAACAACGCCGCTGTCCTTTTGAGCCAGGGGCCTGTCCGCATCGAGGCCATGGGGATGGCCGAGCGGCGCCCTACCTCTTCGGAGCTCGACCGGCAGCGCGCGCTCGTCCGTGAGGCGATGGAGGAGGGAGCCTTCGGCCTTTCCTCCGGATTGATCTATCCGCCCTGCCCGTACGCCGATACAGAGGAGCTGACCGCACTGAACCGCGAGGTGGCGGCATACGACGGTATCTTCGTCGTTCATCAGCGGGACGAAGGGTATTATCTCTCGCGTTCCTTCGACGAGGTCTGTTCCATCTCGAGGGAGTCCGGGGTCCGTCTGCACATTTCCCATCTCCAGGCATACGGGAAGGTCAACTGGCCCATCATGGACGAAGTGCTCGGCAAAGCGGAAAAATTCCTCGAAGAGGGCGGAAAAGTCACCTGGGACCGCTACCCGTACCTCGCCGGATGCACGACGCTCACGGCGGTGCTGCCGACATGGACGTTCAACGAGGGAACCGGGGCGCTTATCTCGAACCTGATGGATCCTGAATACCGCAAAAAGATTCACGAGGAGTTCACCAAGGGGCTCGACGTCTGGCATAACCGCCAGATCTCCGTCGGGTGGGAGAACATCGTCGTCACAGCGGTTCATCTCGGAAAGAACAAGTGGATGGAAGGGCTTTCCTGCCGGGAGATCGCGGACAGGCAGGGGAAAAATCCGATCGACGCAGTCTGCGACCTCCTTTCGGAGGAAAAACTTGCAGTCACGATGATCAGCTTCTACGGCTCGGAGAACGTGCTGAAAAAGGTGCTCTCGCACCGGCAGGCCACCGTCGGCAGCGACGGGATTTACGGAGGGCGTCCCCATCCCAGGCTCTACGGTTCGTATCCGCGCTTCCTCCGCCAGTATGTCCGCGAGGAGAAGGTATTCTCCTTGCAGGAGGGAATTCGCAAGATAACGTCATTTCCGGCGGAGATTCTCGGCATTCCCGATCGCGGAAGAGTGGCCGAGGGATGCTGGGCCGACCTTGTCCTCTTCGATCCGGAGCGGCTCACCGACAAGGCCACCTACGAGGAGCCCGAGCTTCCTCCGGAAGGGATTGCGGGCGTTTTTGTGAACGGAGTTCGTGTTGTCGATTCGAACGGGACCACGGGATTGCTCCCCGGCCGCGTCCTCCGGAAAGGAAAGTGAATAAGGAACGCTCATTGTATAATACAATGTATGGTGTATACTAGGTTGACGGAATGCAAGAAACAACATACGATAGTGTATGTGCGCAAGCACACATCATTTTGAAGGAGGGAATTCAATGAAAAAAGTTTCGAAAGTAATGGCGTTGTTCGTAGTGGTGGCGCTTCTTTCCGTTTCCGGGGCGTGGGCTTCAACACAGCTCACCATGGGAACGGGCGGAACCGCGGGGACGTACTATCCTTTCGGCGGCGCTATGTCGCAGATCATCAGCGATCACTCCGGCGGTACCGTGAACATCACCGCACAGTCCACAGGGGCCTCCATCGAGAACATCAACCTTCTCGCCGCGGGCGACGTCGACCTTATTCTGGTCCAGAACGACCTTTCGGACTATGCGGTGAACGGCACGGAGTTCTTCAAAGGCCGTAAGATCACCAATCTCACCGCGATCGCCCGTCTCTATCCCGAGACCATTCACGTGGTCGCCTCGGCTCAGAGCGGCATCAAGACCTTCGCCGACTTCAAAGGAAAGAACGTTTCCGTGGGTGCACCCGGCAGCGGCAATGAGGCGAACGCCCGCCAGATATTCGATATTTTCGGACTTACCTACCAGGATGTGAAACCTCATTTCATCTCCTACGCCGAGACTACGGACCACTTCAAGGATCGTCTCGTCGACGCCTTCCTCTACACCACGGGAACACCCAATCCTTCCATTCAGGACATCAGCACACTCCAGGATATCGTCTTCGTGACGATCGACGGAGAAATGAGAGACAAGCTGATAGCGAAATATCCCTTCTTCGCAAAGGATGTCCTTCCTGCGAAGACGTACCGCGGGCAGGACGAGCCGGTTGAGACAGTGGCGGTTCAGGCCATTCTCGCCGCCCGCGCCGAGCTCTCCGAAGACGTGGTCTATACGATCACCAAGGGAATCTTCGAGAACCTGGAAGCCCTCGGAAATGCCCATCATAAGGGAAAGAGCGTCACGCTCGAGCACGCCCTCGACGGAATTTCGGTTCCCATCCATCCGGGCGCAGCGAAGTATTACAAAGAGGTAGGTCTTATGAAGTAAGCCGAAAGGCGACCTTCATCGTAATTCGGGAGGTCTCTGCGATACAGGGGGAGACCTCCCTTTTGAATTTTTCTTCCGTACTGAAAGGGATTGAAGGCCATTTCGAAACGACGACGCCGTGCCTTTTTGACTTTTATTTTTCTCTTGTCCGCGACAGTGTGCGTATGCGTCCCCGTCCGCTTTTTGACTATCCGCAGAGGCGATTTTTCATTCATCGCATCCTTTCCTCTGAAGAACGGCGAATTTTTCTCGGTACGGTACATACATTCTGTTCAGAAAACGCCGGTGGAAGAGTTTTTTCTCGTCGAAAAAACGGGAATGATCGAACTGCGCGAGACGCTGTACGAAGATTTCGGAGCAGGCCTTCCCTTTCTGGTGGAAGAGGGGAAAAAGTTTACATCACGCGACGGGAAATTCCGGATTACCGGATACAGGGTACCATTCAAAGAAATTGTTTTTCGGGTCGGACGTTTTGCCGACTACCATCTTCTTCTCAGGGGCCGCGAGATTCCCTTCACCCGGTTCGAGTCTCCCGGAAAACCTCTTCGTTTCAGTGCGGAGAAGAAGTCGTTCCTGCAGAATTCAATCAGACCATAGCGCAACGGAGGAGGAACAATACATGGCGGACTTGGAAAAGAAAGAAAACAGACCGCAGGAGAATGTCGAAATTCTTGATTCCACTGCGGCCGAAAAAGCAACCGAATCTGAAACGATCAATGTCGAAAAAATACTGGAGAAATATGACCGGGAGTCCGCGACACGGACCCTGAGTTCGTTCTGGAATCTGATCGTAAGAATCGTCTGCATCGCCTTCTCCCTGTTTCAGCTCTATACAGCGGCGTTCGGTGTGTTCGAAGCGCAGATCCAGAGGGCGATTCATCTCGGGTTCGCTCTGGTTCTCGTCTATCTGCTCTATCCCGCAAGGCTGAGCAAGCGCAAGGAAGGAGTAAAGGCGCTGGATGTGCTGCTTGCCATTCTCGGTATGGCGGTCGGCGCATATGTCGTCTTCGAGTACCACGACCTCATGATGCGCGCAGGACTGCCGACACAGGGCGACATCATCTTCGGCGCGGTCTGCATTCTGCTTGTTCTCGAAGCCTCCCGCCGTGTGGTGGGAATTCCCATCACCATCGTCGCGATTTTCTTCCTGGCCTACGCCTACTGGGGGCCGATTTTTCCCGGGATGTTCGCCCATCGCGGCTTCTCGCACACCCGCATCATCACGCACATGTACGTGACGACGGAGGGCATCCTCGGCATGCCTGTAGGAGTTGCCGCCACGTTCGTCTACATGTTCATCCTCTTCGGCGCCTTCCTCCACAAGACAGGCCTCGGCAAATTCTTCATCGATCTCGCGCTTGCCGCAACCGGGCACCAGGTGGGAGGACCCGCGAAGGTTGCGGTCCTGGCCAGCGGATTTTTCGGCACCATCTCCGGCAGCTCCGTGGCGAATACCGTGACGACAGGCACGTTCACCATTCCATTGATGAAGAGCATCGGCTACAAGCCTGAGTTCGCCGGCGCCGTCGAAGCCGCGGCATCCACGGGCGGCCAGCTGATGCCGCCGATCATGGGTGCGGCTGCATTTGTCATGTCCCAGTTCATCGGGATCGCCTACATCCAGATCGCGATCGCCGCCGCCCTTCCGGCACTGCTTTACTACTTCGCTGTGGCCGTCATGGTCCATATGGAGGCCAAACGCCTCGGACTCCAGGGGCTCCCCAAGGATCGTCTGCCGAACCTCAAAAAGGTGCTCTCGGAGGGATGGCATCTTCTGCTTCCCCTCTTCGTCATCGTCTACCTGCTCGTGCAGGGGTACACTCCGCTTCGGGCAGCCCTGGTCTGCATTATCGTGACCATCGTCATCGCGATGCTCAAAAAGAGCACCAGGCTGAACCTGAAGGATATCCTGGACGCGCTCGAGAGCGGAGCGCGGTCGGCGATCGGAGTCTCGGCCGCCTGCGCGTGCGCCGGAATCATCATCGGCGTTGTCACGCTCACCGGAGTAGGCTTGAAAATCGCCAACGGCATCGTCGTCCTTTCGGGAGGCAGTTTCTTCCTGACACTCTTCCTTACGATGATCGCCTCGATCATCCTCGGCATGGGCCTGCCGACGACGGCCAAGTACATCGTGCTAGCCTCCATGGCGGCGCCCGCCATCATGAAGTTCGGCGTACCTGTCCTCGCGGCGCACCTCTTCATCTTCTACTTCGGAATCGTGGCGGATCTCACACCCCCCGTCGCGCTCGTCTCCTACGCCGCCGCCGGAATCTCGGGGGCCAATCCGACAAAGACGGGATTCACCGGGTTGCGTCTTGCCATGGCAGGGTTCCTGATACCGTACATTTTCGTCTACAACCCGGGAATACTGCTCATCAACACGACGGCTATCCAGGTGATTTTCTTCTCAATCACGGCGATGTTGGGAGCATTCTCCCTTGCATTGGCCGGTTCGGGCTTCTGGATGACCAATCTGAACATCCTGGAGCGCCTGGTGCTCTTCGGAGGCGCCATCACGCTCATCTTCCCCGGAACGCTGACGGACACAATAGGGGTCGCTATTCTGGCCTGCATGTGGTTCCTGCAAAAACGAGCATTGAAGAGGAGATCGGCTTCCCTGTAAAAAAAAGTCCCTTTGAAGAAACTACGAAATGTTTCTCTGATGAAAGAAGCCTTCCGCATATTCTCTTGCGGAAGGCTTCTTCGCTTTCTCCCCCATTTACTCTTTCCCAGCCTCTGAAAGCTCTCTTTTGTTCTTCTTTGCTCTCGTATTCAAAAAGGAGGGCGTGCTTTTTTAAAGATATGTATAATTATTAAAAAATATTACCTTAAAAGCTATACAAATACAGGGTGTACTCTTGACAGCATAGGCTGTAGGATGTATTTTACATATGACTTAATAAGCATTCAAAATCAATTCATACGACTTGGCTTTGGAAGTGTGGGGTTATTGTGTTTTTTTGTCAAATAATATGTTAAGGGTACATCGATTCAAAAGAGCATTGTAATTTTTAGTGTTTTTTGCGATGCTGCGAAGTAATTTTTTCTTTGAGCGGTTCTATATTTCTTCAAATACAGAGAACAAGAAATTGTGGTAAAGGAGGTGAATTCAAAAAAAGTGTTTTATGCGCCCATTGACTTCCGATTCAAAAGCCTGTAAATGAAAAGGAGATGATAATGGTGAAGAAATTATCTGTAAGAGTGGGTATAACCCTTGCTGTGTTGTTCGGAATTCTTTTCTCTCCGGTAGCAGTTCAAAGCGTTTTTGCACAAACTGCCGCACCGATGGCTGTCGACGCTGAGAAAGCGCCGTTTATGTATTCTCTTGCTTCCACTTGGGAGGGAAAAGGAATCGTTCGCTACAGAGTAGCTGTTCAGCCGAACGAAACCGCTGTTCTTGAGGGATTGAAGATCGTTGCGCGTAATCCGCTCAAGGGTAATGTCTCCGTAGTCACTCCGGGAGCAGTTGCAGAGAATGAAGCGGTATCCCTCTCAGTCGACAAGCTCATTCCTGGAAAAATACCCATGCTCGAATACACCCTTCTTACCGACGCGACAGATCCTGATGGTGTAAAACCTGTATTTGCCGAGATTTTCTGGAAGGAAGGCAAAAAGAATCTTGCGGTAAAAACGGAATCAATTGGCGGAGACGGATTTATAGGCGGAGAGTGTCCGGTAATAGACAAGTATGAGCGTACGCCAGAACTTCCGAAATACTACCCTTCAGGGAAAGATCTCGGAGTGCTCACAGGTTCCTGGTATGAGATGGGAGTTCAGTATGGAGAGCGTTCAGGGCCTGAAATCGTCGACTTTTTCGACTACCGGTTCGGCGCTCATGTTCAGAAATACGGCATGAAGCACCTTCTTGAGGATATCAGCCGCTACGAGGCCCAGGCAAAGATCTTTTTCCCCGAAGGTCTTGAGTTTGCCAGAGGAATCGGCGACGGGGCTGAAAAATACCTTTCTAAATCCAAATTCCACAACGATATTTCAAATTATCTCAAGATAGTCTTCATGAATTGCGACAACTGTCTCTATTACGGCCATCCAGGACCGGCGGACGCCGACCACGGACTTCCCCCCAGCATGATCGGCGATGTCACTGGAGAGCCCTCGGTTCAGGATGCTTGTTCGATGATCGCTCTTCTCGGCTCCAAGGGGGCAACGTCCGACGGAACGTCGATGCTTATCCACAACAACGACGGGGACTATATCGACGAGATGTGGAGGTACACCTACATAGCCGCTCCGAATACTCCGGGAGCGAATGCCTTCTGGTCATCCACAACGCCGGGGAAATTCTTCGATATCATGGGCGCCAACAACAAGGGGTTGGCTCTTTCTTTGACCGTCGGCGGCAATAAGACGTGGATTCCGAGTCAGAACATCTATGAAAGAGCATTCGGTGTGACATGGCAGTATATTCTTCTCAAGGCCCTCTCTTCCATGAGCAGCGTGCCTGAAGTGCTCGAACTGGTTACCGTTGGAACTCCCGAATACAGAAAGACGACCGGAAGAACAACGTTGCTGCGTACACGTCACAACAACTATATCATGCTCGACAAGAACGAGGCTCTTGTCGTTGAAGTGACGGCAAACCGGTATGCCGTGAGAAGACCCGGAGATTACGGCGAGGAGGAAGGATTCGTCGTCGCGACCAATCATTTTGTGGCCGATCACAGCTATGACGCCAATAACGAGAGGACCGACTTCCCGATGACCTTCTTCGGAGACGACGAGTATGCGCCTCTCAGCGCGACCCGTTACTACACGGGGTTTTGGCAGGCGAAGATGAATTACGGCACACTCGACGCGGGAAAAATCAGAGAGATCTGGAGTTCTCATTCGTACATCACGAAAAAAGGCGAACTCGTAGAGAAGATCTCCGATGGGAAACAATGGATTCCGGCAAATCTTGCAAGCAATACCATTTGCAGCCACGATGGAGGATATCCGGAGAAATACATCGGGGCGACCACTGATAACAAAATCGTGACCGTGGATTTCAACCAGATACGGTACTCGGTCGGAAGACCCTGTGAATATGAAGGCATGCCCAGAATATTTGTTCTTCCTGCTTCAAAGTAACGGAAAAAGATCCCGATCCGGCTATAGCGTCTATGTCTCATTCGAGTGGAGCTCCTGAATTCGGGAGCTCCACCTATCCTCTTGGACACACTTCGGTCTTACGTTTTGAACGGTGTGAAAGGTGTGTTTGGAACTCTTTATGAATTTAACCTTCACTATGGAAGAAATCGAAGCGCGGTTTCAGATTTCGCCGTATCTCTTCTCTCTCCGTCAAAGAATGGCAGAATAGATGAATACATTATACAAATTGCCTTTTTACTGCGCCTTCAGATAAAATATATGATGCACACGATATTAGAATGAGATGCTGAACAAAAACGGAGGTTTTCGCAATTTACAAGCTCGCATTGAATGAGAATGACTTCCGCGAATCATTTCGTCGAAATACTGTGATCGCGACGATGCAGGGGAAAACGTATTTTTTACGAAGGAGAATGCCTTATGAGAGAAAAGTATTTTCAGGAGGATCGATGGAGCATAAGTCCCTATAATTTCGAGGAGACTGTCCTGCAGCAGTTTGAACTGCCCACGAAAGTGAAGATACATGACGCGACTCTTCGGGACGGAGAACAGACTCCGGGAGTCGTCTTCCGCAAGGAGGACAAGGTGCGTATCGCCCGTCTGCTCGACGAGGTCGGAGTCGACCGGATCGAAGCCGGCATGCCCGCCGTCTCCGAGGAGGATTTTCAGGCGATGAAGGAGATCAGCGCCTCTGGGTTGAATGCGGAGATTTTCTCGTTTGCACGGGCGCTTCCGGGAGATATCGACAAGGCTGTTGAATGCGGCTGCACCGGGGTCGTGATAGAGATTCCGATCGGGTATCCGAAGCTTCTTCATCAGTTCGGATGGACGTGGGAGGATGTCCTCAGGAAGAGCGTGAACTGCATCAAATACGCTCGCGAACGCGGACTTTATGTTGTCTACTTCCCTTACGACACGACCCGGGCCCGTTACTCCGATCTGACGAACCTTTTTGATGGTATCATGAACGAGTCTCCACCCGATTCGATCGGGATTGTGGACACGATGGGATGCGCGCTTCCGGAGGCCATCAAGTACCTGGTGAAGATGACCAGGGAACGGACCGGCCTGCCGGTCGAAGTGCATACTCATAACGATTTCGGCATGGGAGTTGCCTGTGAAATCGCAGGTATCGTCGCAGGGGCGGAAGTCGTCCACAGCTGCGTCAACGGGCTCGGCGAGCGGACGGGGAACGCCGCGCTGGAAGAGCTGATCATGGGAATGCAGATCCTTCTCGGCATGAATACCGGGTACCGCCTGGACAGGCTGCTCCCCCTTTCGAAGGCGGTGGAGGAGATTTCGCGAGTGAGCATCGCCTGCAACAAGCCGGTTATCGGGGAGCGGAACTACACAAGAGAGTCCGGTATCGGCATCGAGCTGGTGCTGCAGAAGCCTCTCGCGATGTTCGCCGTGGCTCCTTCGGTTACCGGAAGAGCGGGTGAAATCGTCCTCGGAAAAAAGAGCGGCAAGGGCTCCGTGGAATATATGCTCGGAAAACTCGGTATCGGCGGGCTGGACGATGAGACTGTCAATAAAATAGTGAATCTCGTCAAGTCGAAGGGGGCGGAAAAGAGAGGGCTTCTTTCGGAAGAAGAATTCGTCGCCATCGTTTCGTCGGTTTCATCAAATTCCTGAGGCAACGGGAGGATTATGGAAAATGAGTGTAAATGATAAAGAAATGAAGACTTCCGCCGAAGAAACATGTATTTCCCTCGAAGGAAAACCCGTTGAGGACGGTGAGGAAGTCCTTCGCAAAGTGGACAGGGAAGCGCGCTTCAGAAAGAACATGAAAGGGTTCTGGAACAACGGTATCATCATCATCTCCTGCATCTTCATCGCGTATCACCTCTTTACGTCGCGATTCGGCATGCCGCCTGCCTTCCAGCACAGGGTCATCCATCTCGGCTTCATCCTGACGCTTGTCTGGATGTACTACCCCGCAGGGCTCAAGAGCATCACCACACGCCCCAGCTACCTGGATATGGGGTTGATACTGCTTACGATCGGTCTTACGGTCTTTACGTATTTCAATATCAACGCGCTGGCGCTCCGCGCGGGAAGAGCCGTTTCCACCGACTATATTTACGGCGGGATCTATCTTCTCCTCGTTCTCGAAGCGTGCAGGCGGGTTTCGGGCCCGGGGCTTCTGACGCTGGCGATTCTCTTTCTTTTATACGCCTACTTCGGCCCCTATATTCCGGGTGTTCTCTCTCATCGAGGATACTCGCTCAATAGGCTGATCTACCAGATGTATCTCACGACGCAGGGCGTTTTCGGACAGCCTGTGGGTATTGCGGCCACATATCTGGTCCTGTTCATCGTCTTCTCCAACCTGCTCGGAAAGAGCGGCCTGAGTTCCCTTTTCAACGATCTCGCGATGGCGATAGGCGGCAGGATGACCGGCGGTCCCGCGAAAGTAGCAGTGCTGGCGAGCGCGCTCGTCGGCATGATCAACGGAAGTTCGGCCACCAACGTCGCAACTTCCGGAGCGTTTACGATCCCCCTCATGAAGCGGGTGGGGTACAAGCCGTACTTTGCGGGAGCCGTGGAGGCGGCCGCTTCCACCGGCGGGCAGATCATGCCGCCGATAATGGGAACGGGCGCCTTCATCATGGCGGAATTCCTGGGCATATCGTATCTTACGATCGCGGCAGCGGCTCTTATTCCGGCGCTCCTGTATTTCGCGGCGGTCTTCTTCCAGATCGACCTCCGGGCCCGGAAGATCGGGCTGCAGGGAGTGTGCAAGGAAGATATGCCGAGCGTGAAAAAGGCCCTGAAATCGTACGGTCACATGATCATTCCCATCTTCGTCCTGATCTACCTCCTCTTCGAGGGATTCACGCCCTTGTACGCGGCCTTTTACTCCTGCGTCTTCACATGGGTATTGGCGCTCTTCCGGAAGGAGACCCGAATGGGCGCGAAAGCGCTGATAGACCTTTCCGTTACCTCGGCCAGGGCATGCGTGAGCCTGAGCGTTGCGATGGCCAACGCGGGGTTCGTCGTGGGCGTGCTGTCGATGACGGGAATCGGGATCATTCTCGCGGACAATATCGTGGCACTCTCGCGCGGCATTCTGCTCATCACGCTCTTCCTCAGCATGGTGGTCTCCATTATCCTCGGAATGGGCCTTCCCACGAGCGCCTGCTACATCATCGCGGCATCCATCGCGGTGCCGATTCTGAGAGAGATGGGAGTCGTGGGCCTGCCCGCCCACATGTTCGTTTTCTATTATGCATGCCTCTCCACGGTGACCCCTCCGGTCGCCTTGTCGGCATATGTCGGAGCGGGCATGGCCGGAGCCGACACGAACCAGGTGGGGTGGGCGGCACTGCGCCTCTCTCTTGCGGGATTCATCGTCCCGTTCTTTTTCATCTACACGCCTGAAATTCTTTTGATCTCGGGGAGCTACACGGCGATCGCGTGGGCTACATTTTCCGGCTTGATCGGAACAGCCTTGCTCGCTGTTGCGCTTGAAGGATATCTGCTCGTTTTGTTGCCTTTATGGGCTCGAGGGATTTTCCTTGCTTCCGCGCTCACGCTGATGATGCCGGGCCTGAACTCGGATATTATCGGTTTCAGTATTGCGGCTATCGGAGTGTTCGCGGCGCTGACGCTCCGTAAGAGAAAGACGGTCGTACAGGCCTGAACAAGGCTTGCCGGTTGTTCTGTATCGATTGAAAGAAGGAGGTGATGCGGCCGGATTGAAAAAGCGGCGCTTTCCGTCGAGGCAAAGGGAAATACAAAATCTTTTTCAATTGGAGGGAACGCAATGATGATGAAACGCGGAAAAACGAAAGGAATTCTTGCGATTCTTGCGGCGATTCTTGTACTGAGCTCCGTGCCCGCTATGGCGGTAACGCATATCACGATCGGCACCGCAAGCGTCGGAGGCATGAACTATCCTCTCGGCATCGCGATGGCGACCATCTGGAACGGCAATGTGAAGGACGTCAAAGCGGTTGCTATCGCGACGGGCGGTTCCGTCAACAATATCGACATGCTCAGAACCGAGGATATCGAAGTGGCCGTCTGCAGAGCGGTCGAGGCGAACAGGGCGTTTAACGGCATCGAGAAGTATCCTGAGAAAATGCCCTGGCTCCGTTCGCTGACTGGCGGCGTGATGTTCGACGCCAAACAGGTCGTCGCGCTGAAGGACAGAGGTATTACTACCATTGCCGATTTCAAAGGCAAGCGCATTGCGGTCGGCCCGCTCGGCGGCGGAGGCGAAGTCGACAGCCGAGAGATTCTCAGGGCGTACGGCCTGACGTTCGACGACATCACGCCTGAATACGTGGAGGCAGGACAGGCTGTCGACATGATGTCCGACGGTCTCATCGACGGCGCGATCCTCGGCCTGACTCCCGGCGCTTCCGCAGTCGCCGAGCTGATGGTCTCCGGAAAGGCCGTCATGCTTCCGATCTCCGAAGAGGCGTTCGAGAACCTCAAGAAGATCAACCAGTGGATCCAGAGAAGGAACATTCCGGCGAATTTGTACACGAATCAGGATTACGTTGTCGTCACTGCCGGTGACCCCGCCGACCTGATCATCACACGCGAAGAACTTCCGGAAGAGCTTGCGTACCAGATGACCAAGGCTCTCTATGAGAACGTCGACAACATTCGGGCGGTAGCGGCCGCGCTCTCCCAGTTCGGTCCAGGGCTGGTCGAGCCCGAAGACCAGATGATGATCCCCTATCACCCCGGCGCACTGCGCTATTTCAAGGAAGTTGGGCTTCTGAAGTAGATTCAACGCTTCAAAGAGAGCGTATAAGAACCGGAAACAAGAGAGACCTCCCGAAAAGGGAGGCCTCTCTTGTTTCCGGGGTTAAAAGGGACGAAACCGGTTACGCCCCTATGATTCTTGATCCCGCCATATTCCGCAGCAGCGCCAGGGCGCTCAGGCATGCCTGGAACGTCGTCTTGGGGTTGCTTGGAACGGGGGTGTTCTCGAAGAGCACCGTGACTTTTCCAGCCGGACCCTCCCAGCGTATTTCATGGGTGTTGAACGTCACATGCGGATCGGCGAAGATGCGGATGATCGTTCTGTCGAATCCGAGTCCTGCGATGCTCAGAGCAGCCGCGATGTTGATGCTCTGGGGGTATTGCTTGACGCAGTCCCTTGCGGGACCTTCGAAGAGAAGCACGGGTTCCGCAAGGTTGTCGAGATCAAGCCCCATTTCTTCCACCGCAGGAATTCCCTTCCACGTTGTGGAGTATTTTCTGCTTGTCATGACGACCTTTTCGACTCCTCCGAGAAGTGCCGCCTGGAGGGCGTCGAGGGCGCCTATGCCGCCGGACGGGATATGAAGCTTGCTTCCTCCAGCTTCCGCCGATCGGATCATTTTCTCCATGAGACTGCCGTCGACGAAAGCTCCAAGGCTCAATGGAATGAAATCCGTTCCTCGTGAAAGAATGACAGGACCCATGACCTCCACGGCCTCATGAGTCGCCGCTTCGACCACGACGTCCGGCCGGAATTCCAGCAGATCCTCGAGATCGGTCGTCCAGGGGATGTTGCGCTGTTCGAGATGTTCCCGCCCTTTTGACTGCGGAGAGCGGAGGTAGACCCCTACGGGCTCGCACTCAGGCAATTTGCCGTCGGCCAAAAAATCGAGGACATACTGCCCGATCACCCCGCACCCCAATATGGCAACGCGCAGTTTTTTCAATGAAATTCCTCCTCGCTACTTTTTCTCCGAAACTTCGATCCCTTTTTCTTTGTAGAATCGTACTGCTCCGGGATGGAAGGGCAATGTCGCTATCTTCGAGACGTTTTCAAGTGTGATGTAGCTTCCTACCACGTGAATTTCCTTGAGGAAATCCGCATTGTCGAATATTGCCTTCGTTATTTCGTACACGTCGTTCTCGGGAAGATCTCCCCGGCCGGCGAGGGTGATCCAGACCGCGAAGGTCGCAACGTCCCCGTCGAGGGATTTGTAGGCTGCCTTCGGAATTTCCGCGGAGACGAAATGGCCGAACTTGGACGTGAATTTTTCGATCTCCCCTGGCGATAGTTCAATGAGCTTGATTTCGTGGCTTGTTTCAAGGTCGACGACCCAAGGGGCCGGGGCTGCGGTATTGACGATGGCCGCATCCACTGAACCGTCACGGAAGGCGTTCGTCGTCTCCGCGAAAGAGAGGTATTGTGGCTGGATGTCGTTCAGCGAAAGACCGAGCGTCTCGAGGATGATCTGGTTCGTTGCAAGAATTCCGCTGCCGGGAGAACCGACGGAAACACGCTTTCCCTTGAGGTCGGCGAATGTGTTAATCGGCGAGTCCTTGAGGGTGACGATCTGGATGACGTTGGGATAGAGAGGGACGAGCGCCACCATGTCGACCGGGGCACTGAACTGCGCCCTGCCGGCAAGAGCGTTCCGCATGACGTCGACCTGCATGACGCCGAGTTCGACACGCTTGCTGTCGAGCAGGCGGACGTTTTCCACCGAACCTGCAGTGACCTCGGCGACGGAGTTCACACCGAGTTGTTTGTTGAACATGTCTGCCATTCCGGCGGCCATTATGTAGAAGGTACCTGCAGTACCCGCTCCCGCTATGGAAATCTGTTTCAGCTCGAATGCTTCCGCCAGGGGCTGCTGCGAAAGGGGAGTCAACAGGATAGCAAGAGCTGCTGCTGCGACAACCGTCCTTTTCCAAACTGTCCTTCTCTTTTCAGTCATGATCTTTTCCTCCTTTTGATGGTGAGATTGAATTCGATGGTATACGGAATACTTTGAAACGCCGGATTTTGTGTAGACACACCCCTCCTTCTCTTTTAGATGACGCGGTAAAGAAAGTGGAACGGAGATTATCTTACAGACGCACTTTTTTTCTTAAAAAAAAGACGAAGAGTGTCAGGGCAACTCCCGCAATATTGCTCGTATGCCCCGGCAAAATAAGCAGAATGCCGGCACAGCTCAGAGCTACCCTTTGGAGAAGGCCGATATGGTTGAAAAACCATCCTGAGAGACCCGCACCCAGAATAACTGCTCCTAAAAGGCCTGTCGCCGCTGCGGAGAGAATGGAAAAAATATCTCCCAGTCCGATAAGGGCGGGGTGGAAGACGAACATATACGGCACGAGAAATGCAGGGAGTGCAAGTAAAAAAGCGTGCCTGGAAGTTTTCCAGAAATCCGCTTCGGCAATGCATGAAGCGGCATAGACGGCTAATCCGACTGGAGGAGTGATCATCGACATGCAGCCGAAGTAGAAGACGAAAAGATGCGCCGCCAGCGGCTGTACTCCCATCCTGACCAGTGTGGGAGCGCCGAGAACCGCCAGGATAAGATATGCGGGGGTCGTGGGAAGCCCCATTCCGAGAAGAAGACTGGCGAGCATGATCATGATCAGAACGAGAAAAAGATTGCTTCCCCCGATGGCCAGAACGAGGCTGGTGAATTTCATTCCCAGTCCGGTGAGGTTGATTACGGCAACGATGATGCCCGCGCAGGCGGTTGAAGCGATGACCACAAGGCCAATTTTCGCACCGTTTTCAAAGGCGTTTATTATGTCGCGCCACCCCATACTTTTCGCAGCAAAGCCGACAACGACCGTGGAAAGTAGGGAATAAACCGCCGCTTTCATGACGGAGTACTGCGCGATGATCATAAAATAAATCAGAACCAGAAGCGGCACGAAGAAAATTCCCCTTTTCCGGAGAAGCTCCCTCATTTCGGGAAGGGTGTCTTTGAGAGCGCCGGTGAGGTTCAGTACCTTGGCTCTGCAGTGCACCATCGTGAAGACGGTTCCATAAAAGATGAGAGCGGGGATGAGTGCTCCCAGGGCCACCTTGGAATAGGGAATGGCGAGTATTTCCGCCATGATGAACGCGGAGGCGCCCATGAGAGGAGGCATTATCTGCCCTCCGGTCGACGCCGCGGCCTCGACTGCGGCGGCGAACTCAGGTTTGTAGCCTATTGAGCGCATGAGAGGAATTGTTACGGAGCCGGTGCCGGCGACATTGGCGACCGCGCTTCCGGAAACGGAACCGAACAGGCTGCTCGCGACGACGGCGGCTTTGGCGGGGCCTCCCGCGCTCTTGCCGACAGCCTTGACGGCGAAGTCGATATAGAACTGCCCTGCACCCGTGACTTCGAGAAAGGCTCCGAAGAGAACGAAGATGAAGACGTAACCGGCTGAAACACCGAGAGGAATACCAAAGATACCTTCCGTGCTCAGGGAAATCTGGTAGATGATTCGGGTGAGATCGTATCCGCGATGCCAGAGAATGCCAGGGAGCCAGGGGCCGCAGAATGCGTACAGCAAAAAGACGACTGCGATTCCGGGAAGGATTTTGCCCACGGTTCGCCTTGCGAAATCGAGGACCAGGAAAATAAGAACGGCGCCGACCATGAGGTCTGTCCGGTTCGGCATGCCGAATCGAAGGATCATCTCCTGGAAGTTGATGAGAAAATGACCGAGGCAGAACAGGGCGCCCGCCGAAGCGAGCAGAGCGAAGAGCGCTTCTTTTTTGGAACGGGTGCATTGGATGACCGTGAGATAACAGATCAGAAAACCGAACGTGAGGTGGATGCTTCGTTGCCATAGCGCTGTGAAAACACCGAAAAAAGCGGTGTACACATGAAAGATGCCCATTGCCGAGGCTGTAGCCGTTATTAGGAAACTCAGTCCTCTCTGCGCGTCGTTTTTCACTTCCATTGCCTCCCGTTTCGCAGAATTATCCATTCATTGCTGTCTTTCGTTGTTGAAGCCATTGGTTGCAGGATGTTCCGTGATGTTCTGTTCAATCGGCAGAGAAAGAGCTTTCAGGAAACCGGAAAGACTCCGCTTTTTGGTTGCGGGTGGGTTTGGAGCATCAGAATGGACTTTTGTGCCTGTTCTATTTCCTGGATATGCCGTGCCATTTGGAGCGAGGCTTCGTCGGGATTCCCGGCCTGTATAGCCTGCAGAACCCTGCGATGCCCTTCAAGCGCCTTTTTCCGTCCCCGCGGAAAGGTGATCGTCGTGGAGCGACCTCGTTGAAGATGAGAATCCACTTCCTGGAGGAGGTGCAGGAGTACCGGGTTTCCTGTTGAGCGGGCCAGGGAATAGTGAAATTCGAGATCGGCTTGAATTACTTTTTCCGGGAAATTATCCGATTCGTCGTCTTCGAGAATGGACACCGTTGAAGCCATCGAATCGACGTCTTCAGCGGAGGCCCTTTCCGCCGCGAGGCGCGCGATATTGCTCTCCAGAATTTTTCTGGCCTCCATGAAATGGGCGAGCGCATTCGAGGAAGGATCGGGATCGTCGACCTTCGGAAGAGCAGTGTAATGCTTCTTGAGGAACGTTCCCTTCCCCTGGATGATATCGACGATTCCCTCCTGGCGAAGAACCGAGAGCGCTTCACGCACGGATGTGCGGCTTACTTTGAAAATCCGCATCAGTTCCTGTTCTGTTGGTATTCTGTCTCCCGGCCGGAGAGAATCCGATTCAATGAGGACTTTGATTTCGTCGATGAGGAGTTCCGTGAGCTTTCTTGCTCGAAGAGGCGATTGCATTCGTTCACCCCGATTCCTGCAGTATGAATTCATACTATCATACGATGAATTTTTTTTCAACGCGTCGATGCCATCCCTTACTCGAGGCGGTCAGTCGTTGAAAAAAGGACCGTCTGAAAAGACGGCCCTTTATCGGGGGAATTCCGCGAATGCGGCTATCGGGATATGGCTGTATATGAGCGTTATTTCGCTTCCTTGTAGAGGCCTACCTGCTGAAGAAGCTCCTTGAACTGCTCGTCCTGGGCGGTAAGGAACTCGGTTGATTTCTGCTGGTCCCAGTCCAGAATCATGGAACCGGATTCGTTCATGAACTTCACGAACGTCTCGCTCTTCGTCGCGGCTTTGAATGCCTGGTAGAGCTTATCGACCACTTCTTTGGGAGTTCCCTTCGGTGCGAGTATCTGGCGCGTGTTATGCATGACGACGTCATATCCCTGCTCCATGAAGGTGGGAATCTCGGGGAATGCATCGACTCGAACTTCGCTCTGTACGCCGAGAGGGCGTATTTCTCCGGCGTCATAGAGGGACTTTGCGGTTACAGGGGCGGCCTGGCAGGCGTCGACGTGCCCTCCGGCGACAAGTCCCGGGCCGGCCGATTCACCGCCCGCCTGGCTGGCGATGCGGAACTTGATGTCTTCCTTGACTTCGAGCAGCTGAAGACCGAGGCGTGTAATCGAGCCCGGGTTGGATGCCGCGACGACGATCTCTTCCGGCCGCTTGCGGGCGTCTTCGACAAACTCTTCGAGCGTTTTCCAGGGAGCGTCTTTCTTCACCCACAGGGCGCCGGGATCGGAGTTGAAGGTGATGACGACTTCGAAAGCCTCGTGCCCGATGGGAATAACGCCCATGAACTTGTGGGTCGAGATGGTGCCTGTCGTGTTCCCGATTGTGTATCCGTCAGGTCTGGCTTGCGAGATTTCGACGTAGGCCTTTGCTCCGGAACCTCCCGGACGGTTCACGATGACAATCGGCTGCCCGAGATGTTTTTCGGCCTCGGCGCAGAGCACTCTGCTTACAAGGTCGGATCCTCCGCCGGTTGCCCAGCCGATGATGTAGGTTATCGGCCTGTCGGGATACGCGTTTGCCGTCGTCGGAGCGGACAGAAGCGCTGCGATACAGAGAACTGCAAAGAGCACGGTCAATTTCCTGAATTTCATGGAACACACCTTCCTTTCTATTCGCTTTCGCATTTTTTGAGTCTGAGCATCCTGCAGATCGGGTACAGAATCATGATCGCAGTCAGAATCCAGAGGACGATGCAAATCGGTGACGTGAATACCGGCGCAATGCCGGAAATTTCGATGGTGCTGCGGAGATTGTTTTCGAACATCGGGCCGAGAATGAGGCCGAGGATGACGGTCCCCGGTTTTACTCCGAGTTTGTTGAGGAAAAAACCCGCAATTCCCGAGACGAGCATTATTCCCACGTCGAAGAAGCTGTTCTTGAGCGCAAAGGAGCCGACGACGCATAAGAGGGCTATCGCCGGGAGCATGACTTCCCTGCGCACCGCGAGGATCCACGGGGCGATCTTTGCGGTGGCGAATCCCCAAAGCAGCAGGGAAAATTGTGCGACCATCAGGCCGATAAAAATCGTATTGATAAGCATTGGCTGTGTTGTGAAGAGAATCGGCCCGGGGCGGAGATTGTGGATGAGGAGCGCTCCGAGGAGAATTGCAGCGGGAGAACTGCCGGGAACGCCGAGCGTCAGGAGCGGTACCATGGCGCCGCCGACGGACGCGTTGTTGGCGGTCTCCGATGCGATGATGCCTTCGGGGATGCCCGTGCCGAACTTTTCGGGCTCTTTCGATGACTGTACGGCCTGGTTGTAGCTGATGATGGAGGCGATGGTTCCGCCCGCTCCGGGAAGGACGCCGATCACGATGCCGATGAAGCTGGCGGGAAGAAAACCCTTCAATACCTTGAGAAAATCGCTCCTTGAGAGAAAGAGATGTTTGATTGTTTTGTAGATGACTCCTTCTTTCGCGGTTTCGAGGATCTGCGAAATGACCTCGGCAAGGCCGAAAAGGCCGATGACCACGGGAATGAAATTGATGCCAGACATCAGCTCGATCGAGCCGAACGTGAACCGGGAGATATTGGTGAAGTGGTCCATGCCGACGGTGGAAAGGAGGACTCCGAGAGATACGCCCGCAAAACCCCGGGCGAGCGACTTCCCGGAGACGGCGACGATGGCGCTCAGGCCGAAGACTGCGAGCACGGTGTACTCGGCGGGGCCGAAGCGAAGGGCGAAGCGGGCGAGGATCGGAGCGATGATGATAAGGGCGATAATGCCGGCTATACCGCCCAAGGTCGAGCCGACCGTCGCAAGACTGATTGCGCGTCCGGCTTCTCCTCGCTGCGACATCGGATATCCGTCGAGCGATGTCATGACGGAGGGGGGAGCGCCCGGAATGTTCAGCAGAATCGCGGAGTAGGCGCCGCCGAAAACGGCGCCGGTGTAGAGGCCGAGAAGCATCAGGATTCCTTCGGACGGCGGCATGTAAAACGTCACAGGAAGCATGAGCGCCATCCCCATTGTTGCCGAAAGACCGGGGAGCGCACCCACGATTATTCCGAGAGCGCTTCCGCCGAAGATAAGCGCAATCATTTTAAGGGTGAACACAGTCTCGAGTGCGGCAAGGAGCATTTTTATTCCACCCTTCCGCGGAGATATCCGTTCTGTTTCATGTTCAGAAACCCCATGGTCCCCTCGGAAGAGGAACCCGCAAGAGCGTGGAGAACAGGTAGTGCATGGCGAAGACGAAGGTGCCGGTCCGAAGAAGATTGACGAGCACCCGTTTTTCTTCCAGGAGCAGTTGCGCGAGGATCATGAAAAGGCACGAAGAAACGACAAAGCCGGCTATTGGAAGAAAATAGAGGAGCGCTCCCACAAGCATGGTAAAAGAAACCGCCTGCAAAACCGATTTTCTGGAAGGCCTCACTTCAAAAACAGGCGCCCTGGGTCTTCGCACCCCCTGCAGAAAGATGACGCTTCCGAACAGCAGAAGGGCGTACCCCATGTATTCCGGAAAAAACCTGGGGGAAAGCGAACGGAACGTCTCGGCGGCCTCGGAGAAACGCGATACAAGGTAGAGTACGCCGGCGCTGAAGAGAACTAAAAGGCTTCCCAGCAGGGTGGACGGGTTTTTCGTCAGCATGACCGTTTTCCGGAGTCTCCCGTCAAAACGAGTCCTTGACTTCCGACTCGGGAACTCCCTTTTCCGGTTCTCTTCGCTGTCCGTCGCACATCTGGAGACGCCATCCGTCCGGATCGCGAAGACGGACGTTGCCACGTCCCGTGTGCCGGTTTCTGTACGGTTCGTTGCTGAAGGCAATCCCTTTTTCCTTCAGTTCGTCATAGGTCTTGATCAGGTCGTCCGTCTTGAAGGCGATGTGGTTGATGCCGATATTCTCTTCGTCGATGACCGAGTGAATTTCGAGGATCGGCTGATTGGGTCCGGGCAGCTGCAACTCGGCCGACCCGCCGTGGTGGTCGGTCCATCCGAGGAGTTTGAATCCAAGTTTCTGGTAGAACTCCACATGTTCCTTGACATCGCGTACAATGATCTCGATATGGTCTATCTGCGTTATCATACGGTCTCCTCCTGGCAGAAATATGTACTTCAACGACATCGTTTCGAAGGATTTCTTGCATTTTCTTTAGCATAGCAGAGAGAATCGCTTTGTCAAGTATATAATATACGATGCATCTTATGTATTCTGTATCCATCTTTCTTTTTCTCGGAAATCGAGAGAGAAAAACCCCGAAATTTTTGCCGTAATCGCTTTTTTTCTGATACAATGTACAGAGTCCGTATTTCTACCGATCAAAAAATACGAGATTTGCTCTTCTAATGAAAACAAGGTGAAAGGAGAAGGCCCATGAGCGGAAAAAAAGGAATATGGCACCTGTTCCTCGTGACGGTTCTCCTTATTCCTCTCTCAGGATGCTCTTTTACAAGCCGTACGAACAATTATGAAGAGGCCCGCGCCCTCGCGGAGGAAGCGTATATCTTCGCTTTTCCGATGTTCGAGCACTACAGGACAATGCAGTTGCAGGCAATCGGCTCGGACAGTTTCAACAGATTCAGGCACGCCGTGGAGATCCTGGGGCCGGAACACAGGGCTGTTGTCCGCCCCAATAACGATACGCTCTATTCGACTCTCTGGCTGGATCTGCGGGCGGAGCCGATGGTGCTGATCCTCCCGCCGATTTCCGACCGCTACTATTCCTTCCAGTTCGTGGACATGTACACGCATAATTTTGCGTATGCCGGTCTCCGTTCCACCGGAACCGAAGGGGGAATATTTCTGATCGCCGGGCCGGAATGGAGCGGTGACAAACCGTCAGGAGTGGACGTGATCTTTCAGTCGGAGGGGGATTTTGTCCTCTGCCTTGGGCGAACCGCGCTGGACGGGCCGGAAGACCTGGGAAATGTGCATGCCATCCAGCAGCGTTACGTTGTAGAGCCGTTGAGCACATTTCTCGGTACGGAACCTCCTCCGCCTTCACCGATGGATATCTTCCCGCTGTATATGCAGGTTGCCGCTGAATCGGTGCATTTCATCAGCTATCTGAATTTTCTTCTGGGGCAGTTGAAGATTCATCCTTCGGAAGAGGCGATGATCGAGCGTTTCTCCCTTATAGGAATCGGTCCGTCGTACCACTTCGACGCCCATGAATTCAGCGAGGTGATTCGTTCCGCCGTAGAGGACGGCATCGCTTCGGCCCTCGAGAAGATCGCTGCTTCTTCGGGGTTGCTGGGGGAGAAAAAGAACGGGTGGACGCTTACCAGGCGCATATTCGGCAACAGGGAACAGATGCAGGGGCTCTATCTCATCCGTGCAGGAGCCGCACGAATCGGTCTCTACGGCAACGACCTCGAAGAAGCCTATTATCCGAGCGCGAGCCTTGATGCCGATGAAGAGCCTCTCGACGCGTCGGAACACTCTTATGTTCTCAGGTTTTCTGGTGATGAGATTCCGCCTGTCGACGGCTTCTGGTCCGTTACCATGTACTGTATGCCCGACCAACTGCTTGTGGAAAATCCGATCGACCGTTACTCCATCGGCGACCGCACCAGGGGGCTTGTCTATGGGGCGGACGGCTCGCTGGAGCTCTACTTCCAGAAGAATTCTCCGGGCGGAGAGAAGGAACGCAACTGGCTCCCCGCCCCGGACGGTCCTTTTGCCCTGACTCTCCGGATGTATCTGCCGAAGGAGGACGCGATATCGCCCCCGCTGTACGCGCCGCAGCCCATCCGGAAAGCGAACCGATAAAAAATACCGTACACGAGAAGGTGCCAGGAGCCCCGGAAAATTCCGGGGCTCCTGATTTTTTCTGCGGATTCCCTTGGACCGCCTATTCTTCCTCGGCAGGGAGGGCCTTGGTCAGTTCGGGAATGAAGGAGACGGAGACCGGTTCTCCCTCTCCGAAAACCTGCCTGGCGTCCGGATTGTCGACCTGCACGAGGATCTCTCCCATCTCGGTCGCGACGAAGGACTCGATACTGTGTCCCAGGTAGACGTTCGTCGTCACCTTTCCGTCGAGAATACCCTCTCCCGGGGGGATCAGTGTGAGCGACTCCGGGCGGCACATGACGAGCGCTCTGTCACCCTGCTTGAGTCGGGGAGAAAAACGCGGAAGGCGGAAGCTCTTTCCGCGGACATTGACTGCACATGTCTCGTCGATGTCCGTCACTTCTCCGGGGAAGAACGCCACCTTTCCGATGAAACCGGCGACGAACGCGTTCATCGGATCCCGGTAGACCTGGTGAGGCGTGCCGATCTGCGCTATCTTTCCCTTGTTCATGACGATGATCCGGTCGGAGAGGCTCATGGCCTCCACTCTGTCGTGGGTGACGTAGGCCGCCGTGATGCCCAGGGATTTCTGGATGCGGCGGATCTCCACCCGCATCTGCTCCCGCAGCAGGGCGTCGAGGTTGGAGAGCGGTTCGTCGAGGAGCAGGACGGATGGTTCCACGATGAGCGAGCGGGCGAGGGCAACGCGCTGCTGCTGCCCGCCGGAGAGGCGTGAAGGCGGACGCTTTGCGAGCGCGTCCAGGCCCACCATGCCGAGAAAACGCATGACCTTTTCGGCGATATCCGGTTCGGGAATTTTTCGGAGGCGAAGGCCGTAGGCGACGTTGTCGAAGACGTTCATGTGAGGAAAGAGGCCGTAGCTCTGGAAGACCATCGCCGTGTCCCGCTTGTTGGGGGGAAGGAATGTGATGTCCTCGTTGCCGATGCGGATCTTCCCCGTGGTCGGCAGCTCGAATCCCGCGATCATCCGGAGTGTGGTCGTCTTGCCGCACCCCGATGGGCCGAGCAGCGTCACGAGTTCTCCGGGGGAGATGACGAAGTCGGCGTTATCAACTGCGTGCACGTCTTTGCCCGACTGAGGGTCCTTGAATATTTTGGTCACGTTTTCGAGGGTGACAGATTTCGATTGTATGGTCATTGTAATTCCCACCTTAGAGACTCATGGTCTTCGCGAGGTTTTCGTTCTTCGGTACAAGGAGTCGGAGCAGGCCGAACGTAAGGAGCACCACGACGATGAGCGTGCTCGCAAGAACGCTGGCCAGACCGAAGCGCAGGTTTTCCGAGAAGTTGTAGATCAGCACGGTCAGGTGGTACCACCTTGCGGAGATGAGGAAGATGACCGCGCTGACCGCCGTCATGGAGCGGACGAAGGTGTAGGAGAGGCTCGATATGAACGCGGGGCGGATGAGAGGCAGGACGATCGTGCGGAAGATGGTCGGAGTATCCGCTCCCAGGTCGGCGGCAGCCTCCTCTATCGAGGGATCGATCTGCTTCAGGGACGCGATACCTCCTTCGACGCCGACCGGCAGCTCCCTGATGACGTAGTTGATCACGATGATGGCCCCCGTTCCGACGAGGATCAGCGGAGCCTTGTTGAACGCGAGAATGTAGCTGATGCCCATCAGTGTGCCGGGGAGCGCGAAAGGCGTCAGGATGAGCATGTCGAGCAGGCGTTTGCCCGGAAAGGTCTTCCTGGCCAGTACAAGGGCGGTGATCATGGCGAGCAGGCCTGCAATCGGTGTGGCGGCGCCGGCGAGAGTGAGCGTGTCGAGGAGGACCCGCCAGCCGCGTTCAAAGGCCTCGTGGAAGTTGGAGAGGCTGAAAGAGTAGTCGATTCCCCAGTTTTTAACGAAGCAGCCGGCCAGGATCGTGCCGTAAAGGCTTATCAGGAACAAGACGATGAGGCACATGGCCCCTACGAGGATTTTCCTGAGCCCCGGCGAGACGAGGTCCGTCATGCGGCCAGAGGGTTTGCCGGTCACGGTGACGTACGACTTTCTGCTTACCCAGTACCTCTGGACGAGGAAAGCGGAGAGCGTCGGCAGCAGCAGCAGCAGCGAGAGCGCGGCTCCGTGGCCGAGCCGGTTCATTCCGGTGACTTCCATATACGACTCGACGGAGAGGACGCGGAAACTGCCTGCGAGAATGAGAGGATTGGCGAAGTCCGCGAGCGAGTTGGTGAAAACGAGCAACCATGCGCTGAGAAGGCCCGGAACCGCAAGAGGAAAGGTCACCGTCCTGAAGGTTTCCCATTTGGTGGCCCGAAGGTTCAGGGCCGCATCCTCCAGCGTGGAGTCGATTGCCTCCAGGACACCGATCATTGTCAGGAAGGCGATCGGGAACATTCCCATGGTCTGAACCAGCGTAAGGCCGCCGAGTCCGTAGATGCTGAAGCCCTCGAGGGCGAGAATTCTCCGGGTGATGAGACCGTTGTTGCCGAAAAGCAGGATGATGGAGAGCGTCAGCGAAAAGGGGGGCGATATGATCGGCAGCGTCGCCATCGTGGAGAAGAACTTTTTCCCCCGGATGGCCGTCCTGGAGATGACAAAGGCGAAGAGAAAACCTACGACCGTGGAGGCTGTCGCCGTGAAAATTCCGAGCGTGATGCTTCCCTGAAGAGCCGTGACGTACTGCCTTGATGTGAGAATGGTCTTCCACGTGTCGAGAGAGAACTTTCCTTCCTGCATGAAGGTCAGGCGGACCGCTTCGAAGAGCGGATAGGCGATGAAGACGCCGACGATCGTGAAGAGAGCGAGGATGATGTAGCCGAGGACAGGGTCCCTGCTGTAGCTGGTCACTGCAAAAACGGCGGTGAAAAGGACAAAGGCGAGGATGAAGAGTCCTCTCATGAGCATTAAAAATTTGTCGAATCCGTTTGGAGCGAAGAGAAAGATCGCGGCCCCGGTGACGTCGCCTGTTTCGCTGTCGTGGGCCGGGACGAAGAGGATTCGCCGTTCGGTGTCGCCCACGAGGTATCTCCGGGCCGGCTGAAAGATCTCATCATACATCGCGCTTTCGATTCCTCGGCGAAAGACCTGGCTTTCCTGCTGGAGCTCGAAAAATTCCTCCAGGCCGGGAACATTGGCGAAGACCGTCACGCCGCCCTCGTCCTCCGGAAATCCCTTCAGAAAGATCAGGTCGAAGTCGGCGCCAGGAGAGGCCATACGCCGGATCCAGCCTGAGATTGCCTCGTCTTTCGAGGGTACGGAGCCCATTGCAGCCACGGCCGACTTGCGGTAGTGGCTTTCCGCGAGAGACTGGAAAGAGCCTGTGAGAGCGTTGTTCATCCAGTAGAGAAGGCCTGCGAACAGAAGAACGGAAAGAGACAGACTGATGAACTTCTTCGAAAGAATGTTCCTCTCCTCCTTTCCGAAAATGGATATGAATGAGAAGGGGCCCGCGAACGAGCCCCTTCAGTCCTTGTTGAACAGAGACTATCTGGTTGCGCCGATCTCCTTGTTCCAGCGGTCGAGGAGGCGTGCCTTGTTCGCTGCATCCCATACGTCGTCCTGGTTCACGAGCGCCATCTTGTCGAAGGAGTATCCGGTGTCGACGGGAGAGGCGTTCGAGCTCAGCGGGATGACGTACCATTTGGCGATGATGTCCATTGCAGTCTTTCCAAGGATCCAGTCGTAGAGTTTCTTCGCGTTGACCGGATCGGGACCGTCTTTCACGAGCGAGAGAGCCGCCGTCTCAAATCCTGTGCCGTCCGAGGGAATGGCGATCTCGATCGGGGCTCCTTCGATCTGGAGCTTGATCATGTCGTGAAGGTAGCCGATGGCGACCGGAATCTCGCCGATTGCGCAGCTCTTTCCCGGTGCTGAACCGGAACGCGTGTACTGGTCGATGCTCTTGTCAAGTTTCTTGAGAAAGTCGAAGGCCTTGTCCTCGTCGTTGCCGAAGACACGAATGATCGTTGTCACCATGTTGTAGGCCGTTCCGGAGGTGCCGGGGTTCGCCACGCGGACCTGCTTCTCGAACTCCGGCTTCACGATGTCCGCCCAGGACTTGGGCATGGACAGGCCGAGTTCCTTGGCACGGTTGGTGTTCATGGAAAAGGCGATGGGCCCGACATAGAGTCCGATCCAGTATCTCTCCGGATCTCGAAAACGATCGGGGATGGATGACGCAACCCTGGAGTTGTAGGGTGCGGTGAGCCCCTTATTCTTCGCGTCGATGTGGAGAGTGCCGACGCCGCCGACCCAGATCGATGCCTGGGGATTGGCCTTCTCCGCCTCGAGTCGTGCAACTGCCTCGCCCGAGGAAAGGCGGACCCAGTCGACCTTGATGCCGGTCTCTTTTTCAAATTCCTCGAAAAGTGCCTTGGCCAGTGGTTCTTCAGTGGTCGCATAGGCGTTCACCTTTTCCGCGGCGGACGCGACGCCGCCTGCAACCAGGACGCAGATCAGAACAAGAATCCAGAACATACCGAGCTTCTTCATGCTTTCATCTCCTTTGTTATGATCGGTATCCGTTTGCCGGAACCGTTGTGCATCTTTTTTCGAGTATATGGAGAGAGGCGTGCGATGTCAATTCTTTTCGCGCTTCTCCTGTCCTTTTTTTCCCCCGAGCGATTCGTCGTCGTAGCGCAGTTCCGCTATGCCGCCCATGGAGAAAGAGAGGCGAAGTCCGTCCCTGGAGACCGAAAGCGCTTCAAGGGAGAGAGTGGAGATCGAGCCATCGAGAAGAAGCTCTTCAGAGATCTTCTGTTCCTGCAAAAACTCCTGAAGCGATGCGACTGTCTGTTCGCGCAATTCCTTCAAAGGGAAAACCATGCGCTCCGACATCTGCTTTAAAAGAACCGGACGGGCAAGCCATGCGGCGGTCCTTGCCAGCAGGCTGTTCGTCTTTTCTTCAAAGTCGGCGTCCTCCATGCGGATGACTTCGTCCTCCCTTGAAAAGACCGGTCTGCCGGTGATGTAGACGGTTCCTTCTATTCCTCCGCCTCCCGGCGCTCTGCCCGATATCTCGGCGGCGGCGACAAGGTGTTCGCCGCTGCCGAAGAAGGAAACACCGTTCACCTTGACTCTTCCGCCGCCGGGAATGTCGACGTCGGGAATCTCCAGCGACGCGACGTATTTGCCGAGGGATTCATAGGAGAGCGTGCTCTCGACGTTTAGCAGAATGCCGGGCTCCAGATGCGGCGGCATTGGAGAGAGCGGAGGAAGGGGCTGGCCGGCAGGAGAGGCCGGCTGTTCGGCGCTGATCTCGAGCAGGCATTTTACCCCGGCCGTTGCTGAAAGCCTGCCGTTGTCCGCCTGGAACGGGGGCATGGAGACGGAGAGAGGAGTCACCGAGAGCCAGAGTTCAGGAGTGGAGCCGAGGCGAATGGGAGTATGGAGCCTTTCCCATTCAGCGGCCGCGTATTCTTTGATCCGTGCCGAACGGTTGAGCTCCTCCTCCGCGCGGGCCAGGAGATCTCCGGAGCGCCGCTGGAAAAGATCGGAGAGCAGTGAGGCGATTCCGAGATTCTGCCCCAGGACGTTCAGAGAGGGAGGGCGTGTCCATTCCAGGCGTACCGAGCCGTTGAGGCGGATCTGCCAGTCTTCGTCGATAACCGGAGAGAGCGTGAGATGTAAAATGCCCGCCCCGAAGATCTCTTTCCTGGTGCTGGACGAGATGCCGAGAATGCGCCCTTTCCAGGAGACCATGGAGGAGAATCTGAAGGGAAGAGAGAATGCGGCCTTGTCCTCCTCGAATTTGACCTTCACTGTCCCGGTCTTTTCGAGAAGGAGGTCGGCCATTGTCTCTCCGTAGCTGTCGTCTATCTTTTGGTTCTTGATATCGTACAGGGGGTTCGAGAGCACATCTTCCAGGATCCCGACGGCCTCATCCGACGAGATGGAGATCGGAACCGAGAGGAAGGATTCGACCGGAGGCGGCGGCGGAAGCGTTTCTGTCTCCGAAGGAGGAGGCGCGGCGTTCAGAAAGACAGTTTCTCCGTTTCCCCTCCCGGACGTGAACAAGAAAAGAGCTACACCGAGCATAAGGGCGACTGCGGCCCCGGCCAACATTTTTTTCATGGGGTTTCCCTCCGTTTCTTCGAGTCGCTCGAATATATTCTCCCCGGACCATTATACCTCCGATTCATTCTTATCATGTATTTACAGGTCGGATACCCCTCAAGATCTCCGGCGGTCTTTTCTGTCACCTGCGGAAAAGTTCGAGGAGGCGGAGAAGAAAGCCCTTCGAGAAACGGATGGCGTCGGCGGGGCAGACCTCCTGACAGCAGTAGCAGCGGATGCATTTTTCGTAGTCGATCCGTATGCGCCCGGTTCCTTGGAACGCCATCGCGTTCGCAGGACATATCTCGATGCATTTGCCGCAGCGGACGCATTTTTTTTCGTCCTGTACGGGGCGGGACGCGAGATGATGCTTCCCGAAACGGTCGAAAAAGGGCGGGAGGAGGTGCAGCGCGTCGAGTTGCGGAAGCTCGATCTCCGGCGGAACGAAGCCATCCGGCAGGCCCGACGCGCTCCAATCCTCGTCCCGGTGCACAATTCCCCGCCGAAGAGCCGCACGGTAGAGAGGAAAATTTTTCAAAGGCGCTCCCAGAAGAGCACAGACCCGAAGATCCAGATCGAGAGGATCCGGGGAGACAGCCAGGATGCCGAAGTCGCGTGGAGTCCCGTTGCTCGGCCCGCGCCCCTCCATGCCGCGGATGCCGTCGAGTATTGTAAGGCATGGAGCGAGGCTCCGGGCGATGTCCAGGTGAAGATTCGCGAAGACGTCCCTCCGAAGCCCGACTTTGTAGTGCCACTCCGCCTTCCGATGGCTCACCACTGTTCCGAAGAGGTTTTTGACTCCCAGCGTCAACATCATCTGCGCGTGGGTCTTGAGCTTCGGCAGGTTGATGATTCTGTCCGTCTGAAGGGCGCGGCGTGAAACTTCCACCCGCTGGAAGACCGATCCTTCGGCCATTGTCAGCGCCGCCGGTTCGTCCAGCTCCAGGCATGGAATTTCCAGTTCGCGCGCGATCTCCTCCATCCCCGTCTCGCGTGCGACCTTGGAAAAAGAGTCGATGCCAGGGCTGTCTCCTATGAAGGGCTTCCCGCCGGCCTCGAGAACGAGAAGAGCCGTTGCCCGGACGATCTCCGGATGTGTCGTGACGCACTCCTCGGGAGTGGAAGCGGAGAGAAGGTTGGGTTTCAGGAGGACGGTCTCTCCCGGGGAGAGAAACTGTTTCAGCCCCCCTGTTCTTGCCAGCAGAGTGCGCAGAGTTTCTTCCACCTCGTTGCGGCTGTATTTTCCGCACTTTGCGAATATTGTTCCGACCACTATCTTCTCTCCTCTCGGTTCGTTTTGTATAATATACACCGAAACGAAAACGAGAAGTGCATTTGAACCAGGAAAGGGCCGGTGAGCCGATGCCGTATAACGTGCAGCAGTTCTTTCTTCAAAAAAGAGGTCTGGGATACATTGCGCCGATTTTGTGCACCATGAGAGGATTGGTGGAGGATGATATCGAAGAGGCTGTTGCATTTCACAAGAGAGTGACGGACGAGATCGGCGATGCGGGTTTTTTCGCCGAAGACAACACCATCGCGGAGAGCGTGCTCGGCGAAGGAATCGTCATCGGCATTTTCGCGGAGGGCAAGCTTATCGCGCTCCGTGCAGTATCCTATGTCAAGGAGTACGTGGATGACGCCGTAGAAGACCTTGGGCTCGCTCCGGAAGAGGCGGGCAACGTCGCGGTGATGGATTTCTGCATCACCGATTCGGCGTTCCGGGGCAACAGCATTCAGTTCTTCAGCTATCTTTTCATCGAGAGCCTGATGTATCCGAACCGGTATCATCTCCATACCACGGTTTCGCCGAAGAATATCTTCAGCCTGACGAATGTGCTGAGATGCGGCTTTACCGCCATCAGGTTCAAGCAGAAGTACGGAGGGCATCACCGGTTTGTGCTCTATAAGAATCTTCGGAAACCGGGCGCCGTGAAAACCAGGGGACACAAGGAAATCCTTCTCCGAAACTACGACTATCATCCGAAGGTCTTTGCCGACGGTTTCGTAGGGTACAAGGTGAAGCACAAATCGAACGGCATGGCGATGCTCTACGGAAAACCCCTGGAGGATGTTCCGGCGAAGGCCTGATGAGCGATCTGCTGTCCGCGGGGATGTCTCTGCTCCGCCGTCTGGAGCAGGCCGGGTTCGAGAGTGTTCTCGTCGGCGGGGCCGTACGGGATCTTCTTCTGGGGCGTTCTCCGGAAGATATGGATATTGCAACGTCGGCGCCGTTTCAAGTTCTTGCCGGAATGTTCCCGAGAGGGGTGCTGACGGGGCCGGAGGGAAAACAAGCGTTTCTTCTTCCCTTGGAAGAAATTCATTGTGAAATAACCTCCTATTCCGGCAGTTCTCTGGAGCGGGATCTTGCCAGGAGAGATTTTACCGTGAATGCGATCGCCCTCCGTTCCACGGGAGAGCTTGTCGGGACGAGGGAAAGCCGGCGGGACGTCGCTGCACGGATTCTGCGCTTCAACGGGCTGCCCGCCGACCGGCTGGCTGAAGATTCTCTCCGTGCGATCCGGTTTGCCCGTTTCGCCGCGACGTTGCCGCGTTTTTCCGTCGACGTCCGTGCTTTTGCCGGAATACGGCTCGTTCTCCCTTCGCTCTTTCGATGCGCTCCGGAGAGAATCGGGAGGGAGATGCGTCTCGGCCTCGAAGGCGATTCCTGTGTTTTCCTCCGTTCGCTTCGAAGAGGAGGAATGCTCCGGTTGCTCTTCTCCGGGCCGGGAGCAGGCCGGAGTGCACTGAACAAACTCTGCCGGGCGCTGAATAAACTGGAAGGAGGAGCCTTTCCGCTGGTTCGTCGTGCGGCCGTCGTTTTTTCGTTCGGTATGAAATCTGCCTTTCCTGATGACGAAGGGGCGGACCTGCTCCAAAGAAAACTGGCGCGTTGGGCATGGCCGGGCAGTATGCGCAGCGAGATCGCGGAGCTCGTGCGGCTCCGCATGGCGCCTTCAGTGAGATTCTCTCCTGATAAGATGGCGCGCCTTCTTCTCGGAAAAGGAGCGGATTTCTGGAATTCCCTCTTCGCGATTGCCGGGGCAATGGAGCTGACAAGAGGCGGGATGCGGCGCTTGGCTTCGGACCGTTACAGTTTCGTGCAACTTTTAGCCCGTTTTTGTGCGGAGGGAGAACTCATTCCGTCGGGCGCCGACTTGATGCGCCGCTTTGCTCTTTCAGAGGGTCCTGAAGTCGGTCATCTTCTGCGCGAACTTCGGATCGAGAACCTGAAGAACGGCTTCGCTTCAAAGAGAGAAGCCATCGATTATGCCGCCTCTCTCTTAAGACGCTCTTGAAACCAGGCGCCGCGATGGTCTTCCGCCGGTGCGGAGCTGAAACAAGCGGGTGGAATGATCTCTTTTCGAAAGAGAAAAAACGTGTTCTCTCAGCCTGTGTTTCCTCTTTCCGCTCTCTTCGTGTTACAATCAGCAGGCTATTATCAGGTCCTTTCGAGGAAAGAGAAGGAGTCGGTTCGCATGGGACTACTTCATGTAGATCAGCTGCAAGCGGGTATGGTTCTTGAAAAGAACCTGCTGGCCTTCAATGGTCGTTTCCTGCTGCCGCGAGGGGCTGTTCTCACGGAAAAACACATCCAGACGATGAAAGTCTGGGGGGTCGTCGAAGCGCATGTTGAAGGTGAAAGCCTCGCTGAACCAGCGGAAGAAGCGTCTTCAGCAGTTCCCCCGGAGATTCTGAAAGAGGCGGAGCGTTCTCTTGAAAAAGCGTTTCCGTCCAAACCCTCCTCGCCTCCTATGAAAGAACTGTATGGCATCGCGCTTGAGAGGGCGATAGCCGCACACTCTCACAATGGAAATCAAACGCAACACCAGTTCCGGGGAACTTCCCGCCGTTTTTCCCGGGATTACCAGAAGGTCACCCTTACCGCGGCGGATCTTGTCTCAAGGGAGTTGCAGCTCGCCTCTTTGCCCGATGTCTATTACCGTATCATGGACGTCATCAACTCCGCCCGAAGCTCCGCCTCGCACATCGCAGAAGCGGTCAGCAATGATACAAGCCTGCTCGGTCGTCTTCTCAGGCTGGTCAACAGCGCCTTTTACGGTTTTCCATCGAAAATCGAAACCGTGACAAGAGCCGTTGCGATCATCGGAACCCGCGAACTCTCGACCCTTGCTCTCGGCATCGCCGCCGTTCAGTATTTTCACGATATTCCCTCAGAATACGTGGACATGAAAAGTTTCTGGAGGCACTCCGTGGCGTGCGGAGTATATGCCCGCCTCATGGCGTCGGAAAAAATCGGTATCTCCGAAGAACGGCTCTTCGTATCCGGCTTGCTCCACGACCTGGGAAAACTGGTGCTCTTCAGGCAGATTCCTCTCTCCGCGCGGAATGCGATCGAGCTTGCCGTATCGAAGAGCATCCCCCTTTGCGAAGCCGAAAAGGAACTCTTCGGTTTCGATCATGCCCAGCTCGGAGGTCTGCTTTTGAGGCAATGGAAAATTCCCGCTCCCATCGAAAATGCCGTGCGGTATCATCATGCACCGCTCTCTTCATCGAACTCTCTTGAACCGGCGCTCCTCGCAACCGCGGATTCCCTGGCGATGGCAGCCGGATTCGGAGGAAGCGGCTCGGTCGTCGTTCCCGACATCACGAGCTCTGCCTGGAGCGAAACAGGGCTTTCCCCCGCAGTGTTCTCTCCGATTCTGCGGCAGGGAAGCAGGCAGATCGACGACATCACCGCCGCATTTCTCGGAAACGGAGGAAAGTGACGTGTTCAAAAGCGACCGTATCGCTTTCCTGGAAGAAAGAGTCAGGCGCCTGGAAGAGCAGAATCTCTCTCTCTGGAGGGAAAAGACATCGGGAATCGAAGCTCTTGACGCCGCGGTTTCGCTGGGGCATTTCGACACGAGCATGAACAAGCTCAACGATCCTCTGCCAATCCTCCGCGAAACAATCAAGCGAATTCGCAGCATCATTCCCCTGCGGGCGGCGGCCGTTTACCTCGTCGGGCCGGATTCGTCGTTCGCCCCGTCGCTCTGTTCTCCCTCCGAAGCGCTCCCGGAGGTGGAGTCCGCTGCGGAAAGACTGATCGAGGACAGGACGTTCTCCTGGGCCATCAAAAGAAAAAAACCTGTGTTCACGGGACTGGGCAGGTACGAGACACCTTTGCTGCTGCATGTCCTTTCAACCATCTCCAGGACGCGCGGAATGCTGGTCGGGATCCTGGACCGGGGAGGGGAGGACATCTCCGACTCGTCCCTCTCCCTTCTTTCCGTCACGCTTTCGGCAAGCGCCGGAGCATTGGAGAGCTTTGAGCTGTACAGCAGTCTCCGGGCGCTCAACGCAGAGCTCTCGAACAGGATGGAGCAGCTTGAGGAATCCCGGAACGAGCTTCAGCGTTACAGAACATTCCTCGAAGAGCAGGTGGAGGCCAGAACGAGGGAGCTTGCCAGGGCGAACGACGAAATGAAAATGGAGATTGCTGAACGCATGAGGGCGGAAGAAGAGCTCCGCTCCAACGAGACGATGCTCAAACATGCCCTGGAAGGCGTCGGAGAAGGTCTTTGGATGTGGGACACCTCTTCGGGGGAGGTGGAACTCTCCCCGCTCACCATGGAGATACTGGGCTGCGCCGCGGATGCGTCGTCCTGTCCGCCTGAAATGCGGACCATGGAGGGATGGGAAACGCTCATCCTCCAGGATGACGCCGAGAAAGTGCGTTACAAAAAGAATAAGTGCCTCTCGGGAGACGTCCAGGGATACTCTGTCGAATACCGTGTAGCGGACAGAAACCGCGAGGTGCGCTGGATTCTGGAACGGGGGCGCGTGGTTCTCAGGGATGGAGAGGGGAGACCTCTCCGTATTGCCGGGACACATTCCGACGTAACGGAGCGGCGCCGGCTCGAGGATCAGATTCGATACCAGGCGACCCACGATTATCTCACAGGGCTTCCCAATCGCTATCTTTTCTCGGACAGGCTTTCGCAGGCCATTGCCCAGGCGCGAAGGAAGGACCGGAAAGTGGCGCTGCTTTTCATCGATCTCGATAATTTCAAGGTTGTGAACGATACGTACGGCCACGATGTCGGGGACGATCTGCTGCGCGATGCGGCAGTCCGTATGGAGCAGGTCTTTCGCGAGATGGACACCGTCTGCCGCCTGGGAGGCGACGAGTTCACCGTGATTCTGCCGGAGCCCGGTGATCGTTCCGGTGTTGAAAAAATTGCGGAGCGTCTTCTCGAGGCCTTCAAAATTCCTTTTTCGGTAAGCTCGCACACGATTATGCTTGAAATATCCGTTGGTATAAGCATCTTCCCCGATGACGGCCTCGATATTGAAATGCTTCTGAAGAAGGCCGATCTTGCGATGTACCGCACAAAAGAGGACGGCAAAAGCGCATTCGCTTTCGCTTCGGACGTCCCTCAGCCTTAAAAGGCTTTGAAAGCGCGAATTTTTTCAGGCGATGTGCCTGATGCGGCGGTTTTTGCTTCAATGCATCCTGCGGTTTCCCGGGAATACGTCCTGTTATTTCTCACCGGCAGTATCTCCGCCCATTCTGCTGTCCCTGAACTACTATCGAAGGAGGCGGTACGATCATGAAAATCTCGATACCCTACGGCCTGTCCGCCCTTTGTTACGATATCCCGGATAATCGCCTGAAGGCAGTTCTCACATCGAGCCTGCATGAACTGAAGGCAGGTGCCCCAGAACACGAGATCGTCAGAAATTCGCTGAAGAATCCGATAGGATCCGCTCCTCTTCGGGAACTCTCCAGGGAGAAAAAGAACGTTGTGATCATCTCCAGCGACCACACGCGGCCGGTGCCGAGCGCTATTATCATGCCGCTTCTTCTCGAAGAAGTCCGGGCCGGAAATCCCGGCGCCGATATTACAATCCTTGTCTCCACCGGGGGACATCGCGCCACTACGTCGGAGGAGCTGATGAAAAGGTACGGACCCGAAATCGTCGGGAAAGAGCGTATTCTCGTCCACGACAGCCACGACGACTCGAGCCTCGTCCGCTTCGGCGCCCTGCCCTCTGGCGGCGATCTTATCCTCAACAGGCTCGTTGTCGAAGCCGATCTGCTGGTTGCTGAAGGATTCATCGAGCCCCATTTCTTCGCCGGTTTCTCCGGAGGACGCAAGAGCGTGCTCCCCGGAGTGGCAAGTTACAAGACGGTGATGGCGAACCACTGCGCTGAATTTATCGCACATGACCGGGCGCGGACCGGAATTCTCGACGGCAATCCGATTCACGCGGATATGATCTTTGCGGCCCGAAAAGTGGGACTGGCCTTCATTTGCAACGTGGTCATCGATGCCGGCAAACACATCGTGGCGGCGTTCAGCGGCGATATGGAGGCGGCTCACGAGATGGGCTGCGAGTTTGTCGGCAGATACGGAAGGGTCAAGGCCGCCCCCGCCGATATCGTGATCACCGGAAACGGAGGCTACCCTCTCGACCAGAACCTCTACCAGGCGGTGAAGAGCATGACTGCCGGAGAGGCTTCCTGCAACAGGGGAGGAGTCATCATCGTCGCTGCCGAGTGCAGCGACGGGCATGGAGGGGAGGCCTTCTCCCGGACGTTCGAGACGATACCGACGCCGGAGGGGATCATGGAAATGATCATGGCCAGAGGACGCGACCAGACGGAGCCCGACCAATGGCAGATCCAGATATTCGCCCGTATCCTGATCGATTTTACAGTCATCATGGTGACCTCGGCGCCCAGGGAGATGGTCGAGCGGCTCAACATGAAGCGGTCCTCCTGCTTGGAAGAGGCGGTTGTAATGGCCGATAAAATTCTGGGTAAACCCGGCGCTTCGATCACCGTTATTCCCGACGGCGTAGCCGTTATTGTCGATTCGGTCTTATCCTGACAAAAGGTGGTATGCTTCCGGGGAGAAAAAAGAACGGGTGCTGAACGTTCGGAAAAGCCGCTATTCTCAGGCTGATATACCCAATATGCGCCTGCGGCACAAACGGCTGATTGAACGATGAGGAAAGGCATCCAGCGAAACGGCTCGGTCCGATTGGACCTGTTTATTACACGATATTCAGGAGGAAGAAAATGAAAAAACCGGTCATCGGAATCACGATTGGCGATCCTTCGGGGAGCGGGCCTGAGATCGCCCTAAAGGCCCTGAGGCACGAAGAGGTTGTTGCTTCATGCACTCCGGTTCTCTACGGCGACGAGTATGTCCTTCGCCGGGCTATGGCGATCCTCGGAATCGAGATGCCCATCCACGCTCTTGAGAATCCGAAGAAGGCCATGGAGGGCGTCGTCAACATAGTCTCCCCCGGCGTCTTGACCGAACCGTGGGAGTTCGGAAAAGTCCAGGGAAAGTGCGGGCAGGCGGCCTTCGAGTACATCAAGCGCGCTATCGCGGATGCGCTTGAAGATTCTCTCGATGCTGTCGTCACCGGCCCGATCAACAAGGAGGCGCTGCACGAAGGCGGCATTCCTTATTCGGGGCATACCGAGATCTTCGCCGACCTTACCGGAACCAAGAATTACGCGATGCTGCTGACGGGAGGAAATATCCGGGTGATTCACGTCTCAACGCATGTCTCCCTGAGGAAAGCGTGCGACAGGGTAAAGAAGGAGCGGGTCCTCTCGGTCATCCGTCTCGCCGACGAGGCTGCCAGGGGGCTTGGGGTTCCGAAGCCGCGCATCGCGGTGGCCGGACTCAATCCTCACAGCGGAGAGGGAGGGCTTTTCGGCGACGAGGAGATTTCCGAAATCATTCCCGCCATCGAAGCAGCACGCTCCGAAGGACTGGACGTCACCGGTCCCGTGCCGCCTGATACGGTCTTTCTCAAGATTTCCAAGGGAGACTTCGACATCGTTGTGGCCATGTACCATGACCAGGGGCACATTCCTCTCAAAGTCGTCGATTTCATGGGGGGTGTGAACATAACGGTGGGGCTTCCCATCATCCGGACGTCCGTCGATCATGGTACAGCCTTTGGAAAGGCGGGAAAAGGGACAGCCGACGAATCGAGCATGATCGCAGCCATTCGCGCCGCCGTCAGCTTTGCCCGAAACCGAATGTGAACAAACGGAGGAAAAGGCATGAAGAGACGGTATATCGTCATCGCCGATGACTTCACCGGTTCCAACGATACCGGGATACAGTTTCTCAAGGCCGGATATGACGCCTCCGTCATTCTAGATCCTTTCGCTCTCTCCTCGATCGAGGGGGAGGGTGTCATTGTGGTCGATACGGAGTCCCGAAATATTTCCGCATCCGAGGCTGCGGACTCTTTGAAGGATGTCGCGAAACGCCTGCTTTCAATGAGAGGAAAGAGAGTCATCTATAAAAAGGTTGACTCGACGCTTCGGGGCAACATTGCTTCAGAAACGGAAGTTCTCCGGGAAACGCTTCGTTTTCCCGTCACCGTCTTCACTCCCGCGTATCCGGGAAACAAGAGGACCGTTCGGGACGACCTTCTGCTTCTCGACGGGACGCCTGTCGCCGAGACGGAGATGGGGCGGGATCCGAGGAAACCCGTTACGACGTCTTCACTTTCGGAAACCCTTCGGGGCGAAAGCGGTCTGGACGTTCGCCACGTCGCGCTCTCCGAGATCAGGAACGGTGTAATACCGGAAATCGTGCGCTCCGCGGGGAGCAAAGGGGCATACGCTTTCGACGCGGAGACCGATGAGGATCTTCGGTTGATTGTGAACGGCATATGTTCTGTGCTTCCTGCGGAGGAGGTCCTCTGGGTGGGTGCTGCCGGTTTGGCCGAGGCTTTAGTGACGGTGTCGAGCCCGCTCCTCTTTGTCGTGGGAAGCATGAGTCCGAAGAGCGCTCTCCAGGCCCGGGCTCTTCTTCGTGAGAAAAACGTGGAGAATGTTCTCGTCGATATCGGGTCGCTGCTGTCGGACGCTGTCTCCGAGGAACGCCGGCTCGCCGAGAATGTAGCGGGTTTGCTCCGGGGCGGCAAGACGGTCCTGTTGGCCTCCTCCCTGGAGGAAGAGCAGATACGGGAGGGGCGCAGTGCAAGCGCGTCCGAACTGATCTGCAAAAGCCTCGGGTCGGTTGTATCGGAGGTCATGAAATCATCGCGTGCGGGCGGTCTCTTTCTTACAGGAGGCGAGGTGGCCATCTGGATTGTACGCGCTCTCGGAGCGGACGGAACGGATCTCGTAAAGGAAATCGAACCCGGCATTCCTCTTGTTCGGCTGAGAGGAGGAGCGTATTCCGGCCTTCCGATGGTGACCAAGGCAGGAGCCTTCGGCAGCGAGGGAACGATGATCGAATGCCTTCGAATTTTAGAATCGGACCTTTCGGCTCCGGGCCGAAAATGAAAACGAAGGGAGCGGAATTATGACACGGATACGACAGGATGCCCTGCACATTGCCCGTAAGGCCGTCGAAGCGGTTCTTCCCGAAAATGCCGTCCAGGCTGCGCTGAAGGGGGAGGGTTTTGCCGCGCGTGCTGAGAGAGGCGGAAAGATCGTGCTCGTCGCGATCGGCAAGGCCGCGTGGAGAATGGCGAATGCCGCTGCGGAAACACTGGGCGGCCGTCTCTCGGGCGGTGTCGTCGTGACGAAATACGGGCACAGCAACGGAGAAATCAAGAGGGTGGAAATTCATGAGGCGGGGCACCCCTTCCCCGACGAGAATACCATCCGCGGCACGGCCCGTGCGCTGGAGATCGTTCAGGGGCTCTCCGCGGAGGACACGGTCCTCTTCCTGGTGTCGGGCGGCGGTTCGGCGCTCTTCGAGAAGCCAGGTGAGGGAATTTCTCTCGAGGACCTCGTCGGGACGACCGACCAGCTGCTTGCGTGCGGCGCAGATATCGTCGAGATCAACACGATCCGGAAGCGACTCTCCTCCGTCAAGGGGGGGCGTTTCGCCCGGTTTGCCGCTCCTGCGCATGTTTTCTCCGTCGTGCTGTCCGATGTGCTGGGAGACCGCCTCGACAGCATAGCCTCCGGACCGGCGTACCCGGATAGCTCTTCAGTCGAGGACGCGTTGAAAATCGTGTCCAAGTACGGTCTTTCCCTTCGCCCGGGCCTTCTCGAGGCGTTGAAAAAGGAGACTCCGAAGGAGCTGTCCAACGTGACCACGGTCATCACCGGGAGTGTGACGGCCCTTTGCGGGGCTGCCGAAAAGGAGAGCGCCGCGCTGGGGTACACGCCGCTCCTTCTGACGACCACGCTGAACTGCGAGGCACGTGAGGCGGGGGCTCTGATCGCCTCGATAGCGAAGGAGATACGCTCTTCCGGGAACCCGCTGAAACCGCCATGTGCGCTGCTCTTCGGAGGTGAGACGATCGTCCGGCTCAAAGGAAAGGGGAAGGGCGGGCGGAACCAGGAACTGGCGCTTTCTGCAGCCTTCGGTATCAAGGGGCTCGAGGAAACGGTCGTTATCTCGGTCGGATCGGACGGTACCGACGGACCGACCGATGCGGCGGGCGGTATTGTGGACGGATCGACGATCGGCAAGCTTGCCGATCAAGGGCTTGACGCTGAAGCGCTTCTGGCGGACAACGACTCGTATCATGCTCTTGAAGCGTGTGAAAGCCTGGTAATAACCGGGCCTACCGGGACGAACGTGAACGACCTGACGATGCTTCTTTGCAGGTGAATCAGCTTTTCTCGCGGAGAATACAAGAATCGGGGGCCGGAGCATACCCTCCGGCCCCCGATTCTTGTATTCGAGCTAACGCATCGCTCTTGATCACTTCGCGAACCTGAAGCTGTTGCCGCCTTCGGTTTTTGCCGCCGAGAGAGCGGTCTCAGCGGCTCTCAGCAGGCTCTTGGCATCTCCTCCGTTGTCCGGAAAAACGCTGATGCCTATGGTTGCCGAAAGTGCGAAAGAACCGCTGTATCCGGCGGAAGCACCCTGAACCGTCTCCAAAAGGCCCTTCGCTACGGCGGCTATCTCCTCCCGGTTTCCCGGTCTCGGCAGGATAATGTAGTAGTTGACGCCCTCCATGCGATACAGAACGGCATCCTGGGGGCAAGCCTTCTGAAGTCGCCGGCCGATGCCTTTCAGGAGCAGGTCCGCCATGTCCCTTCCTATTGTTTCATTCACCGTGTTGAAGTGATCAAGGTCAAGCATGAGAAACGCCAGCTTGGAAGATGTTCTCTGAGCCTCGGCGAGGGAGAAGAGAAAGCTCCGGTTGAAATAGGTCCTGTTCGAACTTCCCCCGAGAGGATCGTGGCTCGCCTGGATTTGAATTTCCTCTTCAAGCTCTTTCTGGGAGGTGATATCGAGCGCGACGCAGATCACCATCCGTTTTCCGTAGAAGTGCTCGGGAAGAGGCGAAATTCTGGCTTCCTGAAAGTATTTTTTGCCGTTGATGTCGATGTCGTAGGTCAGATACTGGGGGGTGCCAGTTTCGATGCAACGCTTCAGCGGGGCCATGAGCTCCGACGCGTTTTTGGAGGGAAGAACTTCGCGGAGAGATTTGCCGACCATTTCCGACGGCTTTGCAGGCAGCGCGGCTTCTTCGGATCCTGTGACTTCGATATATCGTCCTTCTTCGTCGAGAACGAGAAGGATGGCGGGAACGGTTTTCAGGAAGGCTTTGAGCCGCGCTTCGCTTTTCCGAAGCTCCTCGTCGGACTCTTTGTAAGAGGAAACATCGGATATGTTCCATAGAATCTCCTCGGGGAAGTCCGCTTCCTTCCCGAGAACGCAGATGCGGTGGAATACCCATCGCATCTCCCCTTTTCCATCGGTGATCCGGTATATCTTCGGCTCGGGGCCGGGGGTAAAGGATATGGAGACTCTATCATCCGGATGGACAAGATCCAAGTAACGGGTTCTTCCGGAAGTGAAATCCTCCGGCGAATATCCGAACGAGCGAATGCTCTCCGACACAAAACAGGGTTTTTCGAGTTCGGAAGGAAGCCAGACAAACGAAGTCACGGGACTTTGATTGACGATCTTTTCGAAATTGATTCCTCCACAACACTCCATACCGTCTTTCATCTCCCTTTTTGAGCGGATTGAGACGGACTCTGTGATTTTGCCGTCCTCCGGAGGTATTGTAGCATAGATAAGGCAATCGGACTCCGGTCTCTTCTGAAAGGTGTCTCTTCTGAAAGGAAACGCAGTGTCTATTCCGCGATTTTTCTGTTGTGTCCGCCTTTGAACTCTTTGCGGGGCTTGCTGGAAAAAGGAGCTGTTTTCAAACGGCGGATGCTTTTTGCCTGTCATACTCGTATAATAAAAAAATACGGAATTTGAAAGGAATGAATTTGATGGCAAAGAAACGCTACCAGCATGAGCTTGAACTCCGCCAGTTCACCGTCGATGATTACGACGAGGTCAAGCGCATCATGGACAGAATATATCCGAAGATGGGAGGAGCCTGGACGAGAGAACAGTTTGCCGCGATGATCTCCCGTTTTCCGGAAGGACAGCTCTGCATCGAGGACAAGGGAAAAGTGGTGGCGGGGGCTCTTTCGCTCATCATCGACTACTCTCGTTACGGCGACCGGCACACGTACCGTGATATCGTGGGGGAGGGCGATCTGAAAAATCACGATCCGGAGGGGGATTTCCTCTACGGTATCGATATATTCGTCTCTCCCGATTACAGGGAAAAACGGCTCGGCCGCCGTCTTTACGATGCCCGGAAGGAGCTGTGCGAGACGCTCAACCTGAAGGGGATCATCATCGGGGGACGGATCCCCGGATATGCCGAGTGGGCGGACAAGAAGTCCCCGCAGCAGTACATCCGCATGGTCAACAACCGCGAGATATCCGACCCCGTGCTGACCTTCCAGGTAAGCAACGACTTCCACTTCAAGAAGATCGTCGAGAACTACTGGCCCGAAGACTTCAGCTCGAAGGGGTACGGCGTTATCCTCGAATGGAACAACATCTACTACGAGGAGAGGCAACGCCTCATATCGAAGGTGAAGACATACATGCGCCTCGGCGTAGTCCAGTGGCAGATGCGGAGCTTCGAATCCTTCGAGGATTTTCTGCAGCAGGTGGAGTTTTTCGTGGACACCCAGGCGGGATACAACACGGACCTCATGCTCTTTCCCGAACTTTTCAACGCGCCGCTGCTCGCGCAGTTCGACCAGGAGGATCCGGCAGAGGCCATGCGTTCGCTCGCCGGATACACCGCCGATCTTCGAAAGAACCTTGTCGAGATGGCGGTGGCATACAATATCAATATCGTCTCGGGCAGTGTTCCTGAGCTTCGGAACAACCGCCTCTACAACGTCACCTTTCTCTGTCGCCGCGACGGTACATGGGACCAGCAGTACAAGCTCCATATCACGCCCGACGAGTACCGTTACTGGGGATTGCAGGGTGGGCACGACCTGAAGGTGTTCCAGACGGATATCGGCAAGGTGGGCATCCTGATCTGCTACGACGTGGAGTTCCCCGAGCTGGCTCGGTATCTCGCCATCAAGGGGATGGACCTTCTGCTCATTCCATTCTGGACGGATACCAAGAATGCGTACCTTCGTGTCCGCCGCTGTGCTCAGGCACGTGCAATAGAGAACGAATGCTATGTCGCCATCGCCGGCAGCGTCGGAAACATTCCGAAGGTGGAGAATATGGACATACAGTATGCCCAGTCCGCCATCTTCACTCCGTCCGACTTCGCCTTTCCTCACGACGCCGTGGCGGCCGAGGCGACGCCGAACACGGAAATGGCCCTGATCGCCGATCTTGACGTGGAACTGCTCAAGGAGCTGCGTCTTCAGGGGAGCGTACGGAACCTCCACAGCCGCCGCACCGATCTGTACTGGATCGACTGGCTCCGGGAAGGAAAAAACGACGAATAAGAGGAGATCCGAAATGGACCGGAGATGATCTCCTCATCTGCAAGCGAGCCGGATGGTAGCTTCCGGCTCGCTTGCTTCTTGTCCCGGATCCTGGGAGATTTGCCGAAATCCGTGACTGGGACGGAAAAAGCGTCAGGGGTGTTCGGAGAGGCTCCCCAGGTGCACCGAGAGAAACCGCTCCATGGCGCGAAAGAACTCGAAACGGTTCTCCTCGTTCCGGAATCCGTGCCCCTCGTTTTCCTTGACCATGTATTCCACTTCGACGCCTCTGCTCCGAAGGGCTTCGACTATCTGGTCCGACTCCGCTTTTTTGACTCTCGGATCGTTGGCTCCCTGCGCTACGAGGAGCGGCGCGGTGATCCTGTCGGCGTGAAAGACTGGAGAGACCGATTTCAGCAGTTCCCTGTCGTGTTCCGGATGGCCGATTTTCTCGTAGAGCATCTGCCGGCCGAGTTCCCAGTAAGGCGGGATCGTCTCCAGGAGCGTGAAGATGTTCGAGACGCCGACGTAGTCGACGCCGCACGCGTACAGATCCGGTGTGAAGGCGAGCCCCGCGAGCACCGCGTATCCGCCGTAAGAGGCGCCGTAAATTCCGATTCGCTGCGGATCGGCGATTCCCTGTTCGATCAGCCAGTACACCCCGTCGGTAATGTCGTCCTGCATGGCCCGGCCCCACTCCTTGAAACCGGCCTCCCAGAACGCCCTTCCGTATCCTGTCGATCCCCTGAAGTTCATCTGCAGCACGGCGAGTCCGCGGTTTGCCAAAAACTGTACCTGTGAATTGAATCCCCATACGTCCCGAACCCATGGACCTCCGTGAGGATGGATGACCACGGGCAGATTCGTCGCGTCCCGCCCGGGAGGGAGGGTGAGATAGCCGGAAATTGTCAGGCCGTCTCTTGCAGTGTAGGAGACCGGCCGCATTGGCGCCATTTTCTCCTTGGGAAGCCACGGCGCGAGGTCCGCCAGCTTCCGGAATTCCTCCGTCTCGCGATTGAAGAAGGAGTAGGTTCCTCTCGTCCTGTCGCTCCCCGCGTGGACCAGGACCTTTGTTTCGTCGCGGCTCATTGATGTCACCGTGACCTCGTCATCCGGAAGCCGTTCCTCGAGAGCCTTCTGGAGCGAGGCGCGCTCCTCGTCGAAGAAGTGATACCGGAAACGGTCGGTTGTGAATCCTGTCCCCGTGATCACCTTTCTTTTTCGGGAGCGGAAGAGGCTTCCAACGTCGACCTCGGGATGCTCGAAGATCAGCTGTTCATGCTCGACCGTCTCCGGGTTGAAAACGAAGATGGCGGCTTTGTCCCGGCCGAGATTCGAGGAGACATAGAGTTTCTTGTTGTCGAACGTAAAGAAGAGGGGATTGACGCTCTCGCGGAAATCCGTCGTAAGAATCGGCCGGAAGGGTTCATCCTCACTGTCCCGGTAGAGAAGGGTCGTGTTCACTCCATCGGAGCGCACCGCAATCCTTAATTTCCCGTCGTGATCCGTCATCCACCCGGCGATATCGCCGGGATTCTCTTCAAGCAGCGCAAGGTCGCCCGTCTCTAAGTTCAGCCGGTAGACGTCGAAGAAACGGGGATCCCTGCGGTTCATACCGATGAGGATAAAATCGTACTGCTCCTCCAACCTGTCGATGATGGAGACGCGAACGTTCTCGAACGGAGTGAGTTCGCGTGCATCCGTGCCGTCGATCGAAACGGTGTAGAGGCGATAGTTCTCATCGCCGCCGCGGTCCTGCAGGTAGACGACCCTGTTGTTCCCGGACCAGAAATAGGCGGGAATATCGCGTTCCGTCGCCGACGTGATGCGGATCTCCTCTTCCTCGCCTATCCTTTGAACGAAGATGTTCATGCGGCGTTCCCACGGTTTCATGAACGAGAGGAAGTCCCCTTCGGGAGAGAGTTGAAAGCCGCTTTTTTCCGGGTTTCTGAAGAAGTCCTCAAGAGGAATGAGCGATTCGGCAGCGGCGGCCGGAATACGCGGGATCAGCAGAAAGAAAGCAAGGAGAGCAATCCATGGAAGCAACTTCATAGCCTTATTCTCCCATTACCTTGACGACGACGCGCTTGCGGCGGCGTCCGTCGAATTCCGCGTAAAAACAGCGCTCCCATGGACCCAGGTCGAGTTTTCCGTCCGTTATCGGCAGGATGGCCTGGTGGTGGACCAGGATTCGCTTCAGATGAGCGTCGCCGTTGTCCTCCCCGGTGCGGTGGTGGCGGTAGGACGGCTTTTCAGGCGCGGTTTCTTCGAGCCACTCCAGAATGTCCTCGTGCAGACCGGATTCATTGTCGTTTACGATGATTCCGGACGTGATATGCATCGCGGAAACGAGCATCATCCCTTCGCGGACGGCGCTTTTCTCCAGAATGTCCTGAAGGGCGGGAGTTATATGGACGAGCTCTTTTCGTTTTTTTGTCTCGAACCAGAGATACTCGGTGTAGCTTTTCATTCGCGTGCCTCCTTCACTTTTTTCTTTCGGAGAATATGGTACCATATCTCTTTTCCGTTCACTGCTTTTGTGCTATATCTTGAGGAGAGAAAAAAACAAAACCCCGCAGATTACGGAATGGTGCGCAAAACTCCAGGGAGGCGGAATAATGCTCTCGGAAAAAGAAGACACGATGTTCAAGGAATTCGGCAACGGAGATCGGATGAAAGACGAGAGCCTGCTGAAAGCGGTGCTCGACGTCATTCCCGATATCATCTCCGTCCAGACTCCTGATCTTAAAGTTCTTTTCTATAACCGCGCGGGACTGGATTTTCTGCAGAATAACCCTGACCAGATCATCGGGAAGCCCTGCTACGAACTCCTGGGACGAAGCAGCCCCTGCCCCGGCTGTATTTCCTTGGAAGCAATCAGGACGGGTTGCTCCCGGTTCGGAGAAAAATATTTTCCCGAGCTTGGAATATGGTTCGAGATACGGTCAATTCCGGTGAGGGATAACAACGGGGTTGTCCGGGCAGTGGTGGAACAGCTGCGCGATTGCACCGAGAGAAAACGGAACGAAGAACGCCTGGCCAAGCTCCTTGAAGAGCTTGAAGCCCGCAACAGGGAGCTTGCGGAGGCTACCGGGACATCGAGGTTGCTGGCGCTTCGGGCGGAGGAGGCAAGTCGCGCGAAGAGCGCCTTTCTGGCGAACATGAGCCATGAGATCCGGACTCCGATGAACGGTATTCTCGGAATGGTGGAGCTTCTTCTGGAGACAGGGCTTTCCGCCGAACAGAGGGACTTCGGCGAGGTAATCCGAAGCAGCGCCGATCACCTGATGGAGCTGCTCGACGATCTTCTCGATTTCTCGAAGATCGAGGCTGAACGACTCTCGCTGGAGGACGTGCCGTTCGACCTCCATGAAATCATCGAGGATCTTGTTGTTCAGACCGCGGTACGCGGAAGAGAGAAAGAACTCGACGTGTACCCGGTTATCGAATCCGATGTCCCCGCCCTCTTCCGGGGCGACCCCTCGCGTCTTCGCCAGATACTCGGTAACCTGCTCTCCAACGCTGTCAAGTTCACATCAGAGGGCGAGATCGTTCTCTCCGTTTCTCTTGTGGATGGCACTCTCTCCAGGGCGAAGATCCGTTTCTCCGTCGTCGACACGGGGATCGGCGTTTCCGCAGAAAATAAATCACTGCTTTTCAAGCCGTTTTCGCAGGTAGACGCGTCGATCACAAGGCGGTTCGGAGGCACGGGTCTCGGTCTCGCGATATCAAGAGGTCTTGTGGAGCTCATGGGGGGCACTATCGGAATGGAGGACGCTCCGCGGGGAGGTTCCTGCTTCTGGTTTGAACTGCCTCTCGAAAAGATCGATCAGGGAGATCTCGAAGATTTGCCCGTGGATTCGCGGCTTATGGAGCTTCCGGTGCTCCTGGCGGGAGGGAGCGATGCCTGGCGCCGTTCCCTTCGCCTGTTGTTGGATCGCTGGTTGTGCTCCTGTGCCGATGTCGATTCTACCGAACGCATAGCGTGCCTGCTTTCCGATGCCGCAGCGTCCGGGCGCCCGTTTGCGGCGGTTTTGGTCGACGGACGGGAGATTCGCGCCGGCAGCGCTTTCACCCCCGGCTCCCTGCCGGAGACATTGCGGTCGGGGCCTGTGTTTTTCTTGCTCGATTATCCCTGTAAAAAAAGAAACCGCGCTTCTTTTCGCAACGAAGGGTACGCGGATTTTCTTCCCAAGCCGGTCAGAAGAATCACTCTGAAGAATGCCCTTCTCTCGGCCTCCGAAAGCAATTCGATATTCCCTTCGAAAACGGAAACGCACGTTGCGTCAAAGGTATCTCACGTTGTCCATGGTGCTCGGGTTCTCCTCGTCGAAGACAGCGATGTGAACCGCAAGGTCGCATCCATTATGCTCCGGAGGCTGGGATGTAAGGTGACGGTGGCGCATGACGGTTTCGAAGCACTGGAAAATCTTCGAAAAGATGATTTCGATCTTGTGTTCCTGGATGTCCAGATGCCGGTTCTCGACGGAATAGAGACCGTGAGGAGAATCAGGAACGTTTCTTCGGGGGTTCTCCGGCCCGCCGTTCCTGTCATCGCCATGACCGCCCGGGCTTTGCAGGGAGACAGGGAGGAGTGCCTCGAGGCCGGAATGAACGACTATCTTTCCAAGCCGGTCAGGAAAGAAGCTCTCGAGGAGATCCTTCAGAAATGGATTCCTCAAGGAGGAAAACAATGAAGAACGATGAACGGCGGAAAAATATAATGGAGCACCTCTCCGTATCCGGCGGGCCTGTGAAGGGAGCGGAACTCGCCTCCGTTTTTTCTGTAAGCCGCCAGGCGATCGTGCAGGATATAGCGGTATTGCGGGCGGAGGGAGAGAATATCGTCGCGACGCCGCAGGGTTATCTCCTTCTCTCGGGTATTGGTGGAGGAATGTTGAAAAAGACCGTGGTCACCAGGCACACCGAAGACGATGAAATGGAGGACGAGCTGAACATCATGGTGGACAGGGGGGCGAGGGTGTTGAACGTCATCGTCGAGCACCCGCTGTACGGAGAGATCACCGGAAATCTGATGCTCGCCACTCGCTACGATGTCGCCCGCTTTATGGAAAAAATGCGGACCCGCGACAGCGAGCCGCTTTCGAAACTAACGGGAGGAGTCCATCTCCACACGCTTGAGGTGTCCGACGAAACCGCCTGGTATTCCGTGCTCGAAGGCCTCCGGGAAAAGAACTACTTGATCGAAGAGAAGTGATGGTGTATCCTTTTTGCAGGTGACAAGACATCTGTAAAGGTGGTATGCGGCATGAATGAAATACTGTCTCAAAAGAGCGGGCGTGCTTCCTCCTTCCGGAGCTATCTCATCAAGGTCTCCAACGGCATGGCCCTCGGCCTCTTCGCTTCTCTCATCATCGGCCTGATTCTCCGGCAGGCGGGAGGACTGCTCTCCCTGCCCTCTCTTGAACTCTTCGGCAGGGTCGCGCAGCTTTTGATGGGTCCTGCCATCGGCGCCGGTGTCGCTTTTTCCGTCGGGGCGCCGCCTCTTGTCCTTTTTTCGTCGTTGATCGCCGGAGCGGTGGGGGCAGGAACCTTCTCCTTCGATGGAGGAGCGGTATCGGTCTTCATCGGCGAACCGGTCGGAGCATTCGTGGCTTCTCTTGCCGGGGCGGAATTCGCGCGCCGCATAGCTGGGAAGACCGGTGTCGATATCGTGCTCGTTCCGGCCGGAACGATTATCGCGGGCGGACTTGCGGGAATCATCGCTGGGCCTTTTATCGCCGGGATGATGTACTGGATCGGAAATGCCATCAATGTCGCGACGACGCTCCACCCGTTTCCCATGGGAATCCTCGTTTCGATCATGATGGGGCTCGCCCTGACGCTCCCGATCAGCAGCGCGGCGCTCTCCATCTCCCTCGGACTGTCCGGTCTCGCCGCAGGCGCCTCGACGACGGGGTGCTGCTGCCAGATGATAGGCTTCGCCGTGGCGAGCTACAGGGAGAACGGGATGGGCGGACTCTTCTCGCAGGGGCTCGGTACATCGATGATCCAGATACCCAACATCATCCGAAACCCTTGGATATGGCTTCCTCCGACCGCCGCCGCGGCCGTTCTGGGGCCTGTCGCGACGGTTGTCTTCAAAATGGAGAACAGCCGCGTCGGCGCGGGAATGGGAACAAGCGGGCTGGTAGGACAGGTTTCCACGCTGGAAGTGATGGGGAGCGGCGCATGGCCCGGCATTCTTTTGCTTCACTTCCTTCTGCCCGCGATTCTTGCTTTTCTTTTCTCCGAGATTCTTCGAAGAACAGGACATATCAAGCCGGGCGATATGAAGCTGGAGAAGTGAGTTCCGAAAAAGCCTTCAGCTGAGCGATCACTCGAAGGAGGCGGTTCCGAGCGCACGAAAAATTACCGGGCCGCCTCCTTTTCCTTTACGTGGAGGGAACGATTCCCCGGGAGTGTATTTCAATCCCGGAGGAGAAACAAGAAAGCGTCTCCTCAAGAAGATCGAGATGTGTCCTGACCTGTTGTTCCGATATTCCCGCAGGCGCGTACACGGTATAGAGAAGGCGCTCGCTTTCCGGCGAGATCCGGGTCCGATGGTCGGGCCCGTACAGGATGCTTGAAATGATCCCCTCTTCGTCGCGCATGTACATGTCGCCTTCTTTCAGGGTTCGCTCCGTTTTTCCCATGTCCAGATACTGTTCGGCGCCCGAGGCCGTGTCGAGGAGGACCGGAGGCTGTATCCGTGCGAGATCGTGAACTGCGGTCAGGAGAAAGCCGCGCATTTCTGCGAGAAACATCGCGCGGACGGGGAGCGGCGTTTCAGGAAACGGCTTCCCGTGAAGAACCACCGACTCGAACTGGAGAAAGACGTGGTACGTCTTCCGGAATTTTTTGTAGTACCTTTCGTAGGCCGCGAAGCAGGGGAGCGTGCGTAGCTCCTCCCTTGAAAGAGTGGAATAGAGGGCGCGCAGCTCGTTCAGTTTTTCTTCCTGAAATTCCGATGCCGCCGCTTCATTCCACTCGCCGGCGGACATCCGAACCTCGAGGAAGGCCCCGAAAGCGCCCGGATGCTGCCGCTCCCAATCGGAAGCGATATGGAAAATGCCCGACATTGTATCCCTTCTTTCTTCGGTGGTCTGAAAGATTATGCCGACTCCTCCAAGAAATCAGCGGTTTTTGTATATTATTCCGTCTTTCATAACAAAAGAAGGTGATTGAAGAAGCGAGAGGTCCTCCAGAGGATTGCCCCGGACGCCGATGATGTCGGCATAGCAGCCTTTTGCCACCTCTCCGGTCTTTCCCGTCCATCCGAGCATTTCGGCCGCATTGATGGTGGCGCTTCGCAGCACTTCAACTGACGGCATTCCCGCCTTTCCCATAAGTTCCAGTTCGAGAGCGTTTCCACCGTGGGGGTTGAACGGCATGCCGACATCGGTTCCCATGACGATCCGCACCCCGAGCTCGAAAGCGCGGGCGAAAACTTTCATGTGGTGTTCGTTGACCGCTTTGCTCCGTTCTACAATCTGGGGCGGAATTCCTTTTTCGATTCCGTGCAGCACAATGAGATGAACCGGGCTGAGTGTCGGAACCCAGTAGGTCCCAGCATCCGCCATCATGAGCAACGATTCCTCGTCGGCAAGGCATGCGTGTTCGATGGAATCAATCCCAGACCGTACGGCGGCTTTGATTCCCTCCGCTCCGTGAGCGTGGCCGGAGACCTTTTTACCGTACAGGCGTGCGCAGGCAACGGCTGACTTCATCTCTTCCTCGGTGAACTGCTGTGCTCCGGGTAGCCCGTCTCCCGCAGTGATGGCTCCGGTCACGCCGAGTTTTATCCAGTCCGCGCCGTATTTGAGCTGTTCACGCGCCGCTTTTGCCACCCCGTCGGGGCCGTCGCAGACAGTGAAGAGGTTTTCGTCGAACGAGACTCCAGGAGCGAAAGCGTCGCGTCCCCCTGTGACGGCGAGCATATGACCGCTGACGGAAAGACGCGGTCCTTCTATAAAACCGGCTTTTATGGCCTGGCGCAGAGCAACGTCGAGAAAGCCCTTGTCGCCGACCGCGCGTATCATGGTAAAACCGGCTTCAAGGTCTTTTCGGGCGTACCCGGCGGCGCGTATCGCCTGAAAGGGGATAAGTTCCTTCAGCATCGGCAGCTCGAACGAAGTCTCACCGTTCAAGCCATAGTGGACGTGGCAATCCGCAAGGCCGGGGAGGAGTGTCGCCGCTCCCAGATCGATTATCTCTATTTCGTCGGAGAGAGGCGTCGTACCGATTTCACCGACCGATTCGATAATATTGTCGGATATTATCACCTCCCTATTCTCCTCAAGTGTGCCCGAACGGCTGTTGAACAGGAAGCGGGAACGAAGCGCTTTTTTCCCCATGACGGAAACCTCCTCGGTATGTATTAGTGTGAAAAAATTATATAACGGGCAACTTCAAAGTAGAGAAGTAGTCCCAAAATGTCGATGACCGTCGTGATGAACGGACCCGACATGACGGCCGGATCGATTTTCAGTCTTTTTGCGGCGAACGGGAGCATTGCGCCGACGATGTTTCCCATCATGACAACTCCCACGACGGAGAGCGCGACTGTGAGAGCAACATTGATACCTGTTCCCATAAGCCAGGCACGGAGCGATGCGAGCAGTGCGAGCGAGACTCCCAGCAGCATTCCTGAGAGAAACTCCTTGATCAGCACCTTGCGTATGTCGGATTTAACGATATCGCCGAGAGTGAAGCCTCGAATCACCAGTGTAGCGGCCTGCGTCCCGGCATTTCCTCCGGTGCCTATCAGCAGGGGAATGAAAAACGCGAGCGCTACCACGCTCTCGAGAGCGAAACTGTATCTCTGAAGGATGGTGGAGGAGAAAAGCTGGGTGACGATGCAGACGAGCAGCCAAATCAGCCGTTTTCGCGCCAGAAAGAAGACGCCCGCGTCAAGGTAGCTCTCTTCAACGGGCTGAATTCCCGCCATTCTCTCGAAGTCCTCCGTGGCTTCCTCTTGAATGACGTCGAGGATGTCGTCGAAGGTGACGATCCCGACCAGGCGCTCTTCCTTGTCCACAACCGGGATTGTCTGGAGGTCGTAACGCGACATTTTTTTTGCTGTCTCCTCCTGGTCGGTGGAGGTGGAGACGAAAACGGGACTGTCGTCCATGATATCGCTTAATGTTGTCTGCGGGGATGCGAGGATCAGATCCTCGAGGTGAACCGTTCCCTTCAGTCGCCTATCCGGACTGACCACGAAAGAGGTGTAGATTGTCTCCTTCTTCGCTGCGGTGGCACGGATGCGGTCGAGTGCGGCGGAGGCGGTCATTCCTTCCTTGAGGTCGATGAACTCTGGCGTCATGATACGCCCGGCGGAGTCCTCGGGGTAGTTCAGCAGAGTATTCGCCAGCTTGCGCTCTCCCGGCGAGAGATGTGCGAGGAGTTTCTTGACCGTTTTTGCGGGGAGTTCGTCGAAGAGGGCTGTCCGGTCGTCGTCGGACATTTCCTCGATAATGGAGGCGACCTCGGAGTCGGTGAAGCTTGCGAGCAGTTCTTCGCGTTCCGCTCCTTCCATGAACTCGAAGACCTCTATGGCGATGTCCTTGGGCAGCAGCCGGAAGAGGAAGACGCGCTCGGCGGATGCCTTCTCGGCGAGAACCTCCGCGATGTCTGCAGGTTCCATGGTGCTCAGGAGCTCCTTGAGGCTCTTGAACTGTTTTCTCTCGAAGAGTTTATCCACGCTGGCGACGAGCTTGTTTTCCGAATCGATCATTTCGCTTCCCCTTTCTTGCGATGCACCGGCACTCCGCGAGAAAACTTCGGGGTGTTTTCAGGGCTATCCAAGATGCAGTACTCGACGGGCGACTTCAAAGTAAAGAAGAAGCCCCAGGATGTCCACGACGGTTGTAATGAACGGGCCGGACATAACAGCGGGGTCGATCTTGAACTTTTTCGCGATGAACGGGAGCGTCGCTCCTACGATATTGCCCAGCATGACAACTCCTACAACGGAGATGGCAACCGTGAGCGAGACGCCGAAACCGGTTCCCATGGTCCATGCCCTGAGAGACGCAAGAGCCGCGAGAGACCCGCCCAGCAAAAGACCTGAAAAGATTTCCTTGGAGATGACTTTTGACAGATCCCCCTTTTCGATCTCTCCCACGGTAATACCGCGTATCACCAGTGTCGCCGCCTGTGTTCCGGTGTTGCCTCCCGTGTCGATCAGCAGGGGTATGAAGAAGGCGAGCGCCACCACGCTCTCGAGGGCGAATGTGTAACTTTCGAGGATAAAAGATGAGAAGAGCTGCGTGACGATACAGACAAGCAGCCAGGTCAGGCGCTTCCGGGTGAGAAAGAAGACGCCCGCGTCAAGGTAGCTCTCTTCGACGGGCTGAATTCCCGCCATTCTCTCGAAGTCCTCCGTGGCTTCCTCTTGAATGATATCGATGATATCGTCGAACGTGACGATTCCGACAAGGCGCTCTTCCTTGTCCACAACCGGGATTGTCTGGAGGTCGTAGCGCGACATCGTCTTTGCGGCCTCCTCCTGGTCGGTCGAAGTCGTAATGAATACAGGATTGTCGTCCATGATTGTCGTCAGGGAAGTATCCGGTGCTGCGAGGATCAGATCTTCCAGAAGAACCGTCCCCTTCAGCCTGCGATTCGGACTGACCACGAAGGAGGTGTAGATTGTCTCCTTCTTCGCTGCGGTGTCACGGATGCGGTCGAGCGCGGCGGAAGCGGTCATTCCTTCCTTGAGGTCGACGAACTCGGGCGTCATGATACGCCCGGCGGAGTCCTCGGGGTAGTTCAGAAGTGCGTTTGCCAGCGTGCGCTCTCCCGGCGAGAGATGTGCGAGGAGTTTCTTGACCGTTTTTGCGGGGAG
>CAYRPJ010000005.1:57521-119411 GCA_964426245.1 uncultured Synergistaceae bacterium
TGGTGCTCAGGAGCTCCTTGAGGCTCTTGAACTGTTTTCTCTCGAAGAGTTTATCTACGCTGGCGATGAGTTTGTTCAGCATTTCCTTCATACAAACCCTCCTAATCCCTGTGCTGCGGTCACACCAACATCATCCCACGGAGATGGGATTGCTCCGAAAAGATGCCTGCAGGTACGCTGTTTTTTTAAAGGGGGATTTTCGACAAAGAAAACCCCGGCATGGCGCCGGAAGCATCCCTTGTCTAGAGGGAGAATCGTTGCGGCGCCTTGTTACGGAAGAAAACTGCTACTTAAAGGTTGCGCTCCGCTATCCATTCAACCATCTCCTTTTACGGCAGCGGAAAGTGTAATGCTAAAAAAGTACCACAAACAGGTGGAAATGTCGAGCAGCAAGGTCGTTTCCGAATCTGCACGCGGGTTGATTGTCTCATCTCTTCAGAAAATCCTCTCCTTAGGAAACGGGAGAGAAATGATAACGCCGGAGTAAAAAAACCGGTCCTTTGAAGGACCGGTTTTTTCTACTCCACCCTGTTTTTCGTCTTTTTCAGATGGCTTGAAAAGGCGGGAAGCATCAGAAGCAGTGTGATGACCCAGAGCAGGATGCAGAGAGGCCGTTCGAAGAAGATCATCGGAGAGCCTTGAGATATGATGAGGGATTGCCCGAAACCGAGCTCGGCTATAGGGCCGAGAATGAGCCCGAGTACGAGCGCTCCTATCGAGAAACCTCCTTTTTCAAGGAAGTAACCTGCAATGCCGAAGCCGATCATGAGCCAGACGTCGAACATGTTGTTGTTGATCGCGTAGCTGCCTATCACCGACAGGATCGCGATGCCCGGAATGAGCAGAGCGTTCGGAGTCGCTGTGACGCGGGCAAAGTAGGGGGCGAGGAAGAGCCCAAGGGCGAGGAAGGCGAGATTCGCGATGAAAAGCGAGAGGATGAATCCATAGGTGAGCGTTCCGTAGCGCGTGAACAGCTCCGGTCCGGGGATGAGTCCCTGGATCATCAGTCCTCCCATCAGGGCCGCAGCGACGCTGTTGCCGGGGATCCCCAGGGTGAGCAACGGAATGAGCGAGCCGCCGACGCAACCGTTGTTGGCGCTCTCGGCCGCGGCGACACCCTTGGGATTTCCTTTTCCGAACGTCTCGGGATCTTTGGCGCTCTGCTTCGCGAAGTTGTAGGAAATGAAAGATGAGATCGTCGCTCCGGCGCCGGGGAGCATGCCGACGATCGTTCCGATGATGCCGCCCCGGCAGATGGTGGAGGTCATCCCTTGCGGGAGTTTGCTTCGCCTGATGGTGGAGAGCGTCGCGTCGATGTTCTCCGAGATGTGCGTCTGCGACGTCAGGTTCAGAATCTGGCTCACGGAAAAGAGGCCTATCAGTGCGGGCATGAATGTCACGCCGTCGAAGAGGTCTATCTGGCCGAATGTAAAGCGCATATAGCCGGAGATCTGATCCATCCCGACAGTTGCGATAACGAGCCCCAGAAATCCCGAGAGAAGTCCCTTGACCATGCTTCCCTTGGTGAGCGTGACGATGCTGGAGAGTCCCATGATGGCGAGGACGAAGTATTCCGGAGGACCGAAGCGAAGAGAGAATTTTGCGAGGGCCGGCGCCATCAGAAGCAGAGCGACGGTGGAGATGATGCCACCCCAGAAGCTTGCCCACGTTGCGACCGTGAGGGCGGTTCCTCCTTTTCCCTGTTTTGCCATCGGATAGCCGTCGAAGGCGGTTGCCGCCGCCGCCGGAGTTCCAGGGGTGGAGAGCAGGATGGATGAGATCGCGCCCCCGTACATGCCGCCGCAGTAGACTCCTCCCAGGAGCGAGAGGCCGAGCAGGGGAGCCATGCCGAAGGTCACGGGAATGAGCAGGGCCACCGCCATGGTAGCTGTCAGGCCGGGCATGGCGCCGACGATGATGCCGGCCACGGCGCCTGCTGTGATGAGCAGGATCACCATCGGATCAAGCAGAGAAAAGAACGCGGGGATAATGTACTCGTTCATGGATTATTCCCCCCAGATGCCCGTCGGCACTGGAACGCCGAGGAAGTAGACAAAAATGAGATAGACGAAGGAAAGTATGAGCGCGGTACCCAGGACGATATAGAAAGGCCGGCGGTAGCCGAGAAGGAGTGCGAGAAGAGGCATGAATACTGCACTCGCCGGAAAAAATCCGAGACAAGGGACGGCCGCGCCGTATCCTATAATGGAAAAGACGGCGAATAAAAAGTTTCGCGGCGCGCGAACCCACTGTACGTGCGAATCCGGGGACGGCGTCTTCTGTACCAGAAGGATCAGAGACAGTAGGGCAAGGACTCCCGCCAGGAAGAAAACGTACCGGGCCGCAGCTGCGGCCCGATCCGGAAAACCTCCCGCCCCCATGAAGAGGGCGGCGGAAAGTCCCAATCCTCCCAGTGCGAAAAAACGGTTCATGGAAGATCGGGTCATAATGAGCCTCGATCTACCAGGGATCCTTCTCGTAGGCGGCGTTGGTCACCTTCAGCAGGTTCTCGAGGTACGTCCTGTACTGTTCGGGGTTCATGAAGTTCAGCTCGAGCTGTTCCTTGGCGGCTTCCATGAATTCGGGGTCGGCCATGACCTTCTCGAACGTCTCGACGAGCTTCTTGTAGATATCCTCCGGAAGACCCGCAGGCGCCGCAAATCCCCGGGATGAGTCGGAGAAGACGCTGAAGCCGAGCTCCTTGAAGGTAGGAATCTCGGGAACGTTCGGATGGCGCTCGTGGGTCATCATGGCGAGAATGCGGACTTCGCCGGCCCTCATGTTCGTCTCGATCTGGGAGAGGTTCATGAAGCCCATCGAGACGTGTCCGCCCATCACGGTCGCCTTCTGATTGGAGGAACCGGTCGCCGGGACTCCCTTGACGTCGCATCCGGTGGCATCGTTGAACTGGGCGCGGGCAAACGCGTCGTCGCTTCCCGGGCCGGAGTCGGAACCGGTCAGTGTCCCGGGCGCAGCCTTCTCAGCGTCGATGATATCCTGAATCGAGTGGAAGGGGCTGGAAGCGGGAACGACCAGGACACCGGGATCGGTTACGAAATTATAGAGTGTCGCGAAATCGTCGAGAGTGTATCTCGCCCGTTTTGCGGAAATATGCGCGGTAAGGTGAGGCGTGTAGAGGGTGCCGATGGTGTACCCGTCCTTCCTCGCGCGCGACAGTGCCTCGAATCCTCTCTGCCCGCCCGCGCCGTCGATGTTGTTGATGACGAAGGGCTGCGGAAAGTGTTTCTCGGCGAATTTCGCGAAGAGACGCGCCATCGTGTCGGTACCGCCTCCGGGGTTCGAGGCTACGATTATGGTGACCGGTTTGGTCGGATATTCGGCAGCTATTGCAGCTGCCGCTCCAAAAGCGATGCACAAGGTCAGAACAACCAGAAGTGCTTTTTTCATGTTCTCGTCTCCTTTCAGATTTTGAAGTTCATCCGGTGCTGCTTTCTTCTTGTTCCGAAAAAAAACTTCCCTCCTTTCACAAGAGGCATCAGTGAGGAAAACCGTTCTCCTCGCTTCGGGCAAGAAGAGCTTTTTTCTTCGCTTCCAGAAGGGGTTTCAGCCGCTCTCCCTTCACCATGAAATAGACTCGTTCAGCGACGTTGGTCGCATGATCCCCGATTCGGGCCAAGTGTCGCGCCACCCAGAGAAGGCCTGCGGCGCTCTGGGCGGTGGCCCGATCTCCTTCGGGTTTTTTGCTCAGTATCCCGATCAGCTCGTCAAAAATCCGGTCATAGAGAGCGTCCAATTCATCGTCCCTCATGCAGATATCTTCCGCGAGGACCGTGTTGTTCTCCTCGAAAGCTCTGAGCGCATCGGCCACCATTTCGGTCGCGATGACTTTCATCTTGGGGATGTCCACAAGAGGTTTTACAAGAGGGTACTGATTCAGGATTTTCGCTTTTTTTGCGATGTTGACTCCCTGATCGCCTATTCGTTCCAGGTCGGTTATGATTTTCAGGACCGCGAAAACGAAACGCAGGTCTTCGCGAACAGGCTGCCGCATGGCGATGGAGCAAAGACATTCGTGGTCGATGGTCGCTTCCAGGTCGTCGATGTTGTCGTCATCGTCTATGACTCTGTCCGCAAGAGCATCGTTCCGCTCTTCAAGGGACTGTACGGCGAGCAGAAACGCTTCGCTGGCCATGTGCCCCATTTCGCGGACCATTGCGAGGATTTTTACCCTGTCTGCCGAGTACAGAAGGGATTCCACCTTCCCGTTCTTTTTTCCGAACATATTCCATCCCTCCTTCGAAGAAATCGTCTTCCCGTCGGACTCTCTCGTTCCCTCGCTTTTGGTGTATTCTGCGCCGCGGAAAGAAAATGCTCCCCTTGGAGAAGAGCGGGCGACGTACGGGAAAGTGTCAATACAGGCAACAAATGTGTAACGATAATGTTACAGGATACGATATGCTATCTTTGAAGTCAACGAGAAAATGAAGCCGGAACGTGTAACAGAAGCATCACGGGGATTTTCTCTTTTTTGTTTTCAGGAGCCGAGCTTTTTATCGAGGTCGATCTGTTATCATACTTTCTCAGTCCCGGGAATTTTCACCTTCGGAAGGAGAGAAAAAAATGAAACAAACATTCGTGCGCTGCAGAATAAGGGGAAGAGAGATGGAGGCGCTTGTGAGAAACGGTCTTCTTTATTCTCTGCGCGGCCCCATATTGAGCGGTTCGGAGGCCGGGGAGACCGTCGGCTCTCTTGACGATATCGAAAGTTTTCTCGCCCCGACATCACCCTCGAAAGTCGTGGCGGTAGGATTGAATTACAGGGATCATGCCGAGGAATCAGGGGTTCCAATTCCCCGGGATCCATTGCTTTTCATCAAACCTCCGACGGCTGTGATCGGGCACGGCGATCCCGTCATCTACCCTCCGGTCATGACGGAGCGGGTGGACTACGAAGCGGAGCTGGCAATCGTTATCGGAAAGAGATGCAAGAGCGTCTCTCCTGAGGAGGCGCCTGGTTTCATCTTCGGCTACACCTGCGCGAACGATGTCACGGCGCGGGATCTTCAGTCAAGGGACGTGCAGTGGACGAGATCGAAATCTTTCGACACGTTCTGCCCCCTCGGCCCCTTCGTTGTTGCCGGAGTGGATCCTTCCGATCTCGAGATCAGGATGATCGTGAACGGACAAGTGGTGCAGCACTCTCGAACGAGCAATTTCATCTTCCCGGTGAACGTCCTTGTCAGCTATATATCCCATGTGATGACCCTGGAGCCCGGGGACGTGATCATCACGGGAACGCCCTCGGGGATCGGTCCTGTAAAGAGAGGGGATACGATGCAGGTCGAGATAGAGGAAATAGGCCTTCTTGAGAACCGGATCGAGTAAATCCGGCATCGATGCCTGTACAACACAAGGGGGAAAGCGCGTTGAACGTGCTCTCCCCCTTTTCGTCTGCGGACACTTTCGTGCCCGTACATGCTGATTAATGGCGGAGGGCAGAGGATTCGAACCCCTGGGAGTTTGAGCTCCAGCTGATTTCAAGTCAGCCACCATAGACCACTCGGACAGCCCTCCAATTACGAGGGACATTATACACATATTTCACGCTCTTGCCAACCGAAGGGCAAGAGCGTGAGAATTCAGGCAGGATGAGTGTTTTTTTGAACATAGGGCGAAGTAGGGTATAATATTCCTGTACTCAAAGAGAGTGCGCGCAGCAACGATTCTTTGAGAGGTGATCGAGAGTGAATAAAGAGGAGATTCTCAAGCAGTACGTCTGCACCCCCAGCACCGTTGCCGTGGTGGGCGCCTCGCCCAAGACGGACAGGCCGGTGTTTCGCGTTATGAACTATCTGTCCGGAGCAGGGTTTACGCTGTGCCCTGTCAATCCCGGATATGCGGGGGTGGAAATCCTGGGGCTTCCGTGTGTTTCCGATCTTGCTTCCCTGAAGGAGCGTGTGGATGTAGTGGCGCTTTTCCTGTCCGAAAAGATGCAGGGAGCGATCCGGGAAGACTTGATAAAACTCTCTTACAAGCCGGTGATCTGGTTTCAGCCCGGAGCGGAGAACGAGCCTCTTGCCTCTGCCCTTCTCGCTGAAGGATACTCGGTTGTCGATAATGACTGCCTTATGGCAGCCCATATGAACAAGTGCGGAGGATGATTTTTTTGTTGCGTCAAAAGTAGTATTTGGTATATAATTCGACACAAGAAACGCTTTCTCTCGCGTCGATTCATCTCTTGATAATGTTCCGTCGAGAGAGTATTATCCTTGACCACCATTTCCGGGAGGTGTTCCCGTGTCCTCCGAAATTCCTTTCACGCTGCGAGTTCGTTACGGCGACACCGATCAGATGGGAGTCGCCTATTATGCAAACTACCTCTACTGGTTCGAAGTGGGGCGGACGGAGTTTTGTCGTTCCCTCGGAAAATCGTATGCCGACTGGGAGGCCGAGGGGATCTTTCTGCCCGTTGTCGAATCTCACTGTCGTTATAAGCACCCCGCCCGGTACGAGGACGAGATCACCGTCCATACAAGGGTGGGCGAGATAAAAGCGAGCAGCATCGTCTTCGAATGCCGCATTGAAAGAACATCCGACGGGAAGCCGCTCGCCGCCGGATGGACGCGTCATGCTTTTGTTGACCGGAACGGCAGGATATTGCGGGGAGACAATCCGATGCGCCGATGGATCGAGGCGCTTGAGGAATGACGGAGGTGTCGCGTAGAGTGAGCACAAGAGCAATACTGCTTGGAAACGAAGCGATCGCGAGAGGAATTGTGGAGGCCGGATGCCTTGTAGCGTCTGCCTATCCGGGAACGCCGTCGTCGGAAATTCTGCCGGCGGTGGCGAAGTTCGCCGACGAGATGGGATCTCCCATGTCGGTGGAGTGGAGCGTGAACGAGAAGGTCGCCTTCGAGGTGGCCGCCGCCGCCTCGTTCACAGGGGCGAGGTCTTGCGCCGTGATGAAGCAGGTGGGGCTCAATGTCGCCGCCGATCCTTTCATGAGCGTGGCGCATTTCGACCTGAAGGGCGGGATGCTGCTGGTCGTCGCGGACGATCCGGGGCCGCACAGCTCCCAGACGGAACAGGACAGCCGGTATTTCGCCATGTTCGCCAAGGTTCCCTGCTTCGATCCGGCGACGGCGGCCGAGGCGAAGGAGATGGTGTTCGACGCCTTCGACCTTTCAGAGCGTTTCGGCATCGTGACGATGCTCCGGCCCGCTGTTCGTGTGAATCATTGCCGCCAGGACATCGAGCTGGGAGCGATCCGCCCGACCGCCAATACAGTCCGGTTCGAGAAGGAGCCGGCCAGATGGGTATGTCTTCCTGCAAGCGTCAAGATCAATCATCCGAAGCTCAATCGCAAGATGGACGAGATTCGCGGCGCCTTCGAGAGCGAGTTTTCCAGGTACAACTACGAGGTGGCTGCGAAGAAAAAGCCGGTTCTCGGGATCGTGGCCTCCGGAGTTCCTTTTTCGGTGGTGACCGATATTCTCGGAAGCGCCGGCCGCGATGACGTCTCGGTTCTGAAGATCGGTACCCCGCACCCTCTGCCGGTCAAGATGGTGAAAGACTTCATCGCCCGGCACGACCGAGTCCTCTTCCTCGAAGAAACGTATCCCGTGATGGAGATGCAGCTTCCGGACCGCACGGGTATTCTGGGGCGATGGAACGGGATCGTCCCGGGAGCCGGTGAGCTTCTCCCCGAGGTGATTGCCGGCATCCTCGGCAACCTTCTCGAAGACGAAGCCCTTAAGGGAAGCGGGCATCCTGTTCTGAAAGAGGTTATGGAGGATCTGCGTATCACGCCGCGCAAACCGATGCTCTGCCCCGGATGCCCGCATCGGGCGAGTTTTTTCTCCATACGCCAGGCTCTTCCGAACGCAGTCAACCCTTCCGATATAGGATGCTACTCGCTCGGGGTGAATCAGAAGGCCGTGGATGCAGTTGTGGACATGGGAGCTTCGGTTACGATGGGATCCGGGTTCCACCTCGCCCACAAAGCGGCAGGAGTTGATCGCCCCGTTGTGACAACTATCGGCGACTCCACTTTCTTTCATATGGGGCTGACCGGACTGGCCAGCGCCGTCTATAACCGCCACGCCTTTGTCCTTGCGATCCTCGACAACAGCACCACCGCGATGACCGGAGGTCAGGCGAATCCTGCAGTCGGAACGAAGCTCCGCAAGGGCGACGAAGGGCGCAAGGTCGACATCGAGGGTGTATGCCGGGGCTGCGGAGTCGAATACGTCAGGACGATCGGGGCGTACGATATCGCACTCGGCAAGTCGACGATAAAGGAAGCCTGGGAGTACGCGAAATCACGCCTTGAACCCGCCGTGGTGATCTTCCGCCACCCCTGCATGCTTCTTCGTCCGCAGCAGCCGACACTTCCGGTGAGAGTCGATCCGGAGAAGTGCATCGGATGCAAATTCTGCATCAACTTCTTCAACTGCCCCGGACTCTCTTTCTCCGCTGAGACCGGGAAGGCGTTTATTGATGAAAGATTCTGCGTCTCCTGCGGTGTCTGCATGTCGGTCTGTCCGCACGGGGCTATCGTGCCGTCTTCCGGGGAGGGTGAATAGGATGCAGCACGTCATCGTTGGTATCGGCGGACAGGGGATTCTCTTCGCCAGCAAGGTACTGGGCGCGATCGCCCTGAATAACAGCACGCACGTCATGGGAAGCGAAGTGCACGGTATGGCGCAGAGGGGCGGTTCGGTGATCAGTCATTTCAAGACAGGAGAGTACAGAAGCCCTCTCGTGAGAGCAGGAGAGGCGGACGTTCTCCTTGCTTTCGACCAGAACGAAGGCGTTCGCAATCTTCACTTTCTTCGAGAAGGAGGAGCTTTCGTGGTGAATATCCACGACCGGGAATCCTTCGACAATCCGAAGTTGAACTCCTTTATAAAGGAGAGAAACATCGCCGTCTTTCCGCTGGAGGGATACAAGCTTCTGAAAGAGCACATGGAGGGCAACTTTCTCTTTCTGAATGTCCTTCTCATGGGGGCTATGTGCGGTTCGGGCGTCGGCGGCAGCAGCTTCGACGAGACCTCGGAGGCTGTAAGAAAACTCTCCCCGACCAAGTTTGAAGAAGCCAACATGAAGGTTTTGAAGCTTGGTTATGAGGCCATCCGGCGCTGACACAGACGGAGGAACCGGACGCGGCGGAGATCGCCGGAAGAGATCTGCGCCGCGATCCGCCTTTACGATCGTCGAGGTGCTCGCCGCACTTCTCATTGCGGGAATTCTCTTTGGAGGCCTCACTCTTTCGCTGAAATCCCTATTTTCCGCGGGAGCTACGCCGGAGAGCGTGAGGCAGGAGGCGGAAAGAGCTGCCGGATGGCTGCAGCGGGTATTCCACAAGGCGCTTCTTTCGCGGAGAGGATTTACGATACGCGTACTCTCGCTGAAAGCGCAGCCGCGAATGGTCGTCCATTGGGTATCCCCGGTCGAGGATGAGGTGTACGACGGAAAAGGAAGGGCTTTCTTCCTCAATCACAGCGCCAGTCCGGTGTATTGTTCCTACAGCCCGAAGTGGAACACCCTGACTCCCGCTCTTACCGTGAGAGTGGTGCGTTCAGAAAAATCATATTCGGCTCTTCGATACATCGTCGTCTCTCCCTACGGACGGGTTTCCCTCCGGGACACTCCTCCTTAACGTCCTTTTTTCCGAATCGCGGGATTGAAAGTCTCGCTTTTTCGGAGTATAAAAGAACCCGGTATGCGAATTTTTTGTCACAGCGGTTTTTCACTTCGAAACGGAGGTTATTGTATGGCAGCGGCAAAACCATGGTGGAGAGAGACCATAGAGACTGTTCTATGGGCTCTGCTTCTGGCTCTTATTCTGCGGACGTTTGTTGTCCAGGCTTTCTGGATACCGAGCGGATCGATGATTCCCACGCTCGAGGTCGGCGACCGGGTGCTGGTTGCAAAATTCTGGTATTATTTCCAGGAACCGAAGAGAGGACAGCTTTTTGTCTTCAAATATCCCGTCGATCCGAAAAGGGATTTCGTAAAGCGCATCGTCGGCCTGCCGGGCGAAATGCTCGAGATCCGCAGCGGAGCAGTCTATATCAACGGACAGCCTCTTCAGGAGGAGTATGTGAAAAATCACGACACATTCTCCCTGACCGCGGGGCCGGTCTTTCCCGAGATGCCGGTCCGCATTCCTGCGAACTCCTATTTCGCGATGGGGGATAATCGGCCCAACTCCCAGGACAGCCGTTTCTGGGGGTTCGTTCCGAAGCAGAACATTCGAGGTCCGGTGTTTCTGCGTTACTGGCCTCTGAACAGGATAGGAACGGTTCAGTAATGGCCCGTACCGTCTGGTATCCCGGTCATATGGCCAAGGGGAAGCGAAAACTTTCGGAGCTTGCCGGGAAACTGGACATCATCATCGAGGTCCGCGATGCGAGGGCGCCCTTGCAGACGTCGTCTCCCCTTATAGGAGAGTTATCCGAGGTGTGCCCTGTTGCTGTTGTGCTGTCCAAAAAAGATCTCGCCGATGATAAAGGGACCATGAAATGGCTCGCCTATTTTTCCTCATCGGGAAAGAAAGCGTGGGCTCTCGATCTGCTCAAACCGCGCATGGACCAGGTTCGTCGCGATCTCGCCCCGTTCGGTCCGTCGCACCGGGAGGTCCGGCTTGCAGTGGTCGGTATCCCCAATGTCGGCAAGTCCATGTTTCTGAACGCCCTTGTCGGGAAATCCTCCGCGCAGGTAGGGGGCATTCCGGGTATAACGAGGGGAGTTTCATGGTACAAGGGGAAGGGCTTCCTCGCGGTTGACTCTCCCGGTATCCTCGATCCGAAAGCCGGAGAAAGTGTGCAGCGCTGCTTGGCCTGGCTCGGCAGCAGCAAGGCGGAGATTATCGGCGGATATGAGACCGTCGCTCTTGACCTCATTTCGGTGCTGCGCCGGAAGGGGATTTGGAGTATGGTTGAAGCGAAATGGACTGTTCCGGCTCCGGATGGACTTTCTTCCGAGGCCGTTCTTGAAAACCTGGGGAAGCGTCTCGGGTGCCTTGTCACCGGAGGCGCTGTCGATATGTCGGCCGCTGCCCGGCGCTTCGTTGAGGCCTTTTCGACCGGCCGGCTGGGCAGGGTGACCTTGGAATTGCCGGAGGACCCTGAATGGATTTGAGGAGTCTTGGCCGCATCGCCGGGACCGACGAGGCCGGGAGAGGACCGCTTGCCGGTCCGGTGGTCGCTGCGGCAGTCATCCTTACCGTCGGACAGGAGGAAGAACTCCTCTTGATGGGACTCACCGACTCTAAAAAACTGACACCCCGAAAAAGGGAGCTTCTTTTCGACAGGATGAATTCACTTGGCGTGTGCTGGAGGGCACAAGCTGCATCGCCGGAGAGGATAGACCGCATGAATATCCTCCGGGCATCTCTTTGGGCAATGGAACGAAGCCTGCTGAAGCTTCCCCTCCCTTTCGACGCCGTCGTTGTGGACGGGACCTTCATCATTCCCGGGATCGATTTTCCTCAATATCCTCTTCCGAAGGCGGACGCGCTTGTCCCGACAGTCGCGGCGGCCTCGGTCGCAGCGAAAGTCCTTCGCGACCGTGTGATGGACGCCTTTGATATAGTCTATCCCGAATATTGCTTCAGGAGGCACAAGGGGTACCCCACAGCACTGCATCGCGCAATACTGGCTCGGCTGGGAGCCTCTCCGATCCACAGAAAATCCTTTTCATGGAGAAAATCGCCATGACGCCGCCCAATATCGGCAACGTTACCGGCCCGCAGATACGCCCGGGACTTCCGGATGCCCAGCAATCGCGAGTCGACGGCGGTGCTCAGCCCTCTAAAACTCTCCCTTCGATTCCCAACGGAAGTACGGTGAGCGGCCTCGTCCTCGAAGCGCGCGAAGGAGGCGCCTACCTCGTCCGCGTCGCGGGTCAGACGCTTCTGGCGCAGGCCAATCTCTCCCTTTTGCCGGGGCAGCACTTTCGTGCGATCTGGGACTCGTCGGGTGAAATCCCCGTTCTCCGGTTGTCCGATGCCGAACAGGCGCTGCTGGGCAAACTCTCCGCAGGAGACCGGGACGTGGCGTTCGCTCTCCTCTCAAGAGGACTTTCCCTGGATTCGAACGCGCTCTCGGCGATTCGATCAGCGTGGACCGGAATGGGGCAGGATCCCGCCCAGCTCGCTCCCTTGGCGGAACTCTGGGCCCGGGGACTGCCTCTGACCAGCGCCAACGTCCAGGTGCTTTCGTGGTACCTGGCCCTGAATGAACAGCAGACGTCGGCTCTGTGGAAGAAGACAAGAGACGAGCTTCGCGAGCGCCTCTCGCGCGGGGAAAATCCCCGCGAGGCGCTCAGGGGGCTTCTCGGAAAAAGCGACGACATCGCCGCCTTCCTGAGAGGGCATGGAATGCTCTCACGGTCTTCGCGGGAAGGCGTCGATCCATCGCTTCTCGCGGGGGCTTTCCTTCCTGTCGGCGACGATGAACAGCCGCTGCATGCCCGCATTGCGACAAACGCCTTCAAGAGAGGGGAGAGAGCCTTCTGGTCGGTTTCTTTCGAGATGGAGGGAGACCGCCTGGGTACGGTCACCGGGGATGTTGAGACGGACGGCAGGTCTCTCGGCATCGTGCTGAAGGCGGAACGTGAAGACGCCTTCGAAGCGATTCGCCGCCGCCGGAGCCTGCTGCGTCGCCAGCTGGAAGACCTTCCCCTGATGGTTCAGAACATCGCGGTTGCACAGGGACGCAGAGTTCCCAGGGTGCCCGGCAGGGGACTGGATATCACGGTATGAACTCTTCCGGAAAAAAACGGACCCGGGCGGCCGCAGTCCAGTACGACCAGAAGAAGGACAACGCCCCCAAGGTGGTGGCTTCGGGAGAGGGGTACGTGGCGGAGAAGATCGTCGAACTCGCCCGGCAGGCCGATGTTCCTGTCGTCGAAGACGCTGCTCTTGTAAGCGCTCTTCTCGTTATCGAACTCGGCGAAGAGATCCCGGGGGAACTGTACGAGGCGGTCGCACGAATCCTCGCTTTCATCTACAAGCTCGACAAGGGAGAAAAAATATGACGGCGAAACACCTTCTGACAGGGAAATACGGCGAGGATCTTGCATTGGATTATTTGAAGGAACTTGGCTGGACGATCCTTGAAAGAAATGTCGCCTTTGCAGGCGGAGAGCTTGATATTGTCGCCCGCGAGAGGAACGAACTCGTCGTTGTGGAAGTCCGGACCCGCTCGGAGGGGTGGATGCAGAGCGGCGAAGATTCGGTAGGACCGAGGAAGCTGCGGCGTCTCGTCCGGACGGGACGAAAATATGTTGATTCCCGCCGCTGGGACGGGCCGTGGCGTATCGACATCCTGTCAGTGACTCTCCGCAGGGACGGACAGCCCGGGATCGAGCGTTTTGAAGATGTGACCGCGGGAGGTGATTTTTCGTGAACCCCGTCCGCGGAATCACGCTTCGCGGTATCGAAGCGGTGGGGGTCGAGGTGGAGGTGGAGATCACCGGCGGGCTTTTTTCCATTTCCATCGTGGGACTTCCGGACGCAGCGGTCCGGGAGTCGAAAGAGCGGGTCCGGGCCGCACTCCGATCGCTGGGGCTTGCAGTGCGCGGAAGAGTGGCCGTCAATCTTGCCCCGGCAGATCTTCCCAAGGAAGGGGCGGTCCTCGATCTTCCTATCGCGTTGGGCATCGCTTCCGCAATGGGAAGTCTTCCGGAACTTCCCCGGGGTATCTTCCTCGGGGAGCTTGCTCTCGACGGGCGCCTTCGCGGCGTCCGGGGAGCCGTAGGTGCGGCAATTCTCGCCCGGAACGAGAGCGTCCCTCTCTTCGCACCGGCGGAAAACGCCGCTGAAATCGCTCTTGTAAAGGGGTGCGAGGCCTACGCGGTGGACAATCTGGCCGATCTGTTCGCGTTCTTCCGGGGCGAGATCGAGCTTCCGCCTGTCCCTGAGTACAGACTCGAGGAGAATCCGTTTTTCGCGGATCCCGATTTCGCGGACATCCGCGGCCAGGCCGGCGCTCGCCGGGCCCTGGAAATCGCCGCGGCGGGCCATCATAATATTTTGCTCATAGGCTCTCCCGGAAGCGGCAAGACCCTCCTCGCCCGAGCGCTCCGCGGTATTCTCCCGCCTCTCTCGCACGAGGAACTGCTCGAAACGACGCTGATTCGAAGCACCCTGGGCCTTCCCTTCGAGGACGGCGGCCGCCCTCCCTTCCGCTCAGTGCACCACACGGCGAGCACAGTCTCCATCTGCGGCGGAGGCTCGGCCCTCCGTCCGGGAGAGGTCAGTCTCGCCCATAGGGGCGTTCTGTTTCTCGACGAGTTCCCCGAGTTCCGGAGGGATCTGCTCGAGGGGCTTCGCCAGCCGTTGGAGGACGGTGAGATCAATGTCAGCAGGGCAACCGGATCAGTAAAATACCCTTGCCGTGTGCTGCTGGTCGTGGCGGCGAACCCGTGTCAGTGCGGATGGGACGGAGACCCCGTCGAGCGATGCATCTGTTCGTCCGTCGAGCGTGAGCGGTACCGCCGGAAGATTTCAGGCCCGATTCTTGATCGCATCGACCTTCACGTGGCCGTTCCGCGTCTTCTTCCGGAGGAGCTTGTGGCGGTGGAGGGCGCCGGCGGAGAGAGCAGTTCGATCGTTGCGGAAAGGGTCCGTTTCGCAAGGCGGATACAACGCGAACGATGGGCACGCCACGGATTCAGCTGCAACGCGGAGCTTCCGGAAAGAGTCGTCAAGCGGTTCCTGAATCTCTCCGAAGGAGTCCGCCCTTTCCTCTCCTCGATGGCGGGCAAGCTGCGGCTCTCGGGAAGAGGAATCGGCAGGGTTCTCAAGGTTGCCCGAACGATCGCGGATCTTTCGCGGAACGAACAGACGGACGTCCCTCATGTGGCGGAGGCTCTCGCTTATCGTGACGGAGGATTGTGGCGATGAACCCTCTTCTCCGAGTCCTTCTCCTTCTCGCCGCTTCAGGTGCTTCGCCCTCGAGGATATGGAGCGCCTTTGAGCTGGAGGAGCTCCCGCCGGAGGCTTTTTACCTCGAGGGGGAACCTCTCTGGAGTCGTCTTGGCTGTTCTCAGGAGGTCCAGCGGAATCTTCGCCGCCTCTCCGAGGAATCCTGGCCGGAAGAAGAGGCCGAACGTGCAGGGCGGAACGGAGTGCGCCTTCTCGTTTTCAGCGACAGGGAATGGCCCTCCGGACTCTCCGGGCAAAGCGATGCGCCCAGGCTCCTGTATATCAAGGGAAAGTGGCCGATCGCCGGATCCTCCGTGGCGGTCGTCGGAACGCGCCGCTGTTCTCCGTACGGACTTCGCACCGCCCATGAGATCGGCAGGGCGGTGGGAGTATCCGGAGGTGTTGTGGTCAGCGGGGGAGCGGCGGGAGTCGACCGGGCGGCCCACGAAGGGTGCCTTTCCGTCAAGGGGCCGAGCATCGCCGTTCTCGGAACGGGGGTGGATGTCGTCTATCCGAGGGGACATGAAGCGCTCTTCGAACGCCTCGGGGAAGAGGGCGGAGCCCTGGTCTCGGAATATCCGCTCGGCTCGCCTCCGAGGCAATGGCGCTTCCCGGAGCGGAACCGGATTATCGCATCCCTCTCCGAACGCCTGGTCGTCGTCGAAGCCCCCTTGAAGAGCGGCGCCATGATCACTGCCCGGTGCGCTCTCGAAGCCGGACGGGAAATCTGGGCCGTTCCGGGCAGGATCAACGAAGAAGGGTGTGCCGGCTCGAATCGCCTTCTTTACGACGGAGCCTTCCCTCTTGTTTCGATTCCCGATTTTGTCTCGCTCGCCGTCGGACGGCAACTTTCCCTTTTCGACGAAGAGGCCCGCCTTGAAGAGTTGCATTCCGTTGCCTTCACTGAAAAAGAGCAAAGAATTCTTGTCCTTTTGAAAAAATCTGGAGAAAGAACTGTTGACAACCTCGCAGTTGAAGGTAAAATGGCTCCCGCTGATGTTTTTTCCTGCCTCGCCGCGCTCATGGCCGCGGGGCACGTTTTTGTCGCGGGACCCGGCAGATGGAGCGCCGTCCCGAAATAAATCCAAGCTGGTCGGGAAAGGAAGAAGCCTGGTGTCGAATAAATCAAAAATTTGTGGAATCCGGGGGAGATCAATGATTGAATCCCTGGAATTGAGAAGAGTTCTTCACGATACAGAAAGGCGCTATCTTGCCCCTGACGCCCAGGCGCGAGTCTATCGCTACCTGGCTACCGAAGAGGTCCCGCTGGACCTGACGGAGAGAGCGATCCTTGAAGCGGTCTCCCTCGGACGCCTCAAGAATATTGCCGTGGATGCCGCCCTTTTCGACTACCTCGTCGAGGCGCTGCTTGACGACTGCTCGTTCGAAATTCCGGAAACCGCTTCGGAAAAAATCTATCCTGCGAACTGCACACTCTGTTGAGGAAGACCGGATTCATGGTTCGCAAAAAGACAAGCACTGCAGCCGCTGTTGCAGACCCGGAGAAGACTTCAGGAACCGCACGCACCCCGGAAGCCGGCGTCTCGAAGAAGAACGCTCCGAAGAACAATGCCGCCTCGGAAAACGCTCCGAAGAAGAGTGCCCGGAGGAGCGGCACGGCAAAAGCCGTTTCGAAGAAAGTTTCTTCCGGAAAGGCTGTTGTCAAAAAAAAGAGCGATGCAAAATCGTCTGGAAAGAGCGTCTCCCCTCCCGCCGCCGCGAAGAGCGCGTCGAATCGCACCCTCGTCATCGTGGAGTCTCCTACGAAAGCGAAGACCCTCACCAGGATTCTCGGCTCGAAATACGTGGTGAAATCAAGCGTAGGACATATCCGGGATCTGCCGAAAAGCAGGCTGGCCATAGACGTTGAGAATGACTTCGCCCCGGAGTATATTCTTGTGAAGGGAAAAGCCAAGGTGAAGAACGAGCTGCTTTCGCTTGCGAACAGCGCTCCCCGCGTACTACTCGCCTCGGACCCCGACCGCGAAGGCGAGGCCATCGCGTGGCATCTTGCGGAATTGCTCGGCATTCCTCCGGAATCAGAGTGCCGGGTCCGTTTTTACGAGATAACTCCTACGGCGGTGAAGGACGCCGTCAAGCGCCCGGAGCGGGTAAATATGAGCAAGGTGGAAGCTCAGCAGGCACGGCGTATTCTCGACCGGCTGGTAGGGTACACGCTGAGTCCTCTTCTGTGGAAGAAGATACGGCGCGGCCTTTCCGCCGGCAGGGTGCAGTCGGTCGCTCTCGCCCTCATCTGTGCCAGGGAACGCGAGATAGACCAGTTTGTACCGCGGGAATACTGGATCGTCACCGTTCTCGCCGTTGCGGATGACGGAAGGGTATACTCGCTCAAGGTGGACAGCTTCGATGGGAAGAACCTCTGGAAAGAGGGAAAATCCCTGCTGATAGAGTCCGAAGATTTCGTCGCGGTCGTCGTCGACGAGATCATGAACTCGACGCTGACCGTATCCGATTATAAGGTGCGGGAGAGCTTTCGAGCCGCTCCCGCTCCCTTCAAAACGAGCACTCTTCAGCAGGAGGCCGCCCGGCGGAACGGTCTTTCGCCGCGCCGCACCATGAGCATAGCGCAGGATCTTTTCGAGGGAATCGCCCTTCCCGGAAGAGGACCGACGGGGCTCATCACCTACATGCGGACCGACAGTCTCCGCGTGGCGCCGGAAGCGCTCGAGAAGTGCAGGCAGTACATAGCGTCGGCCTATTCTCCCGAGTACCTTCCCGGGAAAGCGAACGAGTACGCCGCCAAGGGACGTTCGCAGGACGCGCACGAGGCGATTCGTCCGACCGATGTGACCATTACGCCGGATAGTCTCGAGGGAATCCTCACACCGGACCAGATGAAACTCTACTCCCTGATCTGGAGGCGATACGTCGCATCGCAGATGACCCGTGCAAAGGTCGCCAATGCCACGCTCGCCGCTGCGGCAGGAAAGGTCGGTTTGCGACAGCTCGGCGAGTCTCTGGTCTTTCCCGGCTGGGGCGCGGTCTGGCCGCTTGATCTCAAAGGGGATCAGCTTCCTCCTGCACGGAGCGGTGAGGTGCTCACCGTTGAAAAGATCGACCGCGAGCAGAAATTCACCCGCCCTCCCGCAAGATACTCCGAGGCCACTCTGATCAAGGTCCTCGAAGACGAAGGAGTCGGGCGCCCCTCGACCTACGCCACCATCGTCGAGACCCTCTACGACCGCGGCTACGTGATCCGCAACGAAGAGAGGCGTCTTCAGCCGTCTCCTCTCGGGACGACCGTGGATGCTTTTTTGCAGAAGTACTTCAATGCGGAAAGCCTCTCGGCGATCGTGGATACCGGCTTCACCGCGCGCATGGAAGAGAATCTCGACGATGTCGAGGAGAGCAAGGTATCGTGGCTCTCGGTCCTCAAGGAATTCTGGTCCGCGTTTACGCGAACCATGACGGAGGCGGAGAAAGCACCGGCCGAGACACCTCCTCCTCCGGAACCGACAGGAGAGGCCTGTCCGGAGTGCGGCAAGCCCCTCGTGCTGAAAAACGGCCGTTTCGGCGACTTCATCGCCTGCAGCGGATATCCGGAGTGCAGATTTACCAAGCCGGTTCTCGTCAAGACGGGCGCGACCTGCCCCAAATGCGGAGAGGGGGATGTCGTCAAGCGCAAAAGCCGGAAGGGAAAGCCGTTTTACGGCTGCTCACGCTATCCCGGGTGCGATTTCGTCACGTGGAACCCTCCATCCGGCGATACGTGCCCTCAATGCGGGGCAGATCTCTTCTCGAAGGGAGCAAAGAGCGAAGAGTGCCTGCGATGCGGCTTTTCGCGCTTGAAGAAGGAATCTTCCGATGAGTGAACAGCGCGTGACCGTTGTCGGAGGCGGTCTTGCAGGCTCCGAAGCGGCGTGGCAGCTTGCCCGCCGAGGAATTCCGGTCCTTCTGATGGAAATGCGCCCCGGGAAGACCACTCCTGCTCACTCCACGGAGCGGCTGGCGGAAGTGGTCTGCAGCAACTCCTTCGGGGCGGACGGGGCGGCGAGCCCGGCCGGTATCCTCAAGAACGAGCTTCGCCGCTTGGGCAGCCTGGTGCTTGCGTGCGCCGACGAGGCCCGGGTGCCTGCAGGGAAAGCGCTTGCCGTTGACAGGGAGATCTTTTCCCGGAAGGTGACGGAGCGACTGGAGGGTTGCCCCCTCGTGACCATCGTGAGGCAGGAATGCGTCTCTCTTCCGGACGGGCCGGCGATCATCGCAAGCGGTCCTCTTACCTCTCCGGCACTTGCCGGACTGCTTCGCGGAGAGGCCGGCTCGGAGTACCTGTCCTTTTTCGATGCGGTGGCCCCGGTTGTTCTCGCCGATTCGATCGACATGACGGTCGCCTTTCGGCGCGGCCGTTGGGGGCAGGAGGAGGACTATATAAACTGCCCCTTTACGAAGGAGCGGTACGAGGCCTTCTGGAACGCTCTCGTCTCGGCGGAAAGGGCGCTCCCGCACGATTTCGAGGATTCCCCCTCGTGGTTCGAGGGGTGCCTTCCTGTTGAAGTAATGGCATCCCGGGGAATCGATACGCTCCGGTTCGGTCCTCTTCGTCCGGTCGGGCTTCCCCTTCCGGATTCCGGAGAAGAGGCGTGGGCGGTAGTCCAGCTCCGTCAGGACAACCGGGAGGGAACATTGTACAATCTCGTCGGTTTTCAGACGAGCCTTCGGTGGGGCGAGCAGGAACGGGTCTTCAGGATGATTCCCGGCTTGGAAAAAGCCGAGTTTGCCCGATTCGGAGTGATGCACCGGAATATCTACGTCAATGCTCCGGCGGTGCTCGATTCGCGGCTTCGATTCCGGAACGGAAGAAGAGACCTCTTTCTTGCCGGACAGATAACGGGTGTCGAAGGATACATGGAGAGCACCGCGATGGGGTGCGTCGCCGCAATGAACGCATGCGCTCTCGTGAAGAACGAACCCTTCCCCGAATGGCCGAGGGAGACGGCGATCGGTTCCCTGCTGCACTACCTGGCCGATGCACGGTCGGGACATTTCCAGCCGATGAACATGAATCTCGGTATTCTTCCTCCGCTCGAGATGAAGATCCGGAACAAGGCGCTGCGCTGCGAGCATGTCGCCGCGAGAGCCTCGGAAGCGTTCAACCGTATTCTTCCGTTCCTGAATGATGCTGAACACCCTATTTCGGACGGAGAGCATTGAAGCGGTCCGAAAGAGATTCTGTAAAGATTCCTTTTTTCTCATAATTATCTTTTGGTGAATTCTTGTCATTTTCCCGTTTCGCGCGTACAAACACGCTGTTTATAGACGTTTGCGAATAAAGGAAGATGCCTTAATTGATTCTTTTGAAAAATAGCGAGAGTCCAGAAAATGTGGTAAAATGTATTTATGTTGGAAACCGTATGGTCAAGCATCGATCTTTTTCTCGATCATCTGCGTTTTGAAAAAGAAGCTTCGCCGCATACAGTGACAAATTATGCGGTGGATCTTGCCCAGTTCGGGGAGTTCGCGAATCACCAGGGGGTCTCCCGTCCTGAGGATGTCGATTCACGCCTGGTTCGTTTTTTTCTCAGGGAGATCATGGGGTTCGGCTACTCCAGGACGTCGGTGTCGAGGAAACTTTCCGCCGTGCGCAGCTGGACGGCATTTCTGAAATTGCGGGGGATTCTGTCGGTCGACCCTGCAAAAGGAGTGTCCGGTCCGAAACTGCCTGCAACTCTTCCCCGGGCTCTCTCCCGGGAGGACGTTGCCCGCCTGATCGAAAAGGGTCCGGATGGTGGCGACAGGGTACGGGACAGCGCAGTACTTGAGCTTTTGTACGGATGCGGTCTTCGTGTCGCCGAGCTGGTTGCGCTGCGCTGGGAATCGCTGGAACCCGTCGAAGAGAGGATGCTGCGGGTCGAAGGCAAGGGAGAGAAGGAGCGGATCGTTCCTTTTGGCCAGTGCGCTCTCTCGGCTCTGCTGGAGTGGCGCCGCTCCGTACCCGGAGGCGAGGTCTTTCTCTTTCCCGGCGCCAAGGGCCGTCCGATTACAGCACGGACGGTGCATCGAATCGTGATTCGCGCTTCGGAGAGAGCCGGATTGAGCGGCGTGACGCCGCACACCCTGCGCCACAGCTTCGCCACGCATCTTCTCGAGGGAGGAGCGTCGCTCCGGGTGGTGAAGGAACTTCTCGGTCATGAGAGCTTGCTTACGACGCAGCGATACCTGGCAATCAACTCCGAACACCTTCGGAAAAGCTACCGGGAAGCCCACCCCCGTGCGAAAGGAGAGGACGGGCATGTTTAAGGGAACTACCGTGATTTGTGTCCGGCGTGGCAGTCAGGTTGCGCTGGCCGGAGACGGACAGGTCACTCTGGGAAATCAGATTATCAAGGCCGGCGCGAGAAAGGTCCGCCGTCTTCATAAAGGAAGTGTGCTTGCGGGGTTCGCAGGAAGCACCGCCGATGCGATGACCTTGCTGGAGCGTTTTGAGAGCCGGCTCGAGGAGAACTCGGGAGACCTTATGCGCTCGGCTGTGGCATTGGTCAAGGAATGGCGCACGGATCGCGCGCTTCGAAGGCTGGAGGCCCTGATGATAGTTGCCGACGCGAAACTCTCCCTTCTGCTCTCGGGAGCGGGAGATATCCTCGAACCGGAGAACAACATCGCGGCAATCGGTTCCGGATCGGGTTTTGCCCAGGCGGCGGGTCTGGCCCTGCTTGAAACTTCGGACTGGCCCCCTTCGAGAATAGCGAGGCGTTCCATCGAGATCGCGTCGGAGATCTGCATCTACACCGACAGTATCGTAACAGTGGAGGCTATAGGAGAATGAACGCAACAGTTTCGGATTTCGACCTCACACCGCGCCGGATCGTCGAGTATCTCGACCGGTACATCGTGGGGCAGGAAAAAGCCAAAAAATCCGTTGCCATTGCTTTGCGGAACCGGATACGCAGGAGGAACCTGCCTCAGGAGATCGCAAAGGAAGTGGCGCCGAAGAATATCCTCATGGTGGGACCGACAGGCGTCGGAAAGACAGAAATCGCCAGAAGGCTCGCCGAGCTTGTCAAGGCTCCCTTCGTCAAGGTGGAGGCCACAAAGTTCACCGAAGTCGGCTACGTTGGACGCGATGTCGAGTCCATCATCCGCGATCTTGCGGAGTCCGCGGTTGCCATGGTGAAGAAGCGGAAGATCGAGGAAGTCCAGACTCCGGCGGCTGAACGGGCGGAACAGCGCCTGGCCGACGCCCTGCTTCCGGGATCGGAGAAGAAAAACTCCATTCCGGATTTCATGAAGATCTTCGGCGGAGGCAGAGAGCGGGAAGAATCTCCCCAGCCAACTCCCGAGGAGGACCGCGTGCGGGAATCCACCCGCCGGAAACTTCTCACCCTTCTGCAGGAGGGAAAGCTCGACGACCGTGAGGTGGAAATCGACGTCACCGAGAGCCAGTCCGTCGGAATACCGCTTCTCGGAGGGGCCGGGATGGATTCCATGGGGATCAACATCGGCGACATGCTGGGAGGACTGCTCCCCAAGAAGACCAAGCGGCGGCGGATGAAAGTCGCGGAAGCTCGCCGCCTCCTTCGGGCCGAGGAAGCGGAGAAACTCGTGGATATGGATGCCGTGGTGCGCGAAGCCCTTGAGAAAGCCGCCGAGGAGGGAATCGTGTTCATCGACGAGATTGACAAGGTCGCGGCGAAGGGCGGCGGCAGCGGACCGGATGTCAGCCGGGAGGGAGTCCAGAGGGATCTTCTGCCTATTGTCGAAGGTTCGCCCGTTCCGACGAAGTACGGTACGCTGAATACCGACCACATCCTCTTCATCACCGCCGGCGCCTTTTCGAGCGTCAAACCGTCGGACCTTGTGCCCGAGCTCCAGGGGCGCTTTCCGATTCGGGTCGAGCTGCAGCCCCTGACGCGCGAGGATCTCGCCAGAATACTCGTGGAGCCTGAGAACAGTCTGCTTCGCCAGTATACCGCTCTTCTCGGAACCGAGGATGTTCGCCTTGAATTCGATGAAGACTCGGTACAGGAGATCGCGCTCCTCGCTGAGCGGATGAACGGAGAGATGGAAAACATCGGAGCGCGAAGGCTGCACACGATGATCGAACAACTTCTTGAAGAAATAAGCTTCGACGCTCCCGAGAGCGGCACACGAAGCTACGACATAGGAGCGGACTTTGTTCGGGAGCGACTCGCTCCCTTGATTTCCGACAGCGATATCAGGAGGTATCTTCTGTAACCTGATTTACCTTTTTCACATAAAACCATCATCCGTTAAACGGATACACTATCAGGAGGGATTTTCAGTGGCTACAACGAAAAAGAAAGTGAACAGCGCAAATGAAGTGCTTGACATGCTTCCGCGGGTTCTTGAAGAAGACCCCAACCTCAAGGAGCTTCTCGAGAAGACACGGCAGGTAGGGAGAGCGCTCCAGAGCCGTCGTGAAGGGACTCGTCCCGACTATAACAAACTTGCCAAGCTTCTGTGCGATTTCTCGACCGCAAACGTCTATCTCATCAACCGCGAAGGCAAGATACTGGGATACTCATGGGTTTCGGAGTACCATTCCGAGGAGGTTTCCAACTTCCTCGAAAAGGGATATATGCCGGAGAATTTCGTGGAAAAGATGAACCAGCACCGTGAGACCATTCTCAGCGAGACCGACGGCTACCTCTTCGACGACGACAACGGCAATTCCCCCGAGAAGCACATGCTCTACATCCCCATCTACGGCGCCGCCGAACGCCTCGGCACGCTGCTTCTCGTGCGTTTCTTCGACACGTTTTCGATTCGCGACCTGGTGCTTGCCGAGTACCTCGCCACGCTTGTCGGGATCGAAATTCTCCACGAGAGAACGAAGAATATCGAGGAACGCGCCCGCGAGCGCCTTGTCGTCCAGATGGCAATGCGGGCACTCTCCTACTCGGAGGTCGAGTCCGTCAAGCATATCATCACCGAGCTCGGCTCCTTCGAAGGCGTCGTCATCGCAAGCAAGGTGGCGGACCGGGTCGGCGTTACCCGCAGCGTGATCGTCAACGCTCTCCGGAAGCTCGAGAGCGCCGGGATCATCGAAAGCCGCAGCCTCGGAATGAAAGGAACCTTCATCAAGGTGCTCAGCCCGCTTTTCGTCGAGGAGCTGGGAGTGCTCCAGGGCGAAGAGTAAGCAACCGGTTTCTCCGGCAGAAAAAGCCGACGGCGGAATGCCGTCGGCTTTTTCTCAAGTTTGTTCCGGATGGCGCCGAAACACACAGGAGACGAATTGAAGGGGGATACAGCAATGTTGGGTGATTTCAACTGGAAGGTGATGGAAAAAACAATGGAGGGCCTGTCGAAGAGATTCGAGTCTACCTCCCGAAACATCGCCAACGCCAGCACCCCCGAGTATGCCCGCAGAAACGTGTCCTTCGAGGATCAGCTCCGGGAGGTGGTCGATGGTCCCCGCCGCCTTCCGATGACGGTGACCGACAAAGGGCACATTCCCTCGGGGCCGATGGACGTGAGCGCGGTCGTTCCGGACGAGATAAGGATCTACGACGAAAAATTCCGCCTCGACGGAAACAACGTCGATCCTGAGCGGGAGATGGCGGTGCTCTCCCAGACGCGAATGGCGTACAATGCAATGTCCCGTTTCGCCGCCAAGAAGGGGTCCCTCTACCGGGTCGTTCTGGGAGGTGCATGATCATGAGAATGTTCCGTTCCATCGACGTTTCCGGCAGCGCACTCACGGCCCATCGTCTCTGGATGGATTCGATCTCCTCGAACCTGGCCAACGTCAACACCACGAGGACGCCGGAGGGAGGTCCCTACAGGCGGAGGGTTCCCGTATTCGCCGAGATGCTCGACAAGACCATCGGAGGCTACGAGGATATCGGGGGGGTGCGGGTCACGGAGATCGCGCGTGACGATACCCCGCCTCGCCTCGCCTACCAGCCCGAACATCCCGACGCCGACGAGGGGGGGTATGTCGCTTTCCCCAATGTGAACGTCGTTCGCGAGATGACCGATATGCTCGTCGCGAGCAGGGCTTACGAGGCGAATCTCGCCGTTGCCGACGCTGCCCGGAACATGTGGTCCAGCGCACTGGAAATCATGCGGGGTTGACGTTCTTTTTTGTAAAAGGTGCGTTTTCCCTCGGCCGGCAGAGTCCAAATACTCAACTGAAATGTATCGGGAGACGCTTATTGCTGTCTCCCTGTTTTCGTTTTGATCCCGTCACTGTGTTACAATATCATGCAAGGCAGTTTGAAGTGAACAGGAGGATATCCCGGTGGATAGTATAAAGCTCGACTTGATGAAAATTGCGCAGATCCCGTCCCGTCCGGTCGCGACCCCGGTTTCGGAAAAAACGGGCTCGCCCCGCGGGACAGGGCTTTCCTTCGAACAGCTGCTGGAAAGTTCCATGAAGAAAGTGAACGATCTTCAGCAGGACTCCGACAGGATGGTGAACCGTCTTGCAACGGGAGATGTCGACGACATCTCCGAAGTCGTGCTCTCCGTCCAGAGGGCGGAATTCGCCCTTCGCCTGATCACGGAGGTCCGAAACAAACTCGTCGACGCCTACCAGCAGCTCGGACGCATGCCGGCCTAGGAATTAGCCGATGAATTGGTTGCGGCAAGCGCTCTCCCGGGGCGGTATCTTCTGGTCCACCCTCAAACCGTGGCAGAGGTTCTCCATCGCCGGAGCATCCTCACTTGTTTTGCTGGCTTTGATCCTCGCCGTCTATTGGGCCGGCCGTCCTGCGTACGAGCCGCTCTTCTCCGCGCTCGAGGTGGAGGACCAGTCCGCAATTGTCGCCTGGCTCCGGGAGAACAATGTCGATTACAAGCTGGATCCCGCGGCGAATGCGATCCTCGTGCAGCGCCATCTCGTCTACGAAACCCGCCTGAGCCTCGCCCAGGGAGGGCTTCCTAAGGGCGGCAGCGTGGGGTACGAGATTTTCGACAGCGCCAAGATGGGGCTGAGTGAATTCCAGCAGAAAGTGACGTACATCCGTGCGCTTGAAGGAGAACTGGAGCGCACCATCCGCCAGATCGACGCGGTGGACTCCGCAAGGGTCAATATCGTGATACCGGAACAGCGGCTCTTCCTCGAGCAGCAGCAACCGTCCACGGCATCGGTGCTCGTCCGCCTTCGTACCGGTATGCAGATCGGGGCCGACCACGTAAAGGCCATCGTCCACCTTGTTTCCCACGGCGTTCAGGGACTTCTTCCGGAGAACATCACGGTGGTGGACACCAGCGGCAAAGTGCTCTCCGATCTTCTCGACCAGGAATTTTTCATCTATTCCGGAGCCGGAGACGGACGAACCGTTTCCTCGGTGCAGCGCGAACTCGAGCGGCAACAGGAAAGAGAACTGGAAAACAAGGTCCGGATCATGCTGGAACGGGTTTTCGGTCCCGGCAAGGTGGTCGTCCGTATAAAAGTCGATCTTGATTTCGACCGCAGAACAAGCGCGGTGAAGGAGTACATCCCCGGAGAGACCGGAAGGGGCGTCATCCGCAGCCAGCAGCAGATGGAGGAGACATACACCGGGACGGGAGGGGCGATCGGCGGCGCGCCCGGAACGACGACCAACATCCCGGGCTACGCTCTCGCCCAGCAACAGGCGGGCGAGACCGAGTACGCCAAGACCGAAACCACCAATAACTACGAAATCACAACCCGGGAGACGCAGCAGGTCGTCACTCCGGGTGCTATTCGCCGCCTTTCCGCTTCTGTGCTCGTGGACGGCGAACTCGAGCCGCAACGCATCAGCGATCTCCGTGCTCTAGTCGCCCCCGCTCTCGGTTTCAACGAAGCGCGCGGCGACGAACTCGTGATCAACGCCATGACGTTCTCCACAACTTTTGCCGATACGCTTGCCGAACAGCTCAAGGCGGAACAAAGGATGATGCTGATCCTGGCTCTTATCGCAGCCGCTTTCATTCTCGCTGCGGCCGCCTTCGCCGGTGTGTTCTGGATGCGCCGCAGAAAGGCCAGGCAAGCTGCTATGCCTCCTGCGGGAGAGCCGAAGCGAGTTCCGTCGATACAGGAACTTCTTGCCTCACCGGAACTGCTCGAGGCCCAGGGAGAACTCGCCGTTCTCGAGGAACAGCTCCGGGCCTATGCGAGGAGCAAGCCTGAAGAGATCGCCAACCTTGTGCAGGATTGGCTTTCCGACGAATAGACGCAGGAGGAGCGGTTATGGCCAAATCAGGAGCCAAGGGAATGTCCGGAAAGGAAAAGATCGCCATCCTCATGGTGGCCCTGGGAAACGAGATCGCGGCGGAGGTCTACAAGAGGCTGGACGACGCCACGATCGAGATCATCACGCTTGAGATCGCGAACCTGCGGAAAATCTCGCCCGAGCAGCGCCTCATCGTTCTCAAGGATGCGCAGGAAGTGCTCCTGGCTCGTGAATACATGGCACGAGGAGGAGTTGACTATGCAAGGGACATTCTCGAGCGAGCCCTCGGCCCGGAACGAGCGCACAACTTGCTCACCCGCATCACCGCCAGCCTCCAGGTTCGTCCCTTCGACTTCATGCGTCACACGGATGCCCAGCAGGTGCTCAGTTTTATCCAGGGAGAACATCCTCAGACCATCGCGCTCATCATGTCCTACCTGGAGCCTGCTCAGGCCGCCAGTATCATAGGCGGTCTGCCCGCCACGATGCAGGCGGAAGTCGCAAAGCGCATCGCCCGCATGGACAGAATCACGCCGGAAGTGCTTCGGGAGGTGGAACGGGTGCTTGAGAGAAAACTGAGCACGGTCATGGGGCAGGACTTCACGCTTGCAGGCGGTATCGACGCCATCGTCAACATCATCAACAGCGTGGACCGTGCCACTGAGCGGAATATCATGGAGAATCTCGAGGAGAACGACCCTGAATTGGCCGAGGAGATCAAGCGGAGACTCTTCGTGTTCGAGGACATCATCAAGCTCGACGACCGTTCGCTGCAGAGAGTGCTGCGCGAAGTGGAGATGAAGGAACTCTCCCTCGCCCTCAAGGGCGCCACGGAAGAGCTTCGGAGCAAGTTCTTCAAGAATATGTCCAAGCGCGCCTCCGAAATGCTCAAGGAAGACATGGACTACATGGGACCGGTGCGCGTCAAGGACGTCGAAGAGTCGCAGCAGAAAGTCGTCAATGTCATCCGGGCCCTGGAAGATGTCGGCGAGATCATAATTTCCCGCGGCGGAGAGGAAGATCTGGTTGTCTAAGTTTCCCCGGACCAATATCCTCCGTGCCGTACGGCTTCTCCCCGACACGGTCAAGATAGGCTCTCGGAATCCCGGCGAGGATGAACGCCCTGAAAGCGCGACCTCTCCTCACCTGCAGGAGGAGACGTCTTCAGACGAGATCCTGGAGCTTCAGAACGATGTGGACCGTCTTGCGACAGCTCTTGAACGAGCTGAACGCGAAAATCGCGACCTTTCCGCAAGGTATTCCCTTTATGAAAAGGAGATTGCCCGGGAAAGAGAGAAGCTCGCAACGGAACGCAAAGAGATTGAGGCGGCTCAGCGAGCGGAATACGAGACGCTGCGCAAGAAAGCCGCGGCGGAGGGAAAAGAGCAGGGAATCGCAGCCGGATACGCCGAGGGCCTCGAGAAGGCCAGGAAAGAGATATCCCTCGAGTATGAAAAGAACGTTTCCTCTCTGGTCTCGCTTCTCGAAAATATCCACGCGGCGCTCGACGCCCATGCAGAGGAACTGGCCGCGCTTCAAATGCCGCGACTCGTCCGTCTCTGGGAGATGATGCTCTCGAAGATGCTGCACCGGGAGGCGCGCGTCTCGAGGGAGAGCGTCCTCCCGATACTGAGAAGCCTTCTCGAACGCCTCAGCGACAGGGACCGCATCCTCGTCTATCTCAATCCCGAGGACATCGAAATTGTGACCGGGCGAAAAGATGCTTTCAGCGACCTTCTCCGCGGCGTCAAGCACCTTGAATTCATTCCGGACGGCAACGTGGGGAAGGGAAGCTGCATCGTCGAGACGAACCTGGGTATTTACGACGCCAGGTGGAGTACCCAGCTGGAACAGATTCACAGGGAGATAGATCATTTCTTCATCGAAGGCCGGAAAGATGACGACGAGTAGAGCCGACGAAGAGCTTCTCGCGATACTGGAACATCGCCTGGGCAGTGTCCAGCTTACCAGGATCAACGGACGTATTGTCCAGGTTGTCGGGCTTGTCGCCGAATCACAGGGACCCGATGTCCGTGTCGGAGACCTCTGTTCCATCCGCTACCGGAACAGCGAGTCCTCGCTCTCCGCGGAGGTCGTGGGGTTCAAGGGGGACAGGGTGCTTCTGATGCCCCTCGGAAATCTCAAGGATATCGGCCCGGGGTGCGACGTACTCTCCATGGAGCGTCCTCTCGGAGTCAGAGTCGGGCCGGCTCTTCTGGGGCGCGTGTTGAACGGGCTCGGTGAGCCCCTCGACGACAAGGGACCCGTCGCGGCTTCCGATTTCTACCCGCTTCACGCCGATCCTCCCCACCCGCTGCGCCGCAAGATGATCTCGACGCCTCTTCCTGTGGGGGTCAAGGTGATCGACGGCATTCTCACCCTGGGAACGGGGCAGAGAATAGGCATTTTCGCCGGATCGGGAGTGGGCAAGAGCACGCTGCTCGCCATGATGGCACGGTACACCGAAGCCGACATCAATGTTATAGCGCTCGTCGGGGAACGTGGAAGAGAGGTCCGTGAGTTTCTCGACCGCGACCTCGGCGAAGAGGGACGAAAACGTTCCGTCCTCGTCATCGCAACATCCGACCAGCCTCCTCTCATCCGTCTGAAGGCCGCCCTCACCGCCACCGCCATAGCGGAATACTTCAGAGACTGCGGAAAAAACGTCCTCCTGATGATGGATTCCGTCACGAGGGTAGCCCGAGCCCAGCGCGAAGTCGGCCTCGCCATCGGGGAGCCTCCCACGACGCGGGGGTTTACTCCCTCCGTCTTCGAACTTCTTCCGCGTCTTCTCGAAAGGGCGGGAGCCGGTGAGAACGGAAGCATCACCGGAGTCTACACCGTCCTCGTCGAAGGAGACGACATGAACGAGCCTGTGGCCGATACGGTGCGGGGCGTTCTCGACGGTCACGTTGTCCTTTCGAGAAAGATAGCCGCGCGGAACTTCTATCCGTCGGTGGATGTGCTGGAGAGCGTCAGCCGCGTCATGCCGTCGATCGTGAGCGAAGAGCATCTGCAGGCGGCTGGGAGGATCCGGGAACTTCTGGCCGTTTACGCCGAAGCGGAGGATCTTATCAGCATCGGCGCCTACAAGAGCGGAAGCAATCCCAAGGTTGACTGGGCGGTTTCCCATCTCCAGAAGGTCCGCTCTTTTCTGCGTCAATCCGTCGACGAACACGTCTCTTTCGCGGAAATGGAAAACGAGTTGCTGAATCTCGCACCGTAGTGCCCGTCAAGAAGGCGGAGTTTGATGCCGAATAATAATACAGAGAGAATGTTTTCCGGAGGACGTCATGAAAGAAAAAGTGAACCGGTTTGAACGGATTCTGAAGACCAGGGTGAAGTTCCGGGAGGAGGAACAGCTTCTTCTGTCCGACCAGAAGAGCGAGGAGGATCGCCTGCTCTCCTGTCTCGATGCTCTCCGTTCGGAAAAGGAGTGCGCCGTCACATCGTTCTGTATGCAGCAGAGAGAGCTCCTGACGCCCCAGGAGATGTGGTTCCAGCGAAAATCCATCGACGTGATCGAAAAACGGATCTGCGACGGGGACTCATCCCTCTGCGATGTCAGGCAGGAGATCGAAGCCACAGAAATCCGTCTTCTGGAGAAGCACCGTGAAGTCCAGATAATGGAAAAGTACATCTCGTTCATGCTCGATGAGCTGAAGAGTGTTTCACAGAAAAACGAGCAGGCCGAAATGGACGACATTGCCGGAATTCGCTTTGGACCAGCCGGGAGGAGGCGGAATTCATGAGGCCGAACTTGAGCGGGATGACGCGGGTGCTGGGACGAATCGAGGAGATCGAACGAAAAGTACGGCCCCGGAGGGACGAGCCTACACCTGAGAAGAGCGGACGCTTTGTCGACATCCTCGCGCGGGAGGAGGTTGAGGCTGTTGCGAAACCCTCCTCGAAAAAGTCCGCGGAGAACCTGCCGCGTTCCGTCCCGTCTCCGGAAGCGGAGTGGGAATCTCAACTCTCCTTCCTTGCCGCCGAATACGGCGTCGACGAAGAACTGGTGCGCGCAGTCGTCCGCATCGAGTCGGGCGGAAGGCCTGATGCCGTTTCGCACAAGGGGGCAATGGGGCTGATGCAGCTTATGCCGGGTACGGCGAGGATGCTCGGTGTTGAGGATCCTTACGATCCTGTACAGAATTTGGAGGGAGGTATTAAATACCTCTCTCAACTGTCCGATAAATACAATGGAGACCTCGTGAAGACGCTCGCGGCGTATAACGCGGGACCCGGGCGGGTCGATTCGTACGGAGGAGTACCGCCGTTCGAGGAGACGCAGAGATACGTCCGGAACGTTCTGGCTCTTTATGAGCGCAATTCGGGGAGGAGGAACTGATGCCCGAACCGAGAGAGCGCGCGGATATGGAAGAACAGGAGTTTGCTCCCCCTCCCGCAAAAAAGAAAAAAAGCTGGAAGGGAATGTTCTTTCTGCTTCTGCTCCTCACCGCAACGGGAGCAGCCGCCGGGATGCATATCTCCGGCGCGTGGGATGCCAGGCCGCTGATATACGGGACAGTTCCGAAGATCCCGTGGGTAGGAGAAGATATTGCGAGGATCACCGGAATTCCGGGGGAGTATTCTCTTACGGCGGAGGAGCGCCGCCGCCTCGAACTCCAACGATGGAGCGAACGTCTCGACGACCGGGAGAGGACATTGAGGGAGCGCGACGAGGAGCTGGGGAGGCTCGCTGCGGAACTTGAAGCCAGGACTCTTTTGGTCGAAAAGAAAGAGACCGAGCTGGAATTGAAGCAGAGCAAGCTTCCTGAAAGCCCGGAAGAAGAAAAAGCCTACGTGGATATGTTGATGAGAACCTACCAGGAGATATCGCCGAGGCGGGCGGCGCTGATTCTTGAGCAGTTGCGCGAGGATCTGGCGGTGAAGATGCTTCTGGCGATGCCTCCGGACGCAAGAGCGTCCATACTGGGCCGCATGGATGCGGCCAGGGCGGCAAGGCTGACGGAGCGGCTGGCGGCCGGAGGGTCGCGATAAAGAATTAGGAGGTGCGCTTCATGTTTTCAGCCTTGTTTCCTGTGAGCCGCGAGGCGGCGCCTGCCTCGGGTACAGATGTTTTTATGTCCGCCGGAAACGGTGAAAGGAATGACCGTTTTGCCCGCTTGCTTTACGTGTCGATGGAAAACGGTGGTTCTGAGGAAAACGTTCGAGAGCCGGACGGAGGCGATTTGCACTTTTTGTCCATGCCGGCTCTTTTAACCGCTTCCATAGCCGGAACACTGCCGGAGACTTCCGAAATTCCCTTATCTCAGAAAAATGACCATGATGCCGATGAACCGGAAGCAAGCTTGCTGATGAGCATGCTTGCTTCCGGAAGTTCTGAAGGCCCGGTGCCCGTCCGGTCTGAAACCGGACTGAAGGATAATTTGGAAGAAACCTTTTCCAGGTTCACTCTACCGCAGGAGGAGCAGATTCCTGTCGAAAAAACCGCATCCGACCTGCACTCCGTGGAATCGGTACCGGCTGCGAAGACCGCGTCCGTTCCGCTTCCCGAGGAATCGGTACCGGCTGTGAAGACCGCATCCGGCCTGCACTCCGTGGATTCGGCGCCGACGGCGAAGGCTTCCTCCAGCCCGTTTCCCGAGGAATCGGTTCCATTCGAGAAATTCCATCCAACCTACCGAGAAGCGCCCAGTACCTCGCTGGTGGACGACATTACGCGCTTGCTTCTTGCTTCAGAAAAGAAATCCTTTGAATCAGACACTGCAACAGGGGCTGCCGAAAACCGAAGGCTTGCCGCGGACATCTTTTCCATGGCGATGACCGATAATGTTCGCCCGAGGCGAAGCTTGTTCCTCGAAGAGTTTACGAAAGCGCCTTCAGAGGTTTCCGGAAAAATATCCTCTTTCCCCTTTCAGGCCTCCATACGCTTATCGCGCAGTGAATCCGCTTCGACCGGACCGGTTCAAACGCAGGCGCTACCTGCTGCGGGAAGAATTGTCCGGGAGATTGTTCCGGGGAATCCTTCGGAGTTGGCGCTCAAGGTCGCTGCGGAGTCCGGACTCTCGACCAATCGCCTTCCCGATGGACCTGTCCGGGAGCAGGGACTGTTTCCGACGGATCGTCCTCTCCAGGGGACGGAGAATTCGGGAAAGGACGTTCCATCGGCCGCTTCTCAGCTTTCTCCGTCACAGCAGAAGATCGAGCCGATCCTGAAGGGAAGCTTGAAGGAAAACGACGCGGGTCAGAACTCCGGCAAGGAATCCTCCGATCCCGCGGCCTCTTCGGCGGCAGGCCGCCCGGACCAGATGTTCCAGAGGGGAAGCTCCGTCTTCTCCGATCTTCTTTCGCGAGAAGTCCCTCTGCAGGGGAAGGGCGCCGCGGCTCTTGAAGACGGCCTCCAGCACGTTGTCCGTTTTCTGCAGGCTGAAGGACGCCATACGGCGAACATCGTCGTCGATCCCCCTGCTCTCGGCCGGATGGAGATCGAACTCGTCACCACGGCAAAGGGGATCGAAGCCGCTATTAAAGTCGGCAGCGAGCAGATCCGACAACTTGTTCAGGACCACATCGTGGTGCTCCGGAATCATCTTGAACAGCAAGGTGTCCACTTGGGCGAGTTCGTGGTCGATCTCCGCGACAACAGCAAGGGGCATTCCGGGCGCAACGCTTTCTCCGGGGAGAGTCGGCGCAGGGCGGCATCCGGAGGAGGAAGAGTCGAACAGAATGAAGAGACAGTGCCATCCTTCAGGATGGATCTTGAACACGGGCTGCTGACCTGGGTAGCCTAGGAGGTGGCGAAAGAATGATTTCAAACGTGAGCGGCGCCGTCAATTCGGCTTCTTTTGGAACGACATCCGCGGACAATATGTTTCGCGAAGCCGGCAATGAGCTCGGCAAGGAAGCTTTCCTGAAGATCCTGATCACGCAGCTGGCCAATCAGGATCCGATGGATCCGCTGAAGGACAAGGATTTCATCGCCCAGATGGCGCAGTTCAGCACGCTGGAGCAGATGACCAACATGAACAAGAGCATCGAGCAGATGAACGCGCTCACCAAGGGGGCCGCCGTAAGCTATATCGGGAGAGTGATCGAGTATGTTGACGAGGACGGCATCTCCCAAGTCGGCGAAGTGGCCTTCGTCCGTTTCGACAAGTCCGGCGTCATTCTGACGACAACGGATAAGGTGGAAATCCCCCTGGAACGGGTTGTCGCGGTGGGGTAGAGAAAAGGAGTATTAGGGAACAGTCGTAGTCGCATCGCTGATCAATAGACGCGGCCCCCATGGAAGGACGGGCTTGGAGAGAACTGCAAGGGATTGCGGCATTTTTTGAAGAGTACGGGGAGGAAAAAATCATGCTTCGATCCCTTATGTCGGGCGTTTCAGGAGTAAGAGGGCACCAGACGCTTCTCGACGTTATAGGAAACAACATCGCGAACGTCAATACAACCGGTTTCAAGAAATCCTCGGTGACGTTCCAGGATCTCATGTACCAGACGTCGAGAGGCTCATCGGCTCCCGGCGAAGTCCGGGGCGGAATCAACGCGATCCAGGTCGGCCTCGGCGTGAACGTCGCTGCCATCGAGACCATCCACACCCAGGGACAGCTCCAGTTCACGGGCAACCGGACGGATATGGCCATCCAGGGCGACGGATACTTCGTCGTCGGCGACGGCAGCAACCAGAAGTACACCCGCGCAGGCAACTTCATGCTCGACGCGGCGAGCAATATCGTCCAGTCGGGTACCGGCTACGTGCTGAAGGGGTACCAGATGGTCCGGGATCCGCTCGACCCCACGAAATTCACCACGAGTTCGAGCCTGTCGAATATCCGGATTCCAGTGGGCGATAAGATGGAGGCCAAGCCCACGCAGCTGGTCGGCTTCCGATGCAACCTCAACAGCATGGTCAGCCCCTACCTGCCGATGGGGATTCTGCAGAACGACGTGAAGATCAATTTTTCGCTGGGCGCCGACCGATATTCGCTCGACGTAGAAACAGCGAGTACCGTTGCCAACTTTCTTACAATTACTGATGGAGACGGTAATGATGTTGTGTTTACTTTTATAGGTATCGACGAAGAATCCGGATTACCTAATCTTGCCCCTGTCGCCAACCTTGCGGGTGATTTTCGAAACCCTGTTTACGACTCCAAGACGGGGCGTCTTACCATAGAGAATGTTGCTGGCGACAAGAAGATCATTGATCTTGCCGAATACATGAACTTCTCTAAGATTACCGATCCAGCGAACGGAAAAAATTATCTTGTTGAGTTCGACGACGATCTTCAGACGGGAAACCGCATTCTCCGCGTATGGGGGCAAACACCCGCTGATCCTCCGGTTTGGGCTGTTGACGAACTGATTGTTCCGATGAATAACGACGGTACGTTCGATCTTCCCAACGGAGGAGCAATTGCTGCTTTGGCGCTCGATGTCGAAGCCACCGAGAACGGTCTCGGATTGAAGATCTTGAATGTAGGCGGCGCGACAGTCTCCACGGTCAACCAGACTCTCTCCTCCGTCCACAACACGAAGCTGGACATCTACGACAGTCTCGGCAACCCCTACACCCTCGAAGTGAGCTGGGAGAAGATCGACAACAACCAGTGGCGCTGGAGGGCGTGGCTTCCGTCCGATTCCGGCATCACGCTGACGGACAACACCGGGATCGTGAATTTCACTCCCGACGGAAAGATCGAGGGGGAAGGAACGGCCATTATCGGCGCGAACTTCGCCTCGATCGGCGCCGAGGACTCCAGGATCACGCTCGACTTCAGCGGAGCGTCGTTCGGCAAGGACGAGATGGAGGGCGTGACGCAGTACGGCACGGCCTTCACGACGAAGGGATACTTCCAGGACGGCTATTCGATGGGAGTGCTGACCGACTTCGCGTCGGGGAAAGACGGCACGATCACCGGCGTGTACAGCAACGGGCAGAATGTTCCTCTCTACCGCATCGCGCTCGCTCTCTTCGCGAACCCGTCCGGGCTTACCAAGGTCGGGGATACGGCGTTCATGGAGAGCAACAACTCCGGTCTCGCCCAGGTCGGGCCGGCGGACGAGGGCGGAGCCGGCACCATAGCGGGCGGAACGCTCGAAATGGGCAATGTCGACCTCTCCGAGGAGTTTGTCCGCCTCATCGTGGCCCAGAGAGGGTTCCAGGCGAACGCCCGTGTGATTACCACGAGCGACCAGGTGCTTGAAGAGCTCATCAACATCAAACGGTAAGGCGGTGAAGACCAGATGATCACCCTCCGGCGAATCAACGGAGAGGCGTTCACCATCAACGCCGATCTTATCGAGACCATCGAATCCACGCCGGACACGGTGATCCGGCTGGTGAACGGCCACCGGTACGTCGTCGCGGAGCCTATGGACCAGATCGTGGATTTAGTGGTACAGTACAGGCGACAGGTTTTTCTCTCCTTCATCGCGGGGAAGACCCTCGTCCCGGAAGAGGAAAGAGAATGATACAATGATAGCAAGGTGACCGACGCTGTACTTTTGAGGGGCGGGATATTCGTGGATCTTACTACTGTCATCGGCCTTGTCGTCTGTTTCATCCTCGTTATCGGGGGCGTCATGGCGGGAGGCCAGGGGATCGCATTCGTCGATTTCCAGTCAATGCTGATCGTGCTTGGAGGCACCACCGGGGCCATGATCACCTCCAACCCGCCCGAGAAGCTGAAGGGCTTCATGAAGGTGTTGAAAATGGCCTTTACCGGAGGTTCTCCGGATACGGTTTCGCTGGTTCAGACCATCGTCAGTTTTGCCGAGAAAGCCCGAAGAGAGGGGCTTTTGGCTCTGGAAGCGGATGCCTCCGAGCTGGACAACGTATTCCTCAGGAAATCAATCCAGCTCGTCGTGGACGGCACTGACCCGGAACTCGTGAAGGCCATTCTGGATACAGAGATCGGTATCCTCGAGGGGCGGCACTCATCGAACAAAAACCTCTTCGACTCGATGGCCGAGCTGGCTCCGGCGTTCGGGATGCTCGGAACGCTGATCGGCCTGATCACCATGCTGGGAAACCTCTCCGATCCCAATGCCCTCGGTCCCGGCATGGCGGTGGCTTTGGTCACCACGTTCTACGGTTCGCTGATCGCGAACGGCTTCGCAATTCCGGTCGCGAAGAAGCTGGCCGTCCGATCCTCCCAGGAAGTGCTCTCGATGGAGCTCATGGTCGAGGGAGTGTTGGCCATCCAGGCGGGGGAGAATCCTCGCATCGTCGAGGAGAAGCTCAAGGTCTTTCTCCCTCCCAGCCAGCGGCAGGAGCTGGAGGAGAAGGCGAGGGCGGCGAAGGAAGGGGGCGCGTAAATGCCCGGCGGCAGGAGGAAGAAAAAAGAAGAAGCAGGCCCCAGTGCGCCGCTGTGGCTGGTTACCTACGGAGACATGGTGACGCTGGTGCTTACCTTTTTCGTGCTGCTGTTCTCAATGTCCTCGATCGATATCCAGAAGTTCGAGCTGATGATTCTCTCCTTCCAGGGAGCCATCGGGTTCATGCCGGGCGGAAAAGCCATGCAGCAGGAAACCGCTCTATTCGGAGGACAGGTTGCGGAACAGGCTGCCGAGCAGACTCGCGTCACTCCTGACATTCAGCAAGTGGCCCGTAACCTGAGGAACTATCTTCGCACCGAAGGGCTCGACAAGGAAGTCGTTGTGCGCATAGACCAGCGTGGCGTCACAGTCTCCCTTTCCGACCAGTTCCTCTTCGAATCCGGAAGGGCGGAGATTCGGCCGGAAGGAATGAGAGTGCTCTTCAAGATCGCGGAATTCATCAAGGACTCCGTTCCTGCGGTAGCGATCGAGGGGCATACCGATTCCGTACCGCTTCGCGGCGGTATTTACCGCGATAACTGGGGGCTCTCCGCTGCCCGTGCCGCTGCGGTCGCTTCGTATCTTCAGGACCGGGCCGGATTCGATCCGCTGAAGCTGCAGGCCGTAGGATACGGTCCCAACCGTCCCTTGGTTCCGAACGACACGCCCGAGCACAGAGCCCTGAACCGGCGGGTGGACCTCGTTTTCCTGTCGCAGTATCCGCAACAGTAAGGGGATGAGACGATGAAAAGGATTTTTATTTTTATTATTATGGCGATCGTTTTGATCTCCGTCGGTTTCGGAGGCGGTGTCATCGCCGGCAGGACGTGGCTGAACCCGGAAGGATCGACCGCTGCGAAGGTGGAAGAGCCGGGGCCCGTTCACTTCGTAGGCGACTTCATCACGAACCTTGCCGGGGCAGGGAACCATGTTGTCAACTTCAAGCTCTCCCTTGAAACGAGCGGTCCCAGGGCGCTGGAGATGATTTCCTCGCCGAGCTGGGGCGCCAGAATCCGAAACGAGGTGATCCTGCTCGCCAAGGACAGGGTTTTTGAGGATCTGACAAGCGCCGAGGGAATACTGAGCCTCGCGGAGGACATCAAGAGAACGATCAACGCGATGATGCCCCCGGTTCGCGACAAGGCCCCGGTGACGAGAGCGCTTTTTGAGGGATTTGTCCTGCAGTAGTCATGCGGCGGCCGGAGATGAAAACGCGGAAAGGAGGTGGGGACAGTGACGCCGGACATGATGTCGCAAAGCGAGATCGACTCTTTGCTTGAGGCCCTCTCCACGGGAAGCGTGGACGTTGATTCGATAACCCGGGCTTCGGACGAGAAGAAGGTCAAGAATTACGATTTTCGTCGCCCGGACAAGTTCAGCAAGGACCAGTTGCGGGCGATTCAGATGATCCATGAGTCGTTCACCCGCCAGCTCACCACCACCATGTCCACCATGGTGCGCTCGATGGTCTCCGCCGAGATCGCCTCCGTCGATCAGATCGCGTACGACGAGTTCGTCCGCTCGCTGGTTCAACCCACCGTGATCGGCATACTCGAGATGTATCCCTTCAGCGGCAACGCGCTCATCGAGATCAACCCCAATCTTGTCTTCGCAATCATCGACCGTATGCTGGGAGGCAGAGGGGAGTTCTCCGGGAAGATCAGGGAGCTTACGGACATCGAACGGACGGTGGTCGAGCGGCTCCTCATGAGGATGCTCGAACTGCTCGAAGAAGCGTGGAGCACTGTGGTGGACGTGCGCTTCCGCTATGAAAACCTGGAGAGCAACCCGTTTTTCGTCCAAATCTGTCCGGGAACGGACATGGTCCTCCTTGTCATCCTGAAGCTCGAGGTCGGGGATGTCGAGGGAATGGTGAGCATCTGCATACCCTACTTCCTGATGGAGCCGATTATGGACAAGCTGAGTTCGCAGCAGTGGTTCGCCTCCACAGGGAGGAAGCACGATGAGAAGGCCGGCCAGTACATACGGAAAAACCTCGGCCGCGTCAGGATTCCGGTGGCGCTCGAGTTAGGCCATACAGTGCTCAGTGTCGCGGACGTACTCCAGCTTGCATCGGGCGACGTCATCAAGCTGGATGAAATCGTAGGAGACCGGCTCGATGTCCGCGTCGGAAACGCTGTCAAATTCAAGGCCGTTCCGGGCACTTTGAACGGCAATTACGCGGCGGAGATCAGCGAGATTCTTTCCATCGAGGATGAAGAGATGATCGGTCTCCCGGAGAAAGAAGGAGGGGGCGTCGATGATTGATGAACTTCTCAGCCAGGACGAGATAAACGCTCTTTTGTCCGGAGGGGCGTTTGGAGGCGGCGCCGGAGAGAAGGGAAACGGAGGACTTTCATCCGAACAGGAGAATGTGCTGGAAGATGTGGCGAACATCTTCGCCTCTTCGGCAGCAAGCGTCTTCGGAATGCTGGCCGGCAAGGAAGTATCCGCCGATATCAGAAAAACCGAGACGCTCTCCCAGGAGGAAGAAGTTGCGGGAACCGAAGAAGAACCCTTCGTCTTCCGTGTACTCGCGGGCGGATTGGACAACGCTCCTATCACGATGATCATCACGAAAAAGGGCGCCCTGACCCTGGCCGACCTGATGATGGGAGGCGAAGGGAAAGATCTCCCCGATGAAGCGGGCGAGCTCTACCTTAACGCCGCCCAGGAAGGATTGAGCCAGGTTGTCGGCGCTGCTTTCACCAGTGTGAGCGGTCTTCTCGGGGGGAAACGCCTTTTGCCGGAGGGGGTTTCATCAGCGCTCGAAGCTGAAGAATGGCTTCCTTTTCCCTCGCTGGACGCTGCGGATGCCGTCTGGAAGGTCTCGGCTTCTCTCGCGATGGAGGGGCTTGGGGATTTTCCGCTGGAAATCCTGGTTCCTTTTGAGGTCGCGAAACGGATAGCCGATCAGGTCCATGCCGTCGTGGCGGGTGCGAAGACAAAAGAGAAGGAAAAAGAACAGCCCTCACAGCCCCAGGCTGCCCAGCCCCAGCAAAAACAGGCTGCCCAGCCCCAGCAGGCTCCCTCTGAACATGCCTTCGGAGGAGGGGCGGAGCCTGCGCCTTCTTTCGGAAACGTATATGATCAAGCGTCCGTAGATGTCCGTCCGGCGGAATTCGTCCCTCTCACCCAGAAAAGCGTATCGGGACTGGGAAGCAAAATCGAATTGGTTGCCGACATTCCGGTGAGGGTGACCGTCGAATTGGGAAGAACTCGAAAAAATATCGCCGATATCTTGAACATGACAGCCGGTTCCGTGATAGAATTGGATAAAATGGCCGGTGAACCGGTAGATGTCCTCGTAAACAGCAAGTTGATCGCCAAAGGCGAAGTCGTGGTGATCGACGAGAATTTCGGTGTTCGGATAACGGAGATCGTGACGTCTGCAGGCAGAGTTCATTCCCTTTAGGCTTCGGGGAAGGAAGCGGCCGATAATCTTTTCAGTTATTACCGAGAGAGGGATGTGGAAGTATGGGCAGAAAAGTATTGATCGTTGATGATGCCGCCTTCATGAGGATGATGCTGAAGGACATTCTGACGAAAAACGATTTCGAGGTCGCCGGTGAGGCGGAGAACGGCAAGGTGGCCGTCGCGTCCTACCAGAAGGTTCAGCCCGACATTGTCACAATGGATATTACAATGCCTGAAATGAACGGTATCGACGCTGTAAAGGCGATAAAAGCGATTGATCCCGCCGCGAAAGTGATAATGGTGAGCGCAATGGGACAGCAGCCGATGGTGATCGAAGCGATCCAGGCGGGGGCGGTCGATTTTATCGTGAAGCCCTTTCAGCCCGACCGGGTGGTCGAGGCACTCAACAAGGCCCTAGGCTAGGAGGGGCAGGAGATCTCGTGATGTTCCGGGGCGCTGCGGGGATCGTACTTCTCCTTCCCGTTGCTGCCTATGCGTCGTCGCAGGAGACGACATCTCTCACCGGATACCTGATAAAGATCGGCCTGGGCCTTGGACTTTTTGCGCTCGCAGGATATGCGGCTGTTTTTTTTTCCGGGAGAAGAAGGCCTTTTCAGGCAAAGGGAACGCTCTGTCTTTTAGCATCCTTGCCTCTCGGCAGGGATGTTCTTTTTGTCGTCCGCTGCGGTCCGGACGCGATCGCGATTCTCTCGGGAGGAAACGGTTCACGGGTGATAGGCAGGTGGCGTTATGAAGAATGGTTGGCTAGCTGGAATGAAACTTCGGAGACTTAGGCCGGGATTCTTTTTTTTCGTCCCGCTCGCTCTTCTGTTGGGTGCGGTAGCGGCCGCGGCACAGGAAGGAGCTCCCTTCATTCCGATCCCCGCGCTTCAATTCGGCCTGGGAGTGGCCGAGTCGCCCCGGGATGTGGCGACGACGCTCCAGATTCTCATTCTTCTTACTGTGTTGAGTCTTGCTCCGGGAATTCTTCTCATGATGACCTGTTTCACCCGAATTCTCGTCGTTCTGGGATTTGTCCAGAGGGCTATCGGCCTGCAGCAGACGCCGCCGAACCAGGTTATCGTCAGCTTTGCTCTCTTTCTTACCCTCTTCATCATGGCGCCCACTTGGGGCAGGATCTACGAGGACGGTCTCTCCCCCTATCTCGCGGGAACGGTGAACTCCGAACAGGCATGGGAGAGCACCATCAAACCGATGAGGGAGTTCCTTTTCAAGTTCACCCGCCAGGAAGAGTTGTCGCTGATGATCACCATGGCGAAAATGGAGCAGCCGGCGAATATGGACGAAGTCCCGACCCGCATTCTGCTGCCCGCCTTCATGCTGAGCGAACTGAAGACCGCCTTCCAGATGGGGGTGGTCATCTATATCCCCTTCATCATCGTGGATATGGTTGTTGCCAGCGTACTGCTCGCGATGGGAATGATGATGCTTCCGCCCATGATGATCTCGCTTCCGTTCAAAGTTCTGCTCTTTGTGATGGCGGACGGCTGGAACCTTGTGGTGATGAGCCTGCTGCGGAGTTTCGCATGAGGAGGAGAAGCCCGTGTTTCCGCTCAATATGAACGATGTCCTGAGCACCGCCATATGGACCACCCTGACGACGGTACTTCCCGTACTGCTCATTGCTATGGGCGTAGGACTCGTGATCGGTATTCTGCAGACCGCGACATCCATTCAGGAGCAGACGCTCATCTTCATCCCAAAGATCGTGGCGGTGATGACCGCCCTGGTCTTCTTCGGTCCCTGGATGTTCGGCCGAATCGGCGAGTTTGCCCGGCTCATCTTCGGCCAGCTCGACCGGTTCATCAAATGACCGCCGAACAGACCGCATTCCTTCCGCCGCTTCTTTTTTTCCTGCTGGTGAGCATCCGTTTTATCGGCATGATGTTCGCTGCTCCCGTCTTCAACGCCTCCTCCATTCCCTTGCCGCTTCGCTTCTGGTGCGCGATTCTGCTTGCCGCCGCTGCCGCGGGGACGCTCCAGACGGAGATCCCCGTGATTCTCTTTGAAAACTGGACCTCGATCATTCTGCTGGGCGTACGGGAGTTTCTCATCGGAACACTGCTGGGGCTCCTGGCGGCTCTTCCTTTGTACGCTCTCCAGGTTTCGGGCGAACTTGTCGGAAGAAGCATGGGACTTGCGATGCTCAGTACGATGGACCCCATGAGCCAGGCGCAGGTCTCCATCATCAGCCAGTTTCAGTTTTTGGTCGGAATGTGGTTCTATTTCCGGTGGAACGGTCATCTCCTGATGACGCAGGCCGTGGTGGAGAGCCTGAAGCTGGTCCCCCCGGGAAAGCTCGCTCTCTCCATTACATGGGACCTTGGTCTCGGAAATTGGTTGCAGCAGATGTTTGTGCTCAGCCTTCGTTTTGTCCTCCCCTTTTACGGTGCGATTCTCCTTGCCGACGTGGGACTTGGCTTTCTCGCCCGGACTGTGCCGCAGATGAACATCTTTGTTCTCGGCCTGCCTTTGAAGGTCGCCCTGGGATTTTTCGTCCTGATGCTGGTCCTTCCGGTAATGGTCGAGCTTATGGCGGCGCACATGGAGAAGTTTGTCGAGTTCGCCCTCATGGGAGCCACAGCATGGCGATGACTTTCGATCTCCAGTTTTTCGCCCAGGAACGGACGGAACCGGCGACACCTCGGAAACGCCGGAAAGAACGGGAGGAAGGAAGGGTCGCAAAAAGCCAGGATATGGGAGCGGCGGTCGTGATAATCACCGGTCTCTTCGCCCTGCTGGTCTTCGGAAACTTCATGTTCAGCTACATGCGGACCTTTCTGGTCGAGACCATTGCTTTTATGGGCGGCGCCACGATCCGTGAGGATGGGTGGTTCCAAGTGCTTGCCCGGGAGACGATTCCCACCGCGATCATTCCTTGGCTCCCGCTGGGAATGGCCGCCGCGATCGGGGCGCTCATCGTCACTATTTCCCAGGTTGGGCTGGAGCTCACGCCGAAACCCCTCATTCCGAAGATGGATCGCTTCAATCCGGTTTCGGGCATGAAAAAAATACTGTCTCTCCGCTCGATCGTCGAGCTCTTCAAAGGACTCCTGAAGGCTTCCCTCTTCGCGACGGTCATCTATTTTGCAATGCAGAAGGATATGCCGGAGCTAGTGTCGGCGATCCGCTTCCCCCTGGAGATCGGTCTCTCACAGCTTTTTTCCAAGCTGTTGAATTTGAGTTTTCGCCTTGCCTTTCTCCTCCTCGTCATCGCGGTCTTCGACTACGCATACCAGAAATGGGAGTTCGAGCGTTCGATCAAGATGAGCAAACAGGAACTGAAGGAGGAGTATAAGCAGATGGAGGGAGACCCCCAGATCAAGAGCAAGATCCGGCAGAAACAGCGCGAACTTGCCCGCAGCCGGATGATGTCCTCCGTTCCGAAGGCTGACGTCGTCATCACGAACCCCACGCACCTGGCCGTCGCTCTTGAATACGACCGTGAAATCATGGAGGCTCCGGTGCTCGTCGCAAAGGGAAGCGGATTTATCGCGCACAAGATCCGCGAGCTTGCCGCGTCGCACGGTGTGCCGGTTGTCGAGAACAAGCCTCTTGCGCGGGTGATCTACGACACGATGGAGATCGGGGATGAAATTCCCGAGCATCTCTATAAGGCCATTGCGGAGGTACTCGCCTTTATCTACAGACTGAAAGGCGGCGGACAAAAGGGAACATCCGGGCGATCCGGTGCCGAATCCCGCCAAACGTCGGTTTTCATGTAGAATAGGACGAAACGGAAAAAAACGGAAGGATGGGAAAAGTGCAGGAGTCCACCGCAGGAATGTCGCCCTTCAAGAAAATGCTCCATTATTCGGATATAGGCATGGCGATGCTGGTGATCCTCATCGTCGTGATGATGATCATTCCGCTGCCTACCTGGCTGCTCGATATCCTCCTCTCGCTGAACATCACCCTTGGTGTCGTCGTCCTCCTGGCAACATTCTACGCCCAGCGCGCTCTCGATCTTGCCGCGTTTCCGACGATGCTCCTCATCGTCACGCTCTTCCGCCTGGCCCTGAACGTCTCCACGACGCGCCTCATTCTTCTGCAGGCGAACGCGGGCCAGATCATCAGCGCCTTCGGAACATTCGTCGTCGGCGGCAACTACGTGGTCGGAGCGGTGGTCTTCCTTATCCTGGTCATCATTCAGTTCATCGTCATCACCAAGGGCGCGGAGAGAGTCGCGGAAGTTGCGGCCCGTTTCACGCTCGACGCGATGCCGGGAAAACAAATGGCGATAGACGCCGACCTGAACGCCGGCCTTATCGACGAGATGGGGGCCAAAGAGCGCCGCCTTACCATTCAGCGCGAAGCGGACTTCTACGGCGCGATGGACGGCGCATCCAAGTTCGTCAAGGGGGACGCGATCGCCGGACTGATCATCACCATCATCAACATCGTCGGCGGACTTTCGATCGGCGTCCTGCAGAGAGGATTTCCGCTGGAGAGAGCGCTTGCAACATACAGCCTCCTGACCGTCGGCGACGGCCTCGTCTCGCAGATTCCGGCCCTGCTTTTCTCGACCGCGACCGGCGTCATCGTCACACGCGCCGCAGGGCAAACGGACCTCGGCAAGGATATCTTCTCCTCCCTGACTGCTTACCCCAGGCCTCTCTTCATCGGTTCGATCCTGCTTTTCGCACTCTCTTTGGTTCCGGGACTTCCCAAGATCCCGTTTCTGCTTCTCGGAACATTTCTCTGCCTGATGGGGTACTGGGTCCATCGGGAGGGGAAAATTCAGGCGGAGGGGGACGGCAAAGGGCGAGAAGGGCGCAGGGAGGGGGCTCCCGGCTCGCCCGGAGGAGAGCCCGCAAAGCCTGCTCCTCCTTCGCCGGAGGATGTCATGCGCCTGCTCACGGTCGACCCGATGGAGGCGGAGATCGGCTATGCTCTCATTCCGCTCGTCGACCCCTCGCAGGGGGGTGACATGCTCGACAGAATCGGAACGATCCGCAAGCAGATGGCGATGGAACTGGGGATCGTGGTCCCTCCGATACGGATTCGGGACAACATCCAGATAAAACCGACGGAGTACATTCTTCGGGTGAAAGGCGCGGAGACCGGGCACGGAGAACTGCTGCCCGATCACTATCTCGCCATGAACACCGGATCCGCCGAGGAGGAGCTGGTCGGCGTCCCGACGACCGAACCCGCTTTCGGCCTTCCCGCAGTCTGGATCCCTCCGGAAATGCGCGACAAGGCGGAGTCTCTAGGGTACACTGTGGTCGATGCCTCGTCGGTCTTGGCGACGCATCTTTCCGAGACGATCAAGCGGTACGGCGCCGATCTCCTGACACGGCAGGAGGTCCAGAAGCTCGCCGACATGGTGAAGGAGGCCGCTCCCGCTGTTGTGGAGGAGATGACGGCGTCGCTCTCGCTCGGGGAGATTCAGAAGGTGCTGCAGAATCTTGTCCGCGAACAGGTTCCGGTGCGAGACCTTGTGAGTATTTTCGAAGCCCTTGCGGACTACGGAAAGATTTCGAGAAGCGTCGACTTTCTCACGGAGAGGGTGCGTGAATCGCTCTCACGCCTTATCACGCTCAAGATTCAGGACGAATCCGGCGTGGTGACGGTGGCCACCCTTTCTCCCAACTGGGAGCAGAAGATAAAAGAGTCCGTCGAGGGGGACCTGATGCGCGGATGGCAGTTCAACATGGATCCTCGTGAAGTGCAGAAGATGATGGCCGCGGTTTCGAGAGCGGTCGAGGAAATGTCGATGAAGGGGCTTCTTCCGGTGATCCTGGTGCATCCGGATGTCCGTCTCATTGTCCGGAGAATTCTCGAGGGGTCGTTGCCAACATTGTTCGTGATATCCTATAATGAAATATCGCAGGGTGTACAGCTCAAATCGATCGGGATGGTGGAGTAAATGGCGGTACGAGTGAGATCCCAGATTACTTTCGAGGCGAAAGACGAAGCGGAGGCGTTCCGTGTTGCAAGGGAACGCCTTGGCTCGGACGCGGCGATTCTCTCCCAGCGCACTGTAAGAACAGGGGGTTTTCTTGGTTTTTTCCGTCGTACGGTGCTGCACGTGACGGCGGGAATTCTTGAAGCGGACGAGCGGGGAAGGACCGAAAGCGACAGCGAGAAGAAGGAACGCCTGGCGGCATTTCAGAAACTGCTGGAGTTCAAGCAGTCGATGGCGGTCTCCGAGAATGGTGTGACATCTGCCGAGTCCGGTTTGCTCACGGGGCGCAAGCCGAACTCCTCCGTATCCGATGCGGGAGTTTACTCTCCCGTGGCCAAGCCGCCGTCGGACCCTGTCCTCCGCGTCTCCGAAGAACCGGACAGGGCGCAGATCTCGCCAAGGGGCCTTGCCCTCTCCTCCGAAAAGAAGGAGTCGGAACAGGAGTACAAGACAAAACTCGAGCGCGAGGTAAGCGAGCTTTCAGAGCGCCTCGACAGAGTGCTGAAACGCTTGGAGTCAGGAAAGGACAGCGCATTTCCGATCGCGCCTCCCGAGCAGGAAAATCGCCGCGCGGTTGCCCGGACGGAACATAACGGGCTGCGAGGAGAGGAACTGCTCCTGCGCCTGATGGCGCAGGAGGTGAGCGAGGAGAATGCCAGAAAACTCGCAAGAGAGTATGAACACGTTGCGTCGGCGAAGAGTTTCGCCGAATGGATTGCCGCAAGAATTCCCGTTGCCGCCGAGACTTCCTGGGATGCTCTCGGCGGAAGGAAGGTCATGCTCATTGGCCCGACAGGAGTCGGCAAGACTACCACGATAGCGAAGCTTGCCGCCATCCACTCTCTCTGGGAGAAGAAGAACGTCGTCTTTATGACTGCCGACACGTATCGCATCGCGGCGCCGGAGCAGCTGAGGACATATGCCAAGATCCTCTGCGTGCCGATCGATGTCGTCTACGATGCCAACGAGATTGCCGGCATCGTGGAAAAGCACGCTAAGGCCGATCTCCTCCTGCTCGACACGGCGGGCAGATCCCAAAAAGACAGCCGCAGGGTCGAGGAAATCCGAGTTCTCTACGAAGCCTTCCGTCCCGAAGCCGTCCACCTGGTACTCCCCGCCAACATGAAATACCGGGATATGCTCGACGTCATACGGCGCATGGGAGTGATTCCGATCTCTCACGTGCTCTTCTCGAAGCTCGACGAGACTACCACCTACGGCTCGCTGCTGAATATCCTCCTCGACTTCGACAAACCGGCCTCATTTTTCACAGCCGGACAGAACGTCCCGAACGATATCCAGGTCGCCAAGGGGACGTATCTCGCCGACCTGCTCCTGACCGAGAAGGGAGTGAGCGTCGGTGTCTGAAAGGTTCCTTGCCGTAGCCGACCAGGCCGGGGAACTTCGACGAATCGTCGCGGGAAGAAGGCGGAAGCTCTCCGGGCTTCCCGGACTCCGGTCCATTGCGGTGCTCAGCGGAAAGGGCGGCGTCGGAAAGAGCAACCTGGCAGTGAATCTTGGCTTGGCGCTGACCGCTTCCGGAAAGAAGGTCGTCATCCTCGACGCCGACCTCGGAATGGCCAATGTCGACCTGCTCTGCGGCATTGCTCCCAAATTCACGCTGGCTCACCTGGTAAAAGGCGAGCGGAGCGTGGAAGAGGTGCTCGTCTCGCTGGAAAACGGACTGCTCCTGCTGCCGGGGGGGCCTGGGGTGCAGGAGCTTGCGGAACTGGGCGACGACGCCCAGTCTCTGCTGATCGACAGGCTCTCCGTGCTCGAGGGGCTTGCCGATATTCTCATGATCGACACGGGAGCGGGCATTCATAAGAACACGCTTTCCTTCGGAGTGGCTGCGGACTCGACGATTCTCGTCACGACCCCGGAGCCCACTTCCATAAGGGACGTGTACGGCGTCTTGAAAACGCTTGCGATCAATACCGGCAGCAGGATCGACGTGACTCTTGTCGTGAACATGGCAGGCTCTCATTCCGAAGGAAACGAGGTCGCAGAGCGGATCCAGATGGCGGCGAACCAGTTTCTCAGTCTTCCGGTCGCGTACGGAGGCTCCATTCTTCTTGACGAGTGCGTGGGAAAGGCTGTCCGCATGAGAACTCCTTTCTTTCTTGCCGCTCCCTCGTGCCAGGCCAGCAGGGATATTGCCGCCATAGCGCAGAAACTGTCGGGAGCTGATGAACATCAGGATTCCTTGTCGGGAAGAGGAATAAAGTCCTTCTTCTTCCGTCTTGCCAGGGGCCTGGGGCTCGGAGCATAGAGAAGTGGACTCCAAGGCGTTTCTTGCACTGCTCGCAGGCTGCGTCGGGAACAAAGTCTCCCTGACCATCGATGCGGGGCTATACAAGGGTATCTACCCTTCAAAAATTGAAGATGTCGACGAGGAGAATATCGGCCTCGCACATCCTCTCCTGCGGGGCGCTCTTCTGCCGGTGCACAGGAGCGTGCAGCTGAAGATGAAAGTCGAGACGGAAGGCGGCGTCTATTTCTCAGTGGTCTCGATAACGAGGGGATTCACTCATGGAACGCTCCCCCTGCTCTGGGTGGCTCCTGTAGGAGAGGCGCAGAAAATACAGCGGCGATACTTCGTCCGGGTGCCCTGTCTTCTGAAAACGGCCTTTTTTCGCCTTGAGGGAGAAGAGTACAGACCCGAAAAAGAAGAGTGGCACTTCGTCACGGCGAAGGATATCAGCCTTGGAGGAATCGGATTCTCGGTTCCTCAGGACAGAAGCGGCGTTTTTTGCCAGGGGAACCGTTATCTTCTCGGAATCGCGGTCCAGGACAGGACATTTCTGTTGGTGGGAAAGATCGTGAAAAAGATGACCAGGGATGATCTTTTGGAACTTGGAGTCGCTTTTGAAGGACTTCCCTCCTCCGTCGAAAAATGTCTGGGAGGCTTTATACGCCAGCAGGAGCTGGCGGGACGTCAATCATAATATCGAGGGAATTATCATGGCAGAATCGAAGATTCGAGTGCTTGTAGTGGATGACTCATCTTTTATGAGAAAGGTGATCAGCGATATCTTGGGCGCGGATTCCAGGATGGAAGTCGTCGGAACCGCACGGGACGGGGACGATGCCCTCAGGAAGATCGAGGAACTCTCTCCCGACGTGATCACGCTCGATGTAGAGATGCCGAGAAAAGACGGATTGGCCACTCTCGACGAGATTATGATGCGGCGCCCGCTTCCTGTCATCATGGTGAGCAGCCTGACCCAGGAAGGTGCGCAGATCACGCTCCGGGCCCTTTCAGCCGGAGCTGTCGATTTTGTCGCCAAGCCTTCGGGGCACATCTCTCTCAATATGAGGGACGTCTCCGCGGATCTCATCTCCAAGGTCCTGGCGGCAAGCACGGCACGCGTCTCAAGGGAAAGGCGGGAAACGAGGACCAAGCCTGTGCAGCTGTCGCCCCGACCTGCGGAGTCCTTCTCCTCCAGGGGGAAAAGGGGACGTCCGGAGATCGTGGCGATAGCCTCCTCCACAGGAGGCCCCCGGGCCCTGCAACAACTGCTCTCGCAGATACCGGGCAATTTCCCCGTTCCCATAGTTATTGTGCAGCATATGCCGAAGGATTTTACGCTCTCTTTTGCAAAACGTCTCGATTCGCTTTCGGAACTGGATATAGCCGAAGGCGCCGAGGGTATGGAATTGCGTCCGGGACTAGCCGTAGTCGCTCCTGGAGGGTATCATATGATCGTCCGGAGGAAATCGCCGGGGAAACTTTCATGTGCCCTTTCCGACGCGCCTCCGCTTCTTTCCGTGAAACCCTCCGCGAATATCCTCTTTCTGAGTGTCGCGGACGAGGTCGGAGGCGGAACGCTCGGCGTCATACTGACCGGGATGGGGCGTGACGGTGCTGACGGCGCCGCGGCTCTCAAGGCCAGAGGAGCCCGTATTATCGCGGAATCGCAGGAGACCTGCGTAGTCTACGGCATGCCGAAGGCAGCGGTGGAACAGGGAGTTGTGGATGAAATTCTTCCTCTCTATTCCATTCCGGAGGCAATGATCCGAAGTGTGAGAGAATAGGGATATGAGACGACTTTACAAGGCTGGAGATGATCTGTCGTGACGAACATGGATATGAGCCAGTATATGGGAGCCTTTCTCGATGAGGCCGGGGACAACCTGAAACATCTCGACGATCTGACGCTCGTGATCGAAAAAGATCCGGGAGATTCCGGGGCGATCGCTGAGATATTCCGGTCGGCCCATACCCTCAAGGGGATGTCGGCCACCATGGGGTTCGACAGGATGGCCTCTCTCACGCATGCCATGGAGGATATGCTCGATGCCGTCCGAAAGGGAGTCTATTCCCTCGGCGCGAGAGATATCGATCTCCTGTTCCGCTCTCTCGATACACTGCAGTCGATGGTGGATGCCATACGCACGGCGGGAAACGATTCGTCCGTCGATACAGACGACCTGGTCGACACGATACGGAGCGCCATAACAGGACGGAGCAACGGACCCGCGGCCGAAGAGCAGCCCGAACTGAACAAGGATCTCTCCAGCCAGGAGAAGAGATGGGTCGCCGAAGCGGCCGACAAAGGCTTCGGCGTCTTCGAGATAGCCGTCACGCTCTCTCAGGACTGTCTTCTGAAGGCCGCCCGTGCGTATATGGTGGTGAGCCGGCTTGATGAAACGGGAGACATCATCAAGACCGTTCCTCCTGTCGAGGCCCTGGAGAACGAAGACTTCGACCACGATTTTCTTGTGTACGTCGCCACGCACCACAAGATCGAAGAGCTCAGGGATATTGTAGGCAGGGTGAGCGAAGTCGTGTCCGTCTCGGTTCGTGAACTTTCCGCCGCCCCCGGGGAGAGTCCTCGCGCTCAGGAGCCTCCGGAGGAAAAGGAAGAGATCCGGTCTGCCGCGGGGAGCCCCGCGTCGCCGGTACAGGAGGCAAAACAACAGCCTGAAAAGGCGGCGCCCCCGATTGCGCAGACCAAAAAGGCGGAACCGGCAAAGAAACAGAGCCAGACCGTCCGGGTGGATATCGGCCGCCTCGACAAACTCATGAATCTTGTAGGCGAGCTCGTGATAGGCCGCGCACGCATTGAACGCCTCGTCCAGGAGGCGCATCTCAGGCAGTTCGACGACCCGCTCTCGCAGCTCGGCCGGATATCAGGCGATATCCAGGAGCTTGTGACGAAACTCCGGATGGTGCCGGTCTCATTCATCTTCGAGCGATTCCCGCGGCTTGTGCGCGATCTTTCCAAGACGCTGGGCAAGGAGATCGAACTCGTCATGGAAGGACAGGAAACGGAGCTCGACCGGACGCTCATCGACGAAATAGGCGAACCGATGGTCCATATCATCCGGAATTCCATCGATCACGGGGTTGAAAAAACTGAGGACAGAAAAAAGGCCGGAAAACCTGCCAAGGGAACCATCAAGATATCCGCCTACCAGGAGGGAAGCGGCGTCATCATCGAAGTGACGGACGACGGTAAGGGAATCGATGCCTCCAAAGTCCGTGCCAAGGCCCTGGCGAACGGTGTCATCACGGAAGAGGAATCCGCCGGGATGAGCGACGAAGAGGTGGTCCATCTCATCTTCCTGCCCGGATTCAGCATGGCCGATAAGGTCACGGACGTTTCAGGGCGCGGAGTGGGAATGGATGCCGTCAAAACGAAGGTCGAGTCCCTGGGCGGCCAGTTCGACATATCCACCGAGGTCGGCGTCGGCACACGAGTATTTGTCCGCCTGCCTTTAACCCTCGCGATCGTCCTTGCCCTTTTGATCAAGGTAGGGGATGAGACATACGCGCTGCCGCTGGAGAATGTCGAGGAGACGATTCTCGTGAAGAAAGAGAATGTGAAGACGGTGCATGGAACTCCTGCCACGCTTCTTCGAGGGGATGTGCTGACTCTGTGCAATCTTTCCAAGATGCTCCGCACTCCGCGTGATTCCGAAGAGGAGAGCGAGGAATATCCCGTCGTGGTCGTGAAGGCAGGGAAAAATCGCGTCGGGTTCATAGTGGATGAACTGATCGGTCAGCAGGATATCGTCATCAAGTCGCTCGGACGCTTCCTCTCGAAGATAAAGGGAATTGCGGGCGCCACTATTCTCGGCGACGGCAACGTGGCCCTTATACTGGATGTTGCAGGGCTGCACGGCAAATAAACAAGGAAGGACGCGGCTACCTCATGGAGATCGAAAATTTCAGCAACATGCAGCTGGATGCTATGCGCGAAGTGGGCAACATCGGTGCGGGAAATGCCGCGACCGCCCTTTCCGTCATGCTTGCGCGGACTGTCGACATGGATGTTCCGAAAGCCGAGCTGGTTTCCATCTACGAGCTTGCCGAGTATTACGGGGACCCTCTCAAGGAGGTCTCCGCCGTATTTGTCCGATCCGAGGGAGAATTTACCTGCAGCCTTATTTTCTTCCAGGACGAAGAGGATGCCCAGAACCTCGTGGACCTTCTCATAAGCCATCAGATGGGAGGCATGGTGCTTGAGGATATCCCCGCCGAGATGCGGGACAGCGCGCTTACCGAAGTGGGGAATATTATCCTGAGTTCTTTCCTCAACGCCATCAACGTGCTCATGGGAGGAACGCACAGCATCTCGGTTCCCGGAGTCGCTCATGATATGATGGGCGCCGTTCTCGAGGTAATTGCCTCGATCTTCGGCCAGACAGGCGAGTACGCTCTTATAGTCGATACAACGCTGAAACTGGCCGACGTCGACAAGCAGATATCCGGAAAAGTGGTCATGCTTCCCGATCCCGGCTCGTTTGAAATCCTTTTCGGAAAGCTGCAGGTGCTCTGAGCCATGGAAAAGGCCCATCATGTGGGAATGGCGGAGCTGATCGTCGTCTCCGCCCCTGAAATGTTGATGACGTTGGGGCTGGGATCGTGCATCGGTCTTGTGCTCTACGATCAGGCCGCCAAAATCGCTGGGATGGTCCATATCATGCTTCCGGACAGCCGTGGCGCGGGGGAGAAGGCCCGCGAAAAACCGGGAAAGTTCGCCGATACAGCAGTTCCGGCGCTTATAAATGCTGTCTGTTCCAAGGGGGCGCTCCGTTCGCGCCTGAAGGCGAAACTCGCCGGCGGATCGCAGATGTTTGCCCTTCCGGGAGCGGAGACCGACTTTCTCGCGGTAGGAAGCCGCAATGCCAAGGAGACGATCAACCTGCTCAAGAAAGAAGGGATTCCTCTCGTGAATTCCGATGTTGGGGGAAACAAGGGGCGCACGGTGGAATTTTCGACCGTCACATGGATGCTCACGGTGAAAGTGCTCGGAAAGGGCAAAACCGAGATTTGACGGGACTGCCGGAGGGAGGGGACTTCATGGAAGAGGCGTTTGAAGAACGCACGGAAAATGAGTCCGGGACACTTCCCGAATCTTCCGGATCGTTGGAAGAATCAAGGGGTGATTCTTTTGTGGCGACTCTGCCTCCCGAGTCGGTCGACGAACTGTGTGCGCTTTTCAACTGCACCCGAGAATCTCTAGCCGTCATTCTCTCGTCGACCTCGGGAGACCCGGCTCAAATTATCGCCCTTGTGAAATCGCTTACACTTGCATATATTGCAATAAAACTCCGGTTCGAAACGCGAAAGAGCGGTGAGATGAGCGGAGCCGCTTGCATTATTGCTCATGGAAGCACCGGGGAGTTCCTTGATATGACATTGTGGGTCAGTGCAAAAGACCTCCCGGAGAACTTCGATATTTCCGCCGACTGGGAATCCGTACGAAACGGCATTCAGAAGATCGGAAACACTCCGGACAGAACGCTCTTCCCGAAAATTCTCAAGCTCCTGAAGGAGATTTTCAATCCCACCGCAGTGAACATGCTTTTCAAAACACCCTCTTCAAAAACAGATATTATCTCGTCGCTTGAAAGAGCTTTTTCCTCTCTTTATCATAACGACACCGTCTTCGAACTGAAAACAGAAGCATTCAATAAAGTGCGTCTTGAACTGGCAGGTCTCTCCGAGACGCGGGAACCCCCGGCGGAAGAGGAAGATCCGGACTCCTTCCGTTCGATCGCGGCCATCGGTACCGCGCAGATACACTGTAAAGCCCTTCTCGATCCCGTAAAGGGGAAAGCGGTTTCTGATCTTGTCCCCGGTGATCTTCTTGTCGTAGAACTCGAGAAAACCGGAGGCTTATCCGGCATCATCATGAAGATGCTCGACCGTGCCGGCCAGAATCCCGTGTTTCCCGTTCTCTCGGTGGAAAAGCTTCCCAGCGGCCAATCGCTCGTCAAACTGTCGATCAGCAGAGGAATCGAAGGGATTGTCAGAATAGGGGCCGATATGAAACTCAAAACCGCATCCCGTTTTTCCCTCGCTCCCGGAAACAAAAAATCCGTAGGAATCGCGGGGAAGATGGCCGTCGGGCTCCTCTTATTCCTGGGAGCCGTCATGCTCTTGTATTGGCTCTTCCGAGGGTAGGAGGCAGAGTATTGGTCTTAAAATCCTCCGATGCGGAACTCTGGGCGGAATATTGCGCCGCACAAGACGAAAAAACAAGGGAAAAGATCGTGAAGCGCTATCTTCCCCTTGTTAAATATGTCGCCGCGAGAATGGCCGTCTCTCCTCCTTCCGGGCTTGATTACGATGACCTTCTGAGTTTCGGCGTCTTTGGCCTTTTGGATGCGATCGATCGTTTCGATACGTCGAAGGGTTTTTCCTTTCAGACTTTCGCGGTGCCGCGTATCCGGGGGGCCATACTGGATGAACTTCGAAAGTACGACTGGATTTCCCGGACGGGAAGGGAAAAACTCCAGAAGCTCGGGAGGGCCATGGAGATTGTCCTCCATGAAAAGGGGGCGCTCTCGGACCGGGCTCTCATGGATGTCGCCGGAATGGACGAAAAAGAATACAGGGAGACCCTGGAACTTTCCAGCCGCAGCTATATCGTCTCTCTAGACGAAGTTCTTGCCCTTGAGGACGGCGAGGTAAGCCGGGAAGGGATTCTCCCCGACGACGGAGAGAGCGCGTCCGATCTTCTCGAGGAGGAGGAGGATGTGCTCCGCGTTGCCGCAGCGCTGCAGTCTCTTCCTGAGAGGGAAGTCCAGGTGATTTCGTTGTATTATTACGAGGGGCTTACCTTGAAGGAGATCGGAAAGATCCTCGGGGTGACCGAATCCAGAATATCGCAGATCCACGGCAAGGCGCTGGCCTCGCTCCGCAGCATTCTCGCCCTCCAGGAATAAGGTCCGGGACAAGGGGAGCGTTCCGCCGCCGAGATTCTGCTCCAATCAACGATGCTCCCGTCGGAATCCGGAGCGGGTTGCAACGGAACGAACATAACACGCCCAACGCGCCGAGGAGGGAAGTTCATGGTGATAGACAAGTTCCGAATGGAAGTGCGGAAAGACGGCATCTATCTCGCGGCGCAAGAGGATGCCGACTTCTCTCTGCCCGTCATTGCGAGTTTTCTGAAATCAGGGGGAGTCGAGCACTATGATCCGGAAGCTGTTGGAGATTTCGTTCAGAAGCGGCAAACCGGCCCGGTAAAAATTGCGAAGAGAGATCCGGCACTGGAAAAAGACGCCGAGATGGAAGTGAGAGTGAGTTCCGACGGTCTGACCGCCGAAATGTGGATAGAGCCTCCGTTCGTGGACAGACCGTGGCCCACGCTTGAACAGGTGCTCCTCTTTCTGCAGGAAAACGGGGTTGTGGAGGGGATCGATCAAGAGATTATCCTTTCGATGCTCTCTGAAAAAAACGGCAGGATGTGGATACCTGTGGCTCGGGGGGTGCTTCCCAGGGATGGTGAGGACTCGGAAGTGGAATTCCGGGTGGAATTCGGAAGCGCCAGGCCGAAAGAGGTAGATGAACAGGGGAGGGTGGACCTTAAAAATTTGAGTTCCGTCACGGTCATCCTGAAGGACCAGATCCTTGCCGTCAAGAGCACGCCCACCGAAGGAGTTCCCGGAACCACGGTGAAAGGACTTCCCCTGAAGGCGAAGAACGGCAGGGACCGCCCTCTTCCGGCCGGTGCGGGAACGTATGTCTCCGAGGACGGGCTTTCTCTCCACTCCTTGATCGACGGAAATCTTGTCCTCAAGAACAACAAGCTGCATGTCATCCCGGTCTTTCAAGTCGACGGCGATGTCGACTACAGCGTCGGAAATATCGATTTCATAGGAACCGTCCTGGTGAACGGGGCCGTTCGGGAGGGTTTCGAGATCACGACGTCCGGAAACATTGAAATACGGGGCGTTGTCGAAGGCGCCCATCTTTCGAGCAAGGGGAGCATCCTGATAAGCGGCGGAATCCGGGGAATGAACAAGGCTCTTCTCGAGGCGACAGCTGACGTCACCGCAGGTTTCATCGATCAGGCCAAGGTCAGGAGCGGAAATGACATTATCGTGACGAACGCGGTGCTTCACAGCGACCTTGCGGCGCACAGGAAAATCACCGTTCTGGGGGGGAGCAAGGCACAGATCGCGGGAGGAAAGATCCAGGCCGGACTGGAAGTGATGTGCCTGACCCTGGGAAGTGAAATGGGGACGAAAACGGAAGTCATCGTTGGAGTGCTTCCGGAAATTACGGAACGCAAGAAAGAGATTCTCTCTCTTCTTGCAGAGACTGAAGAAAAGATGGAAAAAGTGGAAGCGAATCTTGGATTTCTGAAGAGGGCCGAAACGGCGGGAGATTTGGACGACAACAAGCGCGCACTCATGATAAGCCTTACCAAGGCCAAGTTCCAGATGCAAAGCCAGCGGAACGCCGCCAGAGATGAACTCGGGCTCATCGACGAGCAGATGGAGAACAGCAAGACAAGGGGGCGCGTCAGGGTGAAGGGATCCTGCTATCCCGGAGTGACGGTTTCCATCAGAGGAATGGTGTATATTGTCCGCGAAAAGCAGCAATTTTGTTCTTTTCTTTACGAAGACGGAGAGATAAAGGTAAAACCCTACGACTACTGATTCTACGATATGCAGGAAGGAGGGACGCCGACCCATGGTGACGCCGATCAATCTGCAGCTGGCTCACTGGAATCTGGAGCATACCGCCCAACAGAACCGTGATCCGTCCGCGATGGCTGCGCAGGCCGCCAGGCAGGGCGAGGGAATTGCCGCCGCCGAACAGCGGGACACCACGGTCCAGGCAGCCGATTCCTCAGCCGAACAAGAGCGTCTTGGAAGAAAAAAAGAGCGTGAAGAGAATAATCAGGGGAGGAAACGCCGGGGAAAGCGGAAAAAGGAAGAATCGGAGACGCACGAAGGGGATAAAGGTGCGCATCCGGCTTTCCCTTCCGGAACCGGCAAGTTCGACCTGTACGCTTAAACGTACGATGTATGGAGGCGGAGAACGGTGGCATCTCAAACTTCAGCAAAAAATCTCGGGTACGTGCTGGTTGACGGTTCCGAAGGCGTCTTTCGGGGAGCCGTTCTTGTTACCGATTTTCGGGGAATTCCCGCGGATTTTCGATATACCGACCCGATCAAACCGTCCCGAATAGAAAAAATTCTTTACGGTAGTGCCCTCGACGTCTACCTCAAGGAAGAGCTTATTCTTGAGAGTGTCGTAGGGGCTGTCGAAATTCAGCCGACTCTCTGGATCTGCAGAGAGTCCGACCTGCTTGAACCTCTGGCGAGAATCACAAAGGGGAAGGCGCTGCTTCTGGCTCCGACAAGCCGTGCTCCTCTCGATGCTCCGGGTGATGTAGAGAGTCAAAACGACCCTGGATCCTTTCTCGTGCAGGCGGATCCCGTAAGCGCTCCTCTCAGGATTTCCCTGCCCCTCCCCAAAATAAGGGAAGAAGACGCCAGGACGGTCTCGGCTCTTCTTGTCGAGGCCGCGGGCACGATGGACCTTCTGGAGCCCTTTTCCCGGATGGGCAAGGCGATGACGGCCCTGGGAGAGGACGATGATGATACGTGACGATATACGAAACTTTCTGCGCCGTCTCTTTCTCGGGAAGGTGACGGTGCGTTCTCATATCTTGGGAGGAAGATCCATAGAAGTCCGCTCCTCCGAAAAGAAGATAGAAATCCGATTCCTCAGATCACCTGAGAGAGTCCTCGGAACCGTTCTTTTCGGAGCGAGTATGTACGCGTCGGTCAAGGGATTCCTTCCGGCGGAAACGACTTTCGGCGCACTCCGGGAGAATGTCAGGGGCGGTACGGTTTCCTTCGGGAGCAGGCTTTCCGTGAAAGGCTGGAAGATCATCCGGGACAGGAGTGTTTTTCAGCGAACTGTTCCGGTTCTCTCGGTTCATATGCAAAAAGGGATCAGCAGAATATCGTCGCTTCCGGTAGAATTGCATAATCGACTGCAGTGGTTTCGCAGGCGGCCGGTTTCTTCCGTTGCGGGAGAGGCTCTTCTCGCCCTCTATTTTCCGATAATGGAGGATGGAGTAAAAAAAAGTGTTCTGAACAAGGAGAGCGGATCCCTTCTTGTTTGGTATAATCCTTTGAGAGCGCGTAAAACCCGTGGATTGCTTCTCGTTCGAAACTTCTCGCTCGGAAGAGGGCTCGAATGGAGATGGATCGACATTGAATAACGCTCAGTTGCGGCCTGCGGAGGTGGTCTCTACCGGAAACAAACCAGTGCTAAATTTGGCAGGACATTGAATAGCTGAAAGATTCATCAAATAATTGTGGAGGCTGGACAACCGCATGGCAGATGAAAAAAAGGGAGAAGCGACTCCCTCCTTGGCACCAGGTGAAGTGGTCGTGTGCGTCGTAGAGCAGATCATGCCCTACGGAGCGTTTGTAAGAATCAAAAACGGGCAGAGAGCGATGATTCATATCTCCGAACTCTCTCACGGTTTTGTGAAAAAGGTCGAGGATATCCTGGCTCTCGGCCAGGAAGTGCAGGCCCGTGTCATCAAGATCGACGAGAAGGGGAGGATCGATCTCTCCCTCAAAAAGATGGAAGCTCCGCGCCCTTCATACGGTCCGAGAGGAGGGGCTGGAGCCCCTGCAGGGGCCGCTGCCCCGGAGGATCCCCGCGAATCTTTCGAGAAGAAATTGTCGAGCTATCTCAAGGCAAGCGAGGCGAAGATCGCCGATCTCAACAGCAAATTGAATAATTCCAAGGCATCAAAGAAACGGGGCAAGCCGGCGAAGTGAAACGAAACGACATTTTTTTCACCCGGGGGCGTATTCGCCCCCTTCTTCATGCAGAATCTCTTTCGGCGAGAGACAACGCTCTTCTCGCGCAACAGATGAAGGACCGGTCGTTCGACCCTTCCGCAGTGCAGGCGGTGGCCCGGCGCTGTTCAAAAGGCTTTCCGTCGGTGGTGCGGTGTGCGCCGTTCAAGGGGGGGATGCCTTTTCCTACCTCATTCTGGCTGACATGTCCGTATCTTGTTCGTTTATGCGGAGAAAGAGAATCCGAAGGAGCAGTCGGCATCCTCGAGAATGCGATGAAAAACAATGCCCGGGAATGGACCGTATTTCATCTTCATGCCGCAAGGATGCGTATTCTTGATCTTCCTCCTTCCCAGGCGAAATTCCTCTGCCGGTACCGGAAGAGGACATGGCGTTCCCTTGCCCGCGGAGGGGCCGGAGGGATCGAGTACCGGCGGAGAGGGGGAGGAGCGAAATGCCTTCACCTGCAGGTCGCGTACTGGCTTGCCCTTGGTGTGCATCCGGCCCGTGCTGTTCTTGAGCGCATGATGTATCCGCTTGAGTGCGATGTTCCCTCAAAATGGGGATGCATCCACCCGCTTTGAATTTCCCGAAAGGAGTCCTGCCCATGTGGAAAGGACGTTTTACGCAATCGACGGCCGCAGTGGTGCGCAATTTTACGCAATCTCTTGATCTCGACTGGAGCCTGGCGCCATGGGATATCGCAGGCAGCATTGCGCATGCCAGAATGTTGGGAAGCATCGGCGTTCTCAGCTCTTCCGAAGTGGAGAAGATTGAAGGCGGTTTGAACCGCATCGGCCAGGAGATCGCGGACGGAACTCTTGTTCCCACCGAGGAGCTCGAGGATGTCCATATGAACATCGAGAGCCGCCTCATCGAGATTCTCGGTCCTGTCGGAGCCAAGCTCCATACGGGGAGAAGCAGAAATGACCAGGTGGCGGTGACCGTTCGTCTTTTTCTCCGTGACCGCCTTCTGCTGATCGCCGAAAGTATGGAGCATCTTCTTTCGGAATTTCTCGCTCTTGCGGAAAGGCACAAGGACGTCATCGTCTCCGGATACACTCATCTCCAGCAGGCGCAGCCCATTTCGATGGGACACTACTGGATGGCCCACTTCACATCTTTCAGCCGTGACAGCTCTCGCCTCTTCTTCGCGTTGGAATCGCTGAACGAATGTCCTCTCGGCGCAGGTGCGCTTGCAGGATCCACCCTTCCTCTCGACCGTTTTTTCACCGCATCGGAGCTGGGATTCCCCGTCCCGACGAGAAACAGCCTCGACACGGTTTCACAAAGGGACTATCTGGCAGACTACCACTCTTTTGCTTCTCTTTTTGCCGTTCATTGCAGCCGGCTGGCGGAGGACTTCGTCATATACTCTTCCAGGGAGTTCGGGTGGCTGCTTCTCCCGGACGCTTTCTGCACCGGTTCGAGTATGATGCCGCAAAAGAAGAACCCCGATGTCCTCGAGTTGATTCGGGGAAAGACAGGTCAGATAGCAGGGCATCTTCTCGACCTCCTGATGACCTTGAAAGCGCTTCCGATGACATACGACCGCGATCTCCAGGAGGACAAGCGCGGACTTCTATCTTCCTTGAGCACCGTTAGCGGTATCCTCGCCGTCCTTCCGCCTCTCCTCGCCGCGGTGGACGTGGACGGAAAACGGGCTGTGGAGGGAATGGAGGACGGTTTTGCGCTGGCGACCGATGTCGCCGAATACCTTGTATCGAAGGGCGTCCCGTTTCGCGATGCCCATGCCAAGACCGGCAACGTTGTTAAAGAATGCCTGGCGAGGGGCAAGGGGATTTTTGAGCTCTCGAGGGGAGAGTGGAAGGAATTGCTCCCGGAAGCCGGCGATGATCTCTTCCCCCTGCTATCCCTTGAAATGGCCGTACAGCGCCGGAAGACCTTCGGCGGGACGTCGCCGGAAAGCGTTCTCGAGCAGATCGGCGATGGCGGAAATCATCTTGCCCGCCTGAGGGAGATGCGGAAGCGATATCGCCGTACAGTTCGGGAATCCATTTAAGGGTGAAAAAAAGAAAAAGAATGTTTTAATCTTGACGTCCTCGATTTTTTGTGTAAAATAGTCACTTGCGCACGGAGGAAGAGCCGAGCCGTTAGCTCAGATGGCAGAGCACCGGACTTTTAATCCGGGTGTCGTGGGT
>CAYRPJ010000006.1:0-118422 GCA_964426245.1 uncultured Synergistaceae bacterium
GCTTTGACGCCCGTTAAAGGGGGGAAAGAGATAACCATGAAGCTTGAACTGCATAAAGTGAAAATCAACTCCCTGGCCTGGGGCGACAAGACATTCGCCAAGGGAGGCGTGCTGACAGTCAATAAGACTGAGCTTCTTTCAATACTTTCCGGAGACGAACGCCTCGCAAAAGTCGATATAGACTTTGCGCTTCCCGGCGAAAGCGTCCGTATTCTTCCCGTTAAGGATGTCGTGGAGCCTCGTTTCAAGATTGAAGGTTCCGGCGGGATATTCCCGGGAATGGTCTCCGACGTCGATTCAGTCGGCGAGGGCAAAACGCTTGTCCTTTCAGGAGCGGCTGTTGTGACGACAGGCAAAATCGTCCGCTTCCAGGAAGGCATCATCGACATGAAAGGCCCGGGAGCGGAGTACACTCCTTATTCACAGACCTGCAACGTCGTGGTCGTTTTGGAGAACGTGGACGGCATCGAAAAGCATGATTACGAGACAGCATGCCGAATGGCCGGACTGAAGACCGCGGCCTATCTTGCCGAGAAGTGCCTCGGAGCATCCGTCGACGAGGTCGAGACATACGAGACGCCATCACTGAAGGATGCCATGCATGCGCATCCCGGACTTCCCAAGGTCGCATATCTCTACATGCTCCAGTCCCAGGGGCTGCTCCATGATACGTATCTCTACGGAGTGGACGTCAAGAAAATCCTTCCTACGTTCCTCAATCCTACCGAGGTTATGGACGGAGCGATCGTCTCGGGGAACTGCGTCTCGGCCTGCGACAAGAATAATACCTATGTACACCAGAACAACCCTGTGATCCACAATATGTTCAAACGGCACGGCAAAGACTTCAATTTCCTCGGCTGCATCGTCACCAACGAGAACGTCACTCTTGCCGACAAGAAGCGGAGTTCCTCCTATTCGATAAAGCTCGCGAAGACGCTCGGTGTGGAAGGACTTCTCATTTCGGAGGAGGGATTCGGCAACCCTGATGCCGATCTCATCATGAACTGCTGGAAAGCTGAGCGTGCAGGAATCAAGACGGCGCTTCTCACCGACGAGTACGCCGGACAGGACGGCGCGAGCCAGTCGCTCGCGGACTCCTGCCCCGAGGGCGACGCATGCGTGACCGCCGGAAACGCCAATGAAGTGATCGTTCTTCCGCCGATGGAGAAGGTCATAGGCGTCCCTGAAGAGGCCAACGTAATCGCCGGAGGCTGGCAGGGATCCCTTGCCGCCGACGGCACGATAACCGTCGAGCTTCAGGCCATCCTCGGTTCGACGAGCGAGCTCGGCTTCACGAAACTCGGAGCGTATACCATCTGATAAGGCTGAACCGGAAAAGCGGTTTGAGAGTTTTGCTATAAGGAGGTGCAAGAGCATGGGAAAGCTGGCAGGAAAGAAAGTGCTTCTTCTCGGTGAACGCGACGGTGTTCCCGGTCCCGCCATGGAAGCCTGCCTGAAGAACAGCGGCGCCGAGATCGTCTTCTCGGTTACCGAATGCTTCGTCTGAACCGCCGCAGGAGCCATGGATCTGCAGAATCAGCAGCGCATAAAGGACGCTGTTGAGAAGTACGGCCCGGAAAACACGGTCGTCGTTCTGGGTTCCTCCGATGCCGAAGGCGCGGAAATCTACGCCGAAACGGTAACCAACGGAGACCCGACATATGCAGGCCCATTGGCCGGAGTCCAGTCTGGACTCGCTGTCTACCACGTTTTTGAACAGGAGATTCGGAACGAATGCGATGCGGACGCCTGGGAAGACCAGATCAGCATGATGGAAATGGTGCTTGATCCCGAGAAACTGTCCGAGGCCGTAAGCGGCATTCGCGCACAGTTCAGTAAATTTACCCTGTAGAAGGGGAGGTCGTCATCGTGTCATACCGGATCATTCACTATATAAATCAGTTTTACGCCGGGATCGGCGGCGAAGAGAAGGCGGACATCGTCCCCGAGATCCGCGAAGGAATCGTGGGCCCCGGTCAGGCGCTGAAGGCCGCGTTCGGAAGCGATGCGGAAATTGTCGCCACCGTAATCTGCGGCGACTCGTACTTTGCTTCCAATATGGAGAAAGCAAGCACTGAAATTCTGGACATGATGAAGAAGTACAGCCCCGACGCGGTTGTTGCCGGTCCGGCATTCAACGCCGGACGTTACGGCACCGCGTGCGGTGCTCTCGGCGAGGCCGTGACGAAAAATCTCGGCATCCCGGTCGTTTCAGGAATGTACCCGGAGAATCCGGGCGTCGAGATGTACAAGAAGAGCTTTTACATCGTAGAGACTCCCGACAGTGCGGCCGGCATGAGAAAAGCCGTCCCGGCCATGGCAAAGCTGGTGCTGAAGCTTCTCAAGGGAGAGAAGCTCGGAACACCCGCCGAGGAAGGATACATCGAGCGCGGCGTCAGAAAGAACAAGTTCTACGATAAACTTGCTGCCGAGCGCGCAGTGGACATGTTTGTCGCAAAACTCAAGGGAGAGCCGTTCGTCACCGAGTACCCGATGCCTGTCTTCGACCGTGTGGCGCCTAATCCGGCGATCAAGAACATGAAAGAAACTGTTCTTGCGCTTGTCACCTCCGGCGGCATTTGCCCGAAGGGAAACCCGGATCATATAGAGGCTTCCAGCGCCAGCAAGTTCGGCGAGTACGACATCTCCGGCGTGACGGACCTGACGTGTGATTCGTACTGCACCGCGCACGGCGGATACGACGCAACCTACGCCGATCAGGACGCGGACAGGGTGCTCCCGGTCGATGTCCTTCGCGAGATGGAAAAAGAGGGCGTCTTCAAGAAGCTCCATAACAAGTTCTATACCACGGTCGGCAACGGTACCGCAGTGGCCAGCTCGAAGCGTTTTGCCGAAGAGATCGCCCGCAGGCTGATCGCCGATGGCGTTACTGCGGTTATCCTGACATCCACCTGAGGCACCTGCACTCGTTGCGGTGCAACGATGGTCAAGGAGATCGAGCGCGCAGGCCTTCCCGTGGTACATGTCTGCACGATAGTGCCCATCTCCCTCACGGTGGGTGCGAACAGAATCGTCCCGGCAGTCGCCATACCCTATCCCCTCGGCGATCCCTCGAGAACGATGGATGAAGAGAAGGAAATTCGGCGCCGTCTCGTGGAGAAATCCCTGAAGGCGCTTCAGACGGAGATAACGGAGCAGACGGTGTTCACCGACTGATTCTGTTGTGTATGCTGCCGGAGTGCGGAGAAATCTCCGCACTCCGGCAGCGCGAGAAAAGCACAAGGAGGTTGGAACGTCATGGCAACCGTCGGAATCAAAGGATACGCCTACTGCCTGAATCACGCTCCCGAAACGGGATGCCGTTATGGAAATACTCCTCATGTCGAACGAGAGACCAAGGGAGAGACGGAGTTTATCAAGGAATTACCTTCATTTCTTCAGACCTACGAAGATGCGAGAGATTATGCCCCAAACCAGGCGTATATCGGCGGCGTCTCCCTCGAAAAACTGGAACAGACCCCTCAGCCCTGGTACACGAATCGTCTGTCCGGATCCAACCGTTACGGCGCCTATGGTGAAATCATGCCCGAAGACGAGTTTCTCGGGCTTATGGATATATGCGATGTCTTCGACATCATCTGGCTTGAGAAGAATTTCGCAGCTTCCGTAAAGGAAAAACTGGCCGCAAGTCCGGTAATCAATGAAAAAGTGCTCTCTCGTCTTGAGACGGGGCATGATCTCGCGGAGATCGAGGGTGAAGTCGCGCATCACAAGGCTCTTGCGCTGTATTACGGACAGAAAGTGGTCGGATGTGTTCGGAACGGTCATGATATCGACGACTGTCTCTTCGCCTATGTGCTTCTCGAAAACATCGCGTGCAAGGCCGGAGGGGTTCTCTCGCTGCTTCATCTGCTCAAGAACACCGGTTTGGCCCCTGAAGAAGTGGACTTTGTCATTGAATGTTCCGAAGAGGGTGCAGGTGATATGAACCAGCGTGCCGGAGGCAACTTCGCAAAGGCGATCGCAGAGATCGCCGGATGCTTGAACGCGAGCGGTTGCGACGTGCGCAGCTTCTGCGCCGGTCCGGTGAACGGCATGATCGCGGGGGCGTCTCAGGTAGCCTGCGGAGCCAGAAAGAACTGCGTCGTTCTTGCCGGAGGAGCGATACCGAAACTCTTCATGAACGGTCGCGACCATGTGAAGAAAAAAATGCCGGCTCTTGAAGATTGCATGGGCAACTTTGCGATACTGGTTGTTCCTGACGACGGAGACCTCCCGGTGATGCGCCTCGACGTTCTCGGCAAGCACACTGTTGGAGCCGGATCCTCTCCCCAGGCCGTCACCACCGCGCTTATCCTCGATCCTCTGGAGAAGGCCGGACTTTCATTCCTCGACGTGGACAAGTTCGCCGCCGAGATGCATATCAAAGAGATCACGCTTCCCGCAGGCGCAGGCGACGTTCCTCTGGCGAGCATCAAGATGACGGCGGCGCTTGCGGTGACAAAAAAAGCAATAGAAAAGGCCGACATGATGACCTTCGTAAAAGAGCGCGGTGTTCCCGGGATCGCGCACACCCAGGGGCATATCCCTTCGGGTGTCCCTTACGTCGGACATGCCTGCGACGCTCTCAAGGAAGGAAAGATGAAACGGGCCATGATCGTCGGGAAGGGGAGCCTCTTCCTTGCCCGCCTTACCAACCTCGCAGACGGAGCGTCGTTTCTTCTCGAACCTCCGACGAGAACGAAGAAAAGCGCCTCCGCCGTTTCGAAGGAAGACATCAAGTCGCTGCTTCTTGAGGTTCTCTCGGAACTCTCCGGGAAGCTTGCGTAACGGGTGGTGGCCGAAATGTCCGAGATAAAAAAACTGATCGGAGAGGCCCTGTCGGATATAGTAACGGAGGCGCGCACGGGAGGTCCCCGTATTTCGGTCGGACTGATGGCCATGGGGAGCGAACTGGGCGGAGAGGAACTTGCCCGAGGTGCATCTCTCGCTTCTGAAAATTCTTCGCTTGTTGAAGTGGTTATGATCGGTCCGAAGATTCCCGGTTTCGATAATCTCTCCTGGATCGAGACCGAAGCCTGTGAAGAGGACGTGGCGGCGGCGATGGAGAAGGCGCTCGCCGAAGGCCGTATTGCGGGCGCGGTAGCACTTCATTACCCCTTCCCCCTCGGAGTGACGACGATCGGCAGGGTGCTGACACCGGGGAGAGGAAAGCCGATGATCATCGCCTCCTCTACCGGCACATCCGCAGTAGGCAGGGTAGAGGCAATGGTGCGAAACACGCTTTACGGAATCGCCGCAGCCAAGGCCCTCGGTATCGCAGATCCAACTGTCGGCATTCTCAACGTCGACGGCGCCCAGATTGTTTATAAGGCTCTGAACCGCTTGAAGGAGAACGGCTATCGGTTTTCTTTCGGAGCGAGCGTCCGCAAGGACGGCGGAGCTGTGCTCCGCGGGAACGATATACTCGCCGGAGCTGTCGACGTTTGCGTGACGGATACCCTTACAGGAAATGTTCTGATGAAGATGTTTTCCTCCTTCACCACCGGAGGTTCCTACGAGTCGCTGGGATGGGGGTACGGTCCATCGGTCGGCGAAGGCTGGACCAAGGTCGTCTCGATTATATCCCGCGCCTCGGGGGCGCCTGTCATAGCCGGGGCTATCGAATATACCGCAAAGGTCGCCTCGGGAGATCTCCCGAAGAAGGCGGCTGCGGAGCTGGCAGCAGCAAAGAAGGCCGGCCTTGCGGGTATCTTGGAAACTCTTACACCAAAGGCCTCCCCGGCAGAGACTGTTTCTGCGCCTCCTGCAGAACCTACGGACGAAGAGATTCTCGGGATCGACGTCCTCACGATAGAAGACGGAGTCAGGGTGTTGTGGAAAGAAGGCATTTATGCCGAATCTTCAATGGGATGCACCGGACCGGTAATCAAGGTATCGGCTGGAAAACTTGCAGAATCAGAAAGAATATTACGGAATAACGGGTATCTTTAGAAATCAGGGAAGGAGAGGGTGTTTTACCCTTTCCTTCCCTGATTTCTAATGGCTTGTGCTATACTTTAGGCTATTCGAGCGTGTTTTTTTCTTCATATTTTAATAGGGGGTGATCAATGGTTTGCCTTGAGAATGATGCATCTTGTGGAAAGTTCTTTTACAGCTGTTCCATCGGTGCTCCTGAACTTAGGGGTAAAATTCTTTCGAGCATTACAAAAAAGGGGGAATTCGCAGCATGGACAGAATCATGGAAATCAACGGTATTATTAATGGAATAGTATGGGGGCCCTGGATGCTGGCTCTGCTCGTTGGAACCGGCGTCTACCTTACCGTGGTCCTCGGCGTTCCGCAGCTTCGCTATTTTTTCCTGATGTTCAAGGAAGTTTTTGGCAATCTTGGAAAGGCTAAAGAAGGAGAAGGCAGTATTTCCTCTTTCGCGGCACTTTCCACGGCTCTTGCTTCCACCATAGGAACAGGTAATATCGCCGGCGTGGCTACCGCCCTTCATCTTGGCGGCCCGGGAGCTCTCTTCTGGATGCTCATCTCGGCCGTTTTCGGAATGACGACCAAGATGGCCGAAGTTACCCTCGCTGTTCGCTTCCGCGAAAAGGACGAGCAAGGAAACTGGCGCGGCGGTACTATGTATATCCTTGATAAAGCCGCCAATGCCAAGTGGCTCGCATGGCTTTTCGCTTTCTTCGGATTTTTTGCTTCTTTCGGTATCGGCTGCGCTATTCAGGCCAACTCCGCCGCCGAGGGCTTCAACCTCGGATTCGGTATTCCCAACCTGTACTCGGGAATCTTTCTCGCAGTCCTTACCGCTCTCGTCATCATCGGCGGCCTGAAGAGAATCGCAGAGGTTACCACGTACCTTGTTCCTTTCATGGCGATTTTCTACATCGTGGGCGGAATTCTTGTTGTGATAACCCATGCTGACCAGATCCCGGCCGCGTTCGGCAATGCCGTCAGCTACGCCTTCAGCGACCCGATGGCCATGCCGGGAGCTATTGCGGGATGGACTGTCCGCGCCGCTATTCAGCGCGGTATCGCCAGAGGCGTCTTCTCCAACGAAGCCGGCCTCGGTTCCGCTCCCATGGTCCATGCCACCGCGGTTGTCGATCATCCTGTTCGCCAGGGAATGTACGGCCTCTTTGAAGTCTTTGCGGACACCATCGTCATTTGCACCCTGACCGCGCTTGCCATCTTGACCAGCGGCGTATTGACAGGCCAGCCGAATCTCACCGGCGCCCAGCTCTCTCTCTCGGCTTTCGAGACGGTGCTTGGCGGTACCGGAACGATGATTCTCTCCGTCGGGCTGGCCCTATTCTCCTTCTCCACTATTCTGGGATGGTACTGGTACAGTGAGACATGCGGCGCCTACATTTTCGGTACATGGATAGCTCCTGTGCTGAAAGTCCTCTGGGTTGCCGTCCTCGTCCTCGGCGCCGCCGGCGGAGTATTCCTCGGCGACGGCAAGGCTTTCCTGGACAATCTCTGGGATATGTCCGACACTCTGAACGGACTCATGGCAGTTCCCAACCTCGTTGCGCTTCTCATCCTCTCCGGAGAACTCAGAAAGCTCGTGTCGGACTTCGACAAGAAGCGCCGCGACGGAGAGCTCAAAATCTAAGTGTTTTACGAAGTGAAGAAATCGCTGAAAAGGGGCGGCTTGCCGCCCCTTGATTTGTTGCAAGAGAAAGGAGAACGAAATTTATGCATCGTGCGACTCGAATGGAAGTGCACCTCGGCAGTCTGAAGGCGAATTTTCAGGCGGTTCGCCGTCATGTCGGAGAGGGGCCGGAGATCTTCGGCGTCGTGAAAGCCGATGCGTACGGTCACGGCGCTGTCCCTGCCTGCCGTGCGCTCGAGGATGCGGGATGCCGCCGGTTCGCCGTCGCCATTCCCGACGAGGCGTTCGAACTGCGCGAGGCCGGCGTTGAAACGCCGATTCTTGTCTTGGGTCCCTCTCCGGAACGTTCTGTAAAGGAGTATGTCCGTCAGCGCATTACGAGCACCGTGACCGATCTCTCCTTTGCGCGCGCGCTCGGCGCGGAGGCTGTCCGTCAGGAACGTGCCGTTCCGGTTCACCTCAAAGTGGATACGGGTATGGGGCGGATTGGCTTTCTTCCGCGCGATATCCCCTGGGTGCTCGACGAACTCATGACGATCCGCGGCTTGAAAGTCGAAGGCATATTCACTCATTTCGCAGTAGCCGACGAATATCGGCCCGACTACACCGACCGACAGTTTTCAGCACTTCGGGAGGTTCTTGACACCGCGGATAAAAAAGGGATTTCGGTGCCTCTGCGACACGCCTGCAACAGCGCAGGAATCCTGGCCTGCCCCGACAAATACCTCGATGCCGTCCGCCCGGGCGTGATTCTCTACGGCATGTGGCCCTCCGGCGAGTGTCCGCGGCCGATCGAATTGAAACCGACTTTCGAGGTAAAAACCGAGGTCGCTTTCGTGAAAGAGCTTCCCCCGTGCAGCGGTGTCGGTTACGGTCTTCGATACATGACACGAGGAGCCGAGGAGATCGCCATCCTTCCCGTCGGATATGCAGATGGCTATTCCCGGGCTCTTTCCATGAAAGTTCCGGTTCTCATCTCCGGAAAGCGCGTGCCGCTTACCGGCAATGTGTGCATGGACCAGACGATGGTAAACGTGACCGGCATGGGAGTGAAAACCGGTGACGAGGTGGTCCTTCTTGGTCGTCAGGGAGAAGAAACGATTACCCCTGAGGAGATGGCCGCTGCGCGTAACACCATCAACTATGAAGTCCCCATCATGTTCCTGAAACGGGTCCCGAGAATCTATATTTCCTGAGGTGGAAGAGGGGCGTTTCAACTTGGACGTCCCTTTTCTCTTCCTGTCCTCAAAAAATCGATCTCCTTCTCCTTAAGCTTCTCCCTCTTTTTCCCCTTCTTGAGTATAATTGAACTGTCATATTTCAAGGAGGCGATGTGTGTGAAAACAACTCTTCCGACACTGAGAAACTTTCCCGTGGAAAAACTATCCGATTCCATGGTTTTCTCTCTTGAATCAGCAGCGAAGCAATGCCGCATCAACGCAGTGACGATGGTTACGCTCCCGAACAGCGGGCATCCTGCAGGCTCCCTCTCCAGCATGGAAATGTATCTTTCCGTCTATGGTGTCGCGGATATCACCCCGGAGAATTGCTCCTCTTTTGACCGCGATTACGTGGCGATAAGCCACGGGCATACATCCCCGGGAGCATATGCGGCACTGGCGGAATGGGGTTTTTTCGATCCAATGGATGCGGTGGCGCACTTTCGCCAATGCGGATCCCCCTTCCAGGGACACGTTGAAAGAGATGTTCCCGGAATAGACTGGGGGAGCGGCAACCTCGGACAGGGACTTGCCGCGGGTGTGGGATTCGCTCTTGCACAGCGCGCACGGGGGAACGGCAAGAGAACCTATGTCCTGATGGGAGATGGAGGACAGACCAAGGGGCAGAGCGCCGAAGCCCGGCGTATCGCCTCGAAGGAAAAACTTTCCAATATTGTTGCGCTGGTTGACTGGAACCGCATCCAGATATCCGGTACACTTGAATCCGTTATGCCCGCCGATATTCCGGCTCTCTGGAAAGCCGACGGTTGGATCGTTCTGGAATGCGACGGTCATTCTTTCAGGGAGCTGTACTCCGTCCTGAAGGAGGCGGCAGGTAATTCACGGCCTACGGTCATTCTTTGCCGGACAGTCATGGGAAAAAATGTTTCCTTCATGGAGAACACTCCGGAGTTTCACGGAAAAGCTCCATTGGAAGATCTTTATATCAAGGCGATGAACGAGCTCGGAGGCGATCCGTCTTTTCTCGAGGAGGCGCGGCGGCGGAGAGCGTCCGCTCCCTTACCGAAGGGACGGCATATCACTTCTTCCTCATGCGGCCTTGATATCGGATCGCCGCGTATCTATGCGTCCGACGGGAAGAAGACCGACAACCGGTCCGCTTTCGGATCGGCGCTCGCCGACATCGGCAGACTGAATTACAAGAAAGCCGGAGGCACTCCGCTTCTCGTCTTCGACTGCGACCTTGCCTCCTCGGTGAAAACCGGGGAGTACGCCGCTCTCTGTCCGGAATGGTTTTTCCAGGCCGGCATTCAGGAGCATGCGACCGCGACGGCGGCGGGAGCAGCATCAACGGCCGGAGTTGCCGTCCTGTGGGCGGATTTCGGCGTTTTCGGTCTCTCGGAGACATACAACCAGCAGCGACTCAACGACATCAACCGGGCGAACATCAAAACGGTCCTGACCCATGTCGGGCTGGATGTGGGAGAGGACGGACCGACTCATCACGCCATCGACTACGCCGGCCTTCTGCGGAATACGTTCGGATGGAAACTCGCGGTCCCCTGCGATCCGAACCAGACCGACCGCGCTACCCGATGGGCTATTAACGAAGCGGGATGCGTCTGTCTCGCGATGGGAAGGAGCAAGCTGGATGTTCTGGTGAACGAAAGCGGAGCTCCGGTCTTCGGCGAAGGGTATGAATTCCGGTACGGAAAAGCCGATCTTGTGCAGCAAGGATCCGACGGCGCCATCTTCGCGCTCGGCGCGATGGCAGGCAGGGCTCTGAAGGCTGCTCGGCTCCTGAAAGAGAACAGGGGACTCTCCCTCGCGGTCTATGCGGTCTCGTCTCCGCTCATTCCGGATGACGAGGCTCTGCGGATCGCCGCTGCGACGGGAAGAATTATGACGTGCGAAGATCACTGCGTCGCGAGCGGAATGGGCTCGATTCTGGCTTCCAGGATGACGGAGCTCGGTCTTGCAGCACGCTTCAAGGCGCTTGGCGTTCATCGCTACGGAGATTCCGGCGCTTCGGAGGATCTATACGCCGCGATGGGGCTTGATCCTGCATCTCTTGCGGGAGCTTTCGAGACCCTCCTTTAGAGAGAACGTTTTCGTGGAAGAAAAGACAATCCTTCTGCATGTTTGCTGCGCGCCCGACGCCACCGTTCCCTGGGTGGAACTGCAGGAAGAAGGGTACAGTGTCGTTCCGTACTGGTACGGGAGCAATATTCATCCGCCGGATGAGGAACAGCGGCGCCGTGAGGCTTTCGGTATCCTTGCCGCCCGGATGAACAGCGGAGTGCTTCGTGAACCTTATGCCCCGGAAGCCTGGCTGCGTGAGGCGTTTCCACTTGCCGGCGAACCGGAGGGGGGCGTGCGTTGCGCTCTCTGTTTTTTCCTCCAGCTCGAATCCGCTGCCCGAAGGGCGTGTGAAGAAGGAATCCCTTTGCTCTGCACCACGCTGACGATCAGTCCTCACAAAGACGCGCTCCTGATCAACAAGATAGGGGCGGAATGCGCGGCGCGTTACGGAATCACGTGGCTCGACCGTGTCTTCCGGAAAAGGAACGGGTTCGTCCGCTCCGTGGCGCTGTCGAAGGAATTCGGACTATATCGCCAGTCTTACTGCGGCTGCATATACAGCATGACGAGAGGTGGAAACGTAAATGGAAAAGCAGGTCGTGGGGAAGCTTTCCCCGTCTCAACTTGAAGGGAGCGTGTTGCGTTTTTGCGGTGCTCTCCGTTCCGAGGTGATTATCGGTCCCGGAATAGGTGAGGATGCAGCACTTCTGCGGTGGCCCGAGGGGCATTTCCTTGCCGTGGCTTCCGATCCGATAGTGGGGGCACGGGAGGGAGCGGGCAGATTTCTCGTGCACATCAACGCCAACGATATAGCATGTAAAGGGGGAGATCCGTCTTTTTTCGTGGCGACACTGCTCGTTCCGGCAAAAGATGGTGTCGCTCTGGTACAGGCCCTTATGCAGGAGATTCACGAAACTTGCCTCGCTATCGGAGCCGCTGTTGTCGGTGGGCATACCGAGCTCACCTCCCGCTATGATCAGCCGGTGCTTGTCGGAACGATGATGGGACCGACGAAGTTTATCCATAGGGCGACAGATATCCTTCCTGGCGACAGGCTCATCCTCACGAAACATGCAGGACTCGAGGGGATGGCGATTCTCGCAAACGACCGCCCGGATCTCCTGATCCCGGCAATAGGACCGGAAGGTGTGGCAGAGGCGCGAGGATGGCTCGACCATATTTCCGTCCTCGAAGAGGCAAGGCTGCTAAGGGGTATGGCACGTTTCCTTCACGATCCTACAGAGGGGGGAATCGGCGGGGGAATCGCAGAGATCATGCGCTTAAGCGGATACGGAGTCGAACTTGACTTCCATGGACTTCCGCTCTCTCCCCTGACGGAGAAAGCGGTGCGCAGTCTCGGCTTTGATCCGCTGCATCTTATCTCATCCGGCGTCCTCCTGGCAGTTGTTCCGGAGGAGAAAGAAAGAGAAGCCCTCTCCATATTGCAGGAGAATGGGATTTGCGCAGTCGCCGCAGGGTATTTTGTCGACGGTCCCGGAAACTGCTCCCACGATGTCAGCGAAGAGTTATGGCCTCTCCTGGATCGCCCACGAGGAGAAACCGAATGAACTTTGAAAATATCGCGGCCCGTCTTGCAAGGCTGCGTACAAGGATGGCCGAGGAGCATGTGGACATTTTTGTGCTCGTGGTGACTGAAAACTACAACTGCGAATCCATGGAGTACATTTCCGGGTTTCGAGGAAGCAGCGGCTCGCTTCTCATCTCGTGCGACGAAGCGTTCCTGGTGACGGACGGGCGTTATGCGCTCCAGGCCGCAACGCAGTCTCCCTTTACATTGATAATGCAGGAACGGAATACACTCCAGGGGAAGACCGCAGAGGTTCTCGTCAGAAAAAAATGGTCCAGGGGGGGCTTTGAAGCCGATCGTCTCTCCGTCTCCCTCTTCCGTGAGCTTGAACCTTCCCTGCCTCGCTGGAAGGACTGTTCTTCAATTCTTCCATCCCTCCGCAGAAGAAAGGACGATCTCGAAGTCTCTCTGATCAGGCGAGCCGCTGATATCGCGTATTCCTCGTACGATGAAGTTCTCGGGAGGGTACGGGAAGGGATGACCGAAAAGGAGCTGAATGCGCTTCTCGAGTTTACTCTCAGAAACAACGGTGCGGAGGAAGGGTGGAAAGGAAGCCGCTTTATCGTTGCTTCCGGTGAACGGAGCGCCCTGCCTCACGGAACGGCTACGGAAAGAGCGTTTCGAAAAGGAGACATGGTGACCGTCGACTTCGGAGCCACCTATGAAGGGTATATTTCCGACCTGACACGGAATTTTTCGATGGGCCCTCTTCCGGGTCAAGGGCGGGAAATCGAATCAGTCCTCCTCGAGGCGGCTGAAAAGGCGCTCTCCGCGGTTCGGCCCGGTGTCGAGGGGAAGTTGGTCGACTCTGTTGCCCGGGATGTCATCACCTCCAGGGGATGGGGAAAACACTTTTCACACGGTTTGGGGCACGGGCTGGGACTTGAAGTTCACGAGGCACCCAGGCTTTCTCCTTCGTCGAAGGATATTCTTCATGAAGGAGACGTCGTTACTATCGAACCGGGGATCTATGTGGAAGGCTGGGGAGGGATGCGTATCGAGGACGATTACCTGGTGATGCCGGACGGCCCGGTCTGTCTTTCGGGAGGGAAAGGCCGGAACTCCGCGATGATCACGATCTGAACGGACTCGAAAAGTTGCTGTTTTTCCGGCTGAAAGCCGGGTTTTGAGATGCGGCCTGTTGCCTTTTTTCGAGAGGCCGATATAATGAGGTTGCACTCTATTCAGAATCGATGAAGGGGGAAATATCATGAAAAAGTACGTGTGCACCGTTTGCGGTTACGTCTATGACCCCGCCGAGGGCGATCCGGATTCCGGTGTCGCTCCGGGAACGGCCTTTGAAGATACCCCCGATGACTGGGTATGCCCTGTCTGCGCCGTAGGGAAGGATATGTTCGAACCTGAAGAGTAACCGTTTTCACCTGTTGTATTCTCTGCAAAAGCACGGCAGGGGGAGCTGAAAAAACAGCTCCCTTTTCCGTGTTTCCTGAGTATCAGAACGATCTGAGAATGTACAGCGCGGCCGTTTCCAGGTCCTCTCTTGAGAGTGAGGATGATTCCAGCGTCAGGGTAACGTTCTCTCCGAGTTCAAGGACAAGCGAGATGCCGACAGAGGGAAGCGTCTCCAGCACGCCGCGTTTTCCTCCGAGAAGGAACACTTCGTAGGTTGCGCCGAAACCGAGCGGCCGATCATCGTTTTTCGCTCCCTCTTCACCGGTTACAAGAGGTCCTGCACCGGGCCCGCTCATCAACGTCGCCTCGAGCATTCTGCCTCCTGCTGTTCGATAGGTGCGGGAAGTCCAGTCCCCGAAATTTCCGGAAGGCGCAGAGAGAGGCGTCGTCCTTGTTTCTTCAGCCGTAAAACCGGGGATTTCCGGCAGGGACGCGGAAGCGGGGGAGAGAAATCCAGCGCTCAGAAATAGAATCAAGAGAATGCCGCGAGTACAAAGTTTCATCTGAAATCCTCCTGGTACAGCAAAAAAGCTGCGGCTCGTTGTTTTATGAAGTTCTCCATGCGAAAGCGATGGCACGGCGCGGGACTTTTCTTTCCATTCTTGCGACCTGTTCATTTTCCTGTATCCTGTGCTGTTCATTATAGGCTCGTTTTTGCTGAAAAAGCAAATTCGAAATTCGTGGTATACTATTTTTTTGAGAAATGTACCCTCAATTTTTCCGCACCGGGAGGAATTTTTTGTTGTTCCGATTCGCATTGAAAGTGTACGGCTGCCAGATGAATGTTTACGACGGAGATAAAATAAAGACGGCCCTTGTCTCACGAGGATGGAAAGAAACACCGGAGAATGAGGCGGATGTTGTCATTCTCAACGGCTGCAGTATCCGGGATAAGGCGGAGCAGAAGGTCTGGAGCGACCTGGGACGCTTTGCAGTCCGCTGGGAGAAGGAAAGAAAACCGGTTGTAGCGGTTACCGGCTGTGTCGCCCAGAATGTGGGACGGCGTATGGCCGCACGCTTCCCGTGGGTTCGTTTCATCTCAGGTCCGCGCCATATCGGGGCGGTTCCGGACGGACTTGAACGTCTTCTTGCCGGAGAAAGCCATTCCGGCCCGACCGGCAGAACCGAAAAGCTTTTTTTTCTCGACGACGATCCAAGGGCGTTTCTTGAGCTTCCGGGAGCCCCTACCGAGCGTGTAAATCCGTGGAGAGCGTTCGTCACAATCGCCCACGGATGCGACAACTTCTGTTCGTACTGCATCGTCCCGTACGTCCGGGGGCGTTTCGTCTCAAGATCGCCCGCGGAAATCCTGGAGGAAATACGGATGCTCGTTGCGGATGGTGTCATCGAGATCACACTCCTTGGACAGAACGTCAACAGCTATGGAAGTGATTTTTCGAACGGATATTCTTTTTCTTCGCTTCTTTCCGAGGCCGCATGCACGGGTGTTCGCCTGCTGCGCTTCGTAACGTCGCACCCGAGGGATTTTACTCCAGATATCATTGAAATCATGGCAGAACACGGCGATGTTATCTGCCCCTCCATCAATCTGCCGGTGCAGTCGGGCAGCGACCGGATTCTGAGGATGATGAACCGCGGATATACTATGGATCACTACCGGTCCGTCGTCTCGTTGATACGGGAACGCCTACCGGAGGCCGGACTGACCACTGATCTTATCGTAGGGCATCCTGGAGAGACCGAGGAGGATTTTCAACACTCTCTCGACGCCTTGAAGGAGTTTCGCTTCGATCTCGTCCACTCCGCGGCCTACTCACCGAGAGAGGGAACCGGTGCCGCCTCAAGAAACGACCAGGTAGTCCGCGAAGTGAAAATGGAACGCCTGAATGAAGTGAACCGCCTTCAGTCTCTCATTACTCGTGAAATCAACGAAGGGCTCGTCGGAAGAACGTTCCGGATTCTTCTGGATGATGTTGCGCCGCGCGGTGAAGGGCTTCTCCAGGGAAGAACTCATTCGGACAAGGTCGTGCTCGTCGAGGGCAAGGAGGATCTGCTGGGACGCTTCGCGATAGTCGAGATCACGGGCGGAGAGAACTGGTGCCTGGCCGGGCGGATCCTTGAAATCGGAAAATGAGGGGTGATTTTTATCATGGAGAGAGACAGGAATTCGCAGAAGAATTCGATCACGGGGATTGTGTTTTTTGCCATCGGCATCGCCTGTTTTCTTCTCGCGGGCCTTATCATGTACATCTTTTCCGGAAAGTTTGTGAATGTTCCTTCCGGCATGAAGGCAGGCCCCGCACTTTCACTCTCCTCCTCTTCCGCTCCCTCGCGCGAAACTCCTCTCCCTCCTCCGGCCTCTCATTCATCCACCGGGGAGACTCCTTCCGCCGAAGCAAAGCAATGGGTTCTTTACATCACTGGGGAGGTTGTCTCTCCTGGAGTATATCGGCTTCCTTCGGAAAGCCGGGTCTTTCAGCTCGTGGAGGCAGCCGGCGGATTAACTTCCAAGGCTGATCCCGTTCAGATCAACTTGGCTTCTCCTCTTGAGGATGGGGTGCACGTTCACGTTCCTGCAGTCCGTCCGCTCTTTTCCGTTCCGGACGCATCGGGTGAAGGCGCGCCGTCTTTTCCCTCGCCGCCGTCCTCATCGCCGGGAAGTTTCCTGCGAACTCCCTCTCTTTCTTTTTCCTCCGGAAGAGGAGGAGCGATATCTCCGGAAGCGAGTGTCAATGTAAATTCAGCAACTGCTACGGAGCTCCAGAAGCTTCCAGGCATAGGACCGGCTATTGCGCGGGCGATTCTTGAATACCGCCAAAGCAACGGCAGATTCTCCTCCGTCGAGGAACTCTTGAAGGTGAAGGGAATCGGAGCAAAGAAGTTGGAAGCGATTCGAGGTGCGGTCTCTCTCCGATGAGAATGGATGAAGTTCCCTTCGTCGCGGCCGAGGGGGCAGCCCGTTCACCTCTCCTTTTTTTGCTCGCAGGAGTTTCGTTCTCCCTGACCGCCTTTCCCAGGAGAACACCTTTTATGGTTGCTGCTTTTCTCGCGCCTCTTACCGTGTGGGGTCTTCTGCTTCTTTTTTCGGAGCGGCGCCCCTCACGTTTTTTCCCGTATGCTTCCGCCCTTTCGTTTTTAGCCCTTCTGATGTCGCTGTTTTGCTGCTATGGCTTGATTCCGGAGTCCACAAGCCCTTCCGGCATGATACGCGATGAAGGGACCGTGATCCTCGAGCGCCCCTGGGGGGGGCGCCGCGCGGTGCTGGTGGACGCTTCTTCGGGCCGTTACCTGCTGAAACTCGCTCCGAATCTCCATGTTCAGGAGGGGAATCGCCTCTCCTTTACCGGATATGCGACGATTATCCGCTCCAGGCCGGACAGCTCGTTTCAGGAGGACCTGTATTGGCGTGCTCGGGGAACATCGTTGGAGATCATGCCGGAATCTCTGTCCCGAAAGGACGGAGGCTTCTCTCTCTCCCGGTGGAGAACGGCGCTTCGGAAACGGATTCTCCTCGTATTTCCTCCCCGGGTACGGGGGTATCTGCTCGCGGCCCTCCTCGGGGTGCGCGATCCCGACCTGGCAGAAGCCCACCGGAGGTGGGGAACGTCACATCTTCTGGCTGTTTCAGGCTTTCATGTGGGACTCGTCGTTCTTGGAGCATGGAGCCTTCTTTCAATGCGGAAAATGAGGGACATCCTGCCGCGTCGTGCGGCCCTTCTTGCGGTGAGCGGACTGCTCTGGTTCTATACGCTCCTTGCCGGTGGGGCGCCGGGAGCTTTTCGGGCAGCATTGATGATTCAGGCTCTTTTTGTCGGGAAATTGCTCGGACGAAAAGGATCTCCGCTCAATTCGGTCTCTCTCGCTGCAATCATCCTCCTGCTCTGGCGCCCTGACTGGTTTTTCGATGTCGGATGGCGTCTTTCAGTGATAGCGGCGCTTCTTCTTTCCGCGCTCGCCGAAAGAAGACTCGCCTTCTGGATACTACCCGCCTCCAGCCTTTTCGTCTGGTTGGCCACTTTTCCGCAGATTTCAGCCACTTTCGGCGAGGCACCGATTGCCGGAATGCTTCTCAATTTGGCGGCACTCCCGCTCTTTTCGGTACTCTATCCGCTCTGTTGTATCCTTGCGCTCCCATCACTGCTCGGTATTCCCGGAGGCTGGCTTCCGGCCGGAATCGCGGAGGGGCTTTTCCTTCTCTGGGAGCAGTGCGCCGATACAGCATCCTCCATCCTTCCGTGGAATCTTTCGTGGCATCCTCTCTTCGCCGCGATCGGAGGCGGAATTTTCATCCTGACCGTGGCAGGGGGAGTTTTTCCCTTACGGGGAAGAACCGTGGCAGGGGCGGGAATTTTTCTGCTTTCAGCGGTGCTTGTTGGCTGAATGTCACGGAAGTTTTTTCCGGTGGTATAATATTTCGATGTTCCAATTCTTCCGGGTAAGGGGGAGAGTATTATGCTGCTCGTTCTTGACGTGGGCAACACGACGACCGTGATCGGAATCTACGACGGGGAAAATCTGGTGAAACACTGGCGTCTCATGTCGGAACGCCATACGTCCGACGAACTTGGGATTTATCTTCTGAACCTCCTTTCGATATCGGAGATTCGGCGGGAGGATCTCGACGGCGCGGTCTATTCCAGCGTAGTGCCCTCGCTCGATACGGCGCTTTCCGAAGGTTTAAGGGAGTATCTCGACGTCGATCCCGTGAAAGTGACGGCAAATCTGGATCTCGGAATGGAAATAGCCTATTCGCCCCGGCACGAGGTAGGGGCGGACCGCCTTGTAAACTCGGTTGCCGGCAAGGCGCGTTTCGGCGCGCCGCTCATCGTCGTCGATTTCGGCACCGCCATCACCTTGGATATACTGAATGCCGACGGAGCATATCTCGGCGGCACCATCTCTCCGGGCCTCGTGACAGGTATGGAGGCTCTTTTCGGACGGACGGCCAAACTGCCGCAGGTCTCCCTCGAGCCGCCTAAGAGTGTGATCGGCAACAACACGATCGGCTCGATACAGGCGGGCATTCTCTTCGGAAACGCAGGCCTGGTGGATTGTCTCGTGAAGAGAACCTGGAACGAATTGGAGGCGAGGACTCCGGTCGTCGCGACGGGAGGGCACGCAACGGTAATCGCCTCTCTTTCGGAGACCATTACCGATGTCGACCCCTGGCTGACTCTGGAAGGACTTCGACTGATATACGAAAGGAACCGCCTCTGGTGACGGTTTTTTCATCGTCCATACGACAACCTCTCGAGATCGGAGGGGTCTCTCTTTCGAATCCGCTTCTCCTTGCACCCCTCGCGGGAGTGACAATCCCTCCGGTCCGGCTTTTTTTCTCCGGGCTCGGCGCCGGAGCGGTGCATACCGAAATGATCAGCTGCGCTGGTTTATTGCGAAACCAAAATAAAAGTGAACGGATGCTCTCCGTTCTCGGAGGAGAAGCTCCCGTCGTCGTGCAGCTTTTTTCGGGAGATGCCGAAACGCTTGTCAAGGGTGCGGAACGCGTTGTCTCCCTTATGCACAAGCCGGCCGCCATCAGCATCAACATGGCATGTCCGATGCCGAAGGTACTCAAGAAGGGCGCCGGCGCAAGGCTCCTGGAGCGTCCGGAAATTGCGTTCGACATGGTGAGGAAGCTCTCTTCGTTTGGACTTCCCGTCTGGCCCAAGATCCGCAAATGTCCCTCCGCCTTTCCTCTCGATACCGGGGCTTTCTGCGAGGGGCTTTTCGAGGCGGGCGCAAAGATGATCGCCGTTCACGGAAGAACTCCGTCCCAGCGCTATGCCGGAGAAGCCGATGTCTCGCTTCCAATCGCTTTAGCAGGGCGTTTTCCGGGAAAGATCTGCGCCAGCGGGGATGTCTTTACTCCTGAGAGGAGCGCGGAATATCTCGGCGGAGGATGTGCAGCTGTCCTTCTGGCACGGGGGGCGGTGGCGGATCCGTTCCTTTTCCCGCGGACACTGGCGTTTCTGGGTTATGACGTGCATAATATATACAGAAATCCTTCCCCGGATTTCCAAGTTTCTCTTCTTCTGGATTTTGGCGAGAGCGTCTGCGCCGAATCGGGACCCAGGATAGCCGTTCTCATGGTGAAACGGCTTCTTTCCGGCATGTTCAAAGGGATTCCCGGAATAGGCGAATTGAGGCGGGCTGCGGCCCACCTTCTCTCCTGGACGGATCTTCGGGGTATTCTTGAAAAATGCGAGGTTTATTTTGAAAGGAGAGAGGAACATAGTGGATACGCTTCATGACAAAGAAATGCAAAATCCCCTGCCCGGAACGGAGGACGCAGGCCCCGGCGACGAAATCGTCCGCCAGAGGATGGACAAGCTCGAGAGACTGCTCTCCGAGGAGGGGTATAACCCCTACCTGATAGAGAAGTGGCAGCGGGAACATCCTCTTGATTTCGTTCGGAAAAACTTCGAGCACCTTCAGGCGGACGAAATGGATGAGTCGGTATCCGTCGTCACCGCAGGCAGGATAATGACCCTGCGGAAACACGGAAAGGCCATGTTCGCCAACCTTGCGGACGAGACCGAGACGTTGCAGCTCTATTTCCAGTTCAATGCGATGGGGGAGGATAAGTATGCTTTCGCAAAGAAGTGGGTGGATACCGGGGATTGGGTGGGAATTATCGGACATCCATTCCGGACCCAGCGAGGAGAACTCACCATTCATGTAAGGGAGTGCGTTTTGCTCTGCAAGGCTCTCAGACCCCTTCCCGAGAAGTGGCACGGGCTGAAGGACACCGAACTTCGTTACCGTCAGCGCTACACCGACCTTATCGCCAATCCCGATGTCCGCGAGACCTTCCGAAAACGGTCGAAGATTATCTCCTCGATTCGGAAAACGCTCGAAGACCACGGAACGCTCGAAGTGGAAACGCCTATCCTCTCCGTCCTCGCGGGAGGTGCTAATGCAAGGCCCTTCAAGACTTTCCACAATGCGCTGGGAATGGAAATGTACCTCCGGATCGCGACCGAACTCTACCTGAAGCGCCTTGTGGTCGGCATGTTCGGCAGGGTGTACGAGATGGGGAAGAACTTTCGGAACGAGGGGCTCGATACGATGCATAATCCCGAGTTCACCGCGATGGAAGTCTATTGGGCCTATGCCGACTACGATGACATGATGGCCCTTACCGAAGAGATCATCCGGAATGCGGCCGCAGCGGTCCGCGGAGAAAACGCTTTCGGGCCGATCCGGTACCAGGAGGTCGACCTGGATTTCGACAAGCCTTTTAAAAGAAGTTCCATGCTGGACCTCGTGAGAGAGTATACCGGAATCGATTTCATGACGGTGACGGATGACGGGGAAGCCAGGAGAATCGCCGCAGAAAGAAATGTGGAGATCAAGGGAGACGAAAGCCGTTTCTCCGTGCTCAACCTCATGTTTGAGACGTTTGTTGAGGAGAAGCTCATTCAGCCTACATTCGTCATAGGCCATCCCACGGAAATCTCGCCCCTCGCGAAGAGGGATCCGGAGAATCCGGACTATACTCGCCGTTTTGAGCTTTTCATATGCGGCAAGGAAGTTGCGAATGCATTCAGCGAGCTGAACGATCCCATCGACCAGCGAGTGCGGTTCGAAGACCAGCTCAGGAAAAAGGAGGCGGGAGACGACGAGGCGCACGACTTCGACGAGGATTTCATCAATGCGATCGAAACAGGACTGCCTCCGACGGGCGGCCTCGGTATCGGCGTGGATCGTCTCGTGATGTTCCTCACGAACTCCCGTTCCATCCGCGACGTTATTCTTTTCCCAACGATGAAGCCTCTTATCTCCCGGAACAGAGAAGAACCGGAGGCATAGAGAGGAGAGAGGCTTCCGTGACGGGAAAAAAAACATCCGCCCCGATTTCCGAAGCAGTACGCTCGCGTGCTGAATTTCTTCGAAGGGAACTCGCTCGTCATGAGCATTTGTACTATGTCCTCGACGCACCGGAGATCGAGGACGATCAGTATGATGCTATGTTTTCCGAATTGAAGCGGCTTGAGGAAGCCCACCCCCTTCTCCGGTCGCCTGACTCCCCGACGCGGAGAGTGGGAGGAAAAGCTGCGGACGGGTTTGCGAAGGTGGTTCTTTCGACCCCGATGCTGAGCCTCGACAACGCCCTGAACGAGGAAGAGCTCATCGCCTTTCTTGCCAGGACCGCTCCTCTTGCGATGGACGGATATGTCTGCGAACTCAAGATCGACGGACTTGCAGTCTCCCTGACCTATGAGAACGGCCTTTTTACGCGGGGAGCGACACGGGGCGACGGGCGCACGGGAGAAGATGTCACCGCGAATATCCGCACCATACGGAATCTTCCGCTTCGTCTTTCGGGCGATGTTCCCCCCAAACTTGAAATCCGCGGTGAAGTGCTGATTCAGCGCAGACACTTCGCGGAGTTGAATGCCGAACGGGAAGAACGGGGTGAACCGGTTTTCGCGAACCCGCGAAATGCAGCGGCAGGAAGCCTGCGCCAGCTTGACCCGGCCATTGTCGCCGAGCGCCGCCTCTCCATTTTTCTTTACTCGGTCCTCGAACCCGAATCTCTCGGCTTGGGAACGCAGGAATCGGTTCTGACCTGGCTCGCGGAAGCCGGACTGCCTGTTCAGCCTGCCTGGGAGAAACGAACCGGAAAGGAAGATGTGCGTGCCTTCGTGGAAGAGTGGAGGGAAAAAAGGTATGCCCTCTCCTATGCGACCGACGGCGTCGTGGTGAAGTTGAACTCCATCGACGCCTGGTCCGCGCTCGGAAGCACATCTCATGCTCCTCGATGGGCTGTCGCCTTCAAGTATCCCCCGGAGGAAAAGATCACCCTCCTCAAGAATATCATCATCTCGGTGGGGCGGACCGGGGCACTTACACCCGTCGCGCTGCTCGAACCGGTAGCCCTGTCCGGTTCGGTGGTCCGCCGGGCCAGTCTTCACAACGAAGATGAACTCCGGCGCAAGAATTTGCTTATAGGGGACAGGGTGCGGGTTCGAAAGGCAGGGGAGATCATACCGGAAATTATCGGTCCCGTGATCGAGGAGCGTACCGGAGAGGAGCGGGAGTTCGCGATGCCGGATCGATGTCCTGTGTGCGGTACGCCCGCGGTCCGCCTGGAAGGCGAGGTTGCCCTTCGCTGTCCCAACCGCGCTTCGTGTCCGGCACAGCTCAAGGAAGGGCTGCGCCATTTCGCCTCCCGGAACGGCATGGATATTCGGGGGCTCGGCGACAAAATCATCGAGCAGCTTGTGGAAAAAAAGATCATCCGGTCCCTGGCGGATCTTTATGACCTCAGGGAAGAAGATCTTGTCCCGCTTGAACGGATGGGAGAGAAATCGGCACGGAATCTTACCGGAGCAATCACGAAATCCAAGAAACGTCCTTTTGCATCTCTCCTTGCCGCGCTCGGTATCCGTTTTACGGGGATCCGCAGCGCTGAAATACTGGCTGAACACTTCCGTGATCTTCCTTCACTCAGGGAAGCTCCGGAGACAGCGCTCGCGTCCGTTGACGGTATCGGCCCGGTAATGGCCTCTTCCATCCGGGCTTTTTTTGAACAGCCTGAAAACCTGAAGATGCTCGAACGCCTTGCCTCCGCAGGAGTCCGGGGAGCTCTCGAACAGATGGAAGAGCGCGAGGAAGCCGATTCGGAAACACCCAATCCGCTCGGAGACATGCGTCTTGTCTTCACCGGAGAAATGGAATCCATGACCAGGGGAGAGGCCGAATCCCTCGCGAAAAGCCTTGGTGCGGCCTGTTCGTCAAGCGTCAGCGGAAAGACTTCTCTCGTAATAGCCGGGAAGAATGCTGGAAGCAAGCTCTCGAAGGCCGTTGCTCTTGGGATCAGGATTTTGGACGAAGAAGAATTTCTCGAGATGATCCGTAGATACGCGAAGCATTGATCTCCTTCGAAGTGTATCGAAGAGTCGGCGTACGGTGAAAAGAAGGACCATCTCGTTATTTCAGGAGGTTTTGCGATGATGCTCAGCAACCCCAGCGGAAGCAGGCTGGAAAAGCAGGATGTTCTGCATGTGGCCGAGCTCGCCCGGCTGCACGTGGACGATGGGGAAGTAGAAGGACTTGTTCGGCATTTCGGGGCTATTCTCGAGCACTTCAATACTCTCTCCGAAGCCCGGATCGAAGGACGCCTCGACCTTGACGCCGTGGACCCTTTCATTTTTTCCGACACGGAAATTCCGGCGCCCAGGGAGGATATTCCGGAGGTTTCGGAAGTACGGGAGGATGTCCTTGCCTCTGCTCCGCGACGCAAGGATTCATTCTTTGTTGTACCCAGAATTTTGGAAGAGGCCTCGTCATGACTCCGGCAACGCTTTCCGCAGCCGATATTGCTAGAGGGATACGGAAGGGCGACTTCTCCGCACAGGAGATGGTCGAATCTTTTTTCAACCGTGCAGAGCGTTTGGAACCCTCTCTCCACGCCCTTCTGCACGTTGATCCGGAAAGGGCGAGGGATCATGCAAAAAAAGTGGACGCGCTGATCGCGCGCGGCGGCGATCCGGGGCCCCTTGCCGGCGTCCCTGTCGTCCTCAAGGACAATATGTGTGTGCGCGGTATGCCCACGACCTGCGCTAGCCGAATCCTCGAAACATGGATTTCCCCCTACGACGCGACCGTGACGGAATTACTCGAAAAAGCGGGTGCAATCATTGCGGGAAAAGGAAACATGGACGAATTCGCCATGGGCAGTTCCACCGAGTTCTCGGCTTTCGGGGCCGCGTCAAACCCGTGGGATACCACCCGCGTACCCGGAGGGAGTTCAGGAGGAAGCGCCGTCTCCGTCGCGGCGGGCTATACACCTCTCGCTCTCGGAAGCGATACGGGGGGGTCCATCCGCCAGCCCGCCTCTTTTTGCGGCGTCTACGGCCTCAAACCGACCTACGGCCTCGTGAGCAGGTGGGGCCTTGTGGCCTTCGCCTCTTCACTCGATCAGATCGGTCCGTTCGCGCGGACAGTGGAGGATCTTGCCCTCGCCCTTTCCGTGATTGCCCGTCCGGACGTTCGCGATGCGACATCCAGCAGAAGAGAACGTCCCGATTATTCGGCGGCATTGCAAACCGTCTCGCTCGCAGGTAAAAAAATCGCCCTGGTGAAGGACCTTCACGGTAAAAAGGACGTGATGTCCCGAGATGTGGAAACCGTTCTCGAAAAGACACTCGCTCATTGCAGGGAAGAAGGGGCCGAAATCGTCGAGATCTCTCTTCCCGTCTCTCTGGAGTTCGGCCTGCCGTGCTACTACATTCTTGCACCTGCGGAAGCGAGCTCGAACCTTGCCCGCTTCGACGGCGTTCGCTACGGCCTCTCATCGAACGAAGAATCCCTGATGGACCTTTATCTCAAGACCAGGGGTGCGGGTTTCGGCAAGGAGGTAAAAAGAAGGATTTTAACAGGAACCTACGTTCTCAGTTCCGGATATTACGACGCATACTATCTTACCGCTCAGAAAGTAAGGCAACTCATGAAGCAGGAGTTTGCCGACGCCTTTTCAAAGTGCGATCTCATCGCACTCCCAACGGCTCCTTTCCCCGCTTTCGGAAAGGGAGAGCTTGTTGATGACCCGATCCAGATGTATCTCGCCGACGTGTTCACTCTTCCGGTGAACTTGGCGGAGCTTCCCGCCCTGTCTCTGAACGGCGGATTTACCGAGGGAGAAAAAACGCTTCCGGTCGGAGTGCAGTTCATCGCCCCCAAATGGGGGGAGCGGGAACTCCTCTCGGTAGCGGCGGTACTGGAACGTAAAACGGGAAGCGCCGGGATCGCTCCCGTTGAAAACCGGTACCCCTGCAGGGAAGGAGGAGACGTCCGATGAAATTCGCGTACCTTCCGGTTATCGGATTGGAGATTCATGTCCAGCTCGCCACGGCGACAAAGATATTCTGCCCGTGTTCGACGGACTATATCGGCGCGGAGCCGAACACGAACGTTTGCCCTGTCTGCCTCGGCCTTCCCGGAAGTCTTCCGGTTCTCAACGGAAAGGCCGTCGAACTGGGAATCAGGGCCGCTCTGGCTCTTTCATGCACCATCCGGAACAAGACGATCTTTCACCGAAAGAACTATTTTTACCCCGATCTTCCGAAGGCATACCAGATCAGTCAGTACGATCTGCCTCTTGCAGAAGGAGGAGAGATCTTCATTTCCGGCGACGGAGGGGCTCTGAAGCGAATCCGCATCACCCGTCTCCACCTTGAGGAGGATGCCGGAAAACTGATGCACTCGGCAGCGGACGGCCGCCTGGAGGGCGCGGCGCTCTCCTTCGTCGATTACAATCGGGGAGGAGTCCCTCTTGCCGAGATCGTCTCGGAGCCTGATCTGCGCTCCCCGAGGGAAGCCCGTGATTATGTCGCCTGCCTGCGACGCCTCGTTCGCTACCTCGGAGTCTCTGACGGCGATATGGAACGAGGGTCGATGCGGGTGGACGCCAACATCTCGCTGAAAAAAACGGACGCGGCCACTGGCGACATGCTGTACTGGGGGGAGCGTTCGGAAGTTAAGAACATGAACTCGCTTCGCGCAATAGAACGAGCTCTCGATTACGAAATACGCAGGCAGACCGGTGAAATGGAGAGCGGAGCGATCCTGGAGAGGGAGACCCGCCACTGGAACGATGGAGAAGGCGTGACAACATCTACCAGGAGCAAGGAGGCCGCTCATGACTACCGGTATTTTCCCGATCCCGACCTGCCTCCGATAGAGGTCTCGCCTGCTCTTCTGGAGACGATCCGCAATTCGCTTCCCGAGATGCCGTGGAGCAAGGAGGGACGCTTCCGGAACGAATACGGTCTTCCGGAAGCTGACGCCGCAATTCTCGCTGAGAGCTTGCCGCTCGCCGAATACTTCGAGAAGACTGCTCAAACAGGCGCTTCTGCAGCCCGACTTTCAAACTGGATTCGCACCGAGGTACTTCGAATCCTCAACGAACGCGCCTTCTCGATAGAATCCTTTCCGCTGACTCCGGAATCTCTGGGTTCTCTCGTGCTCCTCGTGGATGAAGGAAAACTGTCCACGACTGCCGCACGAGAGGTCTTCAACACCATGATAGAAGAGAACCTCTCCTTGGAACATGCCCTGAAAAGAAGCGGAGGGACAATCGGAAAACTCTCGGGAGATATGCTTGCCGACATCGTTCGGGGAGTCTTGGGTACCAATCCGGATGTCGTAGCGGAAATACTCGGAGAGAAAGATGAGAAGGGGAAAAAAAGAAAGTTCCTGACCGGTCTAGTAATGCGGGAAACCAAAGGACAGGCCGATGCCGCCGCAGTGGCCGAACTCCTTGAAAAACTGCTTCAGGAGAAGCCTTAAGGAATAAAAAGCACGATTTTCCACCCGTTTGTTGACGAACAGGAGGATTATGCGTAAGATATTAAAGTTGCCTTCTTGTATAGCAAGGGGCAGGAATGAGACGTCGGAGGAGGTAGTTGGCAATGGGAACCCGTCAACCTGAGAACACTCGCAGTTTCGCCCTCGCGGCCCACGGAGGTGCAGGAAAGACAAGCCTCGTCGAGGCCATGCTTTTTGATAACGGTATCACATCCAGGCTGGGTAAAGTCGAAGACGGCAACACGACGAGCGACTTCAGCCAGGAGGAGCAAAAGCGCCAGATTTCCATCAACACTTCGCTCATCACGATGGAGAGAAGGGGAAAGACGCTTTTTGCACTGGATACGCCTGGATTCGCGGACTTTGTCGGAGAAATGCGTTCGGCGGTCCGGGTCGCCGACGCCTTGATAATTGCTGTGAGCGGCGTGAGCGGCATCGAGGTTCAAACAGACAAGGCGTGGGAGACCGGAGAAGAATTCGCGATTCCCGTCGCGTTTTATATTTCCAAGCTGGACCGTGAGAATTCCGATTTCGAGAAAGTTCTCACAGACTTGAAAGCCGATTACAGCGACAAGGCTGTGCCTGTTTTCCTTCCAATCGGGCATGAATCTTCTTTCAAAGGTGTAGCGGACGTTTTGAAAGACAAAGCATATATCTACGAAACCAACGGAAGCGGAAAGTACACCGAGACGGAAATTCCTGACGATATGGCCGACGCAGTCGCTGCGGCGAAGGAGTCGCTCGTTGAAACCATCGTCGAGGCAGACGACGAGCTCATGATGCGCTATCTCGAAGGGGAAGAGATCTCCGAAGAGGAACTGCTTCCCGTCCTTCGAAAGGCAATCGTCGGGCGAATGCTTCTCCCGGTCTTCCCCGGATCTTCCTCTCTCAACGTTGGAGTGCACCAGATTCTCGACTTCATTGTCGACTTCTTCCCATCGCCCATGGAATCCCGTGCACGCTCCGCTCTGAAGGGAGAAAAAGAGATCGAGGTCGCTCCGGATCCGGCAGCAAACTTTTCCGCCATCTGCTTCAAGATCATGGTCGACCCCTACGTCGGGAAACTCTCCTTTATTCGCGTCAACTCCGGAACACTCACCTCGGACAACAACATTTACAATGTGAACAAGGGTGAGGACGAACGGATCAGCTCATTCAAATTCATGACGGGCAAGGAAGGGAAAGACGTCAAGGAGATCGTTGTTGGCGACATCCTGGCTCTTCCCAAGCTGCAGAGCGTCCAGGTCGGCGATACGCTCGGAATGAAGGGATCCACAGTGCTCTATCCGCCGATCGAGTTTCCCAAACCTGTCTACAGCGTCGCGATCACCGCAAAGAGCCGTGCTGACGAGGACAAGCTCGGAAATGCGATCAACAAGACGCTTGAAGAAGATCCGAGCCTTAGCTTCGAGAAGAACCCGGAGACGAACGACAGCGTCCTCTCGGGTATGGGCGACATGCACATCGACATCGTCCTTTCGAAGATGAAGGAACGCTACGGTGTGGACCTGGATACGAAAACACCCCAGGTACCCTACCGGGAGACAATCCGAAAAACTGCCGAGGCCCAGGGAAAGCACAAGAAACAGACGGGAGGCCACGGCCAGTACGGAGACGTACACGTTCGCTACACGCCGCTTGAAAGGGGCGCAGGCTTCGTGTTCGAGGACAAGATCGTCGGCGGCGCGATTCCCAAAGGATTTATCCCTGCTGTTGAAAAAGGGCTTCGCGAGGCGATGGTCAAGGGACCTCTGGCAGGATTTCCTGTCGTGGATTTCAGCGCGACACTTTTCTTCGGCTCCTACCACGACGTGGACAGCTCGGAAATGGCGTTCAAACTGGCCGCCCGCCTTTCCTTCAAGAAAGGTATTCTGGATGCCGGCCCGATCCTCCTCGAACCGATCATGAATGTCGAAGTGACAGTGCCGGAGGACTACCTCGGAGACGTTATGGGAGACTTCAACAGCAGAAGAGGCCGTATCCTGGGAATCGACAGCAAGGGGCATCAGCAGATCGTCAAGGCGCAGGTCCCCTTGGCTGAGATGTTCCGGTACGCGATCATCCTTCGCTCGATGACGTCGGGAAGAGGTTCTTTCACCATGGAGTACGACCACTATGAAGAGGTTCCGGCGGAGATCTCCAAGAAGGTTATCGCCGCTCACAAGGAGGAAGAAGAGGACGAATAGGATCCTCCATAAACGAAGCGTTTTTTTAAGAGCCCCGCATTTCGCGGGGCTCTTTTTCCATCATATTGTTTTCTAAAGGGGGTTCTTCTTTATGCAAAACAAGAGGATTGTGGTCATCGGTTCGGGAGGTGCGGGTCTGACTGCGGCTGTCGCACAGCAAGGAAGAGCGGCGCGGAAGTACTGCTGCTCAGCAAAACAGCATGCGGAGACTCGAATTGCACGGCATATTCGGGAGGACTCTTTTCCCTTGCGTCGGGGGCAGTATCCCCGGAGGATCATTACGAAAGGATATTGCAGACGGGGCGCGGCGTCAACGATCCTCTTCTGGTCAGGACGCTCTCCGAAAATTCCGAAGCGGCGCTTCGCACCGTCGCGGAGTGGGGCGTCTCTCTGAAGATTAATAAATCCGGACATGCGACGGTACGCCAATCAGCTCCTTCCGCCATAATGGGGGGAAGAGGCATGACCCGTGAACTTGCATCCATTGCCCGGCGGGAGGGAGTGGCGGTTCTCGAGAATCACGCAGCCTTTCGGCTGCTGGTCGGTGAACGCGGCGTGGAAGGCGTCGAAACGGTCGAATGGAGGAGCGGAAAGGCCTTCTCTTTCGGAGCCTCCGCGGTGATCCTGGCGACCGGAGGAGGCGGAGCAATCTACGAACGGACCGACAACCCATTGCGTATGACCGGGGACGGATACGCCCTGGCCCTTGTGGCCGGACTCGACCTTGTTGACATGGAGTACGTCCAGTTCTACCCTATGGGGTGGGATCAGAAAGGATATCCCGTCTGGATGGTTGGCCTCACTATTCTCGACTATATACCGGTTACCGACGAACACGGAAAGGAATTTCTCAAGGAAGCGCTCCCTTCATGGGGAGTCAGCACAGGAAAAGAGGCAAACCTCTTCGCCCGGGACCGCGCGACGATCTTTCTGGCAGGGCACGCTCGAAAAGGAGGGAAGACGCTGCTCCATCTCGAAGAACTGCGGAAGGAGGATCTAGCGATTCCGGACGTCCAGGTTTCGCTGATGCTGGATCTTCCGCCGGAGAGACGCTCGGCGCCTGTGCAGGTCAGCCCCCTGCAGCACTACTTCACCGGCGGCGTTCCGATGGATCCTGAGGGCAGGACGTCTTTGCCCGGTCTCTTCGTATGCGGCGAAGTGTCGGGTGGAGTGGACGGAGCAAGCCGCATGGGAGGAAATGCCCTGACCAACATTCTCGTTTTCGGCCTCCGGGCCGGCAGGGCTGCCGTCAGGGAGAGCCTGCCGATTCCATCGTTCGGCGAGCGGGAAATCGAACTTCCGGAGCATCTCGTCCGTTCGGATGAAGACGGAGACTCTCCGGCCCATGTTCGCCAGGAACTTCGGCGTATCGTTCAGGAAGGGCTTTCTCCGTGGCGGAGTTCCATGAGCATAGAAAAATGTCTCTCCGAGATCGAAACCTGGAGCGGCGTCCGAAAAAAGATGAAAATAGACACTGCTTTCGACCTGCTTCACGCACTGGAGATGAACGGGCTGTACCGCACCGCGGAGTCGGTGGCGAAAGCCGCGCTTCTACGGGAGGAAAGCAGGGGAGTACACTTCCGCGAGGATTTTCCGGATGAACGGCAGGAGTGGAGGAAGTCTATACGGGTCTCTCTTGAGGCTGGGAAACTCGTTACTCGCGTGGAAAACTGATCTCAACAGAAAAGTCCCTGCCCGGAAAAAAAGGGCAGGGACTTTTCTGTTGTTTCGTGAAAACCGCAAGCGTATTTCCCTTAAAATTTGTCCTGGGGCGCCCACATCTCCAGGAAGTTAAGCCGGGCGTCCTTCCAGAGCATCATTGCCGCGGGCTTGTTCAGAGGATTGTGCGTCTCTTTGTCGACGGTGAGTGTGAAGTGGACAAGGCGCAGGTTCTGCGTATCCTCAAGAGCATCCCTGACTGCTACGGGGTCGGCATTTCCAGCTCTCCTGATTGCGTCAGCAACCCATGTGATCAGGTCGTAGGAGTATGCGACATTGCCCGGCTCCGCGGCAGGTCTGCCGTACTCTTTCTCGAAACGGGAGAGGAGATAGATCATCTGCGGATTGCCGAGATCCATGCTGTAGACCCAGTAGCTTCCCTCCATGGTATCCCCCGCAATTTCATGCATGCTGGGGCTGAAGCCGTCGCCGCCGATGAAGATGGGTTTCCAGTCAAGCTCGGCGGCCTGCTTCATGATGAGTCCCATCTCTTTATAGAGAATAGGAAGCGCAACAGCTTCGGCGCCTGTCGCCTTCATCTCGGTGAGCTGTGCGCGGAAGTCCACGTCTCCGCCGCGGAATCCCCAAATGCCCTTCAACTCGCCGCCCTGCTCCTCGAAGCGGGCGACAAAGAACTCCTTGAGTCCCTCGGAGTAGTCACTGCCGATGTCGGTGATAACGGCAGCGCTCTTTACTCCGAGCTTGTTCACGAGGTAGTCCGCCATAACCTTCCCTTGATAGGGGTCGGTATAGCAGAGACGGAACGTGTAAGGGCGCACGGTATTGGTTCTCGGATCGACCGTGACCGCAGGATTCGTGCTCGCGGTTCCGATCTGCGAGACTTTTCCGTTATTGACCACGGACGCGATGGCGATGTTCAGTCCGCTGTAGTTCGTCCCTCCGATCGCGACAACCTTGTCTTCATGCACAAGGCGCCGTGCGGCCTGTATTGCGTCCTCCTGGCGTCCGCGCACGTCGTAGTAGATCAGCTCAAGCGGCCGGCCAAGAACGCCGCCTGCTTCATTCAGCTCCTTGATCGCAAGAAGGGCTCCATCCCTTTCATGCTGTCCCCAAGTGGATCCGTCGCCCGTAAGGGTCGCCAAATATCCGATCTTGATCGGCTCTCCGGACGGAGCAGCTGCAAACGCCGCTCCTGTCCAAAACGTCAGGAACACCAAAACGGCGGCGCAAAGAACGCTGCAATGCATTTTCTTCATACAATCCAACCTCCCAGAAATGAGTTCAAATTATTTGGCTAATTTTAAAGGGGGCTGATCTAAATGTCAATACAGTGGATTATATGAAACAAAAATTCACAGGGGGGCGATTCCCCTGTGAATTTTTGTTCTCCTTAGGAGATCATTCTCTCCGGAATCAGCGTGTCAATGGATTGAAGGAGATTCGCCCTCCATGAGGGAGCGCCGCTCTCGCCAAAAGAACACAAAGACTCTTTCCTTGTTTCTCAGCAAGAGGCCCTCTTCGAAGAGGGAGCGCGCGTCCTTCGAGATTTATAACGGTACCCTCCCGTTCGGTCCATGGAAGGAGAGGAATAAGGACCGTCGCTTTTTCAGAGAGCGGAGAGAGAGCGGGCGAAAAGACCGCGTAATCCTTTCCTTCAAGATCAAGGGCGGAAAAACCCGCCGCTTCCGGAATGGTTCCGAGAAAAACAAGCGATGATTCCGGGGACTTCAAGCGGAGCGTTTCAACGGAAGCGATTTCCGGAAAGGCTTCGATCAGTCCGGCAGTTCCCGATCCCTTGAACAGGAGCATATATTTTCCTCCGGAAAGCGCTGCTGCGAGTTCGAACGATTCTGCCGCCGGCGACGATGCGCCGATAAGTGTGACCGGATGTTTCGCGGCGGCCAGAATGCGGGCCGCTTTTTCAGCGTCTTCCTCGCTGACTGAAGTCCCCTTCAGCAGTATTCCGAGAGCAATTGTCTCCTTTGCTGCAGAGGCTTTGACGGCTTTCACGAGCGCCGACAAAAGTTGTGCCTCCGATCCCTTTTCAGGCCGCAAAACTGCGGCTTCTCCCTTTTTCAGCATGCCGGGGGTATCGCCGATGGAGACGATGGCCGCGTTTCGGTTCCGCATAGCCCTGCGAAGCCACGACGTGAGAACGGGTTGCTCTTCGTCAGTGTTTGTCTCCAGCAGTAGGAATGCGTCTCCTTCGTTCATCAATGAGTAGGGCGCCCTCATCATGTCCTTTCGCTTCTTCGCTTCCGCGATGAGAGGGAGGAATTCCGCGCCCTCGATGCCGGCAACGACGGCGTTAGGCGCCCGGAATGAAGCATATTCCCTGAAGGCCCTTATTTCCTCGAGAGTGAGAGAGCGGCCGAGAACGAAGGATGTGTTGACCCCGTGCGCGAGAGAATCGAACGCTGCCAGGGCATCGTCCAGCGAAGCTGAAACTCCCTTTATCGCGGGATTGAAAGTACCGTCCTCAGATGTCTCTTTGAATCCATAGCGGCCCTTCACGCAGCATGAACCTCCCGTCGGAGCTTCCGGATTGTCGAGATCGGTGGTTATACGGACGATACGCGATCTTCTCCTGTCGAGATTGAGATCCAGTTCGCAGCCGACCGAGCAGAGCATGCAGGTGGTCTTTACGATGTGAGGTTCTTCAAGGTGCGGCCAGCGTTCGACGCGTTTTTCCATCAGCGCGCCTACCGGGCAGACTTGTGTGCAGAGGCCGCAGAATGTGCAGTCCGAGTGCTCCATGTCGTTAAAGAAGTGCGGAGTCAGCACGGATTCGAAACCGCGTCTTGCGAAATCGATCGCGTGGAAACCTGAGATTTCGTCGCACGCGCGAACGCACTTCGCGCAGAGAATGCACTTGTCCATGTTCCGCACGTAGTACTCGTTGGCGTCCTCGAACTTCTGGATGTGCTCGCCCGCCAGCTTTTCCGGCTGGACCTCGTGCGTGATCGCGAACTTGCGAAGCCTGCATTCGAAGACATCAGGACAGCCGCACTCCATACATCGCTTTGCGTCGCGAAGCGTCTGCTCTTCGGTCAGTCCCTTGCTGTACTCTTTGAAGGGGGCCGAGAGGCGAATCTCTCCGGGAACATGCTCGACGTGCTCCTGCTTTGTACGTTCAACGTGTTCGAAGTTCCCGGGACCGAGGTCCGTTTGGACAATATCGTAGAAGAACGGTTTTTTGGGCGTTCCGTGCGTAAGATAGTGGTCGAGCGAATCCGCAGCCCAATGGCCGTTGCCTATCGCCTCGATGGCTATCTTGGGCCCCGCCTGCTGGTCGCCGCAAACAAAAACGCCGGGAAGCGGCGTTTCATATTCCGCTCCTACCTTCATCCTCCTGCCGTCGTGAAGCTCGGCGGGTACGGTGGAAAAATCGATCCCCTGGCCGACGGCGGCGATGACCGTGTCAACTTCCAGGATGAACGTCTCGCCGGTGGGAATCGGACTTCGTCTTCCGGAGGTGTCCGGTTCGCCGAGCATCATCCGTTCACAAACGATCCGTTCTACCTTGCCGGAACCTTCGATTGCTTTCGGAGCGGCGAGGTAGATGAAGTTGATTCCTTCTTCGGTGGCCTCTTCGATTTCGATATCGTCGGCCGGCATTTCCTCTCGGGAACGGCGGTACAGGACGGAAACCTCCTGCGCTCCAAGGCGGCGGGCCGAGCGACATGCATCCATCGCGGTGTTTCCGCCGCCGATGACTGCGACTCTTCTGCCGACCGTGACGGCGGGCTTTGTCTTCACATCGTACAGGAAGTTGATGCCTCCAAGCACGCCGTCGAGATCCTCTCCCGGAACGCGCATGGGTGAGGATTTCCAGCACCCCATCGCGAGAATGACGCCGTCAAACTCCTTCCGGAGTTCGGGAAGGGTAATCTCCTTGCCCAGCGTCATCCCGGTACGGACCTCGACGCCGTGTGAAAGCAGCCAGTCGATCTCCGTCTGGAGGACGTGCTGCGGCAGCCTGTAGTCGGGTATTCCATACCGCATCATGCCGCCGAGAAGCATTTCCTTCTCGAAGATGACCGGCGCGTACCCTTTCAGGCGGAGGTAGTAGGCCGCGGAAATACCGGCGGGGCCGCCGCCGACAATTGCGATCCGCTTTCCGTTCTCCTCGATTTCAGGGATGAATCCCATCTTTCCGTTACGGATTCCCCAGTCGCCGACGAAGCGTTTGATCTCCTTGATGGAGACGGGGGCATCGTCCACGAAGTTCCTGCGGCACTTCTGTTCGCAGGGGGCGGGACATACCCTGCCGATGCATGCGGGAAGCGTTACGTGATGATGCAGCACATCCAGGGACTCGTCGTATTTCCCTTGTGCTGCGAGATTGATATAGGCCTGCACGTTGCCGTTTGCCGGGCAGGTCAGGGTGCATGGAGGGCGGCAGTCGCCGACATGGTCTGAGAGCAGAAGTTCGAGGGCGGTCCGGCGTGCGGTGACGGCCCGCTCCGTCTCTGTTTTGATGACCATTCCCTGCGAGATGGTGTTCGCGCAAGCACGCAGGAGCGTCTTGGCGCCCTCGACCTCGACGAGGCAGACGGAGCAGCCGCCGTGCAGGCTCAAATGAGGGTCGTAGCAAAGCGTTGGAACCTCCACGCCGCACTCGGTACAGAGGTCGAGTATCCGTTGTCCTTCGTAGCCGTAAACCGTTTTTCCGTTCAATGTCACTTTTATGTTTTTCTTCATGGCAGCTCGAAATCCTCCCGACAAGGCTTATTCCACGGAAATGGCGCCCACGGGGCAGACCTTTTTGCACTGGCCGCACCGGATGCACTTTTCATCGTCGATGACGTGGGGTTTCTTTACTTCTCCCGAGATACAGGAGACAGGGCAGTTCCGGGCGCACTTAGTGCAACCGATGCACGCTGCCGGGTCGATGACATAGTGGATGAGATTCGTGCAGACTTTCGCGGGGCATTTTTTGTCCACGATGTGTGTCTCATACTCTTCGCGGAAGTATTTCAGCGTGGTGAGCACGGGGTTGGGAGCCGTCTGTCCGAGTCCGCACAAGGAACCTTCCTTCACCTGGCCGGCGAGGTCGAGCAGCGTGTCAAGGTCCTCCAGGACCCCCTTCCCCTCGGTGATGCGCTCAAGGATTTCCAGCATCCGTTTTGTGCCGATCCTGCAGAAGGGACACTTTCCGCAGGATTCCTTCTGGACGAAGGCCAGGAAGAACTTGGCGACGTCGACGATGCATGTCGTCTCGTCCATGACGACCATTCCGCCCGATCCCATAATGGCTCCCGTGGCGTTGATTGATTCGTAGTCCACCGGCGTGTCGAGAAGGGATTCGGGAATGCATCCTCCCGAGGGGCCGCCGAGCTGGACGGCCTTGAACTTCTTGTTCTCGGCGATGCCTCCCGCCACGTTGAAGATGACCTCGCGCAGCGGCATTCCCATCGGCACCTCCGCGAGGCCTCCCTTCTTAATCTTTCCGGCGAGCGCGAACACCTTCGTCCCGCGGCTCTTGCCGATGCCGTACGAGGAGAATTTCGCCGCTCCGTTCAGAAGAATCCACGGTATGTTGGCGATTGTCTCCACGTTGTTGATATTGGTAGGTTTTCCGAAGATCCCGCTGTTGGCGGGAAAGGGAGGTCTGGGACGGGGCATTCCGCGCCGGCCTTCGATGGAGGCGATCATGGCGGTTTCCTCTCCGCAGACGAAAGCCCCGGCTCCCTCCTTGATATGGATATCGAAGGAGAAATCGGAGCCCAGGATGTTCTTTCCGAGGAATCCTTTCTGCCTCGCCTGCTCGAGAGCGACGTTCAAATGCTTTATTGCCAGCGGGTATTCCGCCCGGCAGTAGATGATCCCCTCGTCCGACCCGATGGAGTAGCCTCCGACGGCCATTCCCTCGATAATGCTGTGGGGATCGCTTTCCAGTACGGAGCGGTCCATGAATGCCCCGGGATCTCCCTCGTCCGCGTTGCAGACGAAATATTTCTTGGTGCCCTTGGCCCCCCGGGCGAACTTCCATTTCAGACCTGTAGGGAAGCCCGCGCCGCCGCGACCTCGAAGACCGCTTGCGAGAATCTCTTCGATCACCTCTTCCGGGGTCATGGAGAGCGCTTTCCTCAACGCTTCGTAGCCGTCGTGAAGAAGGTACTCGTCGATCTTTTCCGGATCTATAAGACCGCTGTTCCGGAGAACGATGCGAACCTGGCTGTCCATTCGTTCGTTCTCGCAAGCTTTCCCCGACGGATCCAGGATCACCGCTTTCTGGACAATTTTCCCTTTCAGAACGTGGGCGGATGCAATTTCCTTCGCGACCGCCGTGTCCACTTTGCCGTACGCGATGGACTTCCCGTCGCGCTCCACCTCGACAATCGGTTCCATATAGCAGAGACCGATGCAGCCGACCTTTTTTATCTCCACGTCGGTCTGCCCTTCCAGGGCGGCGATGAGCGTTTCATATATCGGCACGGCTCCTGCGGCGACGCCGCAGCTCGCCAGGCCGATCTTCACGATGGTTTTCGACACCTTCTACACCTCCATGACCTATTCCGTAGCAATCCGGGCCGTATTTGCCTGCGAAACGAGGCGCACGGACTCGAGAACATCCACGGCTTTTTCCGGAGTCAGTCGTCCGTGGACTTCTTCGTCCACCATCATGACCGGGGCCAGGCTGCAGCAGCCAAGGCAGGCTACATATTGAAGCGTAAACATTCCATCGTCGGTCGTACCTCCGTCGGCGACGGACAGGTGGCGTTGAATCTGCTCTCCGATTCGCGCCGATCCCTGGACATGACAGGCAGTACCCCTACAAAGGCGAACGACGTGCTTCCCTTCCGGCTGGAGCCGAAACATGGCGTAAAAGGTCGCGACACCAAACATCTCCGCTGCCGGAATATCCAGTTCCCTTGCAAGAAAATCAACCGCTTCCGGAGCGATGTATCCCATCTCCTTCTGAAGGTCCGCCAGAAGCGGAATGGTGATTCCCTTCCTTCCCCGGTATCTGCCGGCTATTGGAAGAAGACGCTCTTCCAGTGCCGAACTCACGGAGGCCCCCGTCAACATGGTCATTCTATATCCTCCTCAGTGCGTTTTTCAGTGAAATACCCCGGTAATGGTATTTATTATACCGCGAATTTGCGACAATTTTTCGCTCCGGTAGAAATTCAGTATATAATGAACTCGACTAAAAAGGAATTTCGATATATACTCCCATAAGGTATATATTCTCTATGGAGGTGTCTGCTATGATTACCGTATATTCTACGAAAACCTGCCCGTGGTGCATCAAGGTGAAGGAGTACTTGGAGGGAAAGAAGATCGCGTTCGAGGTCATCGATGTCGCGGCCGACCGCGAGTCGGCAATGGAGATGGTCAAGAAGACCGGCCAGATGGGAGTTCCTGTGACGAAGATAGGCGACAAGTATATTGTAGGATATAACCCTGAGGCCATTGACGAGGAGATTGCGAAACAGAATCAATAGTTTGAAACGGGAAGGAGTGGAGAAGGTGCCAAAAGGAACAGCAGGCTCTGAACTTCTCACAGTTTCATTCGGAATGGCGGTCGAAAGGGAAGGAAATCCGGCATCTCCCGGAGCAGTGAGCATAGACTCCTTAAAGGAGCTTGAACCTCTTCTTGTAAAAGGAGAGTCCTGGCTTCGCGAGGGGCTCTCGGAGGGAAGGGACGGCGTCGGCTGGCTTTCGCTTCCCTCCAGGAACATCCGCGATATCGAGGAGGCTGCGGAATGGCTGCGAGGTTTCGAAGCCATAGTCCAGGCTGGCATAGGCGGGTCCGCCCTCGGTAATCTTATGCTCCACGGCGCTCTTCTTCCCCCCTACTGGAATGAAATTCCCCAGTCGAAGCGAAAGGGGCCCAGGTTCTATCTCTCGGACAACGTTGACCCGCGTGACAACAGGATGGTCTGGAATCTTACAGACCCCGAGAAGACGGCCTTCATCGTCATCAGCAAGTCAGGCAGCACAGCGGAGACGATGGCGAATTTCCTTTTTTTCTGGGATCGCCTGAAAGTCGATCTCGGCCCCAAAAAAGCCGCCGAGCATGTTCTGGTGATCACAGACGAGGAAAAGGGTGTTCTCCGCCCCTTCGCAGACGAGATAGGCTGTCGTCGCCTGGTGCTCCCTTCGGATGTCGGTGGCCGTTTTTCAGTGCTCTCGTCCGTAGGACTTTTCTCCGCGTGCGCGCTCGGGCTGGATGGAAGAAAGCTGCTTGCCGGTGCTGCGGAAATGGAGGAGAAGCTTGCACAACGTTCTTCGGTGCTTAACAACCCCGCTTGGGTTCTCGCCGCTCTTTCAGCGGCTCATTATCGCAGGGGACGGAATATGACGGTCATGATGCCGTATGAAGACGCGCTTGAACGCTTCTGCGAGTGGTTCGCCCAGCTCTGGGGAGAAAGCCTCGGCAAGAACGGCTCCGGCTCCACTCCGGTACGGGCTCTCGGCGCCATCGACCAGCATTCGCAAATTCAGCTGTACACGGAAGGGCCGGACGACAAACTCTTTACAATCATGACCGTATCCGAACCGGATGAGGATATTCAGATTCCGGAGACGGAGGAGAAAGCCCTCGTTCCTCTTTCCTACCTGTTCGGGCAGTCGATGAATTCGTTGCGCCGCTATGAGGCGCTTTCAACAGCCGCCGCTGTCGCTAAAGGAGGCAAACCGGTCGTCACCATCGAGATACCGCGTCTGGACGAACGCCGCCTGGGGGGGCTGATCCAGCTTTATGAACGCGTTACCGCCCTCACAGGATACCTGCTGGACGTGAATCCTTTCGATCAGCCGGGCGTAGAGCAGGGCAAAAACTACACGTACGGTCTGATGGGACGCCCGAACTACAGTGCTCAGGCGCTCGAGGTGACGGAGCTCGCAGAAAAACTTTCACTGTTGGAAACAACGCTCTGAAGAAATACCCGTGAACAAAACGACAAGAAAGAAAGCCGCCGGGAAGTTTAGCCCGGCGGCTTTCTTTCTTGTCGTTTTGTTTTCTTCACCATTCTGATTCCGGCTCGTCCACTCTGTCGGCTACGACAACCCCGGTATTTTTGTCACCGTCCGTGTAGACCGAGAAGGATCCTGAATAAATCCTGACACCGGCATGACCGGCGAGTGCATACGGAGAGGAATCAAAAAAACTCTCATCGAAGATATTGTTCTTTGCTCCTTCATAGACCGGCATGTAGAGAATGCCGTCGATTTCAAGGTCCGTAAAGAAATGGGTGCCGAACGAGAGTTCCGGCATATACCCTTCCTTGGGGAATCCTACCTCCACGATGCAGCAGCATCGCGTGATCTCGTTATACTGCACCGGAACGCCAAGCAGTGGATTGCTCGAGCCGACCCTTCCCGGTGCGACCAGAATAAACCGCGACCCCTTAAGAAATTCGTTGATCGTCCCGATTGCCCTTGCGACATCGTGAAAACGGGTCTCCTGGGCGTAGATGTGGTGATCCACATAAACAAGATAGGGAATGTTTTCCTTTGCGCCGTGGGTTACCATCCTGTCCGCCAGCAATATCACATTCCGATTTTCGAGATCCGGAATCGTCACCGAGTGGGTTTGTTCGCTGAGCCAGAGAGGACGTGCCTGAACGATCTCAACCAGGTCCTCCGTGGGATGAAAAGCGAATTCGACATCCGCGGGCACCCCCATCTCCCTGTCGAGAAGAGAAAGAAGTTTTTTCATCCTGTCGAAGAAATGTTTGGAGCGGAAGGCGAACTCTTCGAAGGTGAAACAGACTTTTTCCCCTTTCTCAATCGTGGAACCGTGCCGCGACATCGGGGTGAAATACCCTCCCTCCTCGTCGGGGCTGTAGATCTGCGCGTAGTCCGGAAAACAGCTGTGATATGGAAAGATGTCCTTCCATATCTGCTTCACATCGACAGTGACGAGGGATTTTTGTTCCTTGTCGATCACCTGGAAATGTTCCTGCGAATGGCGCATGATGTTGAAGGGATTCTGACCCTCCGGGCGGAGCGACGGTAGCGTCAGCGCAAAGGTGCGGGCGTATCCGCGTTTTGTGCTGGTAGTTCCCATTCCGAAGACGAGACGGATGATGCCGTCCTCGGACTTGATTCTCGTCGTCCAGCGGCGATAGTAGCGGGAGAAGCCCACGCCGGCCATGGTGGGGTAGTAGTAGCGTCCTCGCCACTTGCCGGCGACGCGCATGACGATAATCCCCATACGGTCCGCTCCAAGGCCGTGTTTTTGCCGGTACGATTCCGCTATCGGAAAAAAGGTTCGCGAATAAATCTTCTTGATGTCGTGCTCCACATGAATGACGCGTTCTTCAAGAGATTCGTCGGCCCCGTTGAATTCAAAGGTGGAGAGGTACTTTCCGGCGAACGAATATTTCAGCGAGTCCTCCAGGACACTGCTGCTCCTGACAACGATAGGGTCGGCTATTTTCGTCAAAAAGCCGGTTATCGCCTCTTTCACCGAATCCGGAAGTTCTGTGGCCAAAAATGCCTCTTCGATCGCCTCCGGTTCCTTTTTTTTGAGAGCCTCAAGATCCTGAATTTGGGAGACTACAAAGTCGAAGGAGTCGGTCGCGATAAAGAGGGAAGGCGGAAATACAACACGCTGCAGCGTCTCGATTCCGCTGTCCCGAAGTTTGGCCATGGCGAAAAGCAGCGACCTTCCCTTGCCGCCGATGCTGCCTTTTCCTACGATGAGATGGGCAAACATGGGATCGTCAAGAGGATCCCATTGAAAATATCTCTCGATCACTTGATCATTCTCATTCTCGACAGGAGAGCTGTCCGGCGCAGTGCTGCCAGATCCGCTGCTTTCATCAAGAGATCCGCACGTATTTGAAGGAAGTGTTTCCCCTGTCGTCGAAGGGTCCAAAAAGTGTTCTTCGATTCTTGGCATGTCATCTCTCCTTAAGGGGCGTTCTCGCTCCGGGAATCCGGCCGCAACAAGCGGGAAACTCCCGCTGCGCAAGAATGAAAGAACCGGTCCGTGTTCCCGGACAAACATGTTGAATCTACCCTTCCATCGACTCTTTATGTCGGGCGGAAGCTTTCCGGAAGCTTTTCGATGCGGGCAAAAGTACCCGCAGTTTCTGGCTGCGAATCCTCAAGAACATCTGCGCACTCCCATCGGTCCCCTTCGTCGATGGATTTGAGCGCGTGGACTATATTGTACTTGATTCTCGGATTTCCGGCAGCAAGTTGATCGAGTATTTTTTTTGCACGCACCCTTTCGGTTTGCAGTGAAAAAGGACAAACGTACTTCAGGACGGGAAGATCGCGTCCTGCCGCTTCCTTCGCGATTCGCCGTTCTTCGGTGAAAACCAGCGGACGTATGACGGTTATGCCGGATCTGCTCTGCCGGTATTTCGGCTGGAAGGCTTTGAATCTTCCCGCGTGGAAAATATTCATTAGAGCAGTCTCTACAGCGTCGTCTAGATTATGTCCAAGCGCGAGAAGGTTACAGTCCGCTTCCTTCGCAGCACTATTGAGAATTCCTCTCCGTATATTGGCGCAGAGGCTGCACGGAGATCGTTCACTGCGGATGTTGATGATGTTTACAATAGGATGTTTTTTTACGAAATACGGAATATCCAGGGAAGCGCAAAAGTCTACCAGCGGCGATGTATCCATTTCTCCCGCGGTGATGTCCACCGTACAGGCGGACAGTGAAAACCGGACGGGACTCCGTCGTCTCAAGCCTTCCAGGGCAAGCGCCAGAACAAGGCTGTCTTTCCCTCCCGACAGCCCTATCAGAATTCTGTCGCCGGGCAAGATCATTCGATACTCCGAAAGAGCCAATCCCATTTTTTTGCGAATGGAAAAAGGAAGATCGGGAATGATGTTTTTTACTGCCACCGAATTGCTCCTCCTCGAAAATATACAATCAACGTGCTAGAATAGTTCCTAAGTCCCATGCGTTCGGTTCGGCGTTTCTTCGTTCACTATAGCATAAGGAGAAGCGTTTTTGCAGATCACGACGGAGGTGTTCCACATGGAGCAGATCAAAATTCTCATAGCTGACGACCACAAGCTTTTTCGGGACGGAGTGAAAAAGCTTCTCGAGCTCGAACCCGACATTCTTGTGACAGGGGAGGCCGGCGATGGGGAAGAGGCCCTTCTTCTCATCAGGGAAAACGAGCCCGATATTCTGCTTTTCGATATCAACATGCCGAAGGTGGATGGAATTCAGCTTGTCAGAGAGCTGAACAACATCCCCCACAAAATCCGCTACGTCGCGATCAGCGCCTACGACGACGAGGACTGCCTCTCCGCGCTTTCCGCCGCGGGGGTCCTGGGTTTCGTCCTGAAAGCGTCCGGCAAGGTCGAACTGCTGTCCGCCATCCGCTCCGCGGCACGAGGGCAACCCTATGTCGATCCCAGGGTCGCCGGAAAGCTTCTTACTTCGTTCTCGCGAAGAAAAGAGGAGAATGACCAGCTCTACGAGCTTACACCCCGCGAAAAAGAGATTCTCTACTGGCTCTCCCAGGGTTTGAGCAACACGGAGGTGGCAGACCGGATGGTCCTCTCGGAGAAAACGGTCAAGAACCACGTGAGCCACGTGCTCAAAAAACTGGATCTCCGCGACCGGACGCAGGCGGCGATTCTCGCTTGGCGTATAGGCTTCGCACAGCTCTCCCCGGATACGCTGGCTCATATCCTGGACAACGAGGGCCGGTAGAACCGCGGGAAGACCAAAGGGGTTCGCGATTCCTTCCGATTGGCAGATAATGGACACGCGGAGGGCCTCAAGCCGTATGTACGGCAGAGGCCCTCCGCGTTTTGCGGGGAAACTGAACAGAAGAATTTACCGGTTGGCGGTGCTCGCGGTCAATTGCGACATTACGGAGGCGAGCCAGGTTGCCTGCTGCTGAAGTTTCGCTAGTTGAACTTCCGCGCTCGCGAAGGATTCGTACAAGCCCCGGGCCCTGATGTCCAGTCGACGCTCGAACTCCACGATTCTCTTGTCGATCGTCCTGATCTCCGCCTGGAGCATGCTGACCTGGCTGGTAACTCTCCCCTTCGGCGAAGTACTGTTCCCGGTTTCGACCGGAGTGGCGTCCACCATGTTGCCGATGTACTCGTCCATGCTCGTCATGAGCGTGTTCATGATCGCGGCGACGCCGTCCGGGTCCTCACGGAGCGCCTCCATGAATTTATCGGAGTTGAACTCGAGCTTTCCGCTTTTGCCGTAGTCAGCGCTCTCCGTCGAAATGCCGATCTGGGACAGCATCGTGAAGGGGGTGCCCAGGCCGAGCGTATCGAGCACATCGTCGGAGGATTTGAGGGAAAACTTCCTGTTCGGGGAAGACTCGATCACGAGCTGGTTGTTCACGACCTTCGCACTGGCCATCGGAATGGGATATGTCCGACCCTGCGGGTCATGGAGCATTTCGTAGGAATTGTTGATCTTGCTCGCGATGGAACTCAGCGTGTCCGAAGGCGTCACTTCGATTCTGGCTGTCCTCACGCCGACGGTTAGCTCGAACGTCGAGTTCGAAGTCTTCCCCTGGGAGGCCATCGTCCCAAGGACGGCGTTTCCGGTCTTCTTGGTGTACTTGGCCACTACGGGATTGGTCATGAGCATTCGAAGCTGCGACTTGCTCTGCCAGAGCATCGAGTTGCCGTGCAGCAGGCCGAATTTCTTGGCGAAGTCGTCGCTCCGGTTCGGATCGCTTGATGTACCTTGCTTGGATTCGGTCAGCCGGATGTTGATCCAGTCGAGCGTGTCGTTGTAGTAGTCGACGAACTCCTGCACGCCGGTGACTGCTTTTTCCGCATCCTGGGTGATATCCATGATCACCGAGCCGGGACCGTTGATCGTAAGCTTTACGCCTTCCAGGAGGTCGTCGATCTGGTTCGAGGAACGGGTGACTGTGAGTCCGTCGATCTTGAATTGGGCGTCCTGCGCCTGAATATTGTAGTTCACATCACCGATTGTGCTGCTGTCGAAGGCCAGAAGCTCGAGGAGTTCCGTTTCTCCGGTCAAGCTGAAGGCGTTCGAGTTGACCGTGTAAGAAACAGTGTAGGCGGTTCCCTCAGGAGGCTTGTTCCCGCCGAGGTCCCAGTCAATAATGTCGCTGCCGGAAAGAACCGAAAAATCGTCGCCTTCTACGTACTCTGTGGTTCCATCCGAGATTACAAGAGTACCGTTTGAAGGGGTATCTCCTGCGAAAGTGAAACCCAGCCTGTCCGTGTCTCCCGTTCCTCTTGTCACGTTCCAGTCACTCGACGTCTCTCCCAGTCCGGTATTCGAGCTTTTCAGGACGAGGCGGTTGTCAAGGACCGTTGCAGTCACGCCCAGTCCTTCTCCGTAGGCATTTCCCGTGGCGGGATTTATTGTGGCGTCCTTGGCGGCGTTGATCTTCTGCGCGATAGAGTGCAGCGTGTCCGTTGCGAGAACCTCTATATCCGCACGGCGTCCTCCCACGTTGATGGAGAAGGTTTGTGTTCCGCTCAAGCCTGCTTCTCCCATTGTCGTGGTGATCCGGGAGCTGAAACGTGTCTCCGCCACGGCCTTCTGCAACACTTCGATCTCGTGACGGGCGATAGACGCGCTCGCATCGACGGTCGCCGTGACGACGCTGCTCGCGTTAATTCCCGATATCACGGTGAACTCCGCGGCTTTCGCCTTGAAGACGGATTCCAGCTTGAGGGGTGTGACCATGCTCCTTAAGGACTTCAGGCTTCCTGAAAATTCATTGAACAAACCGACTTTCAGTTCAAGGGTATCTCGCTGAGAGACCCACTGCTGCTGTGGTTTTCGTGCGTTTTCAAGTATTTTGTCCACCATGCTTCCCCAATCTATCTGCGAAGAGATACCGGGGATCGAAAAGGTCGACTGATATTCGGACATGTATGATTCCTCCCTCTTGAAAGGGTATTCTTTCTCCCTTATCTTATCGGCGAAGTCGATTTCGATCTTGATGGTGCAATTCGGATGCATCGAAAAGAAGTCGTGGTACAATGTCTTCCGGTACCGCTTATCCAGCGGATTCAGTGAATGGAGAAAAGAGAAATACTCCGGACAAGGAGGATGTCATGAAAATTTTCATCGATGGAGAGGAAGCTGTTTTTTCCGGGGAGGCAGGCTCCAAGGAGGAAATTTATGCCAGGGTAAAGGAGGAGAGCGCCGGCAAAGGACACGTAGTCCGTTCGATTGCCGTTGACGGAACCGTTTTGGAGGAGGAGGCTTTTCTTGCGCTTTCCGGAGGAACGGAGTGTCGCTTCGAGACCGTTCCCGTGAGGGAACTGGTCGTGGAGTCTCTTTCGGACGGCTCTTCGTATATGAATCATCTTTCCGCGGGCCTCGCCAAAGTAGCTGATCTTCTGGAAGAGGACAAGACCGCGGACGGACTGGATCTCCTCAGGCAGGCCGCGGAAGGAATCGGATGGTCCCTCCAGGTTATGCACAACTGCCAGGTGCTCCTCGGAGTTTCCGATCACGAAGTCGGGGACGGACAACTTGCAGAGTTGAAAACAACGCTCGTGGCAGAACTGGAAAAAGCATCCGGTTCAATCGAGAACGGAAAACACCTGGAACTTTCTTTCCGTATCCGCACGGGTGTGCTGCCGAATATCGAACGGGCCGCGCAGTATATGCGGGCGCTTCTGGAAACAGGCAAAAAATCCGTGCAGTGATTCTGCCCCGCCGGACTTCCCGAAAGCAAGAAGGAAGTTCACTTCATGTTCAGTGTATCTTTTTATCGCATTCATCATACGATCGCTCCGGGAGAACCCTCTTGTTCAGAAACTCTTTTACCGGCAGAAAAATCTGTTATAATATCTTCCGATTCCGCATTTCCGGGTACATTGTGCGGAGCTTAGAAACCCGTGAGGAGGCACTTCTTCGTTGACCCTTCGTAAAGGACTCATCCTATTTCTGCTCCTTTCCTTCGGTGTGAGCGCTCTGGTACTTGCCTCGAGCGTCGATGCCGGTACATTGCACACCATTTTGAATGCTGATGTGCGTCTGCTGTTTCTCGCGCTCTTTTTCGTCATCGGCGCCTGGTGCTGCGATGCCGCCCGTTTCTGCGCTCTGGCGCGCGCCGCAGGAGAGAATATCAATTTCCGCCTCGGAATGGTACTGACATGGCTACATTATTTCGGGTGCGCGGTGACGCCCATGCAGAGCGGCGGAGGTCCATTCCAGGTCTATGTCCTTTACAAGAGGAAAGTCCCTTTAGGAAAAGGAATCGCCATCACCTTGACCAGAACCCTGCTGACTCTGCTGATTCTCGGCTTTGTCGTTCCGCTTGCCGTTTTCATCGAACCGGAACTGCTCAAGGGGAAACTCTTTCTCAAAGGAGTCTTTTCGTACGTCATCATTTTTATCGTCGTCTCCTGGATACTCGTGCTTCTGAGCATACTCCGTCCCCTGCTCATCAAGAAATGGGGAACGATCGCCACTCTCTGGCTGAAACGTCTCGGCATCGTCAAGCCGGAGACCGTGCTGCGAATAGTGCGCCGCATCAGCCTCGAAGTTGATAATTACAATCTCAACTTCCGGATGTTTTTCTCCTGCGGATTAAAGCACTTTCTTCTTGCAATTCTCCTCTCCATGTTTCATCTTCTGTGTATTTTCTCCGTGCTTCCCTGCCTGATCGCGGCTATGGGACTGCCTTTCCACTACCTTCAGGCGATTCTCGCACAGGCGGTTTTCATGTTTCTGCTGTATTTCGTGCCTACACCCGGAGCGAGCGGCGTTGCCGAAGGAGGAGGAGCGGCGCTCTTCGGCCTTCTGGTCCCCTGGAACATGGCGGGGGTTACGGCCGTGGCATGGCGTTTTTTCACGGAATATCTCGCCATCGCAATGGGTGTCATCGTGGCGGTTCGTCTGCTCGGCTGGGGCGTTACGGAAGAGATCTATCACCATGAACCTGTCGAGGATGTGCCGCTGATCAAAGATGAATAAAATCGCCACGGATGATTTCAGAGCTGTTGTTTTCAAACTGAGGGGCGGAATTTGGACGCTCCTCTTCCTTTTGGTTTGGCTTTTGGCTGAACCACCTGAGTTCGGAGCGTCTGTTGCGGGTCTTTCCCTGGCGGCGACCGGGCAGGCTGTCCGATTCTGGGCCGCGGGCAGCATTGCACGGTACCGGGGGGAGCAGGTCGGCGCCGTCAGGCTTGTGACTTGGGGGCCTTATGCTCTTGTCCGAAATCCTCTCTATGTGGGAAACTGGTTCATCGGGGCGGGGTGGGGAATCATCGCCGGCTGGAAAGCGCTTCTTCTCTTTCTTCTCGCCTTCTGGCTTGTCTATTCCAGATGGATCGTTCCGTACGAGGAGGACTTCCTTGCAAGAACTTTCAAGGAAGAATTCACAGATTACGTTCTTTGTACAGGGCGATTCCTCCCCAGGATTCCTTTATCACGGCGTATCTCCGGTCCTTTCGACCTTTCCGTGCTGTGGCTGAGCGAACGTCACTCCTTTTTCGTCACGCTTGCAGGAACCCTGGTCCTTCTCTTCCTTACATTCTAAAACCGCACCCCTGCGGTAAACGCGGTGCGGTTCTTTCTGTGTTCATACAGGCAAAAAATCCTTTATTCCTTGAAAAGGGGAAGCAGCGCCTTGAACTCAGGGGTTCCCGAGCGCTCCATGATATGATAGATCACTGTCTCCGAGGGGAGTACAAGCGCACCCGCACTTCGCATGACATCCATCGCGAGACGCGAGTTTTCAGGTGAACGGCTTCCGCAGGCATCTGCTGCTACGACCACCCGGCCTCCCTTTTCCAAAAGGTCGAGCACCGTTGCCAGAACACAGATATGGGTTTCGATACCAAAAACAACGGTATCAGGTCGTCCCTGCAGGTTGAGAAACCCATCGAACCCCTCTTCATCGCAGCATGAAAAAGTGCTTTTTTCAAAGCGGGACGCGCTCTTCGGCAGGGCTTTGAGGATTACCTCGTCCGTCGCTCCAAGGCCTTTCGGATACTGCTCCGAAAAGCAGAAAGGGACTCCAAGGACGTCGGATGCCCGCGCCAGTTTCAAAATACTGGACCTGATGCCTTCCGAGTTCGATATTGCGGGCAGCAAACGGTCCTGCACGTCGATCATGAGAAACTGCGCCGAATTTCGTCGCAGACGAAAGAAGGACATGATCTCACCTCCGTATTTTTTTATTCCACCCAATTGTACACTACTTCCCCGGCGAGATGTGGGGAGTCCGATGGAAATTTGCCGTTTTTCTTTTTTGCCGCTTGGCTTTCCCTGCTTTCAAATTTCCCTGCTTTCAACTTGTGGGCTTTGCCAGGATGTGTTATGCTTCCCTCAGATCAGAAACGCGGAGGACAGCATGACACGAGAACGAAGAAACGAGCAGAACGAAAATTGGACGGTAGGGGAGATTCTTTCCGCCATGTCAGGATCGGAATATCCGAAGTATATTCTTAAAATCGTGAACCAGGTGCAGCGATGGATGGATGAATCTATCGCCGCCGACAATCCGGAACAGGAGATAGACCCCCTCGCGGCCCTTTTCGAGAACGTCATGGAAATGGACGGCGAGGCTCTCTTCAATCAGCTCGAATGGGTGGACGAGTATGCGGATCTCCTTCCCAACATAAAGAAACCATTCGGGCATGAAGATGTTGTGGCGCTGCACATCGGGCCGGCTGATTTCGAGGACAGCCTGCGAATGGCGATAGACTACGCCGCTCTTTTCAACAGGGGGGTCAGCCGCAGAGTGTGGCTTATCAGCGATACGTTCATCATCGGGGACGTATACCGCTATATCTCTCATATACGGGCGCTTGCCCGGCAGGGAATCGCCTTTCGATTCCTTCTCGTCACTCCGTGGGGATGGACCGAGATCCCCCTGTCCGCCGACAGCTCTCCTTCCAGCCGTATTGCCTGGAAAAACAACCGGAAGGGCGGCGCGGCTCCAGGAGATGATGAAAGAAAACGCGATGACCGTTTGACGAGGTAGCCCCTGGAGTGTTACAATCTTCGCCGTTGCCGGGAGAAAGAACTTTCGGCAGCGGAGCGTCGGGGCGTAGCGCAGTCTGGTGAGCGCGCCTGGTTCGGGACCAGGAGGTCGGAGGTTCAAATCCTCTCGCCCCGACCATTTTTTGGATTCTCACGAGAGGTTCCGGAATTCCGGAGCCTCTTTGTTTATATGAGAAGTGCTCGGTTGTTTATTGACTAATGCTGACCTTAATGCTAGAATCTTGATGAGGAAAAACTCATGGCCGACCGCACAGTAGCGCAGAACAGAAAAGCACGTCACGATTATTTCGTTCTTGAAACCTTTGAGTGCGGAATCGTGCTCACGGGAACGGAGATCAAGTCTGTACGCGACGGAAAGGTAAACCTGAAAGAGGGATATGCCGTTATTCGCGGAGGGGAATTATGGCTTGTAGGCGTTCATATTTCTCCCTATGAAAAGGGAAGTTATTACAATCACGAGCCTCTGCGGGATAGAAAACTTCTGATGAAGCGACATGAGATACTTCGTCTTTTATCGAAAGTGCGAGAAAAAGGATTGACTCTGGTTCCTCTTTCTGTATACTTGAAAGAAGGAAAAAGAGCGAAAGTCGAGCTTGCATTGGTGAAAGGAAAGCTTCTTCACGACAAGCGGGATTCGCTTGCAGAACGGGATGCGAAGAGAGATATCGAGCGTGCCGTGCGGCGAAGCGACAGGGACTGAATTTTCAGTCGTTTTTTCATGGGGGCGACTGGTTTCGACGGCAAGACGGAGGGTCTGAAAGAGCGGGTCGAGGTCGTCCGAACCTCGTAAAACGCGGACACAAAAACAAACGTCAACAATAACAATTACGCACTGGCTGCTTAGCGCAGTCACGTCTTACGCGGGAGTAGCCGCCGTTTTCACGTAAGGCGACACAAAAAGGCGGATGCTTTTCGGGGAGTGTCTCCGGTCCCGAAAAAAAGAAAAGGGGGCTCGGGCGAGAGAATCCTGTTCCCGGGAGTTTCGAGCCGACAATAAATCGGGAACTACGCCCGTAGCGCTTCCACGGCCGGCCCTTGTCGGACGGGGGTTCGATCCCCCCCGCCTCCACCAATTGATGAACCGTCGTTGTTCAAGGAGCACACTCCCTTGCAACGACGGTTTTTTATTGGAAACGGACTTCGCACGAGCGGCTTCGGCTGCTTTCGAGTACAATTATTCAAGGTTCCCGACCTTTTGACGGAGGTGCTGTCATGAGAAAAAATCAGCTGTTGACAGGAGTTTTGTTTTCAAGTCTCTTTCTGATCTTCCTCTTAGGCGCTGCATCGTGGGCACAGGCCGACGAGGAAATTCGTCTTGATTCGGACAGAGCAAGGGCTGAAGTTGGCGCCTCGTTCGCCCTGCGTGCTCTTTCGGAGAAATCCTTCGACGATGTATGGTGGCATTCGACCGACGACGCGATAGCGGATGTCGTTGTTTCCGAGGATGGTTTTCGCGCTGTTGTCAGAGCCTGGCGGGAGGGGAACGCGATCATTTCAGTCAATGCCGCCGATAACGGTTCGGAGGAAGTCCACCGGGCGGAATGTCATGTTGAAGTCATGGCAAACGAGGATCCCGAAAAAGTCTCCGGCATAAGGATCATGCCGGAGAAAATGACGATCGAGAGGGGAAAATCCGACCATCTGACGGCATATGTCGTCCCGGAGACTGCATCCAATCAAAACATTACGTGGAGAACGTCGGATGCCGGCATCGCGACGGTTTCTGCACACGGAAACGTAACGGGGGTTTCTGCCGGGAATGCAACCATAAGGGTGATTTCAGAAGATGGCGGGTTCGTTGCGGAATGCGCCGTCAACGTTGTCGAAAAGGAGGTCAGGGTTACCGGGATCATTCTGAATCATGCCTCGACGCACGTCTACGTCAACGGTACGAGACGTCTCATCGCCTACGTCAGACCCGAAAACGCAACGAACAAACGGGTCCGATGGGTATCGTCGAACCGATATATAGCCTCCGTTTCACAGGGCGGTGTGGTTATCGGAAACAGGCGGGGAAGGGTCGTCATCAGCGCGATTACCGAAGACGGCGGGTTCATCGCGGAAAGTATCGTCAGCGTGAGGGAGGGGTGGCTTGATTTTCTCGGTGCAGGGTGCAGCACGGGCGTTTCCTCGCCGGTGGCCCTGTTCCTCCTGGGGCCTCTCCTGGTACTGTGTTTCAGAAGAAGAAAATAATACGACACCAGGCCGGTCATTTCTCCGAATCCCAGCCAAGACCCGGCATTGCAGCCGCGGCATATGAAGACCGGGCCTTGTGATGGATGATTCGTTGTCTGCCAAGAATACATGCGCTTCATGCGTTCCGGCGCTCTGCCCGCACCGGGTATCTCCTGGTCAATTTGTCCGGCCCTGCTGCCTTCTCCGCTCAAGGATGTGCCCCATGAATTCCAGAAGCGTCATGGCGGCGATACGGCATGTCGCCGTTGAAGGATCGTACTGGGGGGCAACCTCCACAAGATCGATACAGATCACGTTGAACGCGCTCGCGATTTCCCGAAGCAGGGCTGCAACTTCTTGGTAGAGAAGTCCGGCGGGCATCGGGGACCCCGTGCCCGGCGCAAGGGAGATATCGAAAACATCGATGTCGATGGTGACATAGTATGCGTCTGCAGGCGGAATCACCCGTACGATCTCGTCCGCTCCCAGCCGGCGGACATCCGAAGCGGTGAAAAGGCGGCTTCCGTATGATCTGGCATCGTCGAAATCCTCTTTTCGGCTGCTCCCCATTCCTCTCAACCCTATCTGCACCATCGGTCCTATATGGGGCATTTCGGACATCCTTCGCATCGGGCTTCCGTTGCCGAAGAGCTGGCCGCCGGGTGCCTTGGACCAGTCGAGATGCGCGTCCAGTTGAATCACTCCGAGGGAATGCGGAAGCTCGTCGAGCGCCCTTGCGACAGGAATGGAGATGGAATGATCTCCGCCCAGAACAACGGGTGTGGAGTTTCTGCCAAGAATGGCGCGAACGGATGTTTCGATGTTCTCGAACGATGCCGCGACATCGCCGTGAATGATGTCGGCATCTCCGCAGTCCATGATTTTCCATGGATCGCCGAGGAACGTCCGATCGAGTTCCGGATCATAAAAACCGCGGTCGCCGCGGGAGTATTGAGTAGAGGCCTCCCGGATTCTTCTCGGACCAAGCCGTGATCCGCTGAGGAATCCTACGCCGAGGTCATACGGGACTCCGAGAACCGCCATATCGGCGTTCAGTGAAGAGATATCGCAACAGACAGGGTATTTGGCGAACGAACAGATGCCCGTGATCGGCATATCGACTTTTTCCATCTGGATTCCCCCTTTCCTGATAGTATACTATATGATGAAAAAAGTGTCCGGGATGGACTTGGTCCGTCTATCAAGAATGGAGGTGTCGGTGTGAAGCCGGCAGAAAAACAAAATGCGCGCCCTGCTCTTGACGGCAGACTGCTCTTGAAGCAGCTTGAAATGCTCGGAGAAGTCGGCGGAGATACTACGGGACGAGAATATGGATTTCCCGCAGGGAAAAGAACCCGCCTTGCACTTTCCGACGGAGACAAAACGGGTCGGGATCTTCTCGTGCGGTGGATGAAAGAACTCGATCTCAAAGTCAGAATCGATCCCATCGGCAATATTTTCGGTGTTTTATCCGGAGAGCCGAGCGGGACGGAAGAATTGAGCGGTTCGAACCTTGAAAACGCACTGATGATAGGTTCCCATATAGATACCGTGATCGATGCGGGATCTCTGGACGGCGCATACGGAGTTCTGTCGGGACTGGCTGTGGCCCGTGCTTTCAGGAACGCCGGAATTCAGCCTCGCCGCCCTCTTGTCGTTGCTGCGTTCACCAACGAGGAGGGGGTTCGTTTCCAGCCGGACATGATGGGATCGCTCTATTTCACAGGAGGAATCTCCATCGATGAAGCGCTTGACACAATAGGGATCGACGGGGTGCGCCTCGGCGACGAGCTGAACCGCATCGGTTATTCCGGGGACGCGGATCCGTCGCTGCTCATTCCAAAGGAATACCTGGAACTTCATGTCGAACAAGGGCCGGTGCTTGACAGCGAAAATCTCGATATCGGCGTTGTCGAACATCTGCAGGGAATTTCCTGGAAGCGGATCGAAATCGCGGGGACGGCGAATCATGCGGGGACCACTCCGGTCTCCATGCGGCACGACGCGGGGTACGCCGCGGCCAGGGTGATTGTGTTTCTGAGAGAACTCGCACGTTCTGCGGAAAACACCAGGACCACTGTCGGCTCTTTTCGTCTTCAACCAGATTTGATCAATGTTATTCCCTCGAAGGCAGAATTTACCGTGGATATGCGTGATCCGGACAACAGCTGTCTCGTCGAAGGCGAGAGACGGCTCGCGGATTTTCTCGTCCGGCTTGCGGATGAGGAAGGCGTTACGGTTTTGACGGAGATTCTTGCCCGATTCGATCCGGTCCAGTTCGATAAAGAACTCGCGGATTCCATTGAATCTTCAGCGAGGAAGCGAGGTTTCACCTATAAACGGATGACTTCGGGCGCCGGTCACGATGCCCAGATGCTGGCCCGGGTCTGCAAGTCAGCAATGATTTTTGTTCCCAGCAAGGACGGCATCAGCCACAACCCTGCGGAGTTCACCTCAGAAGAACATTTGCTTATGGGCGCACAGGTGCTGCTTGATGTCGCGTTCGACCGGCTATATGCTGCCCATGAAATACACGCGACATAACCTTTCATAACGAAGTCGGCGGCAGGGCCATAAGGAGGAGTGTATGTGAAGATCAGTGTCAATTCCGAAATAGGACGTCTTCGCGCCGTCATTATGCAGCCTCCGGGGAAGGGAATCGAACGATGTACACCGTTGAACGTGGGTTCGCTTGCATGGGACTCCGTACCGAGCCCCCAAAAGGCGGCTGAAGAACATAAAAAATGGGTGTCCGCAGTCGAGACTTTCGGGGCTCGTGTTTTCCTCTTCGAGAACCTGCTGTCCGATGTTCTCGCTCTTCGGGCTGTGAAAGAGGAAGTTGTTTCCGCTGTCGTGGAGACCGAGAAACCCTTTCTCAGCCTGCAGACGCTGGAGGTGCTCCGTGAGCATCTCGTAGAACAGGCGCCGGAGAAGCTCGTGGAACGCCTTTTCTTCGGTATGACGAAAGAAGAACTCAATAAGATTTCCGGAGAGGTGGCCCTTCGGGATCTTGCCGACAGGGCGAATGAATGGTCGCTTTTCCCGATGTCCAATGTACTCTATTCGCGCGACCCGGCCGCTGTACTCGGAAAGGGGCTTGTCTTCGGCAAAATGCTGAATCGGGACAGGATGAAGGAACCGGCCTGTATCAAGGCTATTTTCAGGCATCATTCAGAGTTCAAGGATACCGGTTATTCGACGTGGTACGGAGGCGAAGCGGACGATATCGATCCGGTGGAGGGAGGAAACGTTCACTGTTACAGCCGGAATGTATTCGTCATCGGGGTAAACGAGAGGACACATCCCGATTCAATAGAAAAGATTGCCCGCAGAACAATGCGCCGCGGAGAGATCACCGATGTGCTGGCTCTTCTCTTCGAGAACCCCCGTCTCGGTCCTTCGGACTCGATCGGTCTTACCGTTCACGTCGACATGTTTCTGAATATGATCGATCACGACGCATTCCTTTTCTTCCCGTACATCGAAAAGAAACTGACGGTCCTCCGCATTACACGCGGGAGGGGAGAGCGTCTGCGGATAAAAAGGGAAAATTCTCTTTTCGGTGCGATCAAAAAGGTATTGAAACTCGATGCCGTGCGTATAATAAAGGTCGGGGGAAACGAGAGCGAAGCCGTTGCGTTCTCTGAACAGCGTGCGGGATCGGGTGGAAACACTTTCAATCTGGAACCAGGGAAAGTCTGTATCTGGGACAGGAACGTCGGGACCATCAGGGCGCTCGAAAAAGGCGGTTTAAAGGTCGTGCCGCTGGATGCCGACGAACTCGTAAAAGGGGGCGGAGGTCCCCGCTGTACGACCATGCCGCTGTGGAGGGACGATCCGTGACTGCCCCTCCACAGCGTTAAATGTCAGCGTCCTTTGAAGACCGGAGGGCGTTTCGCGAGGAAGGCCGAGACGCCTTCCCGCCCGTCCTCGGATGCTGCGAGATCGGTGAAGATCTGTCCGCCGACCCGGACCGCCCGCTCCAGCGGCAGGCCTTCCATCAGGGAAAAACCTCTTTTGCCCGCGCGCAGAGAGAGCGCACTCTTCGAGGCCAGTTTCCGGGCAAGTTCCAGCGTTGTTTCTTCCAGGCGGTCTTTTTCCGCGACCGTATGGACGAAACCTAGCTCCTTTCCCTTTGCGGCCGGAATGAGCTCTCCCGAAAGAACATACTGGAGCGCCCTTTTTTCACCGATCCACCGGGCGAGCTGATAACCGGGCTCGATGCAAATCAGGCCGACATTTACCGCCGTTGTTCCGAAGACGGCTTCTTCAGACGCCACGATAAAATCACATGCCAGGGCGAGTCCGGTTCCATTGGCCAGCGCATACCCCTGCACCGAGGCGATGACCGGTTTTGTCAGGGAGGCCAAGGTGTGATTGTGAAGATCCATGAGGCTCAGAAAGTCCTGGATTTCGTGCCGTTCCTTTGAAAGAAGTTCCCGGAGGTCGATGCCGGTGGAGAAGTGCTTACCCGTTCCTGAAAGCACGATAACCTTTACACCTCCGGCTGCTTCTGCTGCGCGCAGAGCTTCATCGAGGCCGGTTGCCAGCTCGGTGTTGAAAGTGTTCATCGCCTCCGGCCGGTTGAGTGCGATACGGCAGATCCCTTCTGCCGTGCTGCTGAGTACAGATGTCATTCCGTTCCCTCCTTCTTGAAATATTCTCTATTACGACGGGGCAGTCGCCGTGCTGAAGGGCAAAGGGCGAGCCCGCCCCTTGAAGTGCACCGTAGCTCTTCCGGAAGCATTCTCCCGGTGCTGTCCACCGCGTCGATCGTCTCGTCGAGCGGGACGGGATTTTTATACCCTGCGAGAACAAGATCGGCGCAGAGAAAAGCCTGGGAAGCCAGAGCCGCGTTTCGGCTGTGGCATGGGATTTCAACCACACCCTGAACGAGGTCGCAAACAGAACCCATCATATTCTGAAAGACCGTGGCGGCGGCATCGCACCCTTGGCGTGCGCTTCCTCCCGCTGCCTCGACGACCGCTGCCGCCCCCATGGCGCCGGCGGCTCCGATCTCCACCTGGCAACCGGCGACCTCCGCGGCGAAAGTGCTCCGCAGGTCGTGGAAGAGCCCGATCGCACCAGCAGCCCAGAGGGCCATAATCGCGCGATTCCGGTCGATCTTCATATCCTCGATCAAAGTACTCACGATTCCCGGAATCACTCCTGCCGCACCGCCTGTCGGAGCGGCGCAGACGACGCCTCCGGAGGCATTGACATGGAGCGCCGCCAGAGAGCGGATCGCGGCACGAGCGTGCGGGCCTCCAAGAAAGAGCTTCCCGTCTCGTTCGGATTCTGCAAGAAGCGAAGCGGCGGGAGCCAGAAGTTTCATTGAGATATCGGCGGAAAAACCTCTTTTCACCGCTTCCAGCATGACATCGAGTCGTTTCTCCATCTCCGCCATGGCTCTTTGCTCGTCAAAACCGAGCAGTGCGGCTTCGTAAGCGAGTGCGGATTCTCCAAGCGAGGCGCCTGTCTTCTCCGCAAATGAAAGCATTCCCGAGGCACAGTCGAAAATTTCGGAGCCGACAAGCGGATGCATCACCGGGTTCGCTGAGACGGTGCGCCCGGCTCCGGGCAGGGCTTCCATTTTTTCCAGGAGTGTTTTCGGCGGTGCACGGAAGGAAGATGCGTGGAGAAGAACCCGTCCGTCGCTTTCTTCGATTCGAACACAATCAGTCCATTCTTCGAGCAGGCGCACTCCATCGGATTCGTTTTCGGACGGCACTTCCACGGCAACTTCAAAGGCCTCGCCCGTGATTTTGAGAGGACGGCCGTTCAGGGACGCGATCTCAAAGGATCCGCCGCCGACGGAGCGGCTGTGAATGCTTATCTCGACGCCATCTTTTCCGGAAAGGACGAGGAGCGAACTGTTCGGGTGGTCCGCCTCCGGAAAAGAACGTTGTTCAAAAGACACGTCAAGTCCCTCGTTGCGCGCGATTTCTAGCATGCTGGGAAAAACGGGATCCGTCAGAGGTTTTCCCAGAAGACCGGCGACGAAGGCCAGATCGCTTCCCTGATCGTGATAACAGACCGCCAGGGAGCTTGAGGGGTGGAAGGAAAAAACCGCCTTCAACGGTTTTTCTCCGAGGAGATCGCGGGCTGTCCGAGCGATTCTCCATGGCCCAGCGGTGTGTGAACTCGATGGTCCGCGCATTACAGGTCCGATAACATGGTTCAGAATGCTCACCCGTTTCACAAAGCGCCACCTCCAAGGTGAAAATGATCTCCTGAAAGAGTATACCATCCCTGAAAAGGCGTGTCGGCACATGGCGGAGAGAATCAAAAAAGAGATTTGACTATGTACGATTACTCAACAAAGAACGGCCCGTTTGTGGTAGATTATTGTCACGAGGTGATAGCCATGAAGAAGTTCAGGATGTTCGTGTTTCTTGCTGTAATAGTTTTTCTTGGCGCAGCCGGCGTCGGAGCGGAAGAGTCCGGCGACTCCATCTTCGCCAAGATGTGGAGCAAAGCCATGCCGAAGCTCGAACAGGCTCTCGAACTCTTCGAAAGAGGAGAAAAACTGCCGGAATCACGCATCTTCGGCGCGGATAAGCAATCCAATACCGAGAAGTATGAGAAATTGCTGAACGAGGTATTCAACATCCTCCTCGACTCGGAATTTCATGCCTCACGAGGAGAGTACCGCTCTTTGGAGGAGCGGATCGAAAAGGCGGAACAGAAAATTTCCGAGCTGAGAAAAGAGCGGATCGGCGCCCCCGAAAAGAGCTGGGTTCCTTTCCGCCAGACCCGCTCAAAAATCGACAAGAATATTGAAGAACTTCAGAAGGATGCCGCCCGTTTCAGAAAAGAGAAAGAGGCGATCCGCTCCTCGATGGTGGCTGCGCTGAGCGCCATGGGGGTCAGCGTCGACGGAGTGCGTCTCGATATTCTGCTCGCCAGCGTGAGCGGAGACGACGTTATTGCCCTGCTTCTCGCTGCAGACAGCATCAAGAAGATCAACCTCCAGATCGTGGAACTTCTCCGGAAGGGCGAGGGAAACATTCACATGGCCCGAAAATATACCGGAGTCCATATGGTATTGGTGGATATCTATCTTCATGCGCATCAGAACGTTCTCGAAAAGATCGCGACGGAGTACTCTCCGCGGCTGGATGAAATCACGAACTCGGCGGCGCGTCTCAAGAAACAGGCGGAAGAAATGCTCGCCGGCGCCTCGAATGACGAAACCAGGCGCCTGGTCCTTGAAACGAACGTCCAGGCGAATGAAAGGACGGTTCGAACAGCTTCTCTCTACCGTGAGTATCTTCGGACACAGCAAAATAAGCTGCGCGTTTCCGCGGAAAAGCTCAGGAACGATCTCTCCGTAGCCCGGAACACCTATCAGACGGTCAAAACGGGGGGGGACCTGATCTCGTTGATCAACGTCTCCATGAGAACACTCGAAGGTGTTTTCGGATTCGCGCTTCCCGATCTTTCCATAGTATACGACCAGGAAGTTCTGAGAGAGTTTGAACGCATCACCGGTCAGATTCGGAAAGGGACTTGAAGCGGCGGGCATATTCTTCCGTTCCGGAACATTAAAAATTACTTAGAGGTTGTTTTTCGAAAAAGATGATATAATGTTTTTGAAATAGCGAGACAGAGTAGGTTTTCCCGCGTGAAGTGCCCTGGGATGGGACGTTGCCCCGGGACGAAAAATCATTCATGATTTGCGGTGGGGAAGTCGCGTTCGCTGTCACATCAATTGGATTACTCCTCTTTTGATGTGGCGGTTGTGCCGGTATCGTCAAAGGAGGCTTTTTTATGAAACATTCACGTTTCGCAATTCGCGATATGGTGGTTCTTTCCCTTTTAATCTGTATGAATGTGGTGCTCACGCGTATCGCCAGTATTCGTATCCCGATAGGCGGTACAGAGGCCTTGAGGATCGGCTTCGGAGCACTTCCGGTCATATTCGCCGGCCTTTTCTTCGGGCCGCGTGCCGGTGCGGTTGTGGGCGCGCTCGGTGATATAGCGGGGTTTATCATGAGCCCTCTGGGAGGAGCATTCATGCCTCATTTCACTCTCACCGCCGCCCTTACGGGAGCAATTCCCCCTCTTATGCTCAAGCTGTTTCCGCATAGAGAGCATGTTGCGGATCACTCTTTCCTCGAGATTCTGCTCGCTATCGCCGCTGGGCAGATCATCACATCGGTGCTGATGGTACCGTGGTTTCTGAACATGCTCTTCGGTGTGCCTTTCATGGCGACGGTCTTTGTTCGTTTCCAGACGCAGCTTATCCAGATCCCTCTCTTCGTCATGTGCATCAAGCTGCTCGCTCGCCGGCTCTCGTTCATCGCCGTCGGATAATTCACCGGAAAAAAAGAGGCGCTCTTCCGAAACGTCCCGAGGAAGAGCGCCTCTTTTTGGGGATATTTTTTCGAAGAGCAACCTTTTATCGAGCATCATGATTTCCCCTTCATGAGGGTTTCCCGCATGACCTCGACGGGAGCGTTCATTCCGGTGAAAAGTTCGAAGGCGGCTGTTCCCTGGTGAAGAAGCACTTCCTGTCCGGAGACGGCAGGTATGCCCAAGCGTTGTGCGCGATCGCAGAGAGGCGTTTCGCTTCCGCGCATATAGACGAGGTCGAGGACGGCGCCACCCTTTGCCAGCGAAACTGCCGTGTCGAGCAGTTCTTCCGGCCAGGGGGTGTTGTGCATTCCAAGCGATGTTGTGTTCACCAGCAGATCGGGAGCGAAGGAGGGGATCTCTCCAAACGAGAGAATCTCGCTTGTCGGCGGAACCTCCCGGCTATTCACGGCAAAGAGCTGGTTTCGAAGCGTTTCAGCTCGTTCACGTGTACGGTTCATAATGCCGATATGCTTGAACCCTTCATTCTGAAGTGCGCAGACAGCCGCGCGGGCTGCACCCCCGGCGCCGAGGATGAGCGCACTTTCCCTTCGGGGAGAGAGCGCCGCAAGCGCTGTGCGGATGCCGGCGACGTCCGTGTTGTAACCAGTACTGCCATCCGCACTAAAAAGCACCGTGTTCACGGCTCCTGTTCTGGCTGCCGAGGGGTCCAGTCGGCGTACCCAGCGAAAGGCCCGTTCCTTGTGGGGGACCGTGATGTTCGTACCGACTGCCCCGAGAGCATCAAGCCCTTCCATTGCCCTTTCGAATTCCTCTGCACGCACATGAAACGCGAGATAACGAAAGGGCAAACCCAGTGCCAGAAAGGCTGCATTTTGCATGGCGGGTGAAAGAGTATGCGCTACAGGATCGCCAAGAAGTCCGACAAGGCGTTCAAGACCCTCTTCTTTTTTTTCGATCGTCAATGTCCCGGATTGCTTCAATTCAACCTTTTTTTTCACCTTGTTTCCCTCCTTGGCCAACGGACCGATAATGAAAAAGAAAAAAGCCGGAACCCGAACCCGGCCCGGCTTTTGTGTTTTCCTGTCACTGAATTTTTTACAGTATCCAGACACTCTGGCCGCGGTTAAACCGGTTTCCACAAAAATATCCATCTTCGGTGAAATAATACCGATGATCTTTGTTAAAGAGGAAAACCGGAAATTCGCAGAGACCCAATTGTCTTGAGTTCAAAAGAAGCCTTCCTTCCCACCTTTAAGGAATGTCTGAAAGTTGCGCGTAATAATACGCCCATTTTCAGAACATGTCAATTAGTTGCCGTAAAAAACAAATTCGTTGAAGACAGCCTGCAGAATACAGATCAGGGGAATTCTTTTTTTATTTTCACGTGTGCGAATCATAGAAAAGAAAAATATAGACTGCTTTGTAATGGAACTCTGTTTTGATGCTTCGCTCTTCTTTACAAGGAGCTGCTGAAGTGATATGAGTTTTTTATCACCGAGGACTCTCTCTTTTCCGAAGGAAGGAGCTTTCATGAAAAACGACGACAAAAAAGCCGACAACCGCTGGTTCCTGGAAAAATACATACCCCTTCTTGATTTCTTCTCCGAGGTCTGCGGACCGGAGTATGAACTCGTGTTGCATGACGTTTCACGCCCGGAGTCATCAATAGTGGCGATCAGGAACGGCCAGATCAGCGGCCGCTCCGTCGGGAGCACAATGTCCGAGTACGCTCCCACTTTCATAAAGCTCATCCAAAGCGGGGGGTATGTCGAAGATATGGTTGCCCATGTCGACAGGACAAAGGACAATCGCATCCTTGAATCGCACACCTTCTTCATCAAGGACGAGAAAGGCGAGCTGCGCGGCATGATATGCGCCAATCATGATGTGACCAACCTTATCAAACTTCACGATACCCTCCACGAAAAAATAAGGATGCTGAACGGGCTCTCGAGAGATCTTGCAGAACGTGCACAAGAGGATCTTCCTTTCGAAACGGTCCTTGAAAGAGAATCGCACTCAAACCTCGACGGACTGATGGATGTCCTTATTGAGCAGGCCTCTTCCGAATGTTCCGTTCCCCCCGGGGCGATGTCCCCCGAGGACCGAATACACTTTGTGAGCATGCTCAAAATCCGTCATCTTTTCTCGATGAAGGGCGCCGTTGCAAAGGTGGCAAAACGTCTTGGCGTCTCTGAAGCGACGGTTTATCGTTATCTGAAGAAGACATGAGCATGCCCGGGTCGTCGAAGTGCGCTTCGCAACTTTTTTTCGCTTATCCTGTCCAGGTCGGAAATTCAACGTGTTGCGTAATGCAATAAAATATGATAAAAATTTATTATCACAACGCTCCCTGGAAGCTCGTCCATGTAAGCGGTGTGTTCTGTTGGAGGGAGTGGAGTCGATGAGGGAACTGTTGACCGGTAATGAAGCTATTGCCAGGGGCGCGTGGGAGGCCGGCTGCCATGTTGCGGCAGCCTATCCCGGAACGCCGAGTACTGAAATTCTTGAGAACATCGCCCGGTACAGCGAGATCTATTCCGAGTGGTCAACGAACGAAAAAGTCTCTCTGGAGGTCGCCGCCGGAGCTTCCATGGCAGGAGCACGGGCCATGTGCGCCATGAAACATGTGGGCTTGAACGTAGCCGCGGACCCTTTTTTCACAATGTCGTACATCGGTGTCAACGGCGGGCTCGTTATCGTGGACGCGGATGACCCGGGCCTTTTCAGCTCCCAGAACGAACAGGACAACCGGTGGTATGCTCTCCATGCAAAACTCCCCATGCTCGAACCTTCCGACAGCCAGGAGTGTCTTGATTTCATGAAGGCGGCCTTCGACATCTCCGAGCAGTTCGACACGCCCGTTCTCCTTCGCGTCACGACCCGGATCTGCCACAGCAAGAGCGTCGTCGAGACAGGGGAAAGGATGGAGCGCCCGGTGCGGGAGTATACCCGAAATCCGGCGAAAAATGCAATGCTGCCCGCCTTTGCCAAGGCAAAGCACTATCTTGTCGAAAAACGCCTTCTGGCTTTACAGGATTTTAACGAATCATCAGGGTTTGTCTCCTTCGAGGAGGGCGAAGGCGAAATCGGCGTCATCGCGAGCGGCATAGGCCTGCAGCACGCCCGTGAAGCCCTCGGCGACAGCACGAGCTATCTGAAACTGGGGATGACCTGGCCCCTGCCGGAGAAAGCTATTCGGAACTTTGCCTCGAAGGTCAAGAAGCTCTGGATAGTTGAGGAAAACGACGCTTTCATCGAAGGAGCAGTGAGGGGCATGGGCATCGCCTGTTCGGGGAAGGATGTGCTCCCCTTGGTGGATGAACTCTCTCCCGCCATCGTAGCGGAAGCGGTTCTTGGAAAACCGCCGTCCTCCGGACCCGATACCGGGATCTCGCCGCCGAACCGTCCGCCGCTTCTTTGCGCCGGATGCCCTCACCGGGGGCTTCTCTTCGCAATGAGCAGGAAAAATGACCTGGTGGTCATGGGAGATATCGGGTGTTACGGTCTCGGATCGATGGCTCCGCTCAATGTCGGCGAGAGCACCATCTGCATGGGCGCGGGTTTTTCTGCTGCTGTAGGATTTCAGAAGGCGCAGGAGAAGGCAGGACGATCGCAGAAGGTCTTCGGCATCCTGGGAGATTCCACGTTTTTTCACTCCGGAATCACCGGCCTGATCGACGCGGTGGTGAACAAGTCAAGAGGCGTGTTCGTTATTCTGGACAACCGGATTACGGCGATGACCGGCCGGCAGGAGAATCCCGGCACGGGGCGCACGCTGATGGGCGAAGAAACGACCTCACTTGATATTCCGCGTCTCTGCGAGGCGTGCGGTGTCAGGAAGGAGCATATCCATGTCGTTGATTCCTACGACCTGAAAGCGTGCCGCAACGCCGTGGATTCGTCCTGCGCCGCGGAGGAAACCTCCGTCATCATAACAACCAGTCCATGCGCATTGATAAAAGATGTCCAGAAAGCAAGGGTCTCCTTGTACTGTGTCGTCGACCAGGAGAAGTGTATTCTCTGCTCTTCGTGCCTCAAGCTCGGCTGCCCGGCGATCACGAAACGCGGGGACCGTATTGTTATTGATTCCGTTGCCTGCAACGGCTGTACCCTGTGCGTGCAGGTCTGTCCCAAGCAGGCGATTTCGAGAGCAGGTGATCAACATGGATAAGCATACAATAAACGTCTTGCTGGTCGGTGTGGGAGGACAGGGGACGATCCTCGCGAGCAAAGTCCTCTCGGAAGGGCTTCTCGCGCTCGGGTTCGATGTGAAGATGTCCGAGATTCACGGGATGGCCCAGCGGGGCGGCAGCGTCTCGACGCATGTCCGTTACGGCCGGAATGTCCGTTCGCCGGTGCTCTGCAGGGGAGAGGCCGATCTTCTGGTTGGCTTCGAGAAGATGGAAGCCTTGCGATGGATTTCCTATCTTTCATCGGAGGGAATGCTGATCGTGAACAACCAGGAGATCCACCCGATGCCGGTCATCCTGGGGCAGGCGGAGTATCCTTCGGAATTAGAACACATTCTCTCGAACGCCGTCTCCCGGGTTCTGGTCGTTGAAGCCGCAAAAGTCGCGCGGAAACTTGGGAACCCGAAAACCACGAACATGGTCCTTCTCGGGACGGTGATCAACGCCCTGGGATTGGCAGACGACCGCTGGATCGAGACGATCCGTGCGTGCGTTCCTCGAAATGCGCTGGAAGTCAACCAAAGAGCCTTTTTCGCAGGTTTGGAATTGGCGTAAAAATCCACCTTTCCGAAAATACGTGCGAGACAATATCGGAACAGGAAAGGACCCTTCCTGTTCCGATATTGTCGTAAGTGCATCATATAAGGTATACTGTCACGCAGGAAGAATTCCCTGATGAGACGAGTGTTCCTGTTGAAAAGAAACGACAGCCCTTTTCTTTCGAAAAATATTATACTGACTGCCGCAGCGCTAACGGCCTTTCTCCCACCGTTCATGCTGTCGGGTGTGAATATCGCTTTGCCCGCAATTCAGACGGTTTTCGGAGCAAGCGCCGTCTGGCTGAGCTGGGTGGCCACATCCTACCTTCTTTCTTCAGCAGTCTTTCTCGTACCGGCGGGAAAGATGGGAGATATCTGGGGAAGAAAGAGAGTGCTCGTCGCCGGCGCATGGGCTTTCACCCTTGCAACAGCTCTTTGTCCCTCAGCTCCCAATATGCTCTTTTTTATCTTCCTGCGATGTATGCAGGGATTGGGAGGAGCGTTGATGCTCACAATGGGTATGGCGATTCTCACTTCCGTATTCCCTTCTTCCGAGAGAGGGAAAGCATTGGGAGTCAATGTAGCGGCCATATACTTGGGATCTTCGGCAGGACCATTTCTGGGCGGAATCCTCATCGCGACTTTCGGATGGAAATCTATTTTTTATACAAATGTCATCCTTGGATTTCTCCTGCTTTTTCTCTTCCAACGTTTTATACGCTTTGAATGGAGAGAGGCCGGAGATCAGGATCTCGATATTACCGGCTGTTTCCTGTACGCTTTTTCCCTTGTTGCCCTGATGTACGGCGCGTCCATACTCCCTTCCAGGACGGCGGTCGCTCTCCTCGGATGCGGACTTGTTTTTTTCCTTTTCTTTCTGAAGCGGATGCTGTCCATGGAGAATCCGCTGTTCGATATCAGGCTTTTCTCAGGAAACCGCGTCTTCGCATTTTCAAATATCGCGGCTCTCATCAACTACGCCGCAACCTACTCCGTTGCGTTCCTCCTCAGCCTCTATCTTCAGTACATCAAAGGAATGTCTCCTTCCGAGGCTGGAATCGTGATGGTGACACAACCTCTCCTGCAAGCGGTCCTTTCTCCTATAACAGGAAAACTTTCAGACCGGATAGAGCCCGGACTCCTTGCGTCAGGAGGGATGTTTTCCACAGCACTCGGACTTGCTTGTTTCATTTTTCTCGGGTGGGATACCCCGATGTTTCTGATCGTCTCGGCCCTCCTCTTTCTGGGACTCGGTTTCGCTTTCTTTTCTTCCCCCAACACAAACGCGATCATGGGCTCTGTCCCCGCACGCTTTTACGGAGTGGCTTCCGGTTCGGTGGGAACAATGAGAGTTCTCGGGCAAATGACGAGCATGATGATCATCACCGTCATCTTCGCGCTTTTTCTCGGAGAGAACCGTATCACGCCTGAATATTACGCCACGTTCCTCGTCATGGTTCGTATCTGTTTCAGCATTTCCGCCTTTCTCTGCCTGGTGGGCGTTTTTTTCTCTTTTTTCCGGGGAAAACTTCACGGGACAGAAGTGATCTCCGAAGTTCCGAAAAATTCCCTTTGAGAAAAAATGCCTTGCGGGGTAAGATAGTCTCCAAAACGTGTAGATGCGGGGTGAAGAACGTGATTGATTTTACGAAAGGGTATTCGTTCGGCGAGTATCTCGAAAAAGGCTACGAAGAGGAGCGTGACCGGCAGCGCCGGGCCTGCGAACGCACCGTTTTTTCGGACGAGTTTGAGGAAGCGGTACGGCGGGTTGCCCACACGCTGAAACTTGCCGCATTCGCGGAGATATACTGCCCTGATTCTGTAGTGACAATGCCTTTCGTGCACCGGATGGCAGAATTGAACCCGATGATAAAGGTTACGGTATTTCCGAGATCGCCTTTCGAAAAAGAGCTTGAAGCGCTTACAGGCACTTCTCGGATCCCGACCCTGCTTTTCTTCGACGAAGAGATGCAGCTCAAGGGGAAATACGTGGAGCTTCCGGCGGCTCTGAAGGAAGAGATGCGGGACGCGGATGCAGGAGAGAAGAGCGCCATGACGCTTGAGTACCGTCGCGGCAAGTATAACTCGATGTTGCAGTCCGAGCTTGCAGGAATTCTCTCTCTTTTTGCATAGGAATGGTTGAAAACAAACGCCTTCTGCCGGTTTTCGGGAGGTATTGAATGTCTTTTGCTTCTATCTTTCTGCTTTTTTTACGCATGGGGGCCTTCACTTTCGGCGGTGGGATCGTCATGCTCGGTTTCATCGAGAAGGAATTGCGCTCCACTGGACTCATCGATACCGATGAGATTTCCGGAATGATGGTATTGGCTACGGCATTTCCGGGGCCGGTTGCCGTAAACATGGCGTTTCTCGCCGGGAGGCGTCTTGCCGGCATCAGGGGTGCGGTGCTCGCCATCATCGGGACAAGCCTTCCGCCGTTTCTTACGATTCTCCTTCTCTCGAAAGTGCTGCTCCGCTCCATGCATGAACCATGGCTTGCCTCGTTTTTTCTTGGGGCAACCTGTGCCGTCGTTGTGATAATCGGCCAGGTGGTATATGGTATGACGAAAATTTCATTCGGCAGGGGCTGGAAAGACGTTCTGACGTTTGCTCTTGTGGTTTTCCTTTTAATGGGCTTGCAGCTGCACCCCTTCATTGCTCTGGGAAGCGGACTTTTTCTTCGTCTCCTTCTTGGGGAAGGAGACATTTCGTGAACGTCCTTTGGACTCTCGTTGTTGTATTTGGCCGAATCGGACTTGGAGCTTTCGGGGGGGGGCTCGCGACTATCCCTTTCATCCACTTCGAACTCGTTGTAACCAGACCGTGGCTCTCGGAACGAGCGTTCTCGGAAGTGGTTTCACTTGCCCAGATGACACCGGGCCCAATCGCCGTGAATGCCGCAACTTTTGTTGGGTACCGGCTTGCCGGAGTCACCGGAGCGATAATGGCCACATTTTCAGTGATTGCAGCACCTCTCACACTGCTTCTGGGTGCTCTTTTCCTCCTCTCGAAATCCTCCGGAGCATGGAAGAAAAGAGTGGAGCAAGTGCAGCGGGCGCTTCGCCCAGTTGTGTCGGGTATGCTGTTCGCGGCTTTTTGGGTGATTCTGCGTCCGCTGGTTCATGACTGGCGGCTTTGGAGTTTAACCGCCGCAATGTTTTTTTTGTCGAGGCTTTCCGTGATGAGCAGATTTCCGCAGTTGCTCCTTCTTGTCGCCGGTTTTCTAGGAGTATGCCTGCTCTGAAAAAGAACGGGGCTATCCGATTCAAAGGATATGTTTCGATGTATTTTCATGAAAGGGATGTGATCACGTATGGAAATGAAAATAGCGCTTGTCGATCTTACGTCGTCCGAAACGGATATTATCTCCATCAAAGATGATATGCTGCGAAAATACCTTGGAGGTTCCGGCCTTGGCACGTACTTGCTTTTCAAGTACGGTTCGCCGAAATCCGAAGCTCTCTCTCCTGAAAATCCCCTGATTTTTTTGAACGGGCCCTTCCAGGGTACCGGAATTCCAACTTCGGGACGGCATCAGGTCATCGCGAAATCACCGCTGACCGATATGTTCGGAGAATCGGATTGCGGAGGACACTTCGGATATCATATGAAGAAAGCGGGTTTTGACGGCATGATATTTCTCGGCAAAGCTTCGAATCCCGTTTATGTTGCTCTGATCGACGGAAAGATCGATATACGGGACGGATCCTCTCTTTGGGGAAAGGACTCCTTCGATACCGAGAAACTTCTTCTGGAGAAGACGGGCAAACCAGCCGGCGTGGCCTGTATCGGTCCTGCCGGGGAGAGAATGGTCCTGCTTTCAAATATCATGCACGACGGACCGAATGCACGGGCCGCAGGAAGAGGCGGCATGGGCGCCGTTATGGGTTCAAAAAATCTCAAGGCGATTGTGGCCCGCGGCAACGCTCCGGTACTCATGGCCGACGCTCAATCCGTGCGGGCGAAATCCGCTGAGAAAGCGAAGTTCTACATGGAAAAACTTCCTGCCATGACGAGGTTCGGTACTGCCGGTGGAGTGGCCTTGGCGGAACAGAACGGGGATATTCCCCTGAAAAACTGGAGCATGGGCGCATGGCCCGAAGAGATAAAATCCATCACCGGCGAGGCGATGGCGGAGACCATTCTTACCGGCAACTGGGGCTGTACCTCCTGTCCTATTCGTTGCGGACGCGATGTCGCATTCGATGATATAAAGGGTGCAGGCCCGGAGTACGAGACCATCGGAATGCTTGGGAGCAACTGCCTTATCAATGATCTGAAGGCGATAGGGAGAGGAAACGATTTCTGCAACAGAATGGGGATCGACACCATCTCCGGAGGATCCGCCGTTGCTTTTGCCATGGAACTGTTCGAGCGGGGAATCATCACACGGGACGATATAGGATATTCACTGGAATGGGGAGATGGCGATGCGATGCTTCGCCTTCTCAATGATATCGCCGAAAGGCGCGGATTCGGGGAAGTGCTTTCCCAAGGAACGCGCAAGGCCGCATCGAGGATCGGCAAGGGGGCGGAAAAGTATGCCATCCACTCCAAGGGGATGGACTTCCCTGCGCACGACCCTCGCTGTTATAAAAGTCTTGCAACGGGGTACGCGACTTCGAACAGGGGAGCATGCCACCTATCCGGTTTCTCTTACTCGTTCGAACGCAGTGCCACCTATCCCGACTTCGGCATGGACAGCGTCATGGATCGAAGTGTCGACGAAGGAAAGGGCAGGGTGAACGTTCCTCTCCAGAACATGATGGGAGTCCTTGATTCCTTGAAGATGTGCAAATTCCCTTTTGCAATTACGAGGATAGACGATCTTCTTCAATGGATCAACGGAATCACCGGGTGGGATATGAACAGGGACGAACTTATGGATGCCGGCGAGCGTATTTTCAATCTGAAACGCATTTTCAATATCGCGTGCGGCGCATCCGCGGCTGACGACACTCTCCCCGAAAGGATACTGAAACAACCTCGCGGAAGCGGCGGGTCCGCACAGTCGCTTCCCGATCTGGAGGCTCAGCTGAAAGAGTACTATCCCGCGCGAGGCTGGTCGGAGCAAGGCATTCCGACTCGGGAGAAACTGAATGATCTCGGCCTGGAGGAATTCCTTTCCTGGCTTGATTGCGCTTCCGCCGATGTATGCGGAAGAAAAAAATAGGGAAGAGGCTCCCATGGTAAAAAGCGTTCGCCGTTCCTTCTTTTTCCTGCTGTTATTGGTGCCTCTGCTTGCATGGCTGTCTTCGCACGCAGCGGACAAATACGTGCTTAACAGGTGGAATGCCGAAGACTCTTCCGTTGTCATCCTTGATGAGGTGCTCGCAAGGGAAAGCGAGTCCCCGGCCGAGAGCGAAGGAGATTGGGAAACGGAAAATGTCCGTATTCGCATAACATATCGAAATGGCCCCAAGAAAGGAACGACGGAAGATTTGGACATTCTTCGGCTTGCGGACAGCAGGCTGGCCCTTCTCCCGGGAAGAGAGTATCTCCTGCTTCTCGATACTTTCGACGATGGTTTCCAACAGTACTCCATCAGCGACCGCTACAGGATTCCAGTCGTTGTCGGTTTCATCACGCTTGTATGTGCCGCGCTTGCCGTTCTGGCAGGGAAAGCAGGCGTAAAAGCTCTCTGCGGGCTTTTTCTCTCCCTCTTTTTGCTTCTGGGCTGGTTTGTACCTTTGCTTGCGGCGGGCTACACGCCTGTTCCATTTGCCATTTTCGCCATAGCAGGAGTTTCGATCATCACGATCGCTTTTGTGGTCCCGAAAAGGATCCTCTGGCCAATTCCCTTTATCGGAGCGGTAGGAGGAGCCATCGCGGCCTCGGTGACCGGTTGGACCATGATCGCTCTGTGGCAGCTTACGGGACTTGAAAACGACAGTGCCGTACTGCTTTTTTCCGTTGCTCCCCATCTCGAACTCAGGGGACTGATGCTTGCCGCCGTCATGGTCGGCGCCATCGGTGCGGTGCTCGATGTCGCGATCTCCGTCACTTCCTCCATGGCCGAACTCTATTCTTACGATCCTTCGATTCCACTGCGCCGGCTTTGGAGAGCGGGGCTCAATGTGGGGAGCGACGTGCTCGGCAGCATGATCAATACCCTTATCCTCGCATATCTCGGCAGCTCGCTTCCTTTTGTCGTCCTCATCGCCATGGAGGGGCCCGACCTGATCGCCCTCCTCAACGATCCTCACATTGCACAGGAAATCCTCCGTAGTGTGGCCGGTACGGTGGGACTTCTTCTCACAATACCGGTTACAGCAGGCGCGGGTGTGTGGTGGATTGCACGTTCTCACTCGCATCACGAAAACCGCAAGGAAGAGGTTTCTGCTGACTGAGATTCTGTTTTGTGATACAATAAGCAGATATTTTGATATGTGATATTCATACACTTTTGGGGGTGTTGCAATGAAAAAAATAGCGATCAATGGACTTGGAAGAATCGGACGTCTCGTTCTCCGCTGTTATATGGCGAACAAGCCCGAGGATGTTGAGATCGTGGCATTGAATGACCTGACTCCGGCATCTGAGATGGCCTATCTCATCAAGTATGACTCCATCCACCGTCAGGCCGGTTTTTCTGTCGAGGCGGGGGAAGATTCCCTGATCCTTGACGGAAGGAAAATTCCTCTTTTCAAGGAGAAAGACCCGTCAAAACTTCCCTGGAAGGAGCTCGGCGTCGACATCGTGCTCGAGTGCACCGGCTTTTTTACCAAAAGAGAAAAAGCAATGGCTCATATCGATGCCGGCGCTAAAAGAGTCATCATCAGTGCGCCTGCCGACGATGCGGATCTGACTGTTGTTCTCGGCGTCAATGAAGACTCCTATGATCCGGCGAAACATGTTGTCGTATCCAACGCGTCCTGCACGACGAATTCACTGGCTCCTGTAACCAGGGTTCTGAACGACGCATTCGGTATCGAGTACCTTATGGGAACGACAATTCACGCCTATACGTCGACACAGGTGCTCGTAGACGTCCCCAAGGGAGGCGGCAGAAAGGGACGTGCTGCAGCGGTCTCTCTCGTGCCGGCGACCACCGGTGCGGCCAAGGCCATGGTGCCTCTTTTTCCGGAGCTGAAGGGGCGAATGGACATGATTTCCGTCCGTGTTCCGGTTGCCGATGGTTCTATAACCGATATCGTGGTTCATTTTAAAAAGGAAGTCACTGTAGAGTCCGTAAACGCCGCGTTGAAAGCGGCTGCGGAGGGGCGGTTGAAGGGCATCGTTGAGTATAACGATGAGGAGATCGTCTCTGCCGACATTATCGGCAATTCCCACTCCGGCATCGTGGACGCGCCTTCCACAAAGGTGATCATGGGCAAGATCGCCAAGGTCATGGTATGGTACGACAACGAGTACGGCTATTCCAACAGGATGGTGGAACTGGCTCAGTACATCGCCGGCAAGGAGTAAACCGGTTTTTTGTTCTCGGAAATCCTTTGCAAGAGTCCGCCCTTCATTGAGGGGCGGACTCTTGCATTGTTTCATGTTCTGGAAAAACGCGCTCCAGCATAAGGGCGCAGGTTCTCCGGTTGCCTCCAAGGGTTTCGGTCATTCTGCCTTTATACCGTGACCCCGAGCTTCTCTCGAATCATCGTAACGAAAGCCTCCACGATCTTTGCGTCATAGACCGTGCCGGCAAGATCGGAAAGTTCGATCAGCGCAGTCTCCGTAGACTTCTTTTTCCTGTAGGGACGGTCGGAAGTCATTGCGTCAAAGGCGTCGACAACAGACAGAAGACGGGCTTCGAAAATTATTTGCTGCCCCGTGAGGCCGAAAGGATACCCTTGCCCGTCCATGCGTTCATGGTGCTGCAGAACGATTTTGGCTAAAGGCCATGGAAAATTCAAAGGAGAGAGAATATCGTGCCCGAATTCAGGATGTTTCTTGACCAGTTCATACTCTGCTCGTGAGAGGGGAGAAGGTTTCCCGAGAATTTCTGCAGGAATGTATAGTTTTCCCAAGTCGTGAACGAGAGCGGCATAACGCACCGACAATCGTGTCTCTTCGGAGAGGTTCATTTCCGCGGTCAGTCTTTCGGCAAGAAGGGAAACATTTCGTTGATGCCCCGAGGTGGAGACATCCCGAAGTTCGCTGACCTGACAGAGAGCGGTGACAGCTCCGGTAAACCTGTTCTGGATGAGGTCATGAGCCTTGCGCAGAGACGCTTCTTCTTTTCGCCGCTCAATTGCAAGCGCCATCAGGTCGGCAAAAAAGCGGAGCATTGGTTCATCCGCGGGGGTTGCCCATTGAGAGCGAGGATCTACGAGGAGGAGTACCCCCTGAAAATTTTCCTCGACAAAAAGAGACAATACTGATAGCGAGAAGATACCGGACTGCCTAAGGAAACTCCATTTGCCGTCCCGTAACAATGTATTCGATTCCAAAGTGAGAATGGTGGACTGCTTTTCTTTCAGCAGAGCGGATCTCCAGAAGAAATCATCTTTGTCTGAAAAATTTTCCGCAATGGAGATATTCCGTTTCCTGTCGGGAGAATAAATCTCCATTTCAGGGACCAGTGTTCCTTCTTCGGAGAGAAGGAAGAGAGAAGCGCATTTCGCTCCTGAAAGGGAGAGGATGTCCTCCAGGGCAGCTCCCATCGATTCGGTAAAGTCCTGGAAGAGGACGAATCGCGATGAAATGGCCGTCATACGTTCCTGGAGAAAGGCGCGGCGGTGAAGTTTATTCGCCAGCTCTTTTCTTTCTCGGATATCGTGAAAAAGGGCGCAGAAATAAGTGCCTTCATCGGATACCGAAATAGGAAAAGCCAGAAATGAGGCCGACAGTTTTCCGCCGTCTCCGTCCGGAAGTTCGACTTCCATGGCGCTCACTTCGCCGGCCGTGGAATCCTCTGATAAAGGGAATACTTCTTCTTGCGAAATGCTGATCTCGGCGCCGGATAAAAGAGAAAGGACATTCCCTGCAGGAGCGGCATGTTCAGATGAGCGAAACATATTCCGGAAACGGCTGTTCGCTTCTTTTATCTCCCCCGTGTTGTCGTATATAAGAATCCCCTGGGGTGAGTACTCGAAAAGTTTTTTCCAGTACTCCGTCTGCTGAATCAGGTCATTCTCCGTCATTATTCTCCTTGAAATTTTCCTTCTCAGGAAGAATACCATCCCGCCGAGAGAAAGAACAAGAAGCGTATTTCCGAGGATCAGCGGCGTATATCTGTGAAACTCGTCCAATGGATCCCCGAAAACTACACTTTCCGGAGCAAGACCGTTCTTCGAGATATTGAATTCTTTCATTTCAGAGTAGTTATAAAGAATCCTGCTGTTTGCGCTGAGCACGGGCGCTATCGCTTGGGGAGCTTCTCCTTCGAGAATGCGCAAGGCAATCCCGGCGGCCTGGTACCCCTTTTGAAACCCTCCTGCAGAGACACTTCCCAGTGCTCCCAAGGCAGCGCCTTCTTCCAGGAGTGAATAAATCGGCAGACCGGAAACGCTCCTGAGGACTTCCAGAAGTCCGGAGAAAGAGGCGATATTTCCTTCCTTTGTGACGGAGAAGTGGCCGAGAATAAGGACTGATCCCCTGGGGAGCTCGGCGATGGCGGAGGTGATCATGTCGAGGTCCAGTCCGGTAATAGGGAGCAGGCGCCCGGAAGGAAGCCCGAGTTTCGCCGCAGCCTCGTTCATACGGGCAATATCCCGAAAACCCCTTGGTGTAAGGTCGGTGATTATGGCGATGACCGGAGCGTCATGATGCAACCTCAGGATTTCCCTGAGAAGCAATAACGACGGTTCTTCATTGAAAACACCGGTTCCTTTCTCCGGTGGAAAAATCGAGAGAAGAGCCTTGTTGGTAAGACCGCAAAAAACAATAGGAACTTCCGGCAGGAGAATTCCTCTTTGTCCGAGAGCGAATGTAGTCGCATCATTTCCGATCGAAATGATAAGATCCGGCGGTATTGAAGTATATTTCGCCTGAAAAAGCTTGCGTAACTCGGGTAAGTGGATTGCGGAAAAAGTGCCTGTAATATCAAGGTTTTCGACGAAAAATTCCACGTTTGCGGTTTTTTCGGAAAACGCGGTAAAAATGCCTCTGTTTGTTTCTGAAGTCCAATAATCTTCACCTGAGTAAGAGTTCAGAAGTAATATTCGCACCTGATGGCGGAATGCCGAAAGCGGATAGGTCCGACCCAGTAATAAAGCCGCAACGAGAAAAAGGATGAAAAAGGATATTCGTTTTTGAGAGGAGGAATTGAATATTTGCACGTTGCATCTCCTTTCTCTCGAATTATGCTGATAAAATCATGTCCGCGGCGCTCTCGCCGGCCCGATACCCGGTACTCCAGCACATCTGGAGATTAAATCCGCCCGTTGGGCCGTCGAGGTCGAGTACCTCGCCCGCGAAGAAGAGATTCTCCACGAGCTTCGATCGCATTGTAGCGGGTTCGATTTCCTTCAGCGAAACCCCGCCGCTCGTTACAATCGCCCATTCGAAGCCGAGCAGGCCGTCCGGAGTGAGAGGAAAAGTCTTGAAAAGAGAGGCGGTTTCTTCTATCTCCTTCCTGCTCAGCGAGTTGACGATTTTTTCAACGGGGAAAGGCGCCAGTCGCAGGACAGCCGGTATAAGGCCTCTCGGCAGCAATTCCCCCAGGGAATCCTTGAACATCCGTCCTGAGAACTTGACAAAATCCCTGCTTATCCGGTCAGCAAGGACATTCAACGGGAGAGCCGGTTTGAAATCTATGGAGAGCATTACCTTTCCGCGTTCGGCCGCTCCGGCGATTTCTTTGCTCATATCCATTGCGATCGGACCGCTGATGCCGAAATGAGTAAGAAGAAGTTCACCGAAGCGCTGTGACAGAATTGTTCCTCCCCGCCGCAGTGTGAGGGAGACATTTCTCAAGGTAAGGCCGCATGAAGAAAGGGGCCATTTTTCAATCGTCCGGACGGGGCAGAGAGCTGGTAAAGGAGGAATGACAGTATGCCCGGCGCGTCGAGCGAAACGGTATCCATCTCCTGTCGACCCCGTCTTCGGGAAAGACTTCCCCCCGGTGCAGACGATAAAAGCGTCTCCCTCAATTTCATGTTCCCGAAGAATGAAGCGGCGGACACGTCCGTTCCCGATTTCCAGGTTGAGGGACTCGCGTTCCCGGCAGACAGCGACCCTTCCTTCGCGAAGATACCCGAGAAGCGCTGACAGGACTGCCTCGGATCCCCCTTTGGCCGGAAACATCCTTTTCCCCCGCTCTTCTACAAGATGAACTCCCCTGGATTCGAAGAATTCGATTGTCTCCCTCGGACCGAATCCGGAAAAGGCAGAGTAGAGAAATTTTCCGTTGGGGCCATACTTCGAGAGGAAAACGTTCGTATCCTCTTCGGAACTGGTAAGGTTGCATCGTTTCTTCCCGCTGATGAGAAGCTTTTCTCCGAGTGCCTGGTTTTTTTCGACGAGGACCACGCGCGCACCCTTCTCGGCGGCTCGCCCCGCAGCAAGAAGACCCGCAGGACCGCCTCCGATCACCACAATCCGCCGTTCATTCATTGTTTCCGCCTTTCATCGCTTCCCTCATGGAGAGCGATATGCGCTTGCGGGGAAGGTCAACGTCCAGCACGGTGACGTGTACGCGTTGTCCGGGGCCAAGTTCGGATCCTCTTCCTCGCGGAAGTTGATTTCGGTGAACGAGACCGTCCTGGTGGACTCCTACGTCGACGAAAGCACCGAAAGAAGTGATGTTCGTCACGATTCCTGGAAGCCGCATTCCCGGCACAAGATCTTCTATCTTTTCGACGCCCTCCTCGAAAAAAAAGGGTTCAAAACACTCGCGTGGATCACGGCCGGGCTTTTCAAGTTCGTCCATGATATCCATCAACGTAGGAAGACCTGCATCTGCGGAAACGTATCGTTTGATATCGAGCGTTTTTCTTATTGCGGGGTCCGAGATGAGTTCCGCTAGAGAACATCCGGTATCCAAGGCCATTTTCTCGACAAGAGCATAGCGTTCCGGGTGAACGGCACTGCCGTCGAGGGGATTCTCTCCGTCCCGTATTCGAAGAAAACCGGCAGCCTGTTCAAAGGTCTTGGGCCCCAGCCTGGGAACCTTGAGAAGCTCTTTGCGGGAGGGAAAAGGTCCGTTTTCCTCCCTGAATTTTACGATTCGCTCAGCGGCGGCGGCGCCGATGCCGGAGACGAACGAGAGCAGTTCGGTGCTGGCTGAGTTCAATTCAACGCCCACGGCATTGACGCATGATTCGACGACCGTCGAGAGTGCGTTCTTCAGTTCTTTCTGGTCAACGTCATGCTGATACTGGCCGACGCCTATCGATTTCGGATCGATTTTCACGAGTTCGGCGAGGGGATCAAGAAGTCTTCGGCCGATCGAGACTGCCCCGCGCACGGTTAAATCATGGTTCGGAAATTCTCTCCGGGCCGTTTCCGAGGCCGAGTAAACAGAAGCGCCGCTTTCATTGACCATTGTGATCAGAACAGACTGAGGAAGAGCAAGTTTCCGAAGAAAGCGCTCGGTCTCTCGTCCGGCCGTTCCGTTGCCCACCGCGATTGCCTCGATTTGAAAGTCCTGAACGGCTTTTCTTATGATTTCCGCGCTCTGTTTCTCGTCGGAACGAGGCGGATGAGGAAATATCGTTCCGTTGAACAGCAAATCTCCCTGGCGGTTCAGGCAGACGAACTTGCAGCCGGTGCGAAAACCAGGGTCGACGGCGAGAATATTACGGGGTCCAAGAGGGGGTGCGAGGAGCATTTCCCGGATATTCTTCGCAAAAACAGTGATTGCTTCTTTGTCCGCCCGTTTTTTCAGAGCGTTTCGGAGTTCGGTCTCCATTGAAGGGGCAAGAAGCCGTCGATATCCGTCGACAAGAGCTTCGTCCACCAGGATGGAATCAGCCCCGTTTCCTTTGAGGAAGAGTTCTCGAAGAAGCCGGAGCGCCTCATCTTCAGGAGGGAGCAGCGAGAGGGAAAGCACTTTTTCTCTCTCGCCGCGGAACATCGCCAGCACTCGATGGGAAGGCGCCGCAGCGGCAGGCTCTTCCCAGGAGAACCAGTCCTTGAAGTTGGAGCCGCTCTCCTCTTTGCCTTTGACGCACGCGCTCCTGATCTTTCCCTTTCTGCCGAAAAGGACACGGATACACCGGCGCGCTTCGCCGTTTTCACTGAAGCGTTCGGCAAGAATGTCTTTTGCTCCCTGCAGAGCCTCGCCTGACGACGGCACCCCCTTTTCATCCGAGACGAAAGGAATTGCAAGCGAAAGAGGATTGTCTCCGTTCTGGCGGACAAGGAGATCCGCGAGAGGAGCAAGTCCTTTTTCGGCGGCCATGATAGCCCTCGTTCTTCGTTTTGGACGGTAAGGGAGATAGACATCCTCCAACGCAGTGAGCGAAGAGGCCGCTCTCACCGCCTTTTCAAGTTCCGGCGTAAGAAGTTCCCGTTCCCCAAGAGAGGAAAGAATCGCCCCTCTTCGGGTTTCAAGTTCTTCCAAGCGGGCGTAGCGATCTTTGACGGCCAGCACAGCCTCCTCGTCCATGGACCCTGTGGCTTCTTTTCTGTATCTCGCAATGAAAGGAACGGTACAATCCTTTTCCACAAGCAAAAGAACCGCCTCCACCGATTCTCGAGGCAGTTTCAGTTCTTTTGATACTCGTTCGCTCAGTTCTATGTTCATTCGGTATCCCCAAGCTCCCCAAGCGCGTGCGCTCCGTGATTTTTTCCCATTCTAGCACGATGAAAAATGGTTGGAAATATCATGATAAAATTTGCGGGAGAGAAAGGAGTCGCTCATGATAAAAAATGTATGGCTCGCATTTTCCCGTCTCTTTTCAGGAATAACGCTCCCTTACAGTTTGGAGGATCTGCGGGGAAAAATCCTGCTCCATTTTTCCGACACCCCTTCAACATTTTATGGAGGCATGCGCCACTTGATCCGACTTCTGCAACCTCTCTGCGTGGTCCACACAGGGGATTTTGCGGATGATATCAAACTTGAACTTCGCCCCGGGGAGCTTTCGAGATACCGGATGAAGCTCTCCGAACTTGCCGGAGTCCTTGCTCCCGTCGAGAAGCGGCACATTGTCCTGGTGACGGGAAATCACGATCATGAAGGAAGCGTTCGGGAAATTTTTCAGGGAAGTACCGTCTTTGCAGGAAACGGCAGAATCGATCTATACGGCCTTGACCTTAATCTCAGCCATGCCCCGAAAGATCTGCAAAAACCTCTCGGAAGGTTCAACCTCTTCGGTCACGAGCCCGTTATGCACCGCAACTGCAAGGAGGGCATGCCTCTCCTTCTCAACGGACTGTATTCCATGCACGTGGTGAATATTAAAACCGGCGAGGTATTCTATCTTCCTTATCCGGGCTACGTTGATGATGCTCGCCTCAATCGGAGAAAAATCGGTCTTTGATGATGATATGGAGGTGTGTTCATGCTTTCAATTGTTCGAGGCGGTCCAAGGATAGTCTTTCTCAAGGGAGATCGGAACGCGCTGGCGGAAATACTCGCGGTCCGTTTTAAAATTTCGATGCACACCTTTCAAAGCGCGCTCGATTGTGCGGGGGAAGGACAGAGCATAATAGCCCTCCATGGAAGAGAGGATGACGGCAGCAGAGGGTTCCGTGTCGTTTCATCGCCGGCTGATGAGGTGCTGGCAGCACTTTTCAACGCAAACCCGGAAGCACTCGAGTCAGTCCGCCTTCTCCCCCGTCTCATCGTTTTTCGTATCTTTGGAGAGAAAGACCGTGTCTTGGAACAAATGGAAAAAGATTTCGGAGCTCGAAGAGGGAGATTACGCTCCGTTCTGGCACGATCGCCGGAGGAAGGAATCGCAGTCTGCTTCACCTACGCACCGCTCAACGGACCCATTGCGATGTCCGACGTCGAGGATGATGTGCTGTATGTCGGGAACACCTCTTATGAGGAATTGCATCTTCTTCTCCGAAGCCGGGCGCTCTGGTATTTCAGCGAAGGATTGGAAAATCGGCAGTGGAACGAGATGGAAATCCGTATTTACGATTCATGGGGCTATTTCATGGAACATTATGAGAGACTTCGTATTGTCCTGGCCGCTTTGGATACGGGAATGATCCTCGGCGAGGGGTGGGGGAAGGATTTTGCGCACATTCTGATGCCTGTTCAAATTTACCGCGTCCGTTTTTTCACTTTTTTTTCGGCGCAAATCGTCAAGGAAATCCTGATGGGATTAGAATATGCGGAAGACGGTACCCGACTCGCAGATATCGACCTTTACTCCGGACGGGAGAAAATTTCGTGGGGCGGGCTTAAAACAGGAATGAAACGCCGGGAGCATTCCGGAGAAGTTTTTCGGAACAAGCTTTTTGCACGCCTACATGAAAGCGACAAAAAACGCCTTCACGAGGCGGAGGAAAATCTGCTCCGTTTGAGGGGATAGTAAATATTTCTTCTCCCGAAAGCCTCGGAATGTGAAAAGTCGCCCGATAAAAGAGATTGGTGCCTTGCAAAGAACTTGCTTTTGCGATTATACTAATTTAGAAACTTTTGAAAGAAATATGGAGACTGACTTTCAGGCTTTCACGTCCCGATGTTTCTACGAGGATGCATAGCGCTTGTTCTCTCCGTAGACATATTGGAACTCTTCCCGATATGCGCAGATCGTCAACCTACGAAGGAGGTCACTACTTATGGAAGTGCTTAAGGTCTCTGCCAAGTCACAACCAAAGTCGGTCGCAGGAGCTATCGCCGCCGTGCTGCGAGAGAAAGGGGCCGTCGAGGTGCAGGCGGTGGGTGCGGGAGCCGTGAATCAGTCGGTAAAGTCCATCGCTATTGCACGAGGATACGTCGCTCCCAACGGAATCGATCTTATCTGTATTCCCGCCTTCTCGAAGATCGCCATTGACGATGAGGAAAGGACAGCCATCAAATTTCAGCTCGAGTCCCGTTGAACATGATGGATGGAGGAATCCTCCGAAGCTGAAAACCCGGCCCGGATATCGAGGCCGGTTTTTTTTCGCCTTTCTCTCTGGAAAAAAAGCGGGAGAATGGATATACTAACCTGCATAATGTATTCGGAACAACGATTTATCGCGTTAGCTCGAAAACAGCGCGCCCAGATCAGGAGGAAAAAGCATGGCGGAAATAAGCGCACCCAAGGGAGTTCGGGATATTCTCCCCGTAGAATCGTGGAAATGGTCTCACGTATTTAGGATCATTCAGGAGACCGCCCGTCATTTCGGATATTCGGAGGTCCATCTGCCCATTTTTGAACACACGGAGCTCTTCTCCCGCGGTATCGGAGATACAACGGATGTTGTTGAAAAGGAGATGTACACATTTCTGGACAAAGGCGAACGCAGCATGACGCTTCGCCCCGAAGCCACGGCATCCATGGTCCGTTCCTATCTTGAACACCATATGTCGACCTTGCCTCAACCGGTGAAGATGTGGTGCGCAGGACCGATGTTCCGGTTCGAACGTCCTCAGAAAGGACGATACAGGCAGTTCTGGCAGGTCGATTTCGAGAGCATCGGGGCCGCTTCTCCTTATGCCGATATCGAGGTTGTCGCCCTTTCCCTGGAGATCTTCCGAAGGCTCGGTCTGCGTCAGCTTGAGGTCGTGATCAATTCCGTGGGATGTCCCGAATGCCGCCCCGAATACAGGCGTCGCCTGACAGAGTTTTTCTCCTCCAGGAAAGAACACCTCTGCGAGACGTGCGGGAACCGTCTTGAACGCAATCCTTTGCGCATTCTGGACTGCAAAAGGGAAAGTTGCAGAAATGCGACGGAAGACGCGCCGGATATATACGACAGTCTTTGCGCCGAATGCCGCGAGCATTTCGACATGGTGAAGGCCGGACTCGACGCCGTCGGGGCTTCCTACCGTCTCGACAAGCGCCTTGTCCGGGGACTCGATTACTACACCAAGACCGCGTACGAGATCCTTTCCGGCGCGCTGGGTTCCCAGAATGCCGTATGCGGCGGAGGACGATACGACAATCTTGCTGAAGCGATTGGCGGCCCGCACGTTCCGGGCGTCGGATTTGCCGCCGGTGTCGACCGCATCCTGATGGTGATGGAGCAGCAGGAGTGTTCCTTCGGCCCGGAACCCTCATTGGAGGTTTTTGCGATCGCTCTTGACAACACGATGCGCCGCGATGTGCTTCGGCTGGTGGATCTGCTCCGGAGAAACGGAATCGTCGCGGAAATGGATTTCTGCGACCGGAGCATGAAAGCGCAGATGAAAGCCGCCTCATCACGGGGCGCTCGTTTCGCATGTATTCTCGGTGAAAACGAACGGAACCGTCAAACGGTGATGCTGAAAGATCTTTCGACTGCCGAACAGCGCGAAGTGCCAGTGTCTTCAATTGTTTTGGAACTGAACAACAAACTGACCTCTACCCGAAAAGGGTAAACGGCGCCCGGAGGGAACGCTTCATGGAATGCGAACGGCACTATTTTGACAGGGAATGGCAAAGAACTGCGTATTGCGGCTCTATTTCGGGAAATGCCGGAGAAGAGACCCCCGTTGTCGTCAACGGATGGGTGAGGCGCAGGAGAGACCTTGGAGGCCTCATTTTCATAGAGTTGTGGGATCATTCGGGCGTTGTACAGATCGTCTTCAATCCCGAAATCATCCCCGAAGCGCACGAGAGAGCCAAGGAACTGCGGAGCGAGTTTGTAATAGCGGTGAAAGGAAGAGTCCGCCTTCGTCCCGAAGGAACTGCAAACCCTTCGATGAGGACAGGCCAATGGGAGATTATCGTAGAGGACTTCCTGCGCCTTTCTCCCGCCGCACCCCTTCCTTTCGAGATATCCGAATCGACCGACAGGGTGGACGAAAATCTCCGTCTCCATTACAGGTACATAGACCTGCGAAGAGACAAGATGCAGCGGAATCTCCGGTTGCGTCATCATATAGCCATGTTTACCCGTACTTTTCTCTCGAACAACGGTTTCCTGGAGATCGAAACCCCGATGTTGACGCTCTCCACTCCGGAAGGAGCGAGGGATTATCTGGTTCCGAGCAGGGTGAATCCGGGGGAGTTTTACGCGCTTCCGCAGTCTCCCCAGATATTCAAGCAAATCCTTATGATAAGCGGTTTCGACCGGTATTTCCAGATCGTCAAATGTTTCCGGGACGAGGACCTCAGGGCGGACCGGCAGCCTGAATTCACACAGATCGATATCGAGATGAGTTATCTCGTCGAAGAGGACATATTCGATCTAATCGAGAAATATCTGCAAGGACTCTTCAGAGAGACGATAGGCGTCGATGTCTCAGTGCCGTTCCGCCGCATGTCCTACTGGGAAGCGATGGACCGTTTCGGAAGCGATAAGCCGGATCTGCGTATTCCCTTCGAAATCGTCGACCTCTCCGCCGTTTTCTCTGAAGGTGCTTTCGATCCCTTCAAAACCCTTCTGGAGCAGGGTGGGTATGTCCGCGGCATTCCTCTTCCGGGAGGCGCCGCTCTCTCACGGAAGAATCTTGCGGAGATAGAGGAGCGTGCGAAAAAACTCGGAGCCCGCGGCCTTTCTCCTTTCCAGTTGAGGGACGGAGAGCTCAAGGGGCCCCTGGTGAAACACCTTGATGAATCACGACAGACACTTCTGATGCATTCCGCATCCCTTCGCGACGGGGATGCGCTGTTCGTTATTGCAGGGACAGACCGGCGCGAGGTTTCCGAGATACTCGGTGCGCTTCGCCTGGAACTCGCCCGTGAACACGGGCTTGTCGCAAAAGGAGCGTGGGAATTCCTCTGGATCGTCGATTTCCCGTTGTTTGAGCGGGATGAGGATGAGGGGCGCTGGAGAGCCGTACATCATCCGTTCACGTCACCGCGTTACGAGGACATTCCACTCATGGACGCTCATCCGGGCGAGGTGCGTTCCAGAGCGTACGACTGCGTCCTGAACGGCAGCGAACTGGGGGGAGGCTCCATACGGATACACGATCCGGCAATCCAGGAAAAAGTCTTTTCCTGCCTCGCTTTCACGAAGGAGGCTGCAAGGGATCGTTTCGGTTTTTTACTCGACGCCCTCTCATCGGGAACACCTCCTCACGGAGGAATTGCCCTTGGAATGGACAGACTGGCAATGCTCCTGTGCGGTGCGTCTTCGATTCGGGATGTCATGGCTTTTCCTAAGACGCAGAAAGCGCAATGCCTCATGTCGGGGGCTCCTTCGGCGGTTCCGAGGGAGCAGTTAGCCGAGCTTTTCATACGGACCGTTCCGGCAGGCGAATCAGCCGGCCTCACGGAGAAAAAGGACGACTCATAAACAAGAATCCCGGCCTCCGCTCAGGCCCGTCCGGAGGTGGAGGCCTAAATCGCAAGGAGGAGATGAGATGTTGACACTTCGTTACCTTGGACATTCTGCCTTTGAAATCAGGAGTAAAGAGAATGTGATGCTCATTGACCCATTCCTTTCCGGTAACCCTGCCGCAGCGGCGAAAGCCTCGGATTTCAACGATGTGAAGTATATCTTCGTCACTCACGGTCATGGAGACCATATAGGGGACACCGTCGAGATCGCATCCGGAACAGGTGCGACCGTCGTGGCGAATTTCGAGCTGTGCAATTACCTCGGGAAAAAAGGAGTTCAGTGCCATCCGATGCATATCGGAGGAGCGTTTTCTTTTCCCTTCGGCCGTGTAAAAATGACCCCCGCTCTTCACGGCTCGGACATTATCGACGGAGAGAATGTTATTCCGGGAGGCAATCCGTGCGGATTCCTCTTCGACATCGGCGGGACCCGAATCTACCATGCCGGTGATACCGGCCTCACAATGGATATGCAGCTTCTCGAACCGGAACATGTCAAGGTCGCGATTCTTCCTATCGGCGGGAACTTCGTGATGGATGTCAATGACGCGGCGCGGGCAGTAGAATTTATTCGTCCCGAGATCGTCATTCCTATTCATTACGACACGTTTCCGGTGATCCAAGCGGATCCGCGGGAGTTCGAAAGGCTTGTCGGCCGGTCCGCGGCCGTGAAGATTATGAAGTCCGGAGATATGCTCGACCTGTCCGCATAAGCGTGTTCTGCGCAATGCTGCTTCGGCGGCGCTTCCTTACGGCACCGAAGCAGCATTGCATCAGTATCGGAGGCCGTAGGCCGGATGGTAGATCCGTTCGTCGTGAAGCCCCATTTCCTGGTCCTGAAGCGCCGCCCGGGCTGATTCTCCCAGGTTGACAGCGAGAACCGACGTCAGGATATGGACGAGGAATACGGGCCCCACAAGGCTGCTTCCAAATGTGGGAGTCGTCTCGCTGACGAAGAATGAAAGCGTCGACGACTGACAGACAGGCGCTGCGGGACTGTCTGTGATGGTGATTATCGAGGCGCCGTTCGCAGCCGCTTTCTGCACCGATTCCGTAACCTCGATGACGTAGCTCGGCATTTCACAGACAATGAGAAGATCTCCTGCGGAAACGGTACGTGCCTGTTCGATCAGCGCAAGCGAGCCCCTTTTCATCAGTGCGCTCCGGATTCCCATTTCGAGCAGCCGGGTGAAAAGAGACTCCGCTACGATTGACGAGATACCCCACCCCATGCTGTAAACGATTCTCGCTTCCTTCACCATTTCACAGAAAGCGACGATTTTCTCCGGCTGGAGCTGATTCCATGTGTCATCAAGATTGGCATGTTCCAGCCGCAGGATTTCTTCGGGAAGATCCTGCCGGTTTTTCATAATACGTCCAAGGAGAGCGGCCGGATTCACCTGCTCAAGAACGGTGTTCTGAAGAGCCTCCTTTAAAGAGGCATATCCGTCGAACCCCACCATCCGGGCGACCCTTACAAGCTGAGCCTTCGAGACGCTCAGCTTGTCTGCGACGTCGCCTATGGAGAGGAACGCCGCTTCCCGGGCGTTCGCCAGGATATACTCCACGACACGCCGTGCCTTGTTTGGCATTGTTTCCATTTTGCTTCGCAACAGAATTTGAAGTTGCGAACTGTCCATGACAACACCTCCGAAACCGGATCATACTCTTGATATGCTTCCGAGACTTAAGTTTATTCGGAAGAGAGTGCCGCGTCAATCATTTTTTTCACTCTAAAATCCGCAGGCGGGGGAAGCGTAATCGGTGCTCGCTGTGACCGTGCCCACTGATACTTCCTCCGCCTTAGGAACCTGTAGATTTGGGTAACTCACGTCTTTGTTTCCGCGCAGGAGTCAGTTGTTGTTTCCAGAGTTGAATACGGCGTGAGCTGTGAGATGCCGATTCTCCTCTCGACACAGGAAACCGTAAGGCCGCTCCGGTCCGAAAGGAGGCGAATCCCGAATTTTCCGTGTCCATGAAGGAGGGAGAGCTGGTTTCGCTCCACCTTCCAAGGGCCGGATGAACTCTTCGATAGCAGGGAGGTCACCAGGGCGACCGATTGTGCCATTTCTCCCAGTGCAGGGTGGTAGGGACCTGCAACAACGTTTGCGGCAAGGCTTTCCGTATGCTGGAGTCCTATTCTCTGCACTGCGAAACCGAGGCGTTTCGCCTCGGAAAGGAGCATTCCGGCCCAGGAAGCCGCTTCCTCCACTGAAAGAGGAGAATATCTTCCCTGTGCCAAAAGAAGAGAGAGCGGGGTATCCCGGAGAACCAGGCAGGGGTAAATCCTCAGGGTTATCGGGCTATCTCCCGGTACCGACGAAATTTTACGCAGATCCTCCAACGAGCTTTCCGTGGTCTGCCCCGGTAGGCCTATCATCATCTGCGCAGCAAGACGGTATCCTTTCAGCGAGACCAATTTCATGACGGAGAGAGCTTGGTCTCCGGTGTAGCCTCGGTTGGTCTCCTTGAGGACGCGGTCATCAAGAGAGGAAATTCCAAGCTCGATCATGGAGACGGGGAACCGAGCGAGGCTGTCGAGAACACCGGAAGAGATGCACTCCGGATGCGTCGAGAAGCGGACGCTGCTTCCGGAAGGAGCGGAAAAAACAGCATCGAGATACGCATTGCGCAGATCCGGAGGAAAACAAGTAAAGCTGCCCCCGAAAAAACAGACTTCGTGAGGGCCTTGGAGGGAAGCGAGGACGCGGCGGACTTCATCCGGGGAAGGAGCTGAGGATACTCCGGTGATTTCCCCCTGATGGCAGTAGACGCATCGCCGCGGACATGCTTGCATCGAAAGGAAAAAAGGAATCCTCCGGACTTTCTCATGGAATCGTGCTCTCTTCGTTTCTCCTGAAGCGGACGAGAGTCTGCCGGAAATTCTGTTCATAGGTGTGCGTGCGCCCAGCAGCGGTTCCATTCCTTCTGCAAAACAGCCCATGCGAAAAGGTCCGCCTGATGTTCGAAGCTTGAAAGAGGTGTTGCTGTTCGCATCCAGAATTCCATTCCCCGCTTGTGCTCCAGGAAATGATGGAGTTCGTGAAAGAAGGCGAAACGTCTCCAATGGTGGGGAAGGCGGCGGTTGACGAAAATAGCCCCCCTGGGGCCTCTGACCATGTGAAGCCCCCACGTTCCGAAAGGCAGGTCGTGATATTCCACTTCCAGTTTCTTCCCCGTTCGTTCTTCAGCCTTTACAAGTATGGAAAACTCGTCGAGGCCGGCCCATTCTTCGCCTTCCCTCAGAGCCCATTCAGGAAGAAACTCGGGAGGAGAGGGGAAATCGAATTCGTCTGCCTGGCCCGGCTCCTCTCCGCTCCTTGTTTTTTGCAGGCTTTTTTTTAACTTGGAGCCGTGGTCAGGCGCCCGTCTCACTGCGGTCCTCTTCTTCCCAGCGTGAAACCGCGGCGTCGATAAGGCTCTGTACAAAGCGGAGTTCCCTGGGTTTCAGTTTCTTGCTTCTGTACCATACCTCCGTCTCAGGAGCAGCCTGAAAGACCTCTTCAAGCTGGAGTCTCCCGGAAGGAGATGTCGACATTGTCTTGACAAGGTCCTGCACCTCAACCTCCAGTGAATCCGCAAGGCGTGCGAGGAGTTTCATTGAAGGTGTTCTCCGGTTGCTTTCGAGGGCCTGAATATAGATCCTGCTTACTTGTGTTCTCTCTGCAAGGCCCTGCTGCGTAAGCCCCAGAGCCTTTCGGAGGGTGCGTATTCTTGTTCCGAGGCTCATAGTGATTCCTCCTCAAGCGATGTTTTCTTAGGATATGTATTATTATAACCATGATTACATTAAGTTCAAGGGCCGAAATTCTTCGGAAAAAATATCTTTTCCCTCTTGAATTTCTTTCTCTTTCAGAATATATTTGTCCTGGGGCGTTTGAGTAGAAAAAAGAATATATTTTTTGTGGGGGGTATCGACTTTGGATTTTCGTGAACTTCAAAGCTTAGTTGAGGTTATGGAAAAAGGAAGTATTTCTGCTGCTGCAGCATCTCTAGGAATTTCCCAGCCGGCGGTAAGCAAGCACATTGCTAAGCTGGAAAGAGAGATGGGCGTCAAGATATTCGCACGCGGTCAAAAATGCTCCAATCTTACCGTAGAGGGAGAAGTGCTGTACAAGTTCGCCCGGAAGACCATCTCTCAACTGGCGGATATCAAGCGGGATTTCTCCGACATAGCCGACGACGTCTCCGGAATCGTCAGAATCAGTGCGAGCTCTATTCCCGGAGATTATATTCTTCCCGGCATTCTTGTCGAGTTCCGGAAGCTCTACCCGAATATCGAAGTTGAAGTGCGCATTTCCGATTCCCGCGAGGCCGTGGAAAAACTCGTCACGAGAGAGTCCGACATATCCGTCACCGGGCATGGACGCCACGCATCCGGATTCAATACGGTTCCGTTTGCGCGAGATGAGCTCGTTCTGCTCCTCTCCCCGCAACATCCGTTTGCCGAAAGAGAACACATAACGCTTCGCGATCTCGAGAATATGGATCTCGTCGGCCGTGTAACCGGTTCGTCGACATCTCGGATCTGGGAAGACGCTTTCAAGGCCCATACAGGAAAAGGAAAACACGTCTATCTCAAGTTCGGCCATGTCAATGCCGTGATCGAGGCAGTGAAAAAAGGCGCCGAAGGGGCGATCATTTCAAGGCTTGCAGGCGCCGATATTTCCGGCCTTCGGCTCATTCCGTTCCGCCCTGCGCTTATGAGAACATTCTCGATCACTTACGGGACCATGACGACGAAAGCGATGGAGACGCTTCTCGAATTTCTCCTCGAGAGAAAGACTTTCAAGGAAGAATAAGCGTTGAACTGGAAAAATCAGCGCGCAGATGAGACCGCGGCTTTCCGCGGTCATCAATGGCTCGATCCCGTTTTCAGGGTCGGAGAATTCCTGAGGGGAAAGGGCTTTCCGGATTCCATCACATACTCGGAGGAGACCATATTCACTGTGGAGGATGCGTCTCGAGTGGTCGGAGCACTGCCGGAACACATTCTCAAAAGCCTGATTCTTCTTGCTGACGATCGTCCGCTGCTCGCTCTCATGTCAGGAATCAACCGTGTCGATATCAAAAAAATCCGGCGGGAAACCGGCGCAAAAACTGTTCGCATGGCCACTCCGGATTACGTCTTTCACTGGTCCGGATTCCAAATAGGAGGAGTGCCTCCTGTAGGATACCCCGAAACACCTGAAGCCCTGCTCGACGAAGATCTTTTTTTATACCCCGTCGTGTGGGCCGCAGCAGGAACCGATCATGCTTTTTTCCCGGTTTCTCCCGACGACCTTCTCAATCTTACCGGCGGAAAAAAATGCCGGATAAAAAAATAAACATAGAAATGCTCCTCCGGGTTGATCCGGAGGAGCATCTCTATGTCCGGAACGCAGCCGGGGCGAGAAGGGTTCCGTTTTTTTCTGGTATTTTTCGGTCTTTTTCCGCAAAGATCCTCCGTTTGTTTCTTCGATTCCCCGTGTGCCGTATATATGCCTTTCTCCCGGCAGGTGATATTATATATGGGACTGCAACCGTCACCGGGGGTCGCGACGTTTCATAATCTATCTTTTGGAAATTCTACGAGGAGGGGTCAGTCCATGAAGATTGCCATAGGCTCTGATCATGCCGCTTATGCTTTGAAAGAAACCTTGCTTGAGTACCTTCGACGGAAGGATGAGTTCGAAGTCCTTGACATGGGCACGGATACCGATGCGGTTTCATGTGATTACCCTGATGTCGCGTTTCGTGTCGGCGAAGTCGTTGCGAGCCACCAGGCTGACAAGGGACTGCTCCTGTGCGGAACCGGAGTGGGGATGAGCATCGCTGCGAACAAGATCCCCGGTGTGTATGCCGCTCACTGTCACGATGTCGAGACAGCCCGCCTCAGCCGTTGGCACAACAATGCAAACGTGCTCACCATGGGAGCGCGGATAATATCCCCGGATCTTGCCCGGGAAATCGTCGACGTATGGCTTGAAACCAGTTTTGAAGGGGATCGTCATATCCGCAGATTGAGCAAAATCTTCGATTACGAACACAAGATCTGCCCGAGCTGCACCTTTTCGGATAAAGGAAAAACCGTAATCTTCGAACATCCGCTTGTTCAGCATAAAGTGAGTATGATTCGCGACAAGAACACCTCCGTAAAGGAATTCCGTGAACTTGTCCAGGAGATTGCCGGCTTGATGGTGTACGAAATAACCCGAAACCTTCCTCTTGTCAAAATTGAGGTCGAGACACCTCTTGCGAAAACGGAGGCATATGCGCTTGAAGGCAAGAAGCTCGCAATAGTACCGGTTCTCCGGGCCGGTCTCGGCATGGTGGACGGCATCCTTCAGTTGGTTCCGAACGCTAAGGTGGGGCATATCGGCTTGTATCGTGATCCGGAAACACTCCTCCCCGTCGAGTACTACTGCAAACTCCCCGGCGACATCAATGAACGCGATATTCTCATACTTGATCCGATGCTTGCAACGGGCGGTTCAGCGGCGGCGGCCATCAGCCTTGTCAAGGCAAGAGGCGGCAAAAAAGTCTCTCTGGTCTGCATCATAGCCGCTCCCGAAGGAGTTTCCAAGGTTCACGCCGAACACCCCGACGTCGACATCTTCGCTGCCGCACTGGACAGTCATCTCAACGACCACGGTTACATCGTGCCCGGGCTCGGCGATGCCGGAGACAGGTTGTTCGGAACGAAGTAAGGGGATTTCGTGGACTTTCTCTTCGCACCTCTCACGGTTGCGTGTCTGCTCCTTTTTCTTTGGGGAGCATCTGTAACGCCGCTCTCAATAATTCTTTCGAATCGTTATCTCATTGTCGATCAGCCGGGAGAACGAAAGATCCACATGTCCGCTACCCCCCGCGGCGCGGGAATTGTTCTCTGGCTCGGATTTCTGTTGTGGAGCCTCTATGCGGTGGAGGGGGCTCCACTTCTTCGTTTTTTGTCCATCGGCGGAACATTCGTCTTTCTGAGCGGATACTGGGATGACATGAAAACACTGAATCCGGCGGCACGGCTTCTGGTCCATATCCTTTCCGCCGGCATTTTCCTGCTCTTTCTCCCCGTTCCCCTTCGCCATATTCCCATTTGTCTTCTCTGGATAACAGGTATGACAAACGCCTTCAATCTGATCGACGGTGCGAACGGATTGTGCCTGATGATGTTCATTACAGCGTCCGTTATCGTCTCGCTGCTTGGTTTTCCGCTTCTCCTTCCGCCTTCCGCCCTTGCTGCTGGTGTCCTGTTCTGGAATTTTCCAAGGGCAAGAACTTTTTTAGGCGATGGAGGAACCACGCTCCTGGGATATCTTTTCGCAACCCTTTTTCTTTATTCCGCAGCACCTTTTCTTGACGAGATCTTTGTGCTGCAGCTGCCCTTTCTGCTCTTTTTTGCAGGCGGCGTACCCGTTCTGGATACTCTCTTTGCTATAATAAGAAGAATGGCACGAAAAAAATCTCCATTTGTTCCGGATCGGGGACATATTCATCATCGCATGCTCGATAAGGGGTTCGGCCCGGTCACAACTGTCATTTTGCTGAGTTTCGCGCAGATTTGCATAGTATCCGGAGGAACTTTTTTCTTCGGGCGTATTCTTTTTTAATTCCGCTTTTATTTTTTACAGCAATTAGATTTAACGAGGATGGCCGACATGGAAAAAAAGATTGCGTGCGTCGTTGGAACCCGCCCTGAGGGAATAAAGATGGCTCCTCTTATTCTTGCCCTTCGTGAGAAACAGTTTTCCGTCACGGTGCTTTCGACCGGCCAGCATCTTCAAATGCTGCACCAGTCGCTGGCATTTTTCGGAATAGAAGCCGACGTCAAGCTTTCCGTAATGGAAGAAAGGCAAACCCTTGATCAAATCACCTCGAAGGTCCTGACCGGTGTCGGTACTTTTCTCGACGAAAAGCCTCAGGATATCGTGCTTGTCCATGGAGACACCACGACCACGATGGCGGCGTCCCTCGCGGCTTTTTACCGCCGGATTCCGGTGGGACATGTAGAGGCCGGGCTGAGAAGCAGCGACATGACAAGACCGTTCCCCGAAGAAGCAAACCGGATCATCACCGACAGACTGGCCTCCTTATGGTTTGCTCCTACCGCTCAGGCAGCATCGAATCTTCGAAGCGAAGGACTTCCCGTGTCGGAGAAAAACCTGGTGATCACCGGCAATACAGTGATCGATGCATTAAAACTGGCACTGACGAAAAAACACACCCTCTGTTCGACGCTGCAGCCGCTCAAGGATTTTTCGGGACCGCTTCTCCTTATGACGGCGCACCGCAGAGAATCATGGGGAGAACCACTCGAATCGATCTGCGGCGCCATTCGAGACATTCTTCACCGAAATACGGAAGTTCATATTCTGATCCCTCTCCATAAAAACCCGTCCGTCAGAGAGGTGATTCGACATCATTTAGCCGGGGAGGATCGCGCCATTCTGTGCGAACCTCTCGATTATCCGGACTTCGTCTGGGCGATGCAACGGAGCTCTCTGATTTTGAGCGACAGCGGCGGAGTGCAGGAAGAGTCGGCAGAATTGAAAAAACCTCTGCTCGTCATGAGGGATGTTTCGGAAAGGCCGGAAGCCCTTGAATCCGGAACAGCACTTCTCGTCGGAACCAGTCGTGTCGGTATTGCCGAGGTCGCTTTGCGCATTTTGTCCGACGAGACATTTCGAAAGAGTCTTTTAAGCAGAGGCGCCAATCCTTTCGGAAGCGGCGACGCCTCCGAGAAGATCGCACGGGCCATCATCGCTTTCTTCGAAGATCAACGGTCCGCATCATGACTTTTTTTGTTTTTTCCACAATACATTCGGGAGGAATTTAAAGTGGAATCTAAAATGAAAATTATTGGCGGCACGCCCTTGAAAGGAAGGATTTCCGCTCAAGGGGCAAAAAACGCAGCGCTTCCGGTAATGGCCGCCGCCATACTGCTAAAAGGGAAACAGTTGAGAATCGAGAGAGTGCCGAACCTTCTCGATGTAGTCACCATGGCCGATCTTCTGAGAAGTCTTGGAGCGGATGTCGAGTTCTCCGGGCATGAAATGAGAATTTCAACCCCGGAGGATATTTCCTGGGAGACTCCTCCGGATCTTGTCCGCAAGATGAGAGCCTCTTCACTGGTATTGGGACCGCTGCTCGCCCGCTGCGGAAAAGCGGTGATGCCGCTTCCCGGCGGATGTTCCATCGGAAGCCGCCCGATCGATCTTCACCTCAAGGGCCTGACCCGGATGGGCGCCGCTATTGAACTGGTCCACGGAGCCGTGCACGCAACAGTGAACGGCCTGAAAGGATGCCGGATCTACCTGGACTTCCCTTCGGTAGGCGCTACTGAAAACTTGATGATGGCCGCGGTCTTTGCAAAAGGCGAGACGATCCTCGAAAATACCGCGAGAGAGCCTGAAATATTCAATCTCGTCGAAGCGCTTCGTTCTATGGGAGCATCCATTGAAGCGGACGGCACCGGGGTAATTCGTATACAGGGTGTGGATGACCTTCAAAGCGCATCTTCAAAAATCATTCCCGACAGGGTGGAGGCCTCGACATATATCCTTGCCGGAGCCGCGACAAACGGCGAAGTAACGGTATCCGACATCATACCGAATCACATCGATTCTCTTTTGGCCAAGCTAGAAGAGGCGGGTGCTTCGTTGACCGTCGGAGAGCACGAAGTGACGATTCATCCTTCGGGAAGGCTGAAAGGAGTTTCGCTCAAGACTCTGCCGTACCCGGGTTTCCCGACGGACCTGCAGCCCCAGATCATGGTCGCGCTCTGTCTTGCCGAAGGAATAAGCATCGTCCAGGAAAGCGTATTCCAGTCGCGTTTCCTTCACGCAAGCGAGCTGAATAAAATGGGAGCGCGAATCGATATCCAAAGCAACTCTGCTGTGATAAGCGGTGTTGAAAGCCTTGCCGGCGCAGACGTTCTGGCCACGGACCTTCGTGCCGGAGCCGCTCTCGTGCTGGCCGGCCTGGCAGCGAAAGATATAACGTACGTGCATAATCTTGGGCATGTTTTTCGAGGGTACGAGGAGATTGAAGGGAAGCTCCGGGCAATCGGGGCAAATATCTCGATTCTCCCTTCCGAAGAGGATGCGAAAGGAAATGTCCCATCGCACCGTACCGTCTCAATTTAAGACCTCCATGATACTGCCGCGTCGCGGGCGTTATGGCGGAAGACAATGGCTTTGAGAGTAACGTCGGGCATTGCAGGCACGACGAGAGTTATTGCGTTCGTCGGCCCCGCCGGAACCGGAAAAAGCCAGCGCGCGCAGATGGTCGCACTAGAAAATGAGGTCGACTACATTATCGATGACGGGCTTGTGATTTCGAAAGGGCGTATAATGGCCGGAAAGAGTGCCAAAGCGGAAAAAAACCTCGTTCGGGCTATCCGGAGGGCGCTGTTCCAGTTCCCGGAACACAGAAAAGCTGTTCTTGCTTTTCTCCAAAAGAAAAAGCCGAAGAAGCTCATGATCGTCGCCACATCGATATCCATGGCGGAAAAGATTACAAAGGCTCTCTCTCTCTCGTATCCCGAGATGATCATCGATATAACGGAAGTCGCTTCCGCGGAGGACATCATCAATGCGAGAAGGGAACGCCACGAGAAGGGGCAGCACGTTATTCCGGTGTCGAGGACCCAGATACGAAAGAATTTTGCGGGGAAGCTGGTCGGTCATCTGAGAGGTCTTTTCAAGAGCGTCGACAAGGAGGATGGAGAACGGACAATCGTCCGCCCTCCGTTCAGCTTCTTCGGAGAGCTGACCATCGAATCGTCGGCAATCCTGGACCTTGTACGACACGTTCTTTCTTCGAATTCTCAAATCACCGAAGTCAAGGATATCCGGGTTCGTTACAAGGACAATGCAATTTCTTTGGAAATATCACTCCAGGTTGTCCCGGGGAAGATGGATTTTCACCGTTTGGGCCTGGTGCATCAAAAGAAGATAGCATCCGCAGTGAGCTATTTTACCGGCATGGATGTAAATGGGATCGATGTGAATATCGTGGAGGTCGTATTGCCATGACTGTCTTTCCGAGCGAAGCCGACAGAGATCTGGCCTGGGTTGAACTGAAACGCCGCGTAGAAGAGTGTTCGGCATGCGGACTCTGTTCATCAAGGACACACACGGTTTTTGGACAAGGAAATATGTCCTCTCCTGTTGTTTTTATAGGGGAGGGACCGGGGGCCGACGAGGACGAACAGGGTATTGCATTCGTCGGGAAGGCGGGAAAACTGCTTACAAAAATTCTTCAATCCGTTCAGATCATGCGGGAAGACATCTTCATCACGAATGTCGTCAAGTGCCGTCCGCCGGAGAACCGGACGCCGACAGTGGACGAAATGATGGCATGCAGTCCTTTTCTCGAAGCGCAGCTAGCTCTTCTCAGACCGAAGATCGTTGTCTGCCTCGGAAATACTCCTGCCAGATGGCTGCTCAAAACTTCCGACGGTATCACGTCGCTCCGCGGGCGCTGGTTTTCCTGGAGGGGAACGGATCTTCTTCCCATGTTCCACCCGAGCTACCTTCTGCGGAACGATTCGAAGAAAAAGGGAAGCCCAAAGGATCTGACATGGCAGGATATCAATTCTCTCCGGAAAAAAATTGATCAACTTCCGACGAAAGGGGAACCAGCTTGATGACACTCACGGATACCCTGCCTCGTCACGTCGCTATCATAATGGACGGCAACGGGCGCTGGGCGAAAAAACGCTTTCTACCCCGCCTTCTGGGACACCGGGCCGGCGTGAAGGCTATCGAACGAACGGTGCGTGCAGCCGATTCAATAGGTATCGAATACCTTTCCCTATACGCCTTTTCGACGGAAAACTGGAAACGCCCGGAAACGGAAATCTCCGGGCTGATGAGTATCTTCCGATTCGTCCTTCGCAGAAAAGTCGATGAAATGAAGGAGAAGAATGTCCGTTTGCGCTTTGCCGGTTTCCGTGATGGACTGCCGAAGGACGTTCAGGAGCTGATGGAATGGGCGGAACTTGAAACGGAACACAACACAGGACTGACACTCGTCCCCTGCCTGAACTACGGAGGACGCCAGGAGGTTCTGCATGCCGTCGAAAAACTCCTTGAACAAGGAAAAACCCCTCCCCTGACGGAGAAAGATCTGCGGATGTGTCTCTACCTGCCGGATCTGCCCGATCCGGATCTCATCATCCGTACGAGCGGAGAGAAGCGGTTGAGCAACTTCTGGCTCTGGCAGAGCTCTTACAGCGAGCTTTTTTTCACGGATATCCTGTGGCCCGATTTCGACGAGAAGGAACTTGAAATTGCAGTGCAATATTTTTCAAACAGAGAGAGACGCTATGGGGCTCTTCACTAAAAAAACAAGTGAACTGGCGGTGCGGGGAATCAGCTCGCTGTTTATAGCAGGCGGCACTTTAGGGACCCTCTACCTGGGGGGCATGGCGTGGGTTCTCTTTGCGGCGGCACTCGCACTGATCTCCCTTGCCGAGTTTTACAGCATGCTCTCCCGAAAATTCAAGGTTTCCAAGGGGGTCGGGTTTCTTACCTCATGCCTTATCATCTTCTCGGTTTCCGAGGGCAACCACCCCGTATCTCTCGTGCTGTCACTGAGCGTCTCTTCCTTCGTCATTCTTTTCATCGAGATCATCCGGCGACAGGTTCGCGGCGAGAGCTTCGCCATCTGGAACATGGGCGGGACTCTCTCCGGGATAGTGTATATCACGATTCCGTGGACCTTCATGATTCTCCTCCGCCGACTGCCGGGAGGAGGGTTACTTTTGCTTGTCATGTTCATCGCGACGTGGAGTTGCGACGTCGCAGCCTATCTCATAGGGTCGAAATGGGGGCGCAATCTCCTCTGTGAAAATATAAGCCCCAATAAAACATGGGAAGGATTCCTGGGAGGGTTTTCCGCTGCCCTCCTTGCGAGCGTGGCATTTGCGTTCATTCTGGAGATCCCCCCCCTGCCGTTTCTTTTCGTCGGTATCATCTGCGGTATAGCAGGACAGCTCGGTGATCTTGCCGAATCCGTCATCAAACGGGAAACATGGGTCAAAGACAGCGGCAGCCTCATTCCAGGGCATGGCGGAGTGCTCGACAGGTTCGACAGCACGCTGATCAACGGATTGCTGGTGTATATACTCTTCGGGGTGATTCTTCGATGAAAAAACGTCTCTTTATCATCGGCTGCACGGGGAGCGTCGGCAGTTCGGTCCTTTCGGTCTGCCGGATGTTTCCGGATCGCTTTGAAATTGCCGCGTTGGCAGCGAACAGTTCCGCAGAACGCATTCTTTTCCTGGCTGAGGAATTTGCCTGCAACACAATCGTTCTTGCAGATGCTCAAACCGCAGCCAGGGTGAAAAGCCTGACGGAAAAAACAGTTCTTTCCGGCGAGCGCGGACTCATTGAAACTGCATCCGATCCGGCGATCGACCACGTGGTCGTCGCGTCGTCCGGGACAGGGGCTGTCGGCGCTCTTATGGCAGCTCTCAAGAGCGGTAAAGAAGTCTCCCTGGCGAACAAGGAGAGCATCGTCGTTGCAGGTCCCTGGGTCCTTCCCTTGGTGCAGGACCGGGATCAGCTTCGCCCTCTGGACAGCGAACACAACGCGATATGGCAGTGTCTCCCGGAAAAAGCGAGCGGCTTTGTCGAGAGAATCCTTCTCACCGCCTCGGGAGGACCGTTTCTCAAATTCACGAGAGAGGAGCTTGAAAGAGCGACTCCCTCAATGGCCGTCGCCCATCCGGTCTGGAGTATGGGCGCCAAAATAAGCGTCGACAGCGCCACCCTTATGAACAAGGGGATAGAAATTCTCGAGGCGATGTATCTCTTCGGCCTCTCTGCGGAACAGGTAGACGCTGTCGTCACTCCGAACCCGTTCATTCACGGCATCGTGCGTTTTTCAGACGGTTCGTTTCACCTCTGCGCATCCGCCCCCGATATGGGAATTCCTGCACTTGTCGCCCTCTTTCACCCTCTTCGGAGCCCTCGAGACAGGGGAAACACTCCTTTGCTCGACGGCATGGCGATTACCTTCCAGGCTCCAGACGAAGACCGTTTTCCCTGTATTCGACTGGCACGCGAAGTTGCGCGGAAAGAAGGAGCGTATCCCGCGCTCCTGGTAGGCGCGGATGAGATCGCTGTGGATCGGTTCCTGTCCGGAAGACTCGCCTTTTCCAGCATTCCCGTGCTGATCGAGTCGGTTCTCGAAGAGTATTCCGGAGGCGCTCCGAAAACTCTCGAAGAGGCTCTCGCAATTCTCGAAGAAGGGCGTAGAATAGCGGCGGGAATAAGCCTTCAACTGGAAAAAATTTCACCATCAAGGAGATAGTTCACATGGCAAGTCTCGTTTCGTTTCTCGTGGTAATAGGTATTTGTGTTGTTGTTCATGAATGCGGACACTACATCTCGGCCCGCATCTTCGACGTTCAAGTCCATGAATTTGCCTTCGGCATGGGACCTGTCCTCTTGCAGCGAAAGGGAAAACATACGCTGTGGTCTTTGCGGGTTTTTCCGGTGGGAGGGTTTGTACGGCTCGCAGGCATGGAAGAGGATCATGAGGGAGAGGTCGTCGACGCAGGGAGAGGTTTTTTCGACAAGGCAGCTTGGAAGCGGTTTCTGATCCTCTTCAACGGATCTCTTTTCAATCTCCTTCTGGCGATGCTTCTGACAGTGTTTTTTCTTTCCGGGCACGGAGTGGTCGACCTAGAAAGCACCGCGATAGGGGAGATCATGGAAGGATACCCGGCTCAGACTGCAGGGATTCAGCCGGGAGATGTCATCCTTTCAGTCAACAAGGTTCCCGTGACTTCCTGGAGAACCATGTCCGAAAGGATACGCTCCGGAGCGCTTGAGGGGCCTGTTCAGTTTTCAATACGGCGCGGAGAAAGAACATTCGATCTTACGGTTCCCATTCCTCCGGACTCGCAAGGGGTTCCCTTGCTCGGGATAAGGCCCGGTATGCGCCAATACCCGTTTTTCGAAGCCCTTTCATCCGCATTTGCCTATACCGTGAACATGACGGTGGAGATGATCCGCGGAATTGTGAGATGGGTTACGGGAGTGGAGAAGGTGGACGTGACCGGCCCTGTAGGCATTGCCTCGATGGCGGGCGAGGCAGCCAGAAGGGGGATATGGCCCTTCGTGACCTTTCTGGCGCTCATCAACCTCAACTTGGGGCTGATCAATCTTTTGCCGTTTCCGGCTCTTGACGGCGGCCGCCTCCTCTTTACAGCCGGAGAAATGATTCTGAGAAGGAGGCTGCCATCGAAAATTGAAAATATTATTCATATGTCGGGGTTTTTCCTGCTTATTCTGCTCATTCTCTACGTGACGTGGCAGGATCTGCTGCGCTTGTTTTAGGAGGCTACAGAAATGAGTTCACGCCGGTTGCATATCAAAAATACCGGAATAGGCGGCAATAATCCTGTAAGAGTGGAGAGCATGCTCAAAATTTCTCTCACCATGAAAGAGGAGTGTCTCGATCAGTGCATTTCGCTGCACAGTGCAGGCTGCGAACTTGTAAGGGCGGCATTTCCGTCGTTTGACCTTCGGAAGAACCTCGAGTGGTTGAACGAACTATCTCCGGTTCCTCTCATGGCGGACATCCATTTTGACGGGGAGCTCGCCCTTGCCGCTCTTGAAGCGGGAATTCCGTCGATTCGCATCAATCCGGGAAATATGTCCCCCTCCCGCCTTCGGGATATTGTGTCGTCCGCAAGGGAAAAGAGCGCGGTGCTCCGTATCGGGGCAAACGGAGGCTCTCTTTCCAGATCCCAGTTGGAGGCTGCGGGAGGTATCCGCTCCGACGCGCTTGCGGCAGCAGTCGAAGAGCAGCTGCGGATCCTGCTCTCGGAGGAATTCGACGATATCATTCTGTCCGCGAAGTCGACTTCGGTGAACGAAACCGTAAGGGCAAACACCTTGCTTGCCTCGAAATACCCGGAATTCCCGATGCATATCGGAATTACGGAGTCCGGATACGGAAGAGACGGTCTCGTAAAGAGCGCAGCCGGACTTGCCCTCCTGCTTTCGCAAGGAATCGGCGATACCCTCCGTATCAGCCTTACGGACAAGCCCGAAGAGGAAGTGCTGGCAGGGTATTCTCTTCTGAGAGCGCTTGAAATGCGAAGCCGCGGAGTCAATGTCGTCTCGTGTCCGACATGCGGCCGAAAGAGAATAGACGTCAGAGCAATTCTTGAAAAATTGGAACCTGTCATGGCGGACCTTCCGGATGCTCTTACGGTCGCCGTCATGGGGTGCGAGGTCAACGGACCGAGAGAAGCGATGGACGCTGATTTCGGCGTCGCCGGTTCTCCTGGAGGAGCGGTTATCTTCCGGAAAGGGAAAGTACTTCGGGAGGTTTCCTTGGAGGAACTCCCCGGTGTTTTTTCCCAATTCGCCACGAATTCAAGAGAGAAAAAGCAATAAATTCTACCGAAATCTGAAAGGAGTACGATGGAGCCATGCCTGTAAACCTTAAAGGACGCAGTTTTCTGACTCTCATGGACTTTTCCCCGGATGAAATTTATTATCTTCTCGATCTCTCCGCCGATCTGAAAGCAAAAAAACGCGCAGGAATCCCCGGCAATGCTCTTAAGGGTAAAAACATCGCGCTTATATTCGAAAAAGCATCCACCCGAACCCGGTGCGCATTCACCGTCGCATGCATCGACGAAGGCGGGCATCCGGAATTTTTGGGAAAAAACGATATCCATCTCGGTGCGAAAGAGGATGTCAGGGATACCGCCAGAGTCCTGGGGCGCATGTTCGACGGCATCCAGTACCGCGGATTCAAACAGTCTCTTGTGGAGGAACTGGCAAAGTTCGCAGGGATTCCCGTCTGGAACGGTTTGACGGATATCGATCATCCCACGCAAATTCTCGCGGACTTTTTGACGCTTCAGGAAAATTTCGGAAAAAAATTGAAAGGACTGCGCCTTGTCTATTGCGGCGACGGACGGAACAATATGTCGAACGCGCTCATGATCGGTTGTGTAAAACTCGGAATGCACTATGTCGTGGCATCTCCAACATCCCTGTTCCCGGACAAGGATCTTCTGGAAACATGCAGAGCGATCGCGGAGAAAACGGGCGCTTCCGTCACGGTCTTCGAAGATCCCTTCGAAGCGGTGAAAGGAGCGGACGCGCTCTACACGGATGTTTGGGTCTCGATGGGAGAAGAAGAGAAGAAGAAAGAGCGGGAGACGCTTCTTGCACCGTATCAGGTCAATATGAAGCTCTTCGGGGCCTCGGGCAAGGATTCCACGATTTTCCTTCACTGCCTTCCTGCGGTGAAGGGGCAGGAGGTCACTGAAGAGGTTTTCGAGGCCCCGTGTTCCAAGGTCTTCGACGAGGCGGAAAACCGGATGCACACAATCAAGGCCGTTATGGTGGCAACCATAGGAAATCAATAATCCGCGGCATACGCCCGAAATCGGGGAGGAGGTGAATGCAGCAATGGAAGCGCGGAACAACAGAGTATTTCGATGTGCCTCCTGCGGTACGGAATTCCGTGTCGAGGGAAAGGAGAGGGCTCCCCGTTGCATATCGTGCGGCGGAAAGGTTCTTATTCTGCTTGAAGGAGAGAGTCTTTCACGCAAAAAATGCGGCGGCTGCACGGCCTCGTCCTGTTCGACCTGAGGAGTTTAAGAGCGGGGCAGCGGTTCGCTGCCCCTTTTTTCCGCTTCAAAGAATCGCTGAAATCGAAGGATCGAGGCTCTTTACGCCTTTCAGCGAAGCGAGAGCCTCGACAAAACGGCGGATTTGCCCGACATCTCCCTTCAGGACGATGCACTCCAGGCAGTGATGATGGTCCACGTGAACATGCGTTGTGCAGATGATGCTCTCTCCGTATTCATGCTGAAGCGACGTAAGAGCACCAGCAGTATCTTTCCCGTGGTGGTCGTACATCATCGTGACCGTTCCGTAGACGATGCCGTCGCCCGTGATCCACATCTCTCTTGAAAGACGCTCCCTTATTAACTGACGCAATGCTTCCGAGCGATTCGGCATACCCTTCCTCTCGATAAACGAATCGAACTCGTCCAGCAATGAAGATGGCACCGCAACACCGAAACGGACCAGTGTGTCCACAACAACGCCTCCTTTTTCTCATCTGCCGTAGAGTATAATAACCGCAAATTCCCGTTTTAGGGGGTCTCTGTATTGTACTCAATTCCGGCGATATTCGCATTGGATCCGCACGAAGAAAGTGAGCAGGACGGCGGTCTGTTACTATTCTTCTCTTCTTGTTCCGAGGAACAGCTGCGATCCGCTGCGGTCTCGCGGACAGCATTCTGCGCCGCACCCTCTATTGAAAATCCGGAAGAGGTCATTGTCTGCGACGACGGAGGCAACGCGGTTGTTCGATACCGCAGCGCCCATAGTCCCGGCAAGACCGAAAAAGCCTCTTCGGCGTTCTCCGTCTTTCGAGTCTGCGATTTCCTCTGCGGTCTCTCCGCCGGTTGGGATCTTCTTCTCCCCGAACACAGCCGTTTGCTCGTGCTCTCGGGAATCGATCTCCTCTGCATCTTTCCTCCTGCGGCACTTTTCGACTCTTTCCCTCTTCATGAGTTCGCAAGAGTAAGGGCAGCGGAAAACCAGGTTTTCGTCTCTCTCTTTGATCCCTGCCGCGGAGATTGTTTCTGCTGGGGGCCGGCAGGAACCGCAGTGCCTTTTCAAATGGACGGGACGGAAAAGTTTTTCCGGCTTCATCGCAGCGAGATTTTTCTCGAACGGAAAAGGACGCCCCTTCTTTCCCTGCGAAAAAAACAACTCTATCATGCGGTCACGATCCTCTGAAAAGGGCGTCTATGCTACAATGAAGAGGTTATGGATTCTTTCTTAGGAAGGTGAACGTACCGATGACATATACCTATCGCGATCCTGCCCGTCTTGCCGTCTCCATTGAAAACTGGCTCAAAGAGCAGGCTTTTTCCGCTGGAGCTTCCGGAGGAATAGTAGGACTCAGCGGCGGAATAGATTCAGCCGTCGTGGCAGCTCTTCTGAAAAGGGCCTTCGGCTCCGATATGCTGGCAGTTCTCATGCCGTGCCATAGCATTTCAAAAGACAGGGATCACGCACTCCTTCTCGTCGAAGCATTCGCTCTTCCTTATGCGGAGATCGATCTTTCCCCCGTGTTTGAATCCTTTCTTCGTGCACTCGATACATCTCTTTCACCGCTGGCCGCGGCCAACATCAAGCCTCGTCTTCGCATGACGACTCTGTACGCCTTGGGGCAGAACAGAAAATTGCTTGTATGCGGAACGGGCAACAAGGCAGAAATCGTCATGGGATACTTCACAAAGTACGGAGACGGCGGATGCGACCTCCTTCCGCTCGGTGATCTGCTGAAATGTGAAGTCAGAGAGCTGGCACGTTTCCTGGGCGTCCCGGAAGAAATCGTGACGAAAGCCCCTTCCGCCGGACTTTGGGAAGGGCAGACCGACGAAGGCGAGATGGGAATGACGTACGAGGCGATCGACGGGTATATTGCTACTGGAAAGGGAGATGAAAACGTCAGGGCACGGATTGAAACCATGAACAATGTGTCGGCCCACAAGAGGGCTCTTCCCCCTGTGTGCATTCCATTCTAAGCGTATCTATTTTTTCCCGAGGGGTGATTTTCTTTGTCAGGACATTCTAAATGGGCGAACATAAAACATCGGAAAGGGGCCCAGGATGCGAAGCGGGGCAACCTTTTCCAGAAACTCGTCAAGGCAATTATCATAGCGGCAAAAGAAGGCGGCGGAGACCCTTCGATGAACATGCGCCTGAAGGCCGCCATTGAAAGAGCGAAAGCCGCCAGCGTTCCGAACGACAATATCATGAGAGGCATCAAACGGGGAACTGGAGAGATAGACGGAGGACAATACGACGAAATCGTCTACGAGGCCTATGGGCCGAGCGGAGTTGCTATTCTCATCGAGGTTCTGACGGACAACCGGAACCGGACCGCTTCCGAGATGCGCGCCCTTCTGACCCGAAACGGAGGTTCGCTGGGAGAAGCAGGAAGCGTTGCATGGATGTTCGAGCGAAAAGGGATTATCGAAGTCTCGGGGAAGGACCTCGACGAAGAGACGTTGATGATGGCAGCCCTGGACGCAGGAGCTGAAGATCTCGAAAATCAGGGTGAATCCTTTGTCGTCTACAGCGAACCGAGCCTCTTCGGCAAGGTGCGGAATGCTCTGGAAGCGGCGGGATATGCGGTCAACAGGGCCGAGACGGAGATGGTTCCGAAAAATACCGTCCTCATCCAGGACAAGGACAAGGAAAAAAAAATGCTCCGCCTGATGGATCTCCTGGAGGAGCATGACGATGTTCAAAACGTCTACGGCAACTTCGATATTCCGGACGAAATCATGGAAAGCATGGATGAGTAGCGCTTGCTGAAATGCATCGGAATCGATCCCGGACTGGGGCGGATGGGTGTTGCGGCAGTCCTTCAGGATGGACGTTCTTTTCACCTCATCTCCTGTGGATGTATTGAAACTCCTTCGGGCACGGATATCTCTTGCCGCCTGAACATGATCTTTACCAAGCTTGGGGAGCAGATTGAAGCCTGCTCCCCCGATTTCATGTCGGTGGAGAGACTTTTTTTCGGCAAGAATATCACCACAGCGGAATATGTCTGGCAAGCCCGCGGAATTGTCCTTCTTCAAGCGGCCCGGTACCGTCTTCCTGTATTCGAACCGAAGCCTTCCCAGATCAAGCTTGCTGTCTGCGGATACGGCACGGCCCCCAAAGAACAGGTCCAAAGAATGGTGCAGAGACTGCTGAGCCTCCGGGAACCGCCGAAACCGGATGACGCCGCCGATGCGATCGGAGCGGCAATAACGGGCTTCTCGCTCTTCGCCGAACAGCGCCGTATCTCTCTTGCAGGAGGTAGAAATGCTACGCTCTCTTTCCGGTAACGTGGTATCGCTTTTCGATAATGTGGTTGTTCTTGATGTCCACGGTTTCGGGTTCGAACTGCTCTGCACAGGGCGTGCTGCCGCGCTCTGCACCGAAGGAGAGCGGATTACCCTTGTGACGTATCTCCAGTTTTCAGAGGCCGGACCCACTCTCTTCGGATTCGCCAACGACAAAGAAAGAACGCTTTTCCTCAAACTGACCACCGTAAAGGGCGTCGGCGGAAAGATGGCGATGAATATTCTGAAGGCGGCGCCGCCGGAACGCATCGTCACCTGGATTCTTTCAGCCGATGTCGACTCCATGGTGAAAATACAGGGTGTGGGGCGCAAGACAGCCGAGCGACTTTGTTTTGAAATGCGCCCCCACTTTTCCGGAGAGAACGCCGAATTTCCGGCGGAATCATTCTCCTCTTCAGGAAAGAAGGTCGATGTGGCGATGGAAGCCCTTCAAGCACTCGGCTTTGTCCAGGGTGAAATACGACCTGTCTTCCGAAAACTGAAAGATTCGGGGCTTTTCGAAGAAGACGGTTTGACCGAGGAAAAAATTATCCGCCTTGCCCTGAAAGAATTGAAGCGGAATTGAGGTGACGGACTGTGGCGGAAGAAAAGATGCGATTTCTCGACCCGAACGACGAGCCCGGAGAGGACGAAACTTCACTTCGGCCTCTCTCGCTTGGAGAGTTTCTCGGCCAGGAGAAACTGAAAGACAAGCTTTCTATTTTCATCCAGGCTGCCCGTCAGAGAGGAGAGTCGCTGGACCACACACTTTTTTACGGTCCTCCGGGACTGGGCAAGACAACGCTGGCAGGCATCATCGCCCGCGAAATGGGCGGACAGTTGCGGATAACGACGGGCCCGTCCCTAGAAAAAACCGGAGATCTTGCGGCGATTTTATCGAACCTGGAGCCCAACGACGTACTCTTCATCGACGAGATCCACAGACTTCCTTCGAACGTCGAGGAAATCCTGTATCCGGCGATGGAGGACTATGCTCTTCATATCATCGTAGGAAAAGGTCCTCTCGCAAACAATATCTGCCTGACGCTTCCCCGGTTCACTCTCGTGGGCGCCACAACAAGGCTCGGGCTTCTCACCTCTCCTCTTCGCGCGAGATTCGGCATTGTCGAGCAGCTCTCCCTCTACTCCGATGATGAACTGCAGAGCATCGTCATCCGGGGCTCCCGCGTTCTCGGCATAGCAATCCACGAAAATGCCGCGCTGGAGATCGCGAGAAGGGCGCGCGGAACCCCCCGTATTGCCCTTCGGCTTCTCCGAAGGGTCCGTGATGTAGCGGAAGTTCGCGCGCTTTCCGCCATCGACGAATCCGTCGCATCCACCGCCCTCGATATGCTCGGCCTGGACACAATCGGCCTCGACGAGGGGGATCGGAGGATTCTGCGAATTCTCGTGGAACTCTTCGACGGGGGACCTGTAGGGCTTTCAACCCTCGGGGCCGCACTCAATGAAGAGACGCAGACGATCGAGGATATCTACGAGCCTTTTTTGATACAGCAAGGACTTTTGGAGCGTACCCCCCGCGGCAGAAAAGCGACGCGGAACAGCTGGCTCTACCTGGGAAAGACGCCTCCTCCCGAAAGACCGGAACAGTGGCAGTTGAATTTTCCCGCGCCGGAGGATGCAGAGCAATGAATGCCATCGCAAGAACTCTCATTGTCTTTGGAATTATCCTCATACTGTCCGGCTTCCTGCTTCTGTTCGCAGGAAGATTCTTTCCTTATTTCGGTCATCTTCCCGGCGATATCGTCCTGACCCGGAAGAATACGACCATCTTTTTCCCTTTCACCACGATGCTCGTCGTAAGCATCGTACTGACGATTGTCCTGAATCTCCTCTCCCGATGGATGAAATAACAAATTAATGGAGGAAGAACGCCCATGCATTTGAAAAAAAGAACGGCCAACCTGCTCTTTCTTTTCACCTTTTTCGCAGCTTATTGCTCCGCATTATTTCTTTTCCCGTCCACGGCCGCCGCACGCACCGTTTCCGTAGGCCTTGTTCTCAGTCAGTCGTCGGTTTCGGTTTCGGCAGCATCGACAATAACCGCGACAGACGGAGCCGGAAAAAAACATGCTCTGGGAACATCAGTCTCGTTCCGAGCTTCCGGTTCTTCCAGCGTGACTGCGGGCAACCGGACGCTCAGGCTTCCCGTGACCCTCTCGTCGAGACATCCCCTGGCATTCAACGGAAGGCGGTATCGGGGCTCGTTCCGGATCATACGTGCGGGTTCGGGACTCACACTGTTGAACATTCTCGACCTTGAGGAGTATCTTCGCGGAGTCCTCAAGATGGAGGTGAACCCGGCCTGGTCGATGGAAGCCTTGAAGGCGCAGGCTGTTATTTCGAGGACGTATGCGCTCCGAAGCGTTCTCCAGAACGCCGGAAAGGGAGGTTACGACCTTTGCGACACCGTGATGTCGCAGGTCTACCGGGGCATCAATGCGGAGGATTCGAGGACGGATGCAGCGATACGAGCGACCAAGGGAATGATTTTAAGGCACGGCAGCGAGATCGCCTTTACTCCGTTCCATTCACACAGCGGCGGGGCCACTGCGGATGTTTCGACGGTCTGGGGAGGAAGCATGCCGTATCTGAAGGGAGTGAACGAGCATTTCCAGACTGAATCGCCGCACTCGTCGTGGGAAGCCCGTCTTTCCAGGGCGCAAGTAGAGGAGGCGCTCCGATCGGCAGGAGTAAACGTGGGCAGTCTTCGAGAGCTTCGGATAGAGCAGACGGACCCGTTCGGCAGGGTGAATACGCTTCTCGCCGTCGGAACGAGCGGAAGGCAGTCGCTGAAGAGCCACTCCTTCCGTATGGCTGCAGGGAGCAACCTCATCCGCAGCACGGCTTTTACCATCGCTTCCTCCGGAGGGGCGCCGTCTGTCTCTGGACCGGCAACCCCTCAGCCGGTCCTTCCTTCGGGAGCTCCCCGGGGAACGAATGTTCCAACGTCGAATACACCGATGAGCGCCGCGGAGGAACAACAGCTGACGGCTCTTACCGAACAAGGCGTCTTCAACGCTGAAGAACTGATGGACATGCTCATGAATCCGGAAAAACGCAAGGGCTATCTCGTCAGGGCGCTGCGAACGGTCCGCCCGGGCACTCCTTCAGTCCCGCAGCCTCAGCCGATTGCTGCGACGGGGCAGTTCCATTTCCGAGGCAGAGGTTGGGGGCACGGTGTAGGACTCTCCCAGTGGGGAGCGAAAGCCCTGGCAGACCAGGGGTGGGACTTCAAAAGAATTCTCTCGTTCTACTATCCTGGGACAACGCTGGGAAGGATGTAGCGTTATTTCATGGCGACAGCGGATCTCTTCGACATCGCGTCGTACGATTACGATCTTCCGGAGGAGCTGATAGCGCAAAATCCTGTAGTCCCGAGAGATTCTTCACGACTTCTTCTTCTCGACCGTCATACGGGAGCGATGCGCCATGCGCTTTTTTCAGAAATCGTAAATTTCCTCGACTCTTCGGACCTTCTTGTCCTCAACGACACCAAAGTTATTCCGGCCAGGCTGAGAGGAAGGAAACTTCCGGGCGGCGGAAAGGCGGAGATTCTCCTCCTAAAACCCTTGAATTCCGGGTGGAACGAATGGGAAGCCCTGGTAAAGCCAGGAAGAAGGCTTCGGGATGGAACCGGCATTCAGCTCTCCGACGGAACCGTCGTTACGGTCGGCGAACGCTTGGAAGAAGGGGTTCGACGCATTTTCTTCCCGGCAGAAAAAGAAGTCCTTCCCCTGCTCGGAGAAATCGGCGAAACACCCCTGCCTCCTTACATTACCCGTTCCACGGCTCCGGCCTCTTCCTACCAGACCGTCTTCGCGGCCAAGGACGGCTCGGCGGCCGCACCGACGGCAAGCCTCCACTTTACCGAGGAGCTGCTGCGCGATCTTCGCGAAACAACGGGAGTCTCTATCGGCTGGTTGACGCTCCACGTCGGTCTTGGTACATTTCGTCCCGTCCAATCTTCGGATATCAGGGCCCATTCGATTCACGAGGAATACTGTTTTCTTCCGCTGGAAACGAAACGGCTGGTGGAGGAGACAAAACGGAGAGGGGGCCGGGTTATCGCGGCAGGAACGACCGTTGCGAGAACGCTCGAATCCATGGCTACAGGCGAGGAAGAGATGCTTTGGGGAGAGATGAACACCCGGCTCTTCATCTTTCCGGGGTATCGATACAGAGTCATTGATGGACTCATCACTAATTTTCATCTCCCCAAAAGCTCCCTGCTCATGCTCGTTTCGGCGTTTGCGGGATATGATGCAACCATGAGGGCCTATGAGACCGCAGTTGCGATGAAGTATCGTTTTTTTTCATTCGGAGATGCGATGTTCATCCGGTAAAATAGCGTCATCGGACACGTTCCGCGTCCATTGTCGGGAACGCCTGTACCGAATTCGACACCGTGCCGTTTCGGCAGAAAGAGGTGAATATCATGTGGTACTGGGAGTGCTTTACGCCCCACCCCCCGGTGATTGTTCCGGAGGTGGGAAGAGGAAGAGAATACGAAGCTGCGGCAACGCTCGAAGGAATGAAGTCCCTTTCCTCCCTTGCCGGCTTAAATCCCCCCGACCACATTCTTCTGCTCTCGCCTCACGCCCCTTTTTCGGGGGGGCTCACTCTCTCTCTTGCAGAAGAGTATGCCGGGGATTTCGCAAGATTCCAGGCGCCGCATCCGCATCTCTCATTCCGCGGAGAACCTGAGGATGGAGAACGTCTTGCGGAATTTCTGGCAGTAGACTTTCCGCTGTTCTCCTCCCGGCGAAAAACCTGTCCTCTCGACCACGGGAGTCTTGTGCCGCTCTTTTTCCTCCGGAAGGGACAACTATCGCCTCCTCCTTCACTTATCATCGCGAACCCGATCGGTCTCTCTCCAACGGACGCTTTCCGCCTTGGAGAGCGGCTTTTCGACGCCCCTTTGCGCGGAAGCTGGGCGCTTGTTGCGAGCGGAGACCTGTCCCACAGGGTGACTCCGGACGCTCCGGCGGGATATTCGCCGATGGGCGCTCTTTTTGATAAGACCGTGGTGGCGGCGCTGGAGATGAACGACCCGTCGCCTATTCTCGCAATGACCGAGACAGAAAGAGAGGGGGCCGGGGAGTGCGGAATGTGTTCCGCTCTCGTCTTTCTAGGGCTTGGAAAGAAGCACGGGATACGACCTCTTTCCTACGAAGCTCCTTTCGGAGTCGGTTATGCGACGGCGTTCACCTGTCTTCACAGTGCGGCCTCCCTTGCCAGGACGGTTCTCTCCGAAGGCGTCCGGTCCGGAAAAGAAGCGGCGCGAAAGGAAGCACACCGTTTCAAGGCTTTTCCCGAACTCAACGAACGGGCGGGATGTTTCGTCAGCCTAAAAAAAAGAGGGGAATTGCGGGGGTGCATCGGCACGATCACTCCGTCATATCCTTCTCTCCTGGAGGAAATTACCGAAAACACACTCTCGGCTGCCATGCGCGACCCCAGATTCTTCCCCGTAGCTTCGGAAGAGCTTGAAGATATTGTTCTTTCCGTGGATATTCTCTCACCTCCTGAAAGGATTCCATCGCATGACTTTCTGGATCCGCGCAAGTACGGAATCATCGTCGAAAAAGGTGGTATGAGAGGGGTTCTCCTTCCCGATCTGGATGGTGTGGAAACAGTGGAGCAGCAGATTTCCATAGCAGCGAGGAAAGCCGGAATCTCTTCGATGGAGGAAGCGGGTCTTTTCCGGTTTACCGTCAACAGGATCAGGGAGGGAGCGATGTGAGCACTGCGGAGGCCAATGCCGCGGCAAAACAGGAATGGTGGCGGTGGGAGCGGGAGTGCGCACGCTGCCTTCTCTGTCCGCATGCGTGCCTCATTCCTCCCGGCGGGAAAGGACGTTGCGGCGTTCGTGTCCATACACCCGGCACTGGACTGAAGCCGCTCAACTACGGTCTTGTCTCCTCGATCGCCGTTGATCCGGTCGAAAAAAAGCCACTGTATCACTGGAAGCCGGGGACCTGCATTCTTTCTCTCGGATCCGTGGGATGTTCGATGTACTGCCCCTTTTGCCAGAACTGGCAGATAGCGGAGTGGGCGCCGTCGATTCCTCTGCAAAAGCTGGAACCCGATATGGCGGCGAAACTCGCGGTACAGGAGGGACTGTCATCCGTGGCCTTTACGTACAACGAGCCGCTGACATGGTTCGAATACCTTCTCGACGCGTGCCGCTTCCTCGCCGGGGATCATATATCCGCAGCGCTTGTAAGCAACGGGATGATCAATCCGCGCCCTCTGATGGAACTTGTTCCGCTTCTTTCGGCGGCAAATATCGATTTGAAGGCTTTTTCGCCGGAGACCTACCGTTTCCTCGGCGGAGAAATCCACACGGTGAAAAACACGATCAAAACACTCCTTGAAAGCGGAGTGCACGTCGAGGTGACGTTCCTTCTCGTTCCGGGGATCAACGATGAGCCGGACGTTTTCGGAAAGATGGTCGCCTGGCTCGCATCTCTCGATCCTTCTCCCGTGCTTCATATTTCGCGCTACTTTCCCAACCGCGACTGGAAAATGCCCGCAACTCCGATGGAACGCATCAGGGAATACGAAGCGATCGCGAAGGAACGCCTTCCATGGGTCTATACAGGCAACACGGACGAAGAGAGCGTGACCCGGTGCCTTCAATGCGGAGGCATTCTCATCAGGAGAAGGAGATACAAGGTGCTTGAAATTAATCTGGACGAGGACGGCCGCTGTGTTTTTTGCACTTCACAATCGCCGATTATTCTCTGAAACTTCCTGAAGGGAGACACCATGATAAAAAAACTTCTCTTCTTTTTCATGGCCGCAGCGGCTCTTGCCATGCTTATCCGTACAACGGCGAACACACCGGAGCGATGGAACCTTCCGTTTCCGGAAGCCTCCGGCGAATATGTTCGGGTCTTTGTGCAGCCGGGGATGAATGCCCGGCAGGCTGCAGAAGAGTTCGTGAGGTCGGGGGCGGTCGACAGGGGGTACGGCGGAGCACTTGCCCGCTGGATGGTCCGTTTTTCGATAGACCGCCGCCTCCGCCCCGGCCTTTATTCCGTACGCAAAGGCACGCCGTGGCAGGTTGCGCGCCAGATGCGGACCGTCGAACCGGACGTTGAATCGCTGACTCTCGTTCCCGGAACCGATATCTATTCGTTCGGCCAGATCTTTCCGGATCTTGCTCTCTCGGGAAAAGCACTCGAGGATCTCCTCGGAAACGATTCGCTGTATCCGAAGGAAATGCTCCCCTTTCTGCCGGCAGCCGCCGAGGGCCGGATCGCTTTCCTGCTTCCTGAGACGTATCATCTCCCGCTGAAGACCGAAAAGGGACTTGTCTCGGCCGCTGCCGCTCTCTGGTGGAGGAGAATCGGCTCGAAAATACCAGAGAATTTGAAGAATCCCGTTTATTTCGAGGAATCGGCGATCATCGCCTCCCTCGTGGAACGCGAAGCGTTGTGGGACGAGGAACGTCCGCGAATCGCAGGGGTCATTGCGAACAGAAGAGAGAAGCAAATGCAGCTCCAGATCGACGCCACGGTGGTTTACGCCTGGAAACGGGAAGGACGAAACCTGACACGGGTGCTTTTCAAAGATCTCGAGATCGACTCGCCATACAACACGTATAAAGTTTCCGGCCTTCCTCCGGCGCCGATCTGCACCCCTTCCGAAAAGTCGTGGATTGCGGTTCTTGATCCGGAGAGCCACACATATCTGTACTATGTCGCGCAACCGGACGGACGCCATCTTTTTGCCGTTACGTACGCCGAACACCTGAAGAACATCAGGAAGGCAAGGGCTCAATGAACACTACACGCGAAAGGGGGTTCGCCGCCGATATGGGGGCTTTCCTGATTCGCCTTCCCCTTGAGAAGATCGTCCTGCTCAGCTGGATCGTATCCGAGTATGACGGTCTCGGCTTCGTTAAAAGCGAAGGATCCGCGGAGACTGCCGCGGGAAAAACGGGCGGCGGACGCATCCTTTCCCCCAAAAACGCTCTCGTCTCCCTCTTTTTTCCGGAGAATAAACGGGAAGACGTGTTAGAATTACTGGAGATACTGCGCAACGAGTGTATCGATCTGGAAATTCTCTCCGAAAAACATCCGGAGCCCGTCTCTTGCCTGGAAGAAAACGCAATGGAGGAGAGCATATTGGAGGACATAAAGACGTTATGAGCATCAATGCGAAGCTGGAGGACATTTTAAAGACCGTGGTGAGAAACGGAGCCGACTTTTCGGACTTGTATTTTGAAATGGCGGCTTCTCATTCCTATTCTTTCGAAAACGGTGCTTTCGAAGAAATTTCCTCCTCACGCTCCGAAGGCGTCGGAGCACGTATTCTGAAAGGCGAGGAGACATCGCTTTCCTATGCGCCGGGGGTATCGCTTGAGACCGGCGTTTCCTGTCTCCGGGAAGCGGCCTTCAGCGGAGGGATCCCCTTTCAGTGCGGCCAGATGTCCTCTGTTCGGGTGATGGAGCAGGAACCTTCTTTCCCGGTCCCCGATTTTTCTTTTTTTCACGATGTGGACACGCGCCTCAGGGACAGTTCCATGTGGATTCGGCAGATCTCGATGAACCTTGATACAGCGTTCAAGAGTTTCACCGTCTTCAACAGCGCCGGGGCAGTTTCCGGGGATCGGCGCCTTTACACTATTTTCAGCGTCGAAGTCGTTGTTGAAAAGGGAGGCGTCCTTCAAACAGGATATGAATCCGAGGCTTTCTCGATGGACAGCCGTCAGTTTTTCAAGAGCGTATCGCCGTTGAAAATTGCCGGGGCAGCTCTCTCCAGGGCCCTGCTTATGCTGGAAGCTCCATTATGCCCCGCCGGTTCAATGCCCGTGCTGCTCTCCGGTGAAGCCGGAGGAACCATGATTCACGAGGCCTGCGGCCATGGGCTCGAGGCCGACATCGTCCAGAAGGACTTCTCCGTCTATCGGGACAAATTGGGGAAGCAGGCTGCAAGTCCGTTAATCACCCTTGTCGATGACGGCTCACTTCCCGGACATCTCGGGAGCGGACTGTGCGATGACGAGGGAACACCCTGCAGGCGCAACATCCTCATCGAAAAAGGAATCGTAAAGAACTACATCAGCGATATCGCTTCCGCACGCAGGGGCTCTCTGCCCCTCACCGGAAACGGAAGGAGAAGCTCCTACCGGTCCGTTCCGCAGCCGAGAATGACGAACACCTATATCGAGCCCGGAGAATCTTCGCCGATGGATATGCTCCGTTCTATGAAGCGGGGGCTTCTTGTAAAAAAGATGGGAGGCGGCGAAGTGAATCCCACTTCAGGAGATTTCGTCTTTCATGTCACCGAAGGGTATCTTGTAGAAAACGGATCCGTTCGCTTTCCAGTGCGTGGAGCGGTTCTCACCGGAAACGGCCCTGAAGCCCTTATGGATATCCATGCCGTCGGAAACGATCTTCATTTCCTTCCCGGTATGTGCGGCAAATCCGGTCAGAATGTGCCGGTTACCGACGGACAGCCGTCGCTGCTCATCGGTAATCTCACTGTTGGAGGAGCAAACGCGAGCGATGACATTATTTTCGAGTAAGAAAAGAAAGCCTCTACCCAAGAAATCCGCAGCATCGAAAGGGCGCGGAAAGCGGGAAGACGCCAGTATTCTTTCGCTTTGGATCGAAACAATCACGTTCCTGGTCTTCGCCTTCCTGGTATACGTCCTCGCGTCCGTTTTTTCGCTCAAAACAGGAGCCTGGGGAGAAGCGGTCCGTTTCTCTCTCCTGCGAAACTGGGGCGGAGCAGTGGTGATTCCGGTTCTCTTCGCAGGGTATCTGTGCGTTGCCTATTTTTTGAAGACAGGCGCAAAGGGACTCTTGTCACAGGCTCTCGGTACGATCCTGCTCTTTTTGTGCACCTCCTTGCTCTTCGGGCTGTTTCGAACCGCCGGCATCTTTCAGAGCGTCCCGATCTTCTTCCCCGGATACTTGGGGCAGGGGCTCGCGGTTTTTTTCACACGAGAGCTCGGAGTGCTCGGGACCACCCTTCTCGCCGTCGCGACGCTGATCCTCTCCGCGACTCTTTACGGATTCATTCACCCGGCATCGATCATAGCCCGGATTTCGAGAGTTTTCCGGTCTTTCTCGCTTCCACGATTCCGGACATCGATACCCCGAGAGGAAGAAGAACACCTTGAGAAGGAAGACGAAAAGGAGACTCCTCCCACGAGGTTTGTTTTTACGCGCCCTCCGGCTCTTCCGACTTCTCCGGAACCAATTGAAGCAACTGAGGAAGAGAGTTCTTTGCCTGATGAACAGGAAGATCCCGAAGCTTTTTCCTTCTTCGGCTCCGGAAACGATGAGATATCGGATGATTCGCGGCTTACGGAAAATGAACAGCCTTCTCCGGAGGCAAGCGTCCGTTTTGAAGAAAGCGCAAACGATTTTTTCACCGAAGATACCGTAAAACCGGAGGAGGAGATTTCCGGCGGAACTTACCGGGAGAAACGAAAAATCTCGTTCGGCGACGAGGATCTGTTCGTTCTTAAACAGCCCGGGGAATACGAGGAAGAACCTGCTCTCGAGGAACCTGAGGAAGCTTTTCGTCCGTCGTCGCTGCTGGCCGAGGCGGATGAACCGGAACAGGATATTGCCCGGGATCCGAGTGCGCTTCCCGACATCGATTTCAATGTCGTTGAACCCGAAAGGCATGTCCGGGGAGGGACGTTTCCTCCGCCATCAGAGATCTTCGGACCGAGGCAGGAACTGGAGACGACGGAAAACAACGAAACGGTACAAGAACAGGCGGTCTCCATCATTTCCACGCTGGCGGATTTCGGGGTAAGTGCCGAAATGGCCGATGTCGTCATAGGCCCGACGGTAATTCAATTCCAGCTTCAGCTCGCCCCCGGCATAAAAGTGAGCAAGGTCGCCGGTTTGAGCAATGACCTCGCCGTGGCGCTAACAGTTCCTTCGCTGCGTGTCGAAGCCCCCATTCCGGGAAAACCGTACGTCGGCGTCGAAATACCCAATCCGAAAAGAAAGGGCATCGCCCTGCGGACGATTCTCGAGTCGAGAACATTCCAGGAGGCGGAGAACGATCTTCCTCTTGCCATGGGAGTTCGTGTCGATTCGCGTCCTCTCGTTATCGGGCTTGAAGACCTTCCCCACCTTCTCGTGGCGGGAACGACCGGTTCGGGAAAGAGCGTCTTCGTGACGAGCTGTATCACGGGACTGTGCACGCACAGGACTCCGGACGAGCTGCGCCTTATCCTTGTCGATCCGAAAAGAGTTGAACTCAGCATTTACGAAAACCTTCCCCATGTTCTCGCAAAGCCGGTAGTATCGCCAAAAAAGGCTGTACAGGCGCTCGCATGGGCCGTGCGAGAAATGGAGCGCCGGTACGAAGTTTTTGCCCGGGCCCGGGTCCGCAATCTCAAGTCGTACAACCAGAATGTCCTTCCCAAAGCGAAGCTTCCTTATATCGTTATCGTGGTCGACGAACTGGCCGACTTGATGTTCACGGCGCAAAAAGACGTCGAGGACTATATCTGCAGACTTGCCCAGATGGCGAGAGCCACCGGGATTCATCTCATTCTCGCGACGCAGCGCCCGTCGGTGAACGTGATCACAGGGCTCATCAAGGCCAACATACCGGCCCGGGTTGCCTTCACCCTTCCTTCGCAGACCGACTCACGCACCATCATCGACGTCTCCGGCGCGGAACGCCTCCTGGGCAAGGGTGATATGCTCTTCGTCAGCTCCAAGTATCCGCGCCCTCTGCGCCTTCAGGCGCCGTTTATCGACGACGCGAAGAGCATCGCCATCGTAGAGTATCTTGCAAATGTCTTCGGAGCTCCGGAGTATGTCGATATCGAAGCCCAGGGAGGAGAAAGCTCCAACAACGGCGACACTTCATTTGCCGACGACCCTCTTCTCGAAGAAGCGGTCGATATCGTCATGGAAACCGGCATCGCTTCGGCAAGCAGGCTTCAGAGGCAGCTCCGCGTAGGCTTTACCCGTGCTGCCCGACTGGTGGACACAATGGAGCAGATAGGGATCGTGGGGCCGCCGGAAGGTTCGAAACCCAGGGAAATACTCGTTGACGACGAGTCTGCCAGAAGTCTTCTCTCCCGGGTACTTACAGGAGACTCGGAGTGAACGGCTCTTCTCTTCACCTTCCAGGGATCGGGGCTTTTTTTTCAAAATCCTTCAGCGATCCTCTTTTTCTCGTAGCCGGGGGAAGAAAGCCTGCTCTTTCCTGGATGCAGTGCTTGCTTCCGAACACGGTTGTCTGGTGTGCCGATTCAGGTCTTCTAGCCTGCCTGGATGCGGGTATTCTTCCTCAAAGGCTCATAGGAGACGGAGACAGCACACCGCCGGAAGTGTGGCAGAAGGCGCAGGATGACGGGATCGCCGTGACCCGTCATCCTGCGGACAAGGATTTGACTGATCTGCAGCTTGCCCTCTTCACCGCGGGCAGAGAACTTGCAGGCATTCCTGTTGTCGTGACCGGATGCTGGGGTGGAAGGTTCGACCATCTCTGGGCGAATGTTTTTTCCGCACTATGGGCGGGTGAACGCGGGGTTCGTATCCTTGCCTTTGCCGACGACAAGGAGACCCTGCTTCTCCTCGGCGAGGGAGAGTCTCTTGAAATAGAGCTTCACGAAGAAGCGGAAGCCGTCATTTCTCTTCTTCCGCTCAGTTCCGAGTGCTCGGGGGTCGAATTGTCGAATGTCCGATGGGAGTTGAAGGATTCCCTTCTACTGCAAAAACATCCCTACACAGTAAGCAACAGGCCCGAAAATAAAGAAAACATCTCGGTGTCGTTGCGGAAGGGAATCCTTGGTGTATACTGCGGATGGCTCTGAAAAACAGAGATACTTTACACGGCCCGCTTCACTCTGCCGGATCTGAGGCACCGTGTGCATATCCTCATCCGCAGAGACTCGCCGCCGCCTATATCTGCCTTGACGCTGCGCAGGTTCACAAGCCACCGTCTGCGTGTATGTCGGTTGGAATGGCTTACGGCATTTCCGGTGACAGGTCCGCGTCCGCAACATTCACATACTTTTGCCATTGATTTCGCCCCCTTGCTGCAATTAATATCGACCAAACGGAAGAATTTTAGCACAGAGGGGTGCACGGAGCAAATTTTTTTTGTAGAATTCCTC
>CAYRPJ010000007.1:0-112213 GCA_964426245.1 uncultured Synergistaceae bacterium
TCCGGGGAGGGTGCGGAGCGCGGCGGAGCGGGAGTGGCGCCGCGACGAGCGGCGGGAGCATTCGCCCCTCGAGGAGCTTGAGGGAACACCAAGTGAACCCGCAGTTCCTCCTCCGGAGATCGGCGGCGAGGGCGTGGCGGTGCTCCTCTCCTCCGTCGAGCTGGAGACGGTCTCGCTGCTTGCCGACGGATGGTCTCAGAAGGAGGTCGCCGAACGTCTCGGCGTCACGCAGCAGTCGGTGAGCGCACGGTTGCGCAGAATACGGGAAAGGCTGAGCCCGCCGGAGCGGTGAGAGCGGGCTTTTGAATAGAACAAGCCCGCCTCCTCTTTCGGGGGCGGGCTTTTTGTGTGCATTCTGTCGGGGATGATGTTCGAGTTATGTGCGGTCAGTATCCGCTTCAAGGGATGTCCGGACGCAGGCTAGAGAACGATCAGTGGACGGAGGGGTTCTCTTCTTTCCGGATTTGTTCGAGCTGTTCAGCGGTGATTTCCGCATACGTGAGAATTTTGTCGTCCGGCTCTCCCGCTGCAAGCATTTTACGGGCCATTGCGATTTGTTTCAGCGCCATGCCCTTTTCAATGCCCTTTCTCTCCATCAGGCTTACGTACATTGCGCCGGCCTCCTTTCTGCTTTCAAGTTCCTCTTCCCACTCATTCCATACTTCATTGTCCTCGATATGCATCACGCCTTCGATGAACCAAAGAAGGGCCATTTTCTCCTCGTGGCTCCAACGGCGCCTGTTCAGCTCGGCGAGCAGGAGTTTCATATAGTCCAGCTTGCGGACGTCGTCGCCCCGCTGCTTCCAGGCCTGCATTCCAGCGTAGTGCGCGAGGTCGAAGGGGTTGTCGCTCTTTCGCAACGCATCTTCGTCCCCTTCGTAGATTCTGTAAACGGGGTAGCGATATGTGATCTCGGAACCGTACCCCTGCCAATTATAGACGCCCTCGGTCTGGTTTGCCGGTATCGGTTGGACAAGGATGCCAAGTCCCGCGACGGGGCGGTTGAATCGTCCTTCGAGCAGGCATCTGTAGCGGTGCATTCTCAGCGGGAAGTTCTGCTTCCCTCCCCGCCCCTGGATCTCCACGTGGAGCAGGATCCATGCGTTCTCTCCGGAGAGCAGGGGCACTTCCGCGAGGATGTCTACGAATTTCCTGGAGTCGGGCGGGCTTTCGGAGTAGCGCCGGGTGAATCGGGCGAGCCGCCGAAGTTCGGTCTCCAGAAAGCGGACGGGTTTGTTCGCGTCCGCAACGCGTGCCAGATCGGGAAGGACGGAGCGGAGCATTAAGACTGCCCGAGAAGTTCTTCGGGTACTCCCGTTTTCAATGGAGGTATGTGGAATGGCGCAGTTTGTTCCTGTGAAAAGCTCCATTGCGCTTCGGCTGAACCTGGGGGCCGATCCGGAGAGCGACAAGGCGGTGCTCCGCGCGGTGTCGATCGGCAGGGTCTCTCCCGATCTGACGGCCGAGCGGCTCGATGCCGTCAGCGCGAAGGTGATTGCCCTCTTCGTCCACCCCGTGGTGTCGGTGGAGAAAGCCGGGACGGATCTTCTGGATCCGCGTAGAGCGCGGACCGGCAAACGAAAGAATAGGTGATGCCGGATGAGGACGCTTCGTATGAAGTTCGCAACCGGCGCTGGAAAGACGAATTGGAGACGGTCTCGCTGCTCGCCGACGGGTGGTCTCAGAAGGAGGTCGCCAAACGGCTCGGCGTCACGCAGCCAGTCGGTGAGCGCACGCCTGCACCGAACCCGCGAAAAGCTCGCCTCGCCGTAGCGGTACGGGCGAAGGGGCACACTAAAATTGCCCGCTTCCCTTTTGGGGTTGCGGGTTTTTTCGTTTCCTGCCGGGGACGTGCGGCTCGGAATTACACCTTGTAAAAATCCCGGTACCAGTCGATAAACCGCCGGATCCCCTCCTTTACCGGGGTAGCTGGGCGATATCCGAAGGTGTTTTCTAAATCCGTCGTATCCGCCCATGTTGTAGCAACATCGCCCTTCTGCATGGGCAGAAAGTTCTTTTCGGCCTTCCTGCCGAGCGCATCCTCGATGGCCCCGATAAAATCCATCAATCGCACGGGAGCGGAGTTGCCGATGTTGTAGATCCTGTACGGCGCCGGAGAGCTTTCGGGAGACGGTGATGCGCCGCTCCAGTGCGGATCCGGTTCGGCAGGTCTGTCGAGGACGCGGAGGACACCCTCAACGATATCGTCCACGTAGGTGAAGTCCCGGCTCATATCTCCGTAGTTGTAGACGTCGATCGGTCTGCCCTCCAGTATTGCCCCGGTGAATATGAAATAAGCCATATCGGGGCGTCCCCAGGGACCGTAGACTGTAAAGAAGCGAAGTCCTGTGGCGGGGATGTTGTAAAGGCTGCTGTAGGTATGCGCCATGAGTTCGTTGCTCTTCTTGGTGGCGGCGTAGAGGCTGATCGGGTGATTCACGCTGTCGGAAGCTCTGAACGGTATGCCCCTGTTGAGGCCGTAGACGGAGGAGCTGGAGGCGTAGACCAGGTGTTCGACGTCGTTGTGCCGGCACCCTTCGAGAATGTTGAGGGTTCCGGTGATGTTGGAGTCGATGTAGGAGTGCGGATTGACAAGGCTGTATCGGACTCCGGCCTGGGCGGCAAGGTGAACGGCGCGCTGGAATTTTTCTCGTGCGAAGAGGTCGGAGATCTCCCGCTGGTCTGCGATATCGAGCCGGAGGAAACGGTACGCGGGAAATCTGGTGCTTCTTACTTCCCTCCCCCACTCCACGGCTTGTTCGGGATCGATGCCGGACTCCTTCAGTCGCCCGTGCTTGAGGCGTACGTCGTAGTAGTCGTTGAGATTGTCGATGCCGACGATCTCGTCTCCCCTTTGGAGGAGACCGAGGATCGTGTGAAAGCCGATGAATCCGGCGCTTCCCGTGACAAGTATTTTCATGGAGATGGAACCTCCTGATGTGAGCAATCGAGCTTCTTCAGGCACGGCCGATTGTGGCATGCCATCGAGAAGCACTCGTTTCCGGTTCTATTCGGACGCGGCGCCGGGGTGCTCCTCCCCTGAGACGGGGTACTGCAGTTTCGGACGAAAGCCGAAAGCATCTATATACTCCTGAAGGGGCTTGTTGTTCAGGCGTCTCGACCATCCGTACAGAAAGCTCAACTCCTCGATGTGAGGTTGTTTTTCGAAGTAGAGCAAAAGGTCGCCCAAGCCCTTGGCGATAAGGTCCGGGTCCTGCTCCGCATTTCCTTGATAAATCGAATGATACGCGAAAAGACGTTCCACCGTATCGCGCATCATCGGACTCGTGGATGCTTTTTCGAGGTAGAATTTCTGTGTCGCGAAGTCGTCCGTCGGCGCACGGGCGGCAAGGCGCAGCATGCGGTCTCCCCATATCCCGTTCCCGAAATACAGTATTCCAAGGAGGGATCCGAGGCAGATCGAGGCGGCAAGGAGTCGTCCTCCTTTTTCGAACCGCTCCGGGGAGGGGAGCGGAAAGAGAGGGCGAAGCGTCTCCCTGTTGGCAAGAGCAAACGCCAGGATCAGCCAGACGACGTTCTCTATCCTGTGAAACGGGCGGGTCCAGAAAGCATTGAAGGAAATCAGGGAAATCATGGCATTACCCCAGAAAGCCTCGGGTGAGAGCGGTTTTTTTCTCCTGAAGGCGCTTGCGGCGGACCACCCCCACCAGCCCCAGAGAAAGAGCATCAGGAAACCTCCGGCAATACCTGTTTCGGTGAACCACTGGAAGTACTCGTTGTGCGCCCACTGCGTATACTGCCACTCCAGGTGTGGCCAGCGCTTGACCATTTCGCTCTGCGCGTGGAGGTAGTTCCACTTGTACTGCCCCAGACCGACTCCTTTCACTGGCTGTTGCGCGAACATGACCCATGTCGTCGCCCAGCAGGTGTCCCGCCGGGCAACGGAGGCGGGTTCTTCGATCATGTGCTCGAGCTTCTCCGCCATTTTCCAGGATCGCAGTCCCGATGAGAAATTCAGCCCGGCGACGGCTATAAAAAGTCCCGCTATGAAGAGAATCGCTTTGAGCCTGTTTTTGCCCTCGAGCCGAAGAAGAAAGAGCGAGAGAACGGCAAAGCCGAGCACGAAAGAGAGTATGCCGGAACGGCTTGTGGATTCTATCAGGCCCCAGAAGACGACGGGAAGGGACGCCAGGGCCGCACATCGAAGTGTTCCCCGCTCCGACCGCAGGAAGAGGAACGATCCGTTCAGCGCTCCTATCGCCATCCACAAGGCGAACATGTTCTGCTGTCCGGTATTTCCAAGATAGTACTCGAGCATATGCTGGGTCGGCGTGGGGTAGACGAAAAAGAAAGGCTCGTGCAATCCCCGGATCTGCAGCTCCGCGAAGAGAACGTTGACCACGGCGTTGAGCAGCGATCCCCAGAGAAGTGCAAGCAGCAAATTACGGTCCGCAAGTTGAGCCGCCAGGACATAGAGCACCCAGAGAAAAGCGAAGAAAAACCACTCCTGCTGAAATGTCTCGATCGAGCGGATGCCGGCCCATAACGGCTGGACGGTGACGTAGAGCAGCATCGCCAGCCAGATAACCGCGAATCCGTCGATGCGGAAGTTCGTGGCGAGCGTGCCGTACCGCGCGATCCTGTAGCCTGCGAGCGCCGCCAGAAGCGAGAGCGGCAGAAAGACGGCTGCCCATTTCATCAGGTGGAGGGAGGAGAAAAAGTATCCACCGGAGAAGATCAGGTTCGGCACGGCAAAGGCCACAAAAAAAACCCCCACCAGGAGGGAGCGTGGAGCAAGAGGCTGCCGGCCTGAAAGTTCGGACTCGTTTCTTTCCCGTGGAACAGCGTGTTCCATGATTGCCTCCTCTTCGGTCAGACCGGAGTGCACCCCAGTCCGAGGCGTTCGCAGCGGTAGCTGCCGTCGAGTATGGAGCGTGTCCATTCGCGGTGTTCCAGGTACCAGAGGACCGTCTTCCGGATACCGCTTTCGAAGGACTCCTCGGGCCGCCATCCGATTTCCCGTTCGATCTTGCCCGCGTCGATGGCATAGCGGCGATCGTGCCCGGGGCGGTCGGGAACGAAGGTGATCTGGTCTTCGTACGCTCTGCCGTCCTGCTTTGGTAAAAGCTCGTCCAGGAGCGAGCAGAGGGTACGCACGATGTGGATATTGGTCCGCTCTGCGTTGCCGCCGACGTTGTAGGTCTCTCCGGGGCGACCGTTTTCAAGGACCGCGAGAAGGGCCCTCGCGTGGTCTTCAACATAGAGCCAGTCGCGGATGTTCATGCCGTCGCCGTAGACAGGAAGAGGCAGTCCCTCGAGGGCGCGATGAAGGACGAGGGGAATGAGTTTCTCCGGGAACTGGTAGGGGCCGTAGTTGTTGGAGCAGTTGGTGGTGACCGTCGGAAGGCCGTAGGTATGGTGGTAGGAACGGACGAGGTGATCGGAGGATGCCTTGGACGCCGAGTAGGGGGAGTTCGGTGCGTAGGGAGTCTCCTCGGTGAAGCTCCCCTCGGGGCCGAGCGATCCGTAGACTTCGTCGGTGGAGACGTGAAGAAAGCGGAAGTCAGCTCTCTCGTCGCTCTGCAAGCCGTTCCAGTAAGCACGTACCGCTTCGAGAAGGCGGAATGTGCCGACGATATTGGTCTGGATGAAGGCCTCCGGGCCGTCGATGGAACGGTCGACGTGGCTCTCGGCCGCCAGGTGGAGGACGGCGCGGGGATGGTGTTTCTCGAGAAGCGAGCGCAGAAGTCCCCCGTCGCGGATGTCGCCGAGAACGAATGTGTAGGCGGCATTATATCCGACATCGGACAAGGACGCCGGATTTCCGGCGTAGGTGAGCGCGTCGAGGTTCACGACGCGATAGTCCGAGGAGAGAGCGTTCCGGACGAGGTTCGAACCGATGAAGCCGCAGCCTCCGGTGACGAGAAGGGTATTCTTCATGACCAATTATCCACTTCCGGCCTTTTTGGCCAATTTACAGTGTAGCAGGCGGCATTCTTCAAAAACGCTTGCATCCGATCTCCTCCTGGTTATTTTTCGTTGGATTTACTTTTCAAGCGGCTATTAACTGGTATACAGAAAAACGTATGCATGAGTGAAAACAATCCGAAAACGGCCTAGGGCTGTATTCAGCGCACCTGAGCGCCCAGGGAGCGTAAAAGGACTTCAATCTCCTCAGGAACTTCGTGTTTCAAGGCGATCATGAGAACAGTATCCTGATAGAAATCCATGGAATTTACATTCGCTCCCCCTTCTACAAGCGTTTTGATGACTTCGGAATCAGGGGTATCGTGACTTACTGCGTACATCAGGGCGCTCCATGCCCCCTTGTCCTTTGCGTCTACCTCCGCGCCGGCTTCCAGCAGTATCCGGATGATCTGCGGATCCGGATTGTACTTCACCGTCAGCATCAGCGAAGTCAATCCCTCCCGGTTCCTTCCGTTCACATTGCAACCGGCATTGATCGCCGCCCTGATGTCTGACGGCGAACCGACTTGAACAAGCTCCTCCAGATGCTCGCCGTGCATCGTCGCTGCAAGGAGCAAGCGAAGATATTCCTCACTCTTTTTTAACTCTTCGTTGAATTGCGCCGAATCAACAGCACTTTCTCCGGAGCGGCTTCTGGCTCTCACATCCGCGCCGGCATCCAGGAGTATGGCGATATTCTCCGGATATCTCGTGTACCGGGCTGCTCGCATCAGGGCATTTCGTCCGAATCTGTCGGTCCCGGCCAGGTCCGCTCCCGCTTTCAGCAGCAACGCAACGGTTTGAGGGGTGTTGAAGGAGGCCGCCTCCATGAGAGGAGTATGTCCGTGTTCGTTACCTGCATTCACGTCGGCGCCCGCCTCGATTGCGGCCTGAATTTCAGCCGGAGAGGCTTTCGAGCACATCTCGACGAACTGAATGCCGCTCATCGAACCTGCTGCAGGCAACAATCCGTACAGTAAAAAAAAGACGACCAGCAACGCGCTCTTCCTCGTTCGCATGAGAAATAACCTCCTCTGAAAAACTATACCGTGTCGATTTACAGTAGCACAAATCCAAATACAAGTAAACTCGTGCTCTCTCGCTCAATCCCTGGACGCAAGGACAGGATCCGCTTTGCCGGCGACGACCGGAAGAATATCAGCGCTGCACCCTTGTCTGCACGCCGACCGCCCGCCCCGTCCGCACCGATTCATACGCGGCCTCGATGATCTCGACGCTCTTCCGTCCCTCGCGCCCGGTGAGAAGCGGCTCAGCCCTTCCGTCAAGGACGTCGGCTACATGCCGGTAGTAGGGCAGGTGGCCGAATCCGTAAACGCTTGCAGGGTTGCTGTTCGCGTCCTCCACCTCGTCGTCCATGGGGTCCGGGACGTCGAACCGCCACTGCTCCACCCTGTTGAGAGCAACGCCGCCGATGCGGGCCGTTCCCCGCTCGCCGAGGATCGTCAGGCTGCCTTCGAGGTTCTTCGGATAGGCGAGATTCGTGACGTTGATGCTGCCGAGGGCGCCGCAGCGGTATTTCAGGTTGACGACGATGGTGTCCTCGGCCTCGATGCGCCGGGCGAGGGTGGCGGAAAAGGCCTGGACGCTCTCCACAGCGCCTCCCATCCACTGGATCATGTCGACGTAGTGCGACGCCTGGTTGCTGAGGCAGCCTCCGTCGAACTCCCGCGTGCCGCGCCAGCGGGCCTGGTCGTAGTAGTCCTGAGGGCGGGTCCAGTAGACGTTCGACGACAGGAGGTAGAGCCGCCCGAAGCGTCCCGCCTCGAGGGCGCGGCGAAGGAGGACGATGGTGCGGTTGAAGCGGTTCTGCTTGACGACGAAGTAGCGGACTCCCCTCTCGTCGCATGCGTCGATGGCGCTGTCCACGGACTCCAGGCTCGTTCCGGCGGGCTTTTCGGAGAGGGCGTGCCTGCCGTACCGGGCGGCGGTCTCGACGTGGGAGGGGTGAAGGCCGGATGGGGTGCAGATGGAGACGACGTCGCAGGGCGTGCTCTCGAGCATTGATTCGAGGGTCGGGAAGGGCTGGCACCCGGTCCTCTCCGCGACGGCGCAGGCGCGTTCCGGGACGGGATCGCAGCAGGCGACGAGCCTGCCGCGCCCCTCCTTTTGAAGTTCTTCAAGGGCGTCGATGTGGTTTTTGCTGATCCGGCCGCAGCCGGCGAGGGCGAACGTATACATGAAGGATCTTCCTCTCTTACAAGGGGACGACGTTCCGGCCGCCTTTTCCGCCGAAGACGTTCTTCGTGTCGAGGACGAGCGCGGCGTGCTCCGCGACGAGGGCGTAGTCGACGCCCTTCTTGTGGGCGGTCGCGACGAGGACGGCGTCGTACCGCTTCAGCCTCTCGGCGTCGAGCGCAACGGACCGGACGGCGCTTTCGGGGCGCTTCGTCTCGGGGCAGTAGGGGTCGGAGTACTCCACGAGAGCGCCCTTGCGCTCCAGCTCGTCCCAGACCTTGAGGGCGGGGGATTCGCGGAGATCTTCGATGTCCCCCTTGTAGGCGACGCCGAGCAGCAGGACGCGGCTTCCCTTCATCGCCCTGCTCCGGTCGTTCAGAAGATCCTGGAGGCGCGAAACGACGTAGGCGGGCATTTCGTCGTTGATGTCGCCGGCCATTTCGATGAGGCGCGTATGATAGTCGTGGGCGCGGGCCTTCCACGTGAGGTAGTACGGGTCGATAGGGATGCAGTGGCCGCCGACGCCGGGACCGGGGTAGAAGGGGACGAAGCCGAAGGGTTTGGTCGCGGCCGCGGCGATGACCTCCCAGACGTTGACCCCCATCTTGTGGCAGATGACGGCCATTTCGTTGGCGAGCGCGCAGTTGACGATGCGGAACGTGTTCTCGAGGATCTTGGTCATCTCGGCCTCTTTCGGACTGGAGACGGCGAAGACGGGCGCCTCGAGAACGGCTTCGTAGAGCGACCTGGCGTGCTCGGTGCAGGAGGGGGTGCAGCCGCCGACGACCTTGGGGGTGTTCTTGGTCTTGTAGAGGAGGTTGCCGGGGTCGACCCGCTCGGGGGAGAAGGCGAGATGAAAATCCTTCCCGACGGTGAACCCCTTCTCCTCGAAGATGGGCTTCAGCACTTCCTCGGTGGTGCCGGGCCAGGTGGTCGATTCGAGCACGACGAGCATTCCGGGGTGTGCGTACCGGGCGACGGTGCGGGCCGAGGTCTCGACGTAGGTCATGTCGGGCTGCTTGTAGTGGTCGAGCGGCGTGGGAACGCATATGGCGACGACGTCGCATTCGGCGAGGCGCGAGAAGTCGCCGGTTGCCGCGAGGTGGCCGTCGGCGACGAGCCGGGCCAGCTCCTCGGGGACGACGTCGCCGATGTAGTTCTTCCCCCGGTTGACCGAGTCGCACTTCTCCTCCTGGACGTCGAAGCCGAGGACGGGAAATCCGGCCTTGGCCTTCTCCACGGCAAGCGGGAGGCCGACGTAGCCGAGCCCCACCACCCCGACGCGGGCGGTTTTTCCGTTGATCTTTTCGAGCAGCGTCATGGTCATTCCTCTATTCGTCAAAGAATATCTGGTTCTTCAGCAGCTGTTCCTCGGGTACTGGGCGCAGGATACGGGCAGGCGAACCGACGACGATGACTCCCGGCGGGACGTTTTTTGTGACCACGCTGCCGGCCGCGACGAGGGCGTCCTCTCCAACGGTGATGCCCGGCAGGAGAGTCGCGTTGGCGCCGATACGGGCTCCCCGCCCGAGGACGGGGCCGCCGAAGTGTTTTTTGCGCTCCTCGGTACGGCCGAGGTAGTTATCGTTGGTGAAGGCGACGCAGGGAGCGATGAAGCAGTAGTCTCCCACGGCCGACAGGGCGGTGATGTAGGCCTCCGTCTCGATCTTGCACTTGCGGCCGATCGTCGTCTTGTTTTCGACGGTCACGCCGCGGCCGAGGATGGTGAGTTCTCCGACCGTCACGTCTTCGCGTATGGTGGCGAGGTCGCCGACGAAGACCCCGTCGCCGAGGACGGCTCCCCGGTAGACGACGCAGTTGGCCCCGATGGTGACGCTCCTGCCGAGGACAAGGGGCGGCAGGACTCTTGGTTCTCCGGTGGTGGCGGAGAGCGACGCCTTGACGGGGAGTTTGCCGAGCACCGCGCCGTCGAGGATCACGGATCCGGGCCCGATGCGGACACCGGAGCGGATCACGACGTTGTGGCCTACCCGGACGTCCTCGGCGATCTCCACGTCGTCTTCGACGACGACGTTCCGGCCGAGGAGGGATGTCGGGTGGATCCTGGCACTGTTTTCAGATGTCATGGAGAACTTCCTTTCATGCGCCCGTACGCTCGGGTACGAGCGGTTTTCAAGGCAGAAAAAATGAAACTTCGTTGTTACAGCACATAGCACAGCGTTTCGCTTTCCGAGTAATTTTATTGCTCGAATTGATGAGAGTCAAGGGGAAAGAACGGTTTCTTGAAGGCGTGAGGCTCTTTCACATGGTGCGCGAAAAATTCCTCCGAAGAGAAATGACGGGACTGAGCGTGGTATAATCGACCGGGAAATTTGTATGAAAAAGGCTTGTCACTCCAAGAAAAAATCTGCATTTTCGAATCAATGGAAAACCTGGAAGGGGATCGGTATGGAAAAGTGGGTCGTCACGGGAGCGGCGGGGTTCATCGGTTCGAACCTGGTCGAAAAACTGCTCTCGCTCGGCAGGAGAGTCGTCGGGGTGGACAACTTCTCCACCGGCAGGAGAGAGAATATCGACGCGGCATTGGCCGGACTGGATCCGAAAGACCGTTCCCGTTTTTCACTCATCGAGGGAGACATCCGCTCATTCGATCTGTGCGCCGATGCCTGCGAGAGCGCGTCCGTGGTGCTGCATCACGCTGCGCTGATTTCCGTTCCGCTCTCGCTGGAATGTCCCGGCGAGACGTTCGGGATCAACGGCGGCGGATTTCTCAACATCCTCGAAGCGGCAAGGCTTCGCAGTTGCAGGGTGGTCTACGCCTCGTCGAGCGCGGTCTACGGGGATCACCCGGAGCTTCCCAAGCGCGAGACCTCTCCGCTTGCGCCGCTCTCTCCCTACGGGCTCTCGAAGATGGAGAACGAACAGTGGGCAAACCTGTACTGGAAGCGTTACGGCGTTCCCACGATCGGGCTCCGCTATTTCAACGTCTACGGCCCGCGGCAAGACCCGAAGGGCGCCTACGCGGCCGTGATCGCCGCGTGGGCCGAGGCTCTCCGATCAGGACGGAGCACGACGGTCTACGGCGACGGTTCGCAGACGAGGGACTTCTGCTTCGTGAGCGACGTCGTGCAGGCGAATCTTCTGGCGGGAAGCGTCGAAGATCCCGCCGCCTTCGGAGAGGTTTTCAACATCGCCACGGGACGCTCGGTAACGCTCCTTGAGCTGCACGATGCGCTCAGCAGAGCAATAGGACCGCAAGGAGAGAAATCTCCTTCCTTTGCGCCGCCCCGCCCCGGCGACATCCTCCACTCGGCGGCGGATATCTCGAAAGCACGCTCGCTCCTGGGCTACTCGCCCCGGTTCCCGCTGGACGAGGGGCTGCGGAGCTTTTTCGCATATTCTTGAATCGACGACGGAACCATTCATTTTCCATTTTCCCGCGGAGGTAGCCGATCATGACAAAAAAAGCACTCATCACAGGCGTCACGGGGCAGGACGGATCGTACCTGGCCGAACTGCTTCTGGAAAAGGGGTACGAGGTGCACGGCATCAAGCGCCGCGCCTCGATTTTCAACACGCAGCGCGTGGACCACATCTACCAGGATCCGCACGCCGAAACGCAGAACTTCATCCTCCACTACGGAGACCTCACGGACTCGTCCAACCTGACGCGAATCATCCAGGAGGTGCATCCGGACGAGGTGTACAACCTGGGCGCGCAGTCGCACGTCGCGGTGAGCTTCGAGTCTCCCGAGTACACGGCGGACGTTGACGCCCTGGGAACGCTCCGCCTGCTGGAAGCGATCCGCCTGCTGGGGCTTGAAAAGAAGACCCGTTTCTACCAGGCCTCGACCTCGGAACTGTTCGGCCTGGTGCAGGAGATCCCCCAGAAGGAGACGACCCCCTTCTATCCGCGCTCTCCTTACGCGGCGGCGAAGCTCTACGCCTACTGGATCACGGTGAACTACCGCGAGGCCTACGGCATGTACGCCTGCAACGGGATCCTCTTCAACCACGAGTCGCCCCGGCGCGGCGAGACGTTCGTGACCCGCAAGATCACGCGCGGGCTGGCGAACATCGCGCAGGGGCTCGAGGACTGCCTATACCTCGGGAATATGGACGCGCTGAGGGACTGGGGGCATGCCAGGGACTACGTGCGGATGCAGTGGATGATGCTGCAGCAGGATGTGCCGGAGGACTTCGTCATCGCGACGGGACGGCAGCATACGGTCAGGGATTTCGTCCGGATGAGCGCGGCGCGCCTGGGGCTGTCGCTGCGCTTCGAGGGGAAGGGAGTCGACGAGCACGCAATCGTCGATGAGGTAAGGGGCGGAGAGGCTCCCGCCCTGAAGCCGGGCGACGTGATCGTCCGCGTCGATCCTCGCTACTTCCGGCCCGCGGAGGTGGAGACCCTGCTGGGCGATCCGACGAAGGCGCGGGAGAGGCTGGGATGGACGCCGCAGATCACGCTGGAGGAGATGTGCGCCGAGATGGTGACGGAGGACCTGAGCCTGGCGAAGCGCTGCGCGCTGCTGCAGCAGTGCGGCTTCACCATGCCGGTGACGAGGGAATAGAAAAAACGGGAGCGCCCGGTTCTACCGGCCCGCGAGAAGCTCCCGGTAGAGATCGCAGTACGCGCGTACCATGACGTCCTCGTCGAACATCGTCACGGTCCGGAGTGCGGCCTTTCCTCCCATCAGGGCGGCCCGCTCCGGGTCGTCGCATAGCTGCTTCATGGCTCCCGCGAGGGCCGACGGGTCTCCCGGCGCCACGACAAGGCCGGTCTCGCCGTCGAGGTTGACGTAGGACGTTCCCGTTCCGAGCTCGGTGCTCACGGCCGGAAGCCCCGAAGCCATGGCCTCGGCGAGCGAGAGTCCGAAGGCCTCGGACGGGCTGACCGACGGAAGGACGAAGAAGTCCGCGAGGCGGAAGAGGGACGGGTACGACTCGTCGTCGACGGGCGAGACAAAGCGAACTCTTCCCGATATCCCCAGGTCGCGGGCGAGCAGTTCCAGACCCGGGCGCAGCGGACCGTCGCCGACAAGCAGCAGCGAGAGGCGCGGCAGCAGGGCAGCAGCCCGGAGGAGGACATCGACGCCCTTGTAGTAGACCATCCGCCCGACGAAGAGTCCTCTCGGTCTTTTCAGCCCGGAGATCGGTTCTTTGGATCGTTCCGTCGCATTCGGAATCTCTTCCGGACTGCGCGAAGCGCGCACAAAGCGTGCGGTCTTGATGCCCAGCGGGATGACCGTGCAGCGTTCCCGCTCTTTGCCGAGAGCTCTCGACGAGGCGAGGAGACGCGGCGAGGAGACGGCGACGCGGGAGCACCGGACGATGAACGCTCGAAGGAGGGCAAGGTACGCCGGCACAAGGAGCCTCGGCCGTACGGGGTCACCCTGGTAGGTACACAGGGACGGCAAAGCTCTCCGGATCTCTTTCGGCGCGAAGAGCCATGCCGTCTCTCCGGCGGGGTTCGGGGAGTGGATGTGCACAAGGTCGGCATCGGCCGCGAGCCGCTTGAACATCCGGAAGTAATCGGGTGAGAGGGAACCGCTGCCTAAGGAGAGCGACGGGCGAACCCTCCGTACCTCGACGCCTTCGATGACTTCCTCTTGCGGGCCGTTCCCGAAGCAGAGGACGGTGGTTTTGTAACCATGCCGGATGACCCCTTCCGCAACGGAGCGGACGATCGTCTCGACGCCCCCGAGATGAGGGTAGTAGGCTTTCGCGAGCGCGAGGATCCGCTTCAAGACGCTCTCTCGGGAGTTATCCGGCTTTCGAAAAGGACGCAGTGGAGCTGTCCTATCCTTCGGTTCTCCAGTATCCGTCCTCCTGCCGCGGCTGCGAGATTCACAATGTCGTCCTCGCTGTAGAAGTAGACGGGGCATCCGAGAAGTTTCAACCGGATCGAGCGGAGCAAGGCGCGGAATGTCCCTTTTCTCGGGAAGCTGGCGACGACTGGGCCGCGGGAATGGGAGAACATCTTCCGAAGAAAGAGGTCCGGTTCCACCAGGTAGTCGAAAAGCCCCAGCGCGACCACAGCGTCGAACAGTCCATCGAAAGTCGTCTCCATAAAATCGCCGAGAATATACGTGCAGCCTTGCACTTGCCGCTCCGAGGTGATTTCGGCGGCGATGTCGAGCATCTTCTCGGAGATGTCGACGCCGACGACCTGCGCGCCTCGTTCGGCGCAGCGGTGGGCAAAGCGTCCCGTTCCGCATGCGACGTCAAGAATCCGCATCCCGGGAGCCGGGGCCGTTTTTTCGAGGGCGAACAGGAGGCGCCCCTCGATATCCCATCGGAAAATTCGATCCAGAAAGACTGCAAACGCCCCCTTCTTCCCGGAGTAGATCGTGTCGAACGAGGCAGCGTTGCCGTCCCACCAGCGACGTTCTTTCTCAAAACCCATGTTCGGAAAGCACCTCTCTTATCGGTTGAAATGAAAAATCCTGCAATAAACGGTCCAGACGCGAAAATGTCCGGGAAATATTCAGCCGGTGCCGGAACGCCCTGGAAAATGGCAATGGGACGCGGGGCTGTTCCGGGTCGATCTCCCACGGGTGCAGGTAGAAGATCACCGGGCGCCCCCGCTTCCGGTGAAGCCGGAAGAGAAAACGGGTCATCGTGTAGGGGAAAAGCCGGAAGAAACCGCCTCCGCCGCAAGGAAGAAGAATACCGCCGATCCGGACCGAGGTGACCGGAACCTCGACGAGGCCGCAATCCATTCGGGAAATACAGTGCGGCCGGGTGTCCGTCTTCGCACTCTTTCTTCCCGGAAAAAAGGATGAGTCATACCGGATACCCTTGCGCTGCAGCACTTCAAAATACCGGGCGTGCTCCTCTTTCAAGGAGAACGAGGGAGCGCGGTATCCTTCGACCGGGCGCGAGACGAGAGGGACGAGAGCGGCGAGCGCACGGTCGAGATCCTTCTCGAAAGCCTCAGGAGAGAGCGATGGCACGGACTGATGTCCGTAGCCGTGCACGGCCACTTCGTGCCCCCGCCGATCGATCTCCCGGACCAGTTCGGGTGACCGCTCCGCGATCCATCCGAGGACGAAGAACGTGGCGCGGACGCCGCGCCGCTCGAAAAGATCCAGAAGACGGCGGACCGCATCGTCCGCCCGCCGATCCCTGGCATCCCAGGACTCCCTTGAAACCGAATCTTCAAGGTTCCGGACCTGGAACCACTCCTCCACGTCTACTGACAGCGCGTTGGAAAGTGCTGTGCTGGTCACGCTCCTCCTCCTTCCTGTTGAACAATATGCGGTGCACCGTGAAACCGGCCGCACCGCATTAAAAAAGGCTGATGATCAGATCATCAGCCAAAGGCAAAACCGTAAAGCAACGCGTCGCTGCTATGTTACACTACTTTTTGGAAGCAAGAAGCACTGCCGGAACGAGGAGAAGGAGCATCGCGGAGAACCCGCCGACAGAACCGACCGCACAACCGCCGCCCGAACCGCCGGGTGCAGGAGCGGCATCCTGAGCCGAAGCCACATAGGAAACTCTGACCATCGTGTCGTCGCCGGGAAGTTGGTCATAGGCGCCGGCATCCGCGACCGCAAATGTCTCGGGAGCGGCAGCCGCATCGCCGTCTTCAACCTGAACCCATCCATCCTCAACATCGTACGCGAAGAGGAACTTCTCATCACCGCTCGGATACTCGACCGTGATGACTGCGGTGCCGCCGGCCTCATCAAGCAGAATCTCAACCGTTCCGCCAAGGAACATCTCGTCGCCGTCAAAGCCGAGCTCCTCAAGGAGGGCCATGAACTGCGCGGTCTGCTCTTCGTCAAGATAAAGCTTTCCAACGCTCTCCACACTACCGCCTTCGACCTCGGGCTCATTCATCTCGAGAATCGTCGGAGACTCAACCCCCATAACCTCGGACGCAAACGCTGCAGGTGCGAACAGCAAACTCATAACGAACAGAACCGCAACCAACTTTCTCATCCACATCAACCTCCCTTAAATATGTTCGCCGTGCCCAAAAACAAAAAACAAAAGCGACTCAGTAGTTTCACCTACTCTACGACAGATTTTACTCTATGTCAAGAGTTTAGCACCTCCAATCTCCGCTGCGCGATGTTTTTTGTAAGCGCCGAAACGCCGGAGAAGAAGTATTATCAGAAACCTCTTTCAGTTCACCGGCCTGAAGCGCAGCGTGGACTTTTTCGGCTTTTTCCTCCATAATGGGCGAGTTTTAGAATTGCATTCACCCATCTTGGGCTGTATGGTACCACTGTTTTTCAAAATGTCCAGAGGGGAAGCCGTTTTTTTACCCCCAAAATCCAGTTGCTGTATGATCATACCGGAATTAGCTGATATTATCAAGGAGGATGTTGCAGTGATTCGAAAGTTTTTTTCCCGGAACGCCCTTTTTTCGCTTCGCACTTTTTTCGCGAACGCCCTTCTCATATTCTGCCTCTGCGCTCCGCTGCTGCTGTTCAACGGATACGGCTGGCTTTCCACGCCGTTCCTGTTCAAGTGGCTGGGCGCGTTTCTCCCGACGGCCTACCTCGCAGGCTTTCTCGGGGCGATGATTCTCTTCGGAAAGAAAGCGGGAGGGATGGACGCCTTTTCTGCAGGATGGATCCTGATCGTCGCGATTCTTCCTCTCCAGCTTTTTTTTCCGGACCTTCCGAACGCCACCGAGTGGGTGCGAAGCTGGTTCTTTTTCGCGGGCCTCGGCGGGGCATATCTTGCCTTCCGCAATTTTTTCTCTCTCCGCTTCCTTCCGGCCGCCCTGCGGACGCTCCTTTGGGCAGGAGGCATCTCGACGGTTTTCGGTTTTCTTCAGCAGGCGCGGGCTACCAGGAGCATCCGCTTTATAATGGACTCGCCGCTTCCGGACCGATTTTTCGCGAACACCGCGATGGACAGCATCCTTGCCGTCGTTCTCGCCCTGGCGTGCTTCTCGGGAGTTTGGCTGCTCGTCGGATCAAGAACAGGCAACCGGGAGACCGGCGCTCCTGCTGAACAAAGCGTCGTTAAAAAGGAGCCGGAACTTCAGACCAAAGGCTTGATTCCCCCATCGAAAAAAAGGATTCTGTCCATATTCTTTGTATTTCATGACGGCGCCCTGCTCGCACTCAATCTGGTAGGGTTGTGGAAAGCGGCGGCGCGCTCCTCCCACCTCGCCTTTCTCTTTGCGCTCATAGTATTCGGCATTTCCCTCTTTCTCCGGGGAAGAAGGAGCAAACCGGCATCCGCCGGCCGCCGTTTTTCATCCGCATTTTTCGCAAGAGCGCTCGCGGTTCTGCTGGCGGTGGTCGTGATCACGGCGGCGTTGCCCTATCTTTTCCCCGTACAGCGCCGGGACATCGCGGCTGATTTTTCGCTGCAGGGGCTCACTCCCGAGAGGGAGGGGCGCTTCGCGATATGGGGGCTCACCATCGAGATGATCAAGGAACGCCCCCTTCTGGGGACGGGACTGGGAAACTTCAAGTGGCGGTATCTCGACACCCTGCCCGCCTTCTACCGGAACTGGGACCTGAAGGCGCGCTACACGCACTGGGCGCACAACGAGTATCTCCAGTGGACGGCCGAGACGGGGGCGGTCGGCGCACTTCTTCTCGCCGGCCTGCTGGTCTGGTGGGCGGTCACGGTGCTGCGGCGCTTCAAGGGGAGGAGGATTGCGTACACAACGCTCTGGGGACTGGGAGCATTGGCGCTTCTTTCCGTGGACGCATTTTTCAGCAGGCCTTTCCATCATGTCGAGAGCGCGATCTGGCTTCCATTCGCCCTCGCCGTGATCAACTCGGAGGCGCTCCCCGACCTTTCCCTTCGCCGGAACGCGCGGATATTCCTGGGTTCAGCGGTGACGGCGGTCGCGGCGTTCGGCATCTTCGCCATTGTGCAGTCGCTGCCCGTCGAACGGCAGTTCGCCTGGATCAGCCACCCGAGAATGTTCATGCTCGTCCGGGGGGAGGATGAGGTCCCGCTTCCGGAATCCCCTCTTCTTCTCAGGGACCGGGCGAAGGAGGTGCGCTGGAAGAGGTCGCTGATGCGCGCGAGAACCAACAAGAGGATCGAATTCTACCATGAGGCGGCCCGACACCTCGAGGACGATTTCGCATCCCGGCCACGTTTCGAGATCTTCCGCGAGATGGTGGAGGTTTACGGCAAGCTGGGAAATGCGGAAAGGCTCAACGAACTTCTGCTGCTGCTTCCCCCTGAGAGGCGCGGGGCGCTCGGAAAGGGTCTGTAGGCACTATGCGCCGTTTTCTCCGGAGCCCTCACCGGAGAAAACGGTACCGAAGGTCTTGGCCAGTATCAGCAGGTCGAGCCAGAACGAGAAACGTTTCATATAGAAGATGTCGTACTCCAGTTTTATTCTATTGTCTCCGGTGTCGCCGGCGTATCTCCAGCAGACCTGGGCCCATCCGGTGATGCCGGGCCGAAGGGCCGCACGGAAAGCGTAGAACGGGATGGAGGACTCGTACTTGGAGACCAGAGCAGTCTGCTCGGGTCTCGGGCCGACGAGACTCATCTCCCCCCGAAGGACGTTCAGCAGTTGCGGCAGCTCGTCGAGACGGTGCCTCCGGAGGAACCTTCCGATGCGGGTGGGGCGCATGGAACCTTCCCCGTCTGTTTCGAGGGAGCGGAATTTCAGGATGGAGAACGGCCTGCCGAAACGGCCGATTCTCTCCTGGCGGAAGAAGACCGGGGATCCCGAGCTCAGCCGGACGGCGAGGGCGACGATGCAGAATAGCGGCAGCACCACCGGGATCGAGAACCCGACGACTGCAAGATCGAAAGGGCGCTTGCAGAATGTGTGGAATCGGGGGGCCGAAATCTCCCGCAGAAGGTCTTTGTCGATATGTTCCAGCGAGACTCTCCCCGTCAGGTTTTCGTAGAGCGCGGCCGCATGGAAGAGCGGAACTCCCTTCAGGGAGCAGTCGGCGATGAAGCGGATCCACTCCTGCGGGAGATCATCCCTGTGGAGGTCGACGACCAGGCCGTCCACGGAGATCTCCGGAAGCCGGGGCGTTTTCAGCACTTCCCAGCGGCACAGGGGAATCTCCGAGAGCACCGGGGCCATGCCTCCGGGAATCAGCGCGAAGCGGAGCCTGGACGGATCGAGAAAGAGGCGGTATCCGGCGAAGGACCATGCCATCTGGATACAGCACGCGAGCAGGAGAAACGGCCGCGAGTAGTAAAGCCTGAACATGGCGATGAGAAAGACGGCCGCGATCCACGCCGAAACGGAGCAGAGAAACAGGCACGAAAAGCGCCCGACTCTCGGATACCGAAGGTACTTCCAGACGAGAAAGGACGGAAGGGCATAGAACACCAACAGGACGGCGAGGAAGAGATACGCGTCCTTCGGAAAGACCTGCGCGCCCGGCGGGAACAGGAAACTCCACGTTCCCCAGGAGATTTTCGATCCCAAGAGAAGCACGAGAAAAAGCCCTCCCGCATTCCAGAGAAAGAGAGCGAGCCTGGTGTCGTTTTTTGTCTCCATGCGGACTGAAATCCTCCCGGTCGATTCGTTGCAGGCTGCCGTCCCTTACCGGCTTCCGGCAAGGGTCAGGAAGAGCTTCTCGTGATGCGACGCGCACGCGTCCCACGAGAAGAGAGCGGATCGCCGGAATCCGGCTTCGGCCAGCCGTTCCCCCAGGGACCGGTCTTCGAGAATCCGCAGCAGCGCCCCGGCGATCGAATCCGCGTCCTCCGGGTCCGCGTAGAGCACCGCGTCGCCGCACACCTCCGGCAGAGAGGCCGCTCCGGACGAGACGACGGGGGCTCCGCACGCCATCGCTTCGAGCGGCGGAAGGCCGAAACCCTCGTAGAGCGAGGGAAAGACGAAGACCTCCGCGAGGCTGTACAGGTAGGCGAGCTCGCGGTACGTCACGTAGCCGAGATGCATCACGGAGGCGCCTGAGTCCCGCACCAGGTCCAGAATTTCGGAGTCCCTCCACCCCTTGGCCCCGGCGAGGACCAGGGAACACTCGGCACGGACCGGAGCAGGAAGCCGGCGGAAGGCCTCGATGACCCGGACGACGTTCTTCCTCGGCTCGAGCGTTCCGGCGAAGAGCACGAACCGATCCGGAAGGGCGCGCTCCCTGCGGAACGTCTCCGTCTCCTCCGGCGGATAGGGGTGAAAGAGCGACGTGTCCACCCCGTTGGGGATCACTTCTATTCGGGAGGGGTCCAGTCCGAAGAGAGCGACCGCCTCGTCGCGGATATAGGCCGAGTAGGTGATAATCCTGTCGATGCGGGGGAGCATGCGGGGAAAGGCCCGCTGAAAGTGCTCGACGCGCTCTTTCGGGTGCCACTCAGGGTGGAGCAGCCATGAAAAGTCGGGCACCGTCGCCGCGACGGACCGGCTCTTGCCGGAGAGCACCGGGAGAGGCGCCAGGTTCGGCTCCCAGTAGACGTCGAAGCGCCCCGGATGGAACCGGGTGGCCGCCTCGCAGAGACTCCGGACGCACTTCTTGACCGACGACATGCGGGAGATCCGGCTCTTCGCCAGCGAGAGGCTCCCCGAGATGCCCTCCCCCTCCAGCGATGTCCGGAGCTTCGAGCTGATGTAGCCGTAGTAGAAGGAGAGATTCATTCCCCCGGATGCGGCGAGGCGGCGGGTCACTTCGAACGTGCAGCGCCCGATGCCGGTAAGCTCTCCGAGAAGGGATATCCCCCCCACAAGCAGTGATGTCATTCTTCCACTCCCCCGGGGCGAGTCTTCCAATGCAGGACAGCCGGCCCCTGTGCTATAATGCCCAGTATATCATTTCCCGGAAATCATTGCTTCACGCTCCCGAGGAAAAAGGGAGCCCCGAAGCCTCTCCGGAAATACAACACCGCCCCGGAACGGAGGTCTCGCGCATGAAAAAAGCGCTCATCACCGGAGTCAACGGCCAGGACGGCACCTATCTGGCGGAACTTCTTCTCGGAATGGGATATTCCGTCGCGGGCGCCTACCGCAAGACGAGCACTCCGGCCTTCTGGCGGCTGGAGGAAAAGGGAATTCTGCACTCCCCCGGATTCAGCCTGGTCGAGCTGGACCTGACCGACCTCGGCGGATGCCTCCGGGTCGTTTCGGAGACGGAGCCCGGCACCATCTTCAACCTGGCGGCACAGAGCTTCGTCGGCCTGTCGTTCCGCGAGCCCGTCACGACCGCCACGGTGAACGGCCTCGGCGTCATGAACCTGCTGGAGGCGATCCGGATCGTCGATCCGAAGATCCGCTTCTACCAGGCATCTTCGTCGGAGATGTTCGGCTGTACGGTCGACGGAAGGCCGCACACGGAGGAGTCGCTCTTTCACCCCCGGAGTCCGTACGCCGTCTCGAAGGCTTTCGCCCACTGGGCGACGATCAACTACCGGGAGAGCTACGGCCTCTTCACCTGCTGCGGTATCCTCTTCAACCACGAATCGCCGCTGCGGAGCAAGGATTTCGTGACGCGCAAGATCTCCTCCGCCGTCGCCGAAATCAGCCTCGGGAAGCGCGATTTTCTCTCCCTCGGCAACATGGACGTGGTGCGCGACTGGGGGTACGCTCCCGAGTACATCACGGCGATGGAGCGGATGACGGCGCTCCCCTCGCCGGAGGACTTCGTTGTCGCCACCGGAAAAGCCAACTCGCTCCGCAGCTTCGTGGAGCTGGCGTTCCGGGCGATCGGGCGCAGAATCATCTGGAAGGGTTCCGGCGTGGAGGAAACAGGTGTGGACGCGGAGAACGGCAGAGAGCTCGTTCGGGTGGACCCCGCGTTCTTCCGACCGTGCGAGATCGAGTGCGTCGTGGGCGATGCGTCGAAAGCCTCCCGCATCCTCGGCTGGGAACCGCGGACAGGTCTCGACGAGATCTGCCGCATCATGGTGGAGACGGACATCCGCCGCATCCAGGCAGGCTTTCCGTTTTAGGCTCCTGCTGAAAAAAAGATCTTCAAAGGACCGGGAGCATCCGCTTCCGGCTTTTTTATTGCCCCTCTCTTCTCCACGCCTCCTTCGCCGAGAGGATCTCCTCCCTGGCCGTCGAAGCGCGGGAGAGCATCGCCTCCAGCTCCTCCGGCGACGCCGCGAGCAGCCCGTCCAGGATTTCCCGGAACACTCCGGCCAGCCGCCGGATCTGCTCGCCGTTGGTGGCGACCATGTCGGCCCCCAGCCATGCGGGGCCTCCGGCGACACGCGTGGTGTCGCGAAACCCTCCCGCGGCGAGGAGCGGCAGCAGGGGGCGGTCCTTCCGCTCCCGCTCCGCGAGCAGGGCGAGCGAGGCCGCCGCGAGGACCGGGAAGTGGCTGATGCATGCGGTCACAGCGTCATGCCCGGCCGGATCCGTCTCGAGAGCGCGTCCGCCGAGGGCTCCGGCGAGTTCCTCCGCAAGGGAGACCGCCTCCCGGCCGGTCTCCGGAAATGGCACGACGACACAGGATGCCCCCTGGAAGAGCTCACGGTCCGCGTTTTCGATTCCGCCCCGCTCTTTCCCGGCCATCGGGTGGAACCCGGCGTAGCGCGCCCCCCAAAGTCCGGCCAGGACACGCCCCACTTCAACCTTCGTGCTGGCGAGGTCGAAGAGAGCGCACGCATCCGGACGGACAGACGGTGCTATCCGTCGGGCCGTCTCCTCCATCGAGCGGATGGGAACGGCGAGGATCAGCACGTCGCCGAGAGAGGCGCACTCCTCCGCCGAGGTGCAGGGAATCGTGATCATCCCCTCGCGCTCTGCGCGCCGGACGGTCGCGGGATTCCGGCTCCAGCCGGCGACGCCCTTCGCGCTTCCGTCCGACGCCAGTTTCCACGCCAGGGAGGCGCCCAGCAGGCCGAGTCCGAAGACGGAGACGGTACATTCCATCAATTTCTTCATGCTACTCGCACTCCCTTTCTCCGCAGTTGCCGCCGTCCCGGTTCAAAAAGGCGAATATCCTGCGCCCCCGCCAATCCGGGGAGCGCTCCCCATTTTCCGTCTCAGGAGGACACTCCTTCCAGAGAATCACGACGATATCGCCGGCCAGGAAACAGCCGAAAGTGACCCACGACGGCCAGCCCGGAGGCACGAAGAGCCAGACGGAGGTTCCTCCCCCCAGCGTCATCGTGGTGACGGCCCACACCTTCATCTTCCGGGAGATGCAGCGCTTCTGCTCCCAGTCCCGGACGATGGGGCCGAACTTCCGGTGGTTCAGGAGCCACGAGTGCATCCTCGGCGACGACTTCGCGAAGCAGGCGGCCGCGAGCAGGATGAAGGGTACCGTCGGCATGATGGGCAGCAGCGCCCCGATGAAGCCGAGAAGAACGAAGAGCATTCCCAGAAGAGCCCAGAGATTCATAGTCCACCGCCAATTCGAAAGGATCTTCGGTGCGTGCCAACGATACCATATTTGTGGATGAGGAAGAAAGGGGAAATCGCTGAAAAAATCCGGCCTCCCGGTATTTCGGGAGGTCCGGCCCGGCTACAGCAGGGGTATCCTGATCTCGGTGATATTTTCCTCCGGCGGCGTGGAACCCGGATTCGTCCGGTAGATCTCCATGGAGTACGAGCCGCCGAATTCCCGTCCGCTTTTGGGAAGCCACTCTCCGTAAAGTGCGCGGTAGGCGTCGTGCAGGCCGGAATACGGCCCCTTGTAGACCACGACGGCGAACTCCCCTCCGGGGATGGTCTGCGCCTCTATGCCGTCGCCCGGAGCGAAAGCGTCGTCCACGGTAAGGCAGACATCCATCCGGATCTTGTCCGGTTCCGTCACATCCGGATCGTCGTAGCAGAGCGAAAGGGCGAGCGTATCAGGCCCAAGCCGCGACCCCACAACGGGGGTTCCGCAGAGCCTGTTCCACGCCTCGCCGCACGTGTCGTACGGCCCCGTGTGGCGGATGAAGGCAACGCGCAGTGGATCGAACCTTTCGATTTTCACTTCCATGTCTTTTCTTCCTCCTTCGTCGATGGAGAGGGAAAGGGTGTAGAGTTTCGACCGGGCACGAATCGTCTCCAGGCGATGCATCATGGCCGTCCGCAGCTTGCGCCGGTACTCTCCGGGAGGGATGCCGTAGAGCCTCGAGAACGCCCTCGTGAAGGCTTCCGGAGTTTCATAGCCGGCCTCGAAGGCCAGTTCCGTCACGGAGCGCGACCTGTACAGCAGACTGTGCGCAGACCGTTCGAGCAACAGCCTCCTCCGGTACTCCAGCAAGGATTCGCCGGTCATCGCCGAGAAGAGACGCGAGAGATGATACCTGGAGAATCCGGCGACGGAGGCGATCTCGTTGGCATCGAACGGACCGTCCAGCGTCCTGTGCATGTGCATCTGAACCCGGAGAACGGACTCTTCGTACGCCGCGCGCGTGGCTTCTCTCATTCCTTCCCCTCCTTGTGCTCAAGAGGATACCGCATGCACCGCGCGGCCGCCTGTCCGTCGTTGCGCATTTAACGCGGGAAGCACCTCAGCCCCTGAAATCCAGCGACTGCGCAGCCTCCTCCTCAATGTCCTCGTAGGCCTCCGGAAGAAATCGCGGGGAGCAGACGCAGAGAAAGACCAGATCGTCCGTTCCCGTGTTGGCGATCCGCTGGCGCACGAGCGGCGGAATGAGCACGACATCTCCCGGAACGACGTCCTGCGGAGGAAGATCCCCGATCTCGGCCCGTCCCCGGCCGCTCAGGATGTAGTAACGCTCCGTGACGCCCGCGAGCCTGTGCCATCGAGTCACGACACCCGGCTCCACCCTAGCTCTTGCGATCGAGACTTCCGGATCCTCCGGGATGTTCGACGCCTCGAGGACGAAACACCGCTCGTCCGTATAGTATTCATCAGCCGGGGAAGGCCGCAGAACCGTTTCGAGCACGGGAGAATCCCCCTCTCAAGGATAACGCGCCCGCACTGAATGAGGAACGCGTTTGCGGATATGGTACACCAAAAAGATCATCGGGAACAGCGGCGGGTTTCCTCTGATATAATCGAAAAATACCGCGGCGCGGCGGGGAAAAGACCGCGAACGCGCCTCTATGAAGGAGGTCCATCATGAGATCGACATCGTTTCCTTCCGCGAAGGACGACCTGCTGGACGCGGAGCTGAGCCCGGCGTCGCCGCAGACCTTGTCGTCCGCGTACCGCCTTGCCTATGCGGACACGGAATTCCTGCTCCGGGACGAACTGCGCCCGGTACGCCTCCAGCTCGAACTGCTGAAGCCCGAGCTGACCATGACCGAGCGAGGCATCCGGAGCACCGTGGTCGTCTTCGGAGGCGCACGGATACCGGAGCCGGAGGTTGCACGAAAGAGGCTTTCCGAAGCGGAAGCGGCGCACAATGCGGCCCCGTCCGACGACGCGCTCGCATCGGAAGTACGCAAGATGCGCAGACTCGTGGAACGATCCCGATACTACGACGAGGCGCGGAGGCTGGGCTTCCTGATCTCCGGACGCAGCAAGGCGGCCGGCGACGGGCATCTCGTCGTGGTCACCGGCGGCGGCCCCGGCATCATGGAGGCGGCAAACCGGGGAGCGTACGACGCCGACGCGGAGAGCGTCTCCCTGAACATCGTCCTCCCCTTCGAACAGAAGCCGAACGACTACGTCACCCCGGAGCTTTCCTTCCTCTTCCACTACTTCGCCATCCGCAAGATGCACTTCCTGATGCGCGCCAGGGCCCTCGTCGTCTTTCCCGGCGGCTACGGCACGCTCGACGAGCTTTTCGAGACGCTGACCCTCATCCAGACGAAAAAGATCAAGCCGCTTCCCGTGCTCATATTCGGAAGAGCCTTCTGGGAGCGCGTGATCAACTTCGACGCGCTTGTGGAAGAGGGAACGATCGCGCCGGAGGACGTGAAGCTCTTCTCCTACGTGGAGACGGCCGAGGAGGCATGGGAGGCTATCGGGAAGGCGTGCGGACTCTCCTGAGAACGACGTCGCTTCGACGCTCAAGGCAGACCGCCGCGCCGCATTCCGCGAACCGGTACTGGGGAAGCGTCACCGGGAAACAGCAGGAAACCGTATGAGCAGCCGCCGCGGACCGTAAGAGCGCGACGTCGCGCCATTACGGTCCGCGGCGGAAAGCCCCTTCAGCCCGATTTCCTAAATCCGCGATCCTCTCCCGCCGGGATATGCCTTTACCGCTTCGGCGAGAACGATGGCGGCATCTTCGAGCTCCTTCCTCTCGAGGACATATGCGACACGCACCTCGTCGAGCCCCCTGCCGGGAGTCGCATAAAAACCGTATGCGGGAGCCACGAGGACGGAGGCTCCGTTGAACCTGAAATCCCGTATCGCCCACGTGGCGAACGTCTCCGCGTCGTCGACGGGCAGTTTTGCAAGGATGTAGAAGGCGCCGCCCGGCTTGCGGCACACCACGCCCGGAATGCCCGACAGGGCGCCGTGGAGCACGTCCCTGCGAAGGGCGTACTCCTCCCGAACCGACTGAAAATACCCCTCGTCCACGCTCCTGTAGAGGGCCGCTCCTCCGACCTGTTCCATCGTCGGCGAACTTCCCCGCCCCTGGCAGAACTTCATGAAGTGAGCCAGAAATTCATGATTCTTGCTCACAACGCACCCTATTCTCGCTCCGCAGGCGCTGAAGCGCTTCGAGATCGAATCGACGATCACAAGCCGGTCCCGGATCTCCTCCAGCTCGCCGAAGCTCATGCACTCGGCCCCGTCGTAGACGAACTCGCGGTACACTTCATCTGCCACGATGAACAGGTCGCGCTTCAAGGCGATCCGCGCAACTCCGCGGATCTCGTCCGGGCTGAAAACTGTTCCGGTCGGGTTTCCCGGATTGTTGATCAGGATCGCCCTTGTTCTCGGCGTCACAAGACTTTCTATGGAATCCGGAGGAGGCAGGCGATATCCGTCTTCGGCCGCCGTAGGGATCGGTACGATCGTACCGCCGCTCGCGGCGGCGAATGTCTTGTAGTTCGCGTAGAACGGCTCCGGAATCAAAATTTCATCCCCGGGGCCGAGCAGCGTGAGGAAACAGAAGTAAAGCGCTTCGTTCCCCCCGCTCGAGACGATCACGTCATCCCCGGTGAACGGCATGTTCCGCGCGTTGTAATATCGTACTATTTCGGCGATGAGCTCCGGATCTCCCTTCGAAGCCCCGTATTCAAGCACCTCCGTTCTGCGCGCGAAATTCCCGATGGCATCGAAAAAAACCCTCGGCGTCCGAACGTCCGGCTGGCCGATGTTCAGGGAGTACACTTTCACGCCGCTCCGCCGCGCCTCGGCGGCGAAGGGCATAAGCTTTCTGATTGCAGTGGGCTCCATCAGCCCGGTGCGATCCGCAAAACGCATCTTTCTTCCTCCCCTCGATTCTATGCCAATGCTTTCTCTTTAATTGAAGAACGTTTGATCCACAGGATCATTCCGATCAGGATGATCGATCCGGAGATGTCCGTCACAAGCCCGGGCACGAGCAGAAGAAGGCTCGCCGCAAAGGTGACCGCCCTCTCGTACAGAAAGAGCGTCCGGCAGTAGAAGCCCGTGAGAACCATTCCGAGCCCTATGACGCCGAGCATGGTGGAGAAGAACATGAGAGCCGTGTTGAATCCGTTGCTTCCGACGAGCACCAGTTCGGGATTGAGGACGAAGAGATACGGCACGATGAATCCCGCGATGCCGAGCTTGAACGCGATGACACCGGATCGGACCGGATTGGCCCGCGCGATTCCGGCGGATGCGTAGGCCGCCATTGCGACAGGCGGCGTGACGTCGGCCATGATGCCGAAGTAGAGGATGAACATATGGGCGGCGAGCACCGGCACATTCTGCTGCACCATCGCCGGCACGGCCATGATGGACAGAATGATGTACTTCGGCGTCGTGGGCAGCCCCATGCCGAGGAAGAGGGACGCGAACATGGTGAGCAGCATGACCAGGAAGAGATTGCCTCCCGAGAGCATCACGATGGCGTTCGCCACCTTCAGCCCGACGCCGGTGAGCGTGACGCACCCCACGATGACGCCCGCTCCGGCGCATGCGGCGGCGACGGGAAGGACGCCGCGCGCTCCCTTGGTCAGGGCATCGACATAATCGCGCGGCATAAGACGGTTTTCCCTCGAGAAATAGGAGGACACCACTGTGAGACCGATGGCGACGATCGCTGCACGAGTCGGAGTATATCCTGTCAGCAGCAGGGCGATGATGGCAACGATGGGAACAAGGAGGTACCCTCTATTTTTGAACGTGGTCCATACATCGGGCAGCAGATCTTTGGAGATTCCCTGCATGCCGTTTTTCATAGATTCAAGATGGATTATGACAAAAACACCGAGGTAATACAGGATGGAGGGCAAAAATGCAGCGATTGCGATCGTAATGTAGCTGATGCCGGTCATTTCGGCCATGATGAAGGCCGCCGCACCCATGATGGGAGGCATTATCTGACCTCCGGTCGACGCCGCCGCGACCGTTCCCGCCGAGAATTCGCCAGAGTACCCCACCTTCCGCATAAGAGGAATGACAAAATTCCCGGTCGTCACGGCGTTCGCCACCGAGCTTCCCGAGATCATGCCGAAAAGCCCCGCGCCGACGACCGCTACCTTCGCCGGTCCGCCCGGCTTATGTCCCGCCACGGCAAGCGCAAGATCGACGAAGAACTTTCCGAGCCCGGATTTTTCCATGAAACATCCGAAGAGGATGTACATGAAGAGGAAGGTCGCGCATACGGAGATCGGAATGCCCATGATTCCCTCGAGCCCGAGGTAGAGATGCTCGACCACCGCCTCCGGATCGATGTACGGGTGCCCCATGAACCCGGGGATGCGATGCCCCCAGAGCGCGTACGCCATGAAAGCGAGGACCACGAAGAGCATCGGCCATCCGACCGTCCGGCGCATGACTTCGAAAAGCGTCGCGAGAGCGAGCCACCCCATCCAGATGTCCATTTCGAGAGGCATTCCCGACCGCATCAACAGCGGCATGTAGTTGAAGACATGGTATAAGAACGCGGCCGATCCCGCCGCGGCGAGAAGGATATCGACGAACGGCGGGGTATTGAGCCTCATCGCCGCTTTGGTTCCGGGGTAGAGAATGAAAACGAGGGGAAACGCGAGGGCGATATGGAGCGCCCTCTGGATCTGCGCCGGTATCGTGCCGAAGGCCGCTGTATAGAGGGCAAAAAGGGAGAGCGCCAGAGAAAGCGCGAGGACGATCCAGCTCCAGAACCCCTTTATGTCGCGGTACGTCAGGTCCTCTTGTACTTCTATTTCCTGAACTTCAATTTTTTCACCGTTGTCGGCCATGAAAATCCGCTGCCCCTTTCCTGGTATGGAACAGAGAGAAGACGGAAGCGGAGGAGAAACGGCGTCCTCCGCTCCCCACATCTTCGAATGCTACTCGACCTTCAGCCCCAGTTCCGCAAGGTACTTTTTCGCGCCGGGATGGAACGGAATCTGCACACCGTTGGTCAGAGCGTCCAGAGAGACCTGGTTCCACGTGGCGTGCATCGACTTCAGCGTATCGAGGTTCTCGACGAGCAGCTTCGTCATCGTGTAGATCTGGTCTTCGGGAAGAGAATCGGCAACGATCAGCATCGCCGTGACGGAGAGCGTGTCGACCGCCTCGCCCTGATTCGGATAGGTGCCTGCGCCGATCTGCAGCGGAACGAAGAAGGGAGCTATCTCACGCACTTTTTCCACGTCTTCCGGAGTGAAGCGGATGTAGTCGAGATCGATGAGCGACGCCACGGAGAGAATGGCGGGGTGCGGCTTCGGACCCACGATCATGACCGCGTCGAGCAGGCGGTCCTGGAACTGGCTCATCGACTCGCCGTAGGAAAGGTACTCCGGCCGAATGTCGTCGAACGTCATGCCGAACGCGTTCAGAATCTGCTGAGACGCCACAACGCCGCTGCTGCCGGGGGAGCCGACGCCGACCTTTTTCCCCTTGAGGTCCGCAACGGTTTTGATGCCGCTGTTCTTCATGACGACCAGGTGAATATACTCCGGAAAGAGCGAGACCATGGCCTTGTAGTTGTTTCCCCCGGGGTCCTTCTCGAACATGAACTTGCGGTTGAAATGGTAGAAGGAGATGTCGTTCTGCGTCCATGCGATGTTCACGCGATTCCGGCTCATGAGCCGCATATTGGCCACTGAGGCCTCCGTCACCTGCGCGATGGTCGGGATGCCGTTGTCCGTATAGATCTTGGCAAGACCTCCGCCCATGGCGTAATAGTTGCCCGCCGTTCCGCCGGTGCCCATGGTGAGCTGTTCAACTCCACAGGCCGCTCCGGCGCCGAACACCATTAAAACTCCCACAAAAAGCGCCACAACTGTTTTTTTCAATTCAGTTCCCTCCCTGTTTCAAAATCCGCCTCGCTGAAAGGCGGTTGATGCACCGTTACGGCCGGCGCCGCCGATCTCCGGCGATTACGCCAGGGAAAAGCGGGGCCAGTAGAGCAGAAAGAGATAGCCCAGTCCGATTGTGATGGCGCAGTTGAGAAGAACGACGACCCACCCCGGCCATACCATGTCCGCCGGATCCAGCCCGTACCCGACCGGAATGGCGCGCACGGACGTCGGCAGGATATAGGCCTGGTTGCACGCGACCGAGGTGATGTACAGAAACGGAATCGGGTTGAGTCCGAATCCCTGCGTTATCTGGACAACGATCGGAAGCGTTATCGCCACCGCCGCCGTGTTGCTCGTGATGTTGCCCAGAAAAGAGGCGAAGACCGTGAAGATGACCACCAGGCCGAACGATCCGTTCACGTTGAAACCGGCGATCATGTCGGCGACGGCGGCTCCCGCACCCGTGACGGAGAGAAGCTCTCCCAGGGCCAGACCTCCCGCGAAGAGGTAGTACAGCCCCCACATCAGCTTCGGGCATGCGTATTCCCACGTGGAGATACGCTTTCCCTCCGCTCCGGCGGGAAGGACAAAGGTCAGGAAGCCGCAGAGAAGAAAGGCGTAGGCAGGCACAAGGGTGGGCAGGAGCGTGTCGTAGAGCGGACGGAAAAAGGCGAGCGCGTTGGCGGTCAGGAAAAGCCAGAGACAGACTTTTTCCGCAATGGACATAGGTGGCAGCTTCCGGAACTCCTCCGCGAAGTACTCTTTCGTTCCGGGAAGGCTTTTCTGTTCGTATTTGAAGGAGATGAGATAGAGACTGGTCGCCAGCGTGCAGGCCATCAGAATCGGGAACATGTTGACGACCCAGGTGGAGTAGACGTATTCGTGCCCCGTTATCCGCTCTATGAAGCCGATCGTCAGCAGGTTCATCGCGCCGCCCATCGGCGATCCGAATCCTCCGAGGCTCGCGCCCCATCCGATCGCGAGCAGTATGGAGATGGAAATCCGGCTCTTTCCGATCTCGCCGCCCAACCCGACATGCCGCAGCATCGCGACTGCCACGGGGCACAGAATCGCACCGACAACCACGTTCGGAAGAAAGATCGACAGCATCACCGCGACGACGAACCAGACCACGACCTGCTGCCGCACGTCGGCGCCGATCACGCACAGGGCTTTGACCGCGATCCGCCTGTCCAGCCCCCACTGGGCCCACGAGACGGTCAGCATGTCCGCCCCCATGATCAGGAGGACGATGGGGCTCGCATACGAGGGAAGCATCTTTGAAACAGGAGCCAGGCCGAAAACGGCGCAGACCAGGATCGGGATGAATCCCGTGACCCCGAGGTGAACAGGTCGCCGCACCCACCACCATGTCATCCAGAAAAGCGTTCCGAACGTTCCCCGTACCGCGAAGGGGAAAGGCAGCGGAAGAACGCAGAAAAGAAGAAAGAACGCGGGTCCAAGGACGAGGTCGAATCTCTTGTTCCTCATTCGGTCGAACCGGACCTTTCCAGATGGTTCCGGACGGACGAGATCAGTTCTTCGAACGTTCCGGCCACCTGCACTCCTCTCTTCTCCAAGGAAGCGGCCTTCCCTTCGTAGGAACCGCCGGATCCGGAGACGATCGCTCCCGCGTGCCCCATCTTCTTCCCCGATGGCGCCGAACGACCGGCAAGATAGGCGACGACGGGCTTGCCGAACTTCGTCGCCTCGAGCATTTCCGCGGCCTCCTCCTCGCCTCTGCCGCCGATTTCCCCGATGAGCACGACGACTTTCGTCTCCCGGTCGATGCGGAAGAGTTCGAGAATCTCCGCGAACGACGAACCGGGAACGACGTCGCCCCCTATCCCGACACAGGTACTCTGTCCTATTCCCGCAAGGGAGAGATTCGACGCCGTCTCGTGGGTCAGCGTTCCGCTCCGGGAGACGATTCCCACCGGCCCCTCCTTGTAGAGGAAGCCCGGCATGATACCGACCTTGCACTTGCCGGGGCTGATCACACCGATCGTGTTGGGACCGACCAGGCGGACTCCTCTCTCGCGGGCGAGAGCCCGGATATACATCGTATCGTGGATCGGCACGTGCTCCGTGATCACCACCACATTTTCAATGCCGTTCTCGATTGCCTCGATCGCGCAGTCCTTCACCACGGGCGGCGGGACGAGAATCAGCGATGCGTCCGCGGACGCCGAATCAAGGGCGTCGGCCACCGTGTCGAAGACCGGTATTCCTTCTATTTCCGTTCCGCCTTTTCCTCCGGAGATTCCGGCGGTGACGTTCACGTTGTAGTCGAGCATGTGCCGCGCGTGGATTCTGCCCTGCCTGCCGGTGATCCCCTGAAAGAACACGCGGGTCTTACCGTCTATGAGAATCGCCATACAAATACCTGCCCTTCTCCTCGATTTCGGAACAAGCTCAACGGGCGGAGCGGATCAGATCGATCAGCATCCTGACGGCGTCCTCGCTCGTGCCGAACTTGACCACCGGAACACCGCGCGCTTCGAGCATCGCCCACCCCTCGTCCTGAGAGTGGCCTCTCATCTTCACCACGACCGGGACTTCCGGCCGGTCATGGTCGACAACCTCCGAGATTCCGCGGGCCATGACGGCGCAGTCGTTGATTCCTCCGAAGACGTTGATGATCACGCCGCGCACGTTCGGACGGGCAAGCGATACGCGGAGCGACTCGGCCATTGTTTCGCTCGAGATGCCGCCCCCCGTGTCGAGGAAACTCGAAGGCGACGAACCGAAATGCGAGACCAGGTCCATGGTCGCCATTGCCAGCCCCGCGCCCCCTGCGATCACCGCGATTTCTCCGTCGAGAGGAATGAAGGAGACGTTGACCTTCTGCGCGCGTTCCTCGAGACCGGAGAGAATCACCGTCTCGCGGGGCGTGCCGGGGTGGCGGTAGAGGGCCGAGTCGTCGATCACGACCTTGGAGTCGGCCGCGGCGAGTTCGCCGGACGAGAGGAGCGCCAGCGGATTGATCTCGGCTGTCGTGGCGTCCTCGTCGAAAAAAAGCTTCGTCAGCGCGAGCGCGATCTCCGTGATCCTGCCGAGGAGGTCCCTCGGGGCGCCGCACTCTCTGAAAAAACGGAGAAGAACGTGCCTGCGCGGAGGATCGAGCACCGGCAGAAGAAGGCGTCCGACGCGTTCCGGGAAAGAGGCCGCGATCTGCTCGATATCCATCCCACCCTGCACGGAGAAGATAAGAACCGGCACGCCCGATGAAGGATCGATGGTGATGCCGAGATAGAACTCCTTCTCTATCTTGAGCGCCTCTTCGACAAGAAGGCCCTTCGACGCCTCTCCGTCGATATCGAGCGCAACGATGCGTTTCGCCTCCTCGCCGGCGCTTCCTGCATCCTCAACGACGGCGATTCCTCCGCGCTTTCCTCTCCCTCCCGAATAGACCTGGGTTTTGAGCACGGCCGGATATCCGACGGAGGCAGCGGCGGAAACAGCCTCCGAAGCCGTTTCGACGAAACGCCCTTTCCCGGCGGGAATACCGTATGCTCGAAAGAGCGCTTTTCCCTGGTATTCAAGCAGTCTCATGGTCGGGTCCCATCCGTGTACGCGAGTCCGGCGTCGAACGCCGCGATGTTCTTCTCCACGTGCCTCGGAGGCATGATGGCTTTCAACGCCTCGCGCACCGAGTCCGGCGAGACGATGCGGGAACTTCCGATCAGCACGCCGAGCATGTAGATGTTGGCGAACAGTCTGCCGCCGAGTTCCCGTTCGGCGACGCCGGTCGCGTCGACGGAGAGAACGCGCGGCGCATCCTCCGGAATGCGGTCGACAAGGGCGGAGTCCACGATGAGAAGGGCTTCTTTTGTAAGAGAGGCGCCGAACTTGTCAAGGGCGGGCTGCGACATCGCGACGAACACATCCGGAGCGATCGCCTTGATATAGTCGATCTCCTCGCTGTCCACGACAACCTCCGCCCTGCACGCTCCTCCCCTCGCTTCGGGACCGTAGCTCTGCGTCTGGGCGACTTCCAGTCCTTCGAACTGCCCGGCGGCATGCGCAAGGACGATGGCCATGGAGATGATCCCCTGGCCTCCGAATCCGGCGAATCGAATCTCTTTTCTCATCACTCCGCCTCCTCCGAAACGCTTATCGAGAAATCGGGGCAAATCGCCTCGCACATCCTGCACAGGACGCATTTCTCCGGGTCGCCCACGGGCATGAGATACCCCTTTTTACTCCTCGTCTCGACGCCTTTCGAGAGAGCGCCGCGAGGGCAGACGTGAACGCAGAGGTTGCACCCTTTGCAGTATTCCGCATCGATCGTAATCCGGCGCATTGTCACGACTCCTTTCCCTTCGGTCGGGACGGTTCGTAGCTCTTCTTCTCCCTGTTCTCGTGGAGCAGGCCGATGGAGAACCGGTTCGGCCCGAGAGGCTGATCCTTCCTGAGCACGGAGCGTCTCTTGATCTCTTCGAAGAGCTCCGCGGGCTCCGAAGAGCCGTACATGATGCGCCCGGACTGGGTCGGGCACTGGGCAACCACTTCGAGAAAGGAAAACCCCTTGTGCAGAATTCCTTTCTCGAGATCCCGGTCAAGAAGATGCGGATAGGGGACGGAGTGGCGGGCGACGAAGGTCGCTCCGGCGCCGACGGCCAGGCTCGCGGCATCGAAAGGGGCGTCGGCGTTGCCGTAGGGAGTGGTCTTCGTGGAGGCGTCCATGGGCGTGGTCGGGGCGACCTGTCCTCCCGTCATCCCGTAGATGTAGTTGTTCACCATGACCACGGTGATGTCGACATTTCGGCGAGCCGCGTGAATGAAGTGATTTCCGCCGATTCCGAGACAGTCCCCGTCGCCTGTGAATACAACGACGTGGCGCCCCGGCATGGCCATCTTCAGCCCGGTCGCGACCGGAATCGCCCTTCCGTGAAGGGAGTGAATGACATCGGCGTTGATAAAGACCGGAATCCATCCGGAACACCCGATTCCCGACACGAAGCAGAAATTCTCCAGTCCGAGTTTATCGATCACCCGGAGCATGCTTCCGAGAATGGTGCCGTCGCCGCAGCCCGGACAGAATATGCTCGGCAGGGCGCTCTTTCTCAAATACTTCTCCGCAAGGGGGAGCATCAGCGGAACACCTCCTCGATCGTTTCAAGGATTTCAGACGGGGCATGCAGCTCTCCGCCCAGCTTCGGCATGGATATCACCTTTCTCAGAATGCTTCGTTCCAGTTCGCGGGCGATCTTGCCCACGTTCAGTTCGGGCACGATGAACGTTTTCTCCGCAGCGATGCTCCGGATATAGTCCTCGGGAAACGGGAAGAGCGTCCGAAGCTTGATCCATCCGGCCCGAATCCCTTTCTCGCGAGCCATCTTGACGGCTCTCAGGCCGGGCCGGGCCGCCGAACCGTAGGAAAGAACGATCACGTCGGCGTCGTCGGTCCAACGGGCGTCGAGATCGCGGATATCCTCCTCGTTGTCGGTGATCTTGCCGCAGAGGCGCTGTACCAGCGCGGCGCTCGGACCGGGAAGGTGCCCGATCCTGTTTCCCGTTTCATCGTGAAGCTGTCCGTCAACGAGAATGGCATGCCCTTCGCCGAAGTTCGCCCGGTACGGAACGCCTCCGTTGGAGGGCTCGCCGCGGAAGGGCGCATACGGTTCGCCGGGAAGTGGTTTTTTTCTCCCGACAACGGAAGCTCCACCGGAAACGACCACCCGTTCCCGGGTGTGCCCCACGATCTCGTCGGAGAGAATAATCACCGGAACGAGATATTTCTCTGACAGGTTGAAGGCTCTCACGGTGAGATCGAACGCCTCCTGCGCGGAGGACGGAACGAGGACAATCAGTTCGTAATCGCCGTGGGAGCCGTATTTAGCCTGGAGCACGTCCTGCTGGGATGCCAGCGTGGGCTGCCCGGTGCTCGGTCCGCCGCGCATGACATTCAGCACGACGCAGGGAGTCTCCGTCACGACCGCGTACCCTATCCCCTCCTGTTTCAGGCTGAAACCGGGGCCGGAGGTTGCCGTCATCGCTTTCAGTCCTCCCCAGGAGGCTCCGATCAGCGCGTTCATGGATGCGAGCTCGTCCTCCATCTGCAGAAAGACGCCTCCCGCTTCGGGAAGACGAGAGGCCATAATTTCGGCGACTTCGCTGGCGGGCGTGATGGGGTATCCGGCGAAAAAGCCGCACCCGGCGAATATCGCCCCTTCAACGCACGCTTCGTTTCCGTGAATGATGCGTACCTGCCTTTCTTCAGGCAAAGAAAACACCTCGTTTCTTCAAAGATGCCGAACTGTTACACAAAAACGTCGTTTTCAAGCAGAATTTTGTTCTGGTCTTCAAAGGAGCTGCGAACATGCCCGCCGACTCCCTTCGCGTAGCTTGAGAGCAGGCAGTCCAAAACCGTCATGGCGCTCACATACGAGAAAAAGGACGCCTTGTTCGGTGCGAGAAGAGCATGGTCGGCGAGCCTGGAAAGGGCGGAGTAAGGGGAATCGCTGAGGGCAAGGACTGCGACGCCGCGCTTCCTTGCGAACTGCGCGAGTTCCGTGGTTTTTTTTACGTAGCGGTGAAACGAGATGACGAACAGCGAATCCGACGCGGGATCGAGCCGAAGAATTCTCTCGTAGGCGTCGTCCGCAAAGGAATTCATGAATGAAAAGCGCTCTTCGAGCTGGTTGAACAGGAAGCCCGCGTAATAGGCCAATGAAAAGGCGGCGCGCGCCCCCATAAAGACGACTTTTCCTCCCCGGCGAAACACCTCGAGCACGGAGGCGATCTTCTCCGGAGGATTCAAAATCTCGGCCTGCCGAATGTTTTCCCTCTCGAAAACAGATGTCTGCATCAGGGGATTTTCAATCGCCTCGGAATTCAGCAACGATTCGCGGATTTTCTTCATCGGGCTGCTCTCTTCGTAGAAGAGCTGCTGAAGCTCCCTCGACAACGCGGGATATCCGTCGAATCCGAGCTTGTAGGCGAAGCGGACGACCGTCGAGCTGGAAATTCCCAGGCGGGAGGCCAGCGCCTTGGCCGTGAGGAACTCGGGGATGTACGTCTTCGACAGAATACGGTCGGCGATCAGTTTCTGCTGAGGAGAGAGCTCGTCATACAGCGAGCCGATGCGGTCCATTATCGATGGCACTATTCTCCCTCCCGTCCAGCAATTTAAATTGCATATTTATGATATCTGCAATTCAGATTGCATTATATGCAGCGTCCGCACGATAGTCAAGCCCTGAATTAAGACAGAAATCCGCAGGCAGAGGTGTTGTCTTCTGCCTGCGGATTTGGAGTGAGACTTGAAAACCGCTCTTCATACCAGCGAAAAACGGTCATCGGAGGAGGATGAGGGGCGTGTCACACGGAGAGAATTTTTTCTCCGGACTGAAGTTTTTCCGTCAAATACTGCCCTGTGTAGAAGACGTTCACTCCGAGGCTTTCCAGTTTTCCGACGACGCCGATATTCTCGGCGCACTTTTTGCAGGCGATGACTTCCACCCCCGCGTCCTGAAGCGAATGAAGAAAATCCTGGACCTCTTCATCTTCCGAAAGGAGCCTGGCGGAGGCGCCCCAGACGAGCAAAACGACCGAGTCCCACCAGTTTCTGAGTTTCGAGTTGAGGCTGTACAGCATTACCATGTTCATGGCGGTTTCTTTTTCTCCGCTTGCCCAAAGGACAAGAAGCCTTTTCGTATCATTGTGTTCCATGCGCGACACCCCTTTTCTTTGAAAATATTTGGAAATTGCACCCGGTTTTTCCATCACCAGCAGGCCGTCCGGGAATGATCGGAGAGAACCGTACTTCCTTCAGGGTCACAGGGACCGATGGAACACACCAGTCTTTTTTGTGCCCGAGGAGAAAATGTTTTTATGCATGTGACGATGCCGGAGCTCAATTCATCATGATAGAATGTGAAAAGAAATATCGTTGAAACAATTTCACGATAATCATATCATCCCGGTTTCATGATCCGGAGAGTGCAACGGACACAATGCGGAAATCGGCCGATAAAGGAGCGCGATCTTCGATGCTTGCAATAAAAGACGAGGTGAGGACTCTTCTGGAACGCCTTCCTGACGATTGCTCACTCGAAGACATTCAATACCATCTCTATGTGATTGAAAAAATTCGCCGAAGCGGAGCGAGAGTTGCACAAGACGGTACGCTCAGTCAGGACGAAGTCGAAAAGAGATTTCAACGATGGCTCTCCCTCTGAGATGGTCCCCGGAAGCGGTGGAGGACGTCGAGGCAATAGCGGAATATATCGCAAGAGATTCGTCGTCGTATGCCTGCTCTGTCGTGTCCAGGATTATGGCCGCCGCGAAAAATATCGCCGAATTTCCATTCAGCGGACGAACCGTGCCGGAAATCGGTGACCGGTCGATACGCGAACATCTGATTTTCAGCTATCGGCTGGTTTATCGCGTTGATCCCGCCCATGTAACGCTTCTCGCTGTGATTCACGGCAAGCAGCTGCTGAAAAACTCCATAGCGGAACTCGGCGAGCCACAGCGTCCGGATCGCTAGCCGTTCCTCGAAAAGCGGTACCCCGCCCCGTGAACGGTGAGCAGGAAGCGCGGTTTCGCGGGGTCGTCCTCGATCTTCTGGCGGAGGCGCACCACGTGCTGGTCCACGGTCCGGGTGGTCACGTCGCATTCGATCCCCCAAACCTCGTCCAGCAGCATGTTCCTTGAAACGACCTTCCCTTCCCGCTCCATCAGAAAGCGCAGCAGCGCGACCTCCTTCGGCGTAAGCGAAAAGGGGATCTTCCCCTTCCTTCCCGTCATGCTTCCGAAGTCAACCGCGACATCGCCGAAGGCGTAAGCCGGATCCGTGTCCGAATCTTCCGGAGGTTCGCGTTTCGAAAGCGCCCCCCGGCGGAGTGCGGAACGCACTCGCGCCAGCAGCTCCGCCATGCCGAACGGTTTGACGATGTAGTCGTCCGCGCCGAGTTCGAGCCCGACCACCTTGTCGATCTCGCGCCCCTTGGCGGTGAGCATCAGGACGGGTGTCAGACCGTCCTCCCGCCGGATTGCCCGGCAGACATCGTATCCGTTCATCCGGGGCATCATGACATCAAGCAGCACCAGATCCGGACGGGCGGAGTGAAAGAGCTCCAGCGCCGCAAGACCATCGCGCACGGTCTCCACCGTGTACCCCTCGCTCTCGAGCAGGTCCGCCACTCCTGTCAGAATGGCGGCGTCATCCTCCGCCACCAGAATTCGTTCGTTCATTCTTCTCCTCCTCGTATCGGCTGCGATGAACCGGAAAGGGGGAGCGTCAGCGAAAAGACGCTTCCGCCGCCCTCCCGCGGAGCGTAGGTCACATCGCCTCCATGGCGACGCGCGAGATCGCGCGCGATCGAGAGCCCGAGCCCCGCCCCGCTCCTTGAGGCCGTGAGGGAATCGTCCCCCCGGAAGAACTCCTGGAAGATTTTTTCCGCCTGGAAGGACGGAATTCCCGGCCCCCGGTCCGCGATCTCCACGATCGCGGAATTCTTTCTCCGCCGGCAGCGGACTTCGATCTCGCGCACGGCTTCCGAGTATTTCTCGGCGTTCGACAGCAGGTTCATCAGCACCTGGCGGAGCGCCTCGCAGTTGCCGCGCACCGGAAGCGGGCCGTCAGCAGCAAATCCGCTTCTAAAGCCGTTCCTCGAGAGATGCGGCTCGAGCTGGGAAAGGGTCTCCTTCGCAAGCGTGGCGAGGTCCAGCGCTTCCAGGACGATCGCTTCCCTGCCGGAGCCCCTGCGCGAGAACGTGAGCACGTTGTCCACCAGCCTCGAGAGACGCTCCGCCTCGGAGACCATGGTGCGCAGATACTCCCTGCGCCGCTCCTCGTTCTGCTGGCGTCCGGAGAGGAGCATCTCGGCGAAGAGGCGGATGGAGGTAAGGGGGGTTTTCAGCTCGTGGGAGACGTTCGCCACGTACGTTGTCTTTTGACGGGCGAGGCGCATCTCCGAGGAGAGCATCCGGAGAATGGCCGCGCCACCGAGGACGATGACGAAAAAGAGCAACGCCACGAGAATCCAGACGGCCCGAGTGGCGGACCGGGCGCGGGAAGCCGCGCTCGACGGGTCTGAAAGCCACGCCCCGATCTCCCATCGCGGAAGGAGCGGCGTGATTTCCCGCGCCACGAACGGCCTCCTCCAGTCCGGCGGAGATGGAACCGCGGGGACGAGCAGCGGTTCGCCCCGGTCGTCCAGCACCGTGAGAATGCGGGCGTCGTTGAGAAGTTCGGGGAGGACGCCGGCGATGCGGTCCCTCAGGACCGACCTGTCGAGAAGAAAGCCGGCCACCGTTCCATCGGAACGGGAACTCCAGAAGAGCAGATCGAGCCCTCCGTCCGAAAGACGGGGAAGCAGTCCTCCCAAGGATCCTGCGTACACCTCGTCGAACCGTTTTCCCCTCGCCACGGTCTTCGACGGCTCCTCGGCTTCGGGAACGGACGGAGCCCGTGCCAGGGGCGCCACGTTCCGCTGAAGCAGCTCGAACCCCTCTTCCTCCGCCTTTCTGAAGACCTGTTCCCGCAACGCGGAATCGGCCGCGATACGGCTTTCGGCCATCTGCCGCTCCATTCCCCCGGGGGCGGACATTTTCGGCGCAACCGTCCCGAGGGACGGCGCCGGAAGGGGAGCCGCCGGTGCGGAAATCTCCGGAGGCGCCTCCGCAACGGAGAACGCTTCCTCGGACTCGTCCTCAAGGGAGATCCGTCTCTTTCCGGCGCCGGAAACCCCGGCGCGTTCGTCCCGCTCCGGAGCGGGCGGAAGCGTGGTCGGGGATTCATAGTGAAGCTCGTTCAGCTCCCTGCGGTAGACTCCGGCGATATGGTCGAAGACCGGGAGTTCCGACCGTCCTTCGAGAAAGGAGGAGAAGGCGGCGCGAAAGGTTTCCTTCGCCGGAGAGGCCGCCTCCGGCAGGAAGACGCGTCCGTTCACGAGAAGAAACGGAAGGGCCGCGAGAGGGTTCCTCCCTCTCCACCGCCGGAGCCCGGACAGAGCGGAGGGAATTTCGGAGGCCTCTCCTTCCAGTTCGTACTCGATCGTCTTCAGGAGGTCGGAAACGCGGTTTGCGGCGAAGTTGATCTCGGAGAGCAACGCCCCTTCGAGGCCGCGTTCGACGTGGAGCGCTTCCCTGTCCGCCGCGCGCAGGGCGAGCATGCTCAGCGCGACGCTCGGCAGGAGCACCGCGAGGAAAAAGAGCAGGACGAGCGGCAGGGGCGTCGGCAGCTTCGCGAGCGCAGTCTTCCTTTTTTCGGCCATTGCGGGCACTCCCTCCTTTCGCCGGAAGGCCGGGAACAGCACGTCCCCGGCCTTACTGGATGTTGACTCCCTCGTCGACGAACCTTAAAGCCGTCATTCCACCGGAATCAGGATCAGCGCCGGGATTTCACGGCACCTACTGATCGTCTTCTTCCTCCTCGTCATCCGCTTGCTCTTCTTCGGAACCGTCTTCATCCTGATCCTTCGAACCGGTATCGTCGCTCCCCTTCTTAACGGGAGCCTGCTGCGTCTTCTGCATGTACGCCTCGTTGAGGACCTCCTTGCGCTCCGTGTTCGAGAGCGATCCCGTCGAGAGCAGGCTCTCCGCGAGATCCTCGAAGTAACCGGACTCCTTCTCCATCGCGGGAGCCGCAGCTCCAGCAGCGGGAGCGAGCATCCGAAGCTCCTTGGTGCGCTGTCCGAGCATCTGCGCGGCCTCGCGCGCCTTTCCCTCGTCGGCCAGCCGGACGGCCTCTTCCCGGATCTCCGCGTTCCGGGCGATCGCCGCCTGGGAGACGATCTCGGGGCGGCGGTTCTTTTCAACCTCGGACTCCTCGCCCGTGAAGGAAATCTGCAGCGGGGCCTTCTGCCTGACAATCTCTCCCGAGACAGGATCGGTATATTCGAGAACGATTTCCGCTGCCTCAAGCAACGCCCCCGGTTCTCCCTCCGGAATCTCCAACTCGATGAGAGCATACTTCTCCGTGCCGTACAAATTGTCTATGGATACTTCGAGCGAATTCCCCGACAGTCTTCCGGAACGCCCGATGATCCGCACCGGGCGCGCCCCGTCGAGGCCCCGGAGCAGGAAGCGGACCTTTCGCGCGGTCAGCGTGACGGCGTCCTCCATGTCTCGGGAGAATATCTCGGGAAGCATCCGAGAAGTACGGGCGAAGTACGCGTTGCCGCCGCTCTCCGACGCGAGCGCGGTCATCAGGTCCTCGTGATAGTCGAGGCCGAGCCCTATCGTCGTGATGGTCATCTCCCGACGGGCCAGGTCGCGCCCGAGCCTCGCAAGCTCTTCGGTCGTGGACGGACCGATGTTGGCGATACCGTCCGACAGGAGGACGATCCTGGGTATATACCCCTCGGCGACGAAGGGAGCGAGCTGCCTTGCTCCGGCGACCACTCCGTCGTAGAGCGCCGTCATGCCGCCCGGACGAAGGCGTGAAACTGCGCGCAGAAACACCGGTTCTTCCGCCCCTCTCCCAACCGGGCGAGCCTTCACCAGCACCGAGGCGCGATCATCATAGATCACGATCGCCGCCACATCATCTGGGTCCAGCATCTTCAGGGCTTCCAGCGCTCCGCGTTTCGCGTTCTCCATCTTTCCGTCGGAGGCCATGGACCCCGACTTGTCGAGCACCAGCGCAACCGCGAGCGGCGCGCGGACATACTCGCTCCGCCGCTCCGGACGGACGAGTACCCGGACGATCACCCTGCGTACCGCACCGCTCCCGACCACCGGAGTGTCCGCCCCGACCTCGAAGACCACGCGGTCCGTCGAATCCGAAAAAGCGGGTCCGGCCGGAGCAAGAGCTCCAAGGCACACAAACGCTATTCCCAACATGATGCACTTCATCGTACGAAACATATCGACCACCTCCTGGCCCGAAGGATACCGCGGAAGAAGAGAGGAGATGTCAGCGTCCCGTCACCGGGATGTCACGAAAATGTAAAAACATTCAAATCTTCCCGACCGGAGCCATGTAGAGCACGAATTCGTCCTCCCCGTCGACGCCTATGAGTTCGTCGGCGCGCTCCTGGTCGTAGGCCGCGACGGCGCACGTTCCCGCCCCGACCGCTTCGCAGGCGAGATAGAGGTTCTGGCAGACGTGCCCGGCGTCGAGGGCGATCACCTTCACCGAGGCCTCCGAGTAGCGCCACTCCGTGCGTTCGGGAAGAGCCGTCCAGAGAAACGTCACGGCGCTTCTTCCGGCGAACGGCTGACCGAGCGCCGCGCGGATCGTCCGGTCCTCGAGATCCGGCGGGCATCCCATCGGAAGCAGGGCATGTTCCAGCGGAAGATACCGGTAGATCCCTTTTTCGAGCCCCTCCACGCGGAAGATCGCGAGGTAGGTTTCGAAGGGATGGCGGCAGCCTGCCGAGGGAACGGTTCGGTAGGCGCGCACGGGGTCCGGATCCTCCCGAAACCCCTGCGTCGCCCAGAGCAGAAAGGCGAGTTCGTCAAGAAGCAGGGGGAGGCGCGCGTACTTCCGGTGCGAACAGCGGCGTCCGATCGCGTCACGAAGAGCGACGGAGCGGATCGAAGTCCACTCGTCAGGCAGGGGCAGCGAAAGAAGCCCGGTCCCTTCCGGATACGGCTTTTGAACAGGAGGAGGCGGGTAGCCGAGGTTCTGCTCCGTCTGCGAAAAATCGACCGTTTTGCGCACGGAGTCCTTCAGAAAGTAACGCAGTTGTTTTTTCATGCTCTCTCCTCTCCGACGCGAAGAATCCGCATTCTGAACGAAGCGGAGGGCGAACGAAAGGCCCTGCCTTCAAGAAGTCGCTTTCGGAGGCGCAACCGTTTCATTACCCCGTCCGACATTATATAGCCAGAGGTAGCGAGAGCAAAGAGACGAGCCTCGATTTCGGCGGTTGCCGGGGAAAGAATGACACCGGTTTCGTCGAACAGCGGCGACGCTCCCTCTGCCTGCGGATTTGGGGCATTCCGAAGGGGTTGCAATCAAGGTTTTTTCTTGTTAGGATATATGAATATACTTGAATCCGTTATAAAAAACCGCTTCTTTTTATCTGCAATTCTTTTCCCCGACAGCGGACAGCGCGATGCCAAGCGCTCTTCATCCTGCAATCCACTTTGAAAGGAAGTTGATCATTAGATGAAATCAATACGCCGAATTCTCCTTTTTGTTTTTGTCGCAGTGCTGCTCGTCCTCGTTTCGGGGGCGGTCTTCATGCTCGCGGCCTCCACCGGAAGCTCGTCCCGCGTCCGCCTGAACTGGGCGGACATGGCGAACATCAGTGCGGAAAGAGTGCTCTCGCCCGCCGACAGGTCGTCGCCGCGCGCGGCTATGGAGTCTTTCATGAATCACATGAAGGCGGGACACGAACGTCTTCAAAGCGCCAAGCAGATCTCCGCGGAGGCCCCCGGTTTTTTCCACCATCCGCCGGAAGCGCTCGAAGAGGCGGGGCGCGCCCTTTACAACTTCGAACGCGCCATGCACGTGCTTGACCTCTCCGGAATCCCCCGGGTCGTCCGTCTCCAGGAGGCGCGTGAGAATATCCTCCGGCTGAAGGAGATTCTCGACCGGGTCGGCATTCCGAGGTACGACCAGATACCGGGATCCCAGGAGGTCGCCGAACAGGGACTGGTCCGCTGGACCATCCCGAAGACCGAGATTCGCCTGCATCGGGTCGAGTCGGGCGTCGACGAGGGAAGATGGCTCGTCACGCCGGCCTCCGTCGCCGAGCTTGCGCGCACCTATCGCAGGGTGAGGCACCTCCCCTACCTGCCCGGGGCTACGGAAAACGCATACAACGACTATATCGCTTCCCCGGGAGCATTCTTTCCGCCGAAGTGGGCGCAGCGCATCCCCGCATGGGCAACACCGCGCATCTACGGACAGGCGCTGTGGCAGTGGGGCATTCTTCTTCTTTCGCTCCTTCTTTTCGCCATGTCCCTCATGGCTGTGTGGCGGCTGTGCCGCAGGCTATCCGAGGGAAGGGCGGCGGTCATCCGGCAGGGGCTGAAGACGCTGACCCCCTTCGCGCTGGCCCTGGGTTCGATTCTGCTGACAGGCCTCATCGAAGATCAGATCAACATCACCGGCACTCTCTACCTTCTCCTGGTCAACATCCTCACGGCGGTCTTGTGGATCGGATGGACATGGGTCGTGGTCCGCATGGGCGAGGTGCTCTCCGAGCTGATCATCCTCTCGCCGCGAATCGAGCCCGGAAGCGTCGATGCAAGCCTTGTCAGGACATTGAGCCGTCTCGTCAGCATCGCCGCGGCGATCGGCGTCCTGATGTACGGGGCCTCCGAACTGGGCGTTCCGCTCGTCACCCTCATTACGGGATTCGGAGTCGCGAGCTTGGCGGTCTCCCTCGCCGCCCGCCCGACCATGGAGAACATCATCGGCGGGCTCATCCTCTTCACGGACCGCTCCGTGAAGGTCGGGGAGTTCTGCCGCTTCGGCGGCAACGCCGGGACGATCCTTCACATCGGGCTCCGCACCACGAAGATCGAAGCGCTCGATCAGACCATCATCTATATTCCGAACGCGGAGTTCTCGCAGATGCAGATCACGAACGTCACCCGGCGGAGCAAGGCTCTGATGCAGAAGACGATCAACCTCCGCTACGAGACGACGCGGGACCAGCTCCGCTGGATTCTCGCCTCGATACGGGACGTGCTCCACGCCCACCCCAAGATCTACGCGGACCCGGCGCCCTTCGCCCGGTTCGAGGGGTTCGGGGAGTCCTCGCTCGATGTGCTGATCTTCGCCTACGTCAAGACGAAGAAGTGGTCCGAGCTGCTGGCGATCCAGGAGGATATCCTCTTTCGCGTCGGCGAGATCGTCGAGCGATCCGGCTCCGGCTTCGCCTTCCCCTCCACCACGGCCTACATCGCCAAGGACGGAGGTCTGGACAGGGAAAAGGGCGCCGAGGCTGAAAAGGAAGTGCGGCAGTGGCGGGACGACGATCTCTACCCCTTCCCCGACACGCCTCTGGAGCGAATGGCCGCTCTATCGGGGAGCATCGAGTACCCGCCGAGAACGTAGAAGCAATCTTTTCAGGGAACATCCCGGAACTCTTCCCGGGATGTTCCCGTGCTTGCCGCGACCCGAAGCAATGCCGCAACAAGCTCTTCAACGCAGTCCAAAACGGAAAATTACCGGAGCATTTTTTGCGGCTCGGCGAAGCGACCGAAAAAACGAAACACACTTTATATCCGAAAGAGGCTGATCATCGCATGAAATCATGGAGCCGAATCGTTCTTCGCACCGCCGCCGCTCTCCTTTTCATATTTCTTTCCGGGGCGCTCTTCATGCTCGGCGCATCGGGCCCGGCATCCCGACTGCGCCTGGACTGGTCGCACATGGCACACATCAGCGCGGAGCGCGTGCTCTCTCCCGCGGACAGGACGTCGCCCCGCGCCACGATGGAATCGTTTATGACGCACATGAATTCCGGCCATCAGCGCTTGAAGAAGGCCCTTGAGCTCTCCGCGGCGGCTCCCGGTTTCCTCCATCACCCTCCGGAAGCGCTCGAAGAGGCCGGACGCGCTCTCTACAACTTCGAGCGCGCGATGCACTGTCTTGACTTTTCTCAAATTCCGCAGGCCGTCCGGCTTCAGGAGGCCCGCGAAAGCATCCTTCTGCTGAAGGAGATTCTGGACCGGGTGGGCATTCCGAGATTCGACCTGATTCCGGGAGCAGCCGAGGCCGGCGAGCAGAGGCTCGTCCGGTGGACCATCCCGAAGACCGAGATACGCCTGTACCGTGTCTCCTCGGGTGAGGACGAGGGAAGCTGGATTGTCGAGCCGGAATCCGTCGCCGAACTGGAACGCTCCTACCGGCGGGTGCGGCATCTCCCCTACCTGCCCGGAGCGACCGAAAACGCCTACTCGGAGTACGTCGTCACTCCGGGCGCTTTCTTCCCCCCGAAGTGGGCACAGCATATTCCGGCCTGGGCAACACCGCTCGTCCATGAGCAGGCGCTTTGGCAGTGGATCGCGCTCGTGGTCTCGCACCTGCTCTTCGCGTCCTTTCTTGTGATGACCTGGAGCCTCTGCAGAAGACTGTCCGGGAGCGCAGGTCCTTTCACGGGCCAGGTCCTGAAGATCATTCCTCCTGTCACCCTCGCTCTCGGGACCTTCTTCATGGGCTTCCTGATAGAGGGAGTGCTCAACATCACGGGCGATCTCTACCTCTCGCTGAGCCATCTTTACATCGGAGTGCAGGTGATGGGCTGGACGTGGCTCAGCATCCGCACGGCGGAGCTGGTCGCCGAGATGATCATCCTCTCCCCCGGCATAGAACCCGGCAGCGTCGGCGCCAGCTTCATCCGGACGATAAGCCGCCTCGCCGGCGTCCTCACAGCATCGGGCATCATTATGTTCGGGGCGTCCAAGCTCGGCTTTTCCCTCACGAGCATCCTCACCGGATTCGGAGTCGCGGGCCTGGCCGTCTCCCTCGCCGCCCAGCCGACCATCGAGAACATCATCGGAGGCATCATCCTCTTCACCGACCGATCGGTTTCGGTGGGCGAATTCTGCCGCTTCGGCGACAAGGCCGGAACCGTGCTCTCAATCGACCTTCGCACCACGAAGATCGAGGCGCTCGACCAGACCATCATCTCGATTCCCAATTCGCAGCTCGCCAAGATGCAGATCACGAACGTCACCCGGCGGAGCAGGGCGCTGATGCAGAAGACGATCAACCTCCGCTACGAGACAACACGGGACCAGCTCCGCTGGATTCTCGCCTCGATACGGGACGTGCTCCACGCCCACCCCAAGATCTACGCGGACCCGGCGCCCTTCGCCCGGTTCGAGGGGTTCGAGACGTCCTCGCTCGACGTGCTTATCTTCGCCTACGTCAAGACGAAGAAGTGGTCCGAGCTGCTGGCGATCCAAGAGGACATCCTCTTCCGCGTCGGCGGGATCGTCGAGAGGTCCGGCTCCGGCTTCGCTTTCCCCTCCACCACGGCCTACATCGCCAAGGACGGCGGACTGGACAGGGAAAAGGGCGCCGAGGCTGAAAAGGAAGTGCGGCAGTGGCGGGAGGATGGTCTCTTCCCCTTTCCCGATACGCCTCTGGAGCGAATGGCCGCTCTATCGGGGAGCGTCGAGTATCCGCCCCGCTCCTGAAACGGGGACGGGCAAGAGAAAAAACGTAAAGGGCAATTCCGGCCTCTCCGGGATTGCCTTTTTTTGATTGCCGGGGCATCGAGTCATACGGGAAATGGATTCACACGGGAAATGGATTCCGCGTTGCAAAAGAACGGTTTCTTTGATACAGTACCTTCGTAACCTGAATATATGATCTATTCAAAACAGATCCTCGAAACCGGAGAGGAGGATGCCCGTCAGGACAGCGGATACGGCTTTTTGCAGCGTCTCGAAGCGAAGAAGTCTGTTGTTTTCGGGGGAATTCTTTGCAAGCACGAATGATGAAACGGAGGCTGAAAAGAGCATGACACACCGGCTTTGGAACACCTTTTCCGGCAGAACCATTCTTCGTACCCTGCTGGTATGCGCAATATTCCTTTCTTTTCTCCCGGGCGCGGAAAGAGCGGCCGCTGAACCGTCCGTAATGGAGATCTACCAGATTCTGAAGGCAAAGGAGTTCGTCGACCTGACGCATACCTTCGACACCGAGATTCCGCACTGGCCGGGGTTTCCTAAGGAGAGGCGCGAGACGATCTACTGGTACGACAAGGGCGTCGGCACTATGGGCCACGGATTTTTCGCCCAGGTCTTCTGCCACGTAGGGCAGTGGGGCACGCACGTCGACGCCCCCGCGCACTTCATCCGGGGAACTCGAACTCTCGACCAGATCGACGTGAAGGAGATGTTTCTTCCACTGGTCGTGATCGACGTCCATGATAAGGCAGCGGCGAATCCGGACTATGCGCTTACAGTCGAGGATGTGAAGGAATGGGAGAAGAAATTCGGCCCCGTTCCGGAAGGCGCCTTCGTCGCGATGCGGACCGACTGGTCGAAACGCTGGCCGGACGCGGCGGCGATGCGGAACGAGGACGAAGGCGGAACGGCGCACTATCCAGGATGGGGACTCGAAGCCCTGAAGTATCTCTACGAAGAGCGCAAGATCACCGCTTCCGGGCACGAACCCACCGACACGGATCCCGGCGTGTCGACCTCGAAGGGGGATTACACGTGCGAGGCCTATATCCTTGCGCAGGACAAGTACCAGATCGAACTTCTGGCGAATCTTGACAAGGTCCCGGAGTACGGTGCGATCGTCGTGGTCGCCTTTCCCAAGCCGTTCTTCGGCTCCGGTTTTCCGGCGAGGGTCTTCGCCATTCTGCCCTGATGCGAACGACGAGGCGGAAGAGGCAGGAACAATATCGGGACAATGCCGGAAACCGTGCAAAGGAGGCATTGACAATGAATCGCAAGATCACGTGGTTGCTGTCGGTCTTTGTCCTGCTGGTCTGCCTTCAGTCGGCCGCCGGGGCGAAGATGAGCCACAAGGAGTTTTTAATTCTGTGCCTCAGAGGTTCCGGTCAGCAGATAGAAGCAGCGATCCGGAACGGGGCCGATATCGGAATCAAGGACAAGGACGGCAACACACCTCTCCACTACGCCGCGAAGCACAACAGGGATCCCGAAGTCATAAAAATCCTCGTGAAGGCGGGGGCCGGCGTGAATTCGATGCAGGCAAACGGTTCCACGCCGCTCCATCTTGCGGCGGCGGCCAATTCAAACCCCGCCGTGATCACTTCGCTTGCGGCGGCGGGAGCCGACGCCGGCTCGCGGGACAGGTACGGATGGACCCCGTTGCATGTAGCCGCCAGGGACAGCGCCGTTCCCGGCGTCATAGGGGCGCTGGTGAAGGCGGGAGGAGACGTCAACGCCGCGGACAGCGACGGCTGGACGCCGCTCGTCCTTACCGCGATGAGCAACCCGAATCCCGTTATGATAACCGCCCTGGTGCAGGAAGGAGGCAACATCGCCGCGAAGACGGAAGACGGCGGAACTCCGCTCCATTATGCCGCGAAGTTCAATTCCAACCCCGACGTGCTGACAGCACTGATGAAGACAGGCGCCGATGTCGACGCAAGAGACAGGGACGGAGCGACTCCGCTGTTTTATGCCGCGATGCGCACTTCGAATCCGGCCGTTGTTGCGGTTCTCGTTAAAGCAGGAGCATCTGCCGGCGCCAGAAACAAAGAGGGATGGACCCCGCTCCACGTCGCGGCGACCGGCAACTCCGACCCAAGAATCATAACCGCCCTGGTAAAGGCCGGAGCGGACGTGAACGCGAAAAAAGAGGACGGGTGCACGCCCCTTCATTACGCCGCGACGGCGAATTCCAACCCCGAAATCGTCATCGCTCTGCTGAAGGGGGGCGCCGACGTCGATACAAAGGACAAGGACGGCTGGACAGCGCTTCACTATGCAGCTGCGGGCAATTTCGCCCCGACGGTGACCGGGGCGCTTCTGAAGGCCGGAGCACAGGTCGACGCGAAGAACAACGACGGCTGTACGCCTTTGCACTTGGCCGCCCAGTACGGCGAACACCCCGACGTGATCACCGCGCTGATGAACGCCGGCGCCGACGTGAACGCGGTCGACAGGACCGGAAAGCGGCCTGTGGATTATTTGAAGGAGAACGATACGTTGAAAGGCACTCTGGCATTTCGTGAGCTGGAGCGGGTTTCGGAGAAGAAGACAAAGTGACTTCGATGAACGCCGCCAGCAGCTGAAACGCCTACTACGGATCCGCGCAGGCACTGCAGATGGAAATTGAGTCCACCGAGAGAACTGTTCGGTGTCTCTCACAACCGGAAAAGGACGAAATCGGCCTCTCCCGCATGAGGAAGAGGCCGATTCCTTTCCAAGAAACTCAAGTCGGGAAAAACTTTCTCACGCCTTGCCGATCATCAGCTCCGGAAGCCAGGTGATGATGCCGGGGAAGATGGCACAGAGCAGGAGGACGAACATGATGATGAGGATGAACGGGATGACGCCCCGGATGATGTCGCCGATCGAAACGCCGAGTTCCTTCGGCGCAGTTCCCTTGAGAACGAAGATCGACATGGCCATCGGCGGAGTCTGGAAGGCCATCTGCATGTTGATGCAGATCATCATGCCGGCCCAGAGCGGATTGAAACCGAGCGTCGTCAGGATGGGAGAAAAAATGGGCACCACGATGAAGACGATGCCGATCCACTCGATGAACATGCCGAGCAGAAAGACGATCGCCATGATTACGAAGAAGGACATCCACTTTCCTCCCGGCACCGAGAGGATGAATTCCGCGACCACGTCGCCCGCTCCCGCGTTCATGAAGATGCCGACGAAGGCGTAGCACATCGCCGCTATCATGACGACGAAGGCGCTGACGCGCATCGTCTCGATCATCGCCTGCCGGATGAGTCCGAAGCTGAACTTGCCGTAGGCTATGGAAAGCAGGATGGCGGCAAAGCAGCCGACGGCGGCGGCTTCCGTGGGAGGGGCGATTCCAGCGAAGATGGTCCCGAGCACCGCCACAATGAGAAGAATCGGAGGTACCAGGGATTTGAGCAAGCGAAGCAGCTTCTTCATGTCGAATGGAGTAACCTGGTCCGCCGGAATTGCCGGGCCGATGGACGGATTGAGCGCGCAGCGGATGACGACATAGGTGATGTAGAATCCCGAGAGCAACAGCCCCGGGAAGACGGCGCCCATGAACATCTGGCCGACGGAAAGCCCCGCCTGCGGAGCATAGACCACCAGCATGATGCTGGGCGGAATGAGGATGCCGAGCGTTCCCGCAGCTACGATGGAGCCCGATGCGAGAGCTTTGTCGTACCCCCTGGTGATCATCGGAGCAAGGGCGATGAGCGTCAGAATGGTCACGGACGCCGCGATGACGCCGAGACACGCGGCCAGGATGGTCCCGAAGATGATGGTCACCACTGCCAGACCGCCGCGAAGCCGTCCCATCGCCTCGTACAGAGACTGGTAGAGATCTTTCGTGACTCCCGAATGCTGGAGTATAACCCCCATGAAGGTGAAGAGGGGAACCGCCAGATAGGGGTAGTTCAGCGACAGGTCGTAAAAGCGGCTGTACAGGATATGGAAGGTGACGGTGGGACCGAATACGGCCAGTCCCGTGAAAAAGGCCACGCTCCCGATGACGAATGCTATCGGAAATCCTGTCATTACAAGGACGAAGACTCCTCCCAGCATGAGATAGGTGACGGCTTCAGCGCTGAGTTCAATCAAGAGTCTCACCCCTTACCACGAAATAGAAGTCCCGGACGAACTTCGCCGCTCCCTGCAGAAGCAGAAAGAAAAGTCCGAAGGCGAACATGGTCCGGTACGGCCCTGCGGGCGGGTACCAGAAGCTGTTGAAGAAGACCTCGTTGATCCTCCATGCCCGGATCGCCCAGGTGAGAGCAAGCCAGAACATGACTCCCATCAGCGGGAAGAAGAGGAAGATCGAGCAGACGACGTTCAGAAACGCCTTCATTCGATCGGAGAGCATGTTGTAGAAGATGTCGACTCGCGTATGGGCCTCGTGGAGGTATACATAGGAGGCGCCCAGAATATAGAGTGTGCCTCCGGCCATACAAAGCGTGTCGTACGCCCAGACCGTCGGTGCGTCGAAGAAGTGCCTGGCGACTGCTTCATAGGTCCCGGCGAACACAAGGAGAAGGGCAAACCACTTCGCCACGGAACCGGAAAACGTGCTGATCTTATCTATTAATTTGAGGATGTTTTTCAAAAGGGCCATGCCGTTTCTCCTTGTGCCGTATTCGTCGGAAAGCGTATTACTTCATGGATTCGTAGGCTTCACCGAAGGCCTTCATCGAGTTGTAGATCTCACCGAAGATCGGCGGTTCGCTGGCGATCTTCTCTTCGTAGAACTTCGCGGCTTCGGCTGCGAGCGCCCGATTCACTTCTTCAGGAACTTTCAGCACCTGGTTTCCGGCTTGCTTGAACTTATCAAGAGCGAGGATCGACTCGTACACGAGGAACTCGTGCTGTGCCTGGGTGAAACGGTCGACGAAGGTCTGGACGAGAAGCTGAAGGTCTTTCGGAAGGGCGTCCCACGCCTGCTTGTTCACGAAGAAGACCTGGGGATCGCTGGGAGCGCGCACGGGGGAGAGATAGACATACTCGGCAACCTCGTTGAAGTGCATGTTCCAGTTGGAGGCAAGCGTGGAGTATTCGAAGGCGTCGATGGTGCCTCGCTTCATGGCCTCGTACAGTTCGCCGCCGGGAATGATGACCGTCGCCATGCCCATCCTCTTCAGGATTTCACCGCCGTCCCCCATGCAGCGGGCCTTGATCTTCTTGAGATCCTCGAGGCTGTCGATTCTCTTCTTCGAGTGGAAGAAGACCTCCTCAGGGAGCGGGGAGAGGGCGCCGGGGAAGGTCAGAACGTTGTACCCCTCCATCATCTTGTTCATCAGGTCGGCGCCGCCGCCGTAGTTGAACCACGTGCGGAGCGCTTCTCCGGCCAGAGCGCCGGGGCGGGAGCTGATCAGGCCGGCCGCCGACCACTTGTCGAGGTTGTACATCGGGCAGGTGTAGGCCAGCTGAAGGACACCCTCGTGCACCGCGTCAAGCTCTTTGTAGGCCGGAACGATGGAGCCGCCGACGAACGGTCTGATCTCAAGGCGCCCGCCGGATGCCTCGGTGATGGCTTTGCACAGCAGGTCGTGATAGATCTGGGACGGGTCGGAAGCAGGGCCGTGGCCGGAAGAACGCCACACGATCTTCTTCGGCGCATCCGCGCTCTCGGCGACCGAGGGAGCGAACGCTCCGAAAACAAATACCGCCAGCAGCAACAACCAACAACTTTTCCTCAGAGCACACATCTTTTGTAACCTCCTTCAAAATATGGTGTCTAACAGGAGCAGTCCGCATTATGAACGGGAACCGCCCCGGAAAGCCTGAAAGTATTACTCCACAAAGAGAGAACTGCCGGTCACATTATGGAAAAATCCGCTGTTCTCTGCCTGGAGGCGACCGATAGCTTCCTTGCCCGTGCAGTGGCTCACTCCGACGACACCGATATCGTTCCTGTTCAGATACGAGAGGGAGGATTCAAGCCCCTGTCCCTTGGACTCCACGAGATGGGTTCCGCCGAGCACCGCGTACAGCGGTCTGCCGAGGCGTTTTTCCGCCGCGTCCAGCATGTTCTTCATGCCCGGATGGGAGCAGCCGAGCATCACGACAAGTCCCCGCGGCGTATCGACGGCGAGCATGATTTCGTCGTCGAAGCGGTCGGGAACAAAGGCTTGGTCTTTCCGGAGAAGAAACCGGGGATTGATGATCTCGTCGGGGTGAAGACGGGGAAAAGAGGAGAGAATGAAAACACCGGAATGGATCTCCTCCGTCTCTTCCGTGACGGAGCGATATGAAATTTTCCGGTCGCGGAGAAAGGTCTCGTCGAAATCGTTGCCCAGGAAATCGTGCGCGCCCCCCCGGACGGCATACTTTTCCTCGAAGAACCCCGCGCCGACATGCAGCTGCAAATCCGGGGCGATGCCGCACAGGGAACGAAATCCGCCGGTGTGATCGTAATGTCCGTGACTGAGAACGACTGAATCTATTGTTGAAAGGTCGATGCGCATTGCGGCGGCGTTGTGGAGAAAGGCGCCGGATTGGCCGGTGTCGAAGAGAAAGGAGTGTCCATCCTTCCGAATATGAAAGGAGATGCCGTGCTCGGTTTTGAGCCCGTGATGCTCCCCCGGAGAATTTTCGATCAGGGTGGTGAAAACCGTCATGTCTTTCCTCCCGTCTCTTTTACCGTACCATGGAAGCCTGGATATCTTCAAGGGCGTTGTTCAGGTGCCGCGCCATCATCTTCTCCGCCCGTTCGGGATTCCGGGCCTGGATCGCGTCCAGAATCTCGAGATGCTCTCCGAGCGTCTTCCGGACCCGCCCCGGTATGTGAAGGCTCGTGATCCACCCCTCGGGCAGGGATTTCGTCATCGTTCTCATCAGGAGATAGAGCGTCCTGTTTTTCGTGGAGCGTGCGATGAGCCTGTGAAACTCTGCGTCGCACCGTATCAGTGCGGCGGTATCCTCTTTTTCGGCGCTCAGGACGAAATCGTCGTACGCTTTCCGGATGCTTTCAAGCTCGTCGTCGTCCGCTTTTTCGGCGGCTCGCCGGGCGGCCTTCGGTTCGATGATCAGGCGCACCTCGAAATGATCGAACAGGGGAGCCTTGTTGTCCTGTATCCACCCTTTGAAAGGATCCCGCTCTTCCTCGGGGTTCTCGGCGAGGAAGATTCCCTTGCCGTGCCTGACGACGACGCGGCCACGAACCTCCAGGATACGGACGGCTTCACGGATGGAGGACCTGCTTACCTCAAGCCTCTTCACCAGTTCGTTCTCGGACAAGAACCTGTCCCCCGGCGCGAATCCGCTCTTGGAGATCATGGATTCAATACTTTCGATTACCCTGTCGGACAGGCGCACCCTTTTAATCGGCTCCATCAATCTACCCGCTTTTTTTCAATATAGGGCCACACAGTGGACATCTACTCATCGGACAAGTTGAATTCTACCACTCCGATGGTTTCTGTCAAGAGATCGGGGGATACCCAAATCGGCAGGTTTCTAAGGCAGAGGGGGCGTGACCGGGCATAAGGTGAATTTGTTCCGTCAGGAGCAAAGAGAATACCCCCTGTGGGACACCGCGGCGCCTCCGCGCATGCGGAGCAGGGGAAGACGGTCATTGCGATTGCCGGGAAATGAAAGGACAGCGCTCATCTCACGGTCTTTTATCGTGCCGGAAGAAAGCGGTCCAGGACATCCCGCAGCGTTTCTTCCTCTACCGGCTTCGGAAGGTAGCCGTCCATACCTGCCTGAAGACATGTCTCGCGGGATTCCGGCTCCATATCCGCAGTGAGAGCGATGACGGGAGTACGCCGTCCATGGTTCTTTTCGATCTCCCGGATCTCTCGTGTCGCATCGCAACCGTTCTTAAGGGGCATGTGCATATCCATGACAACCAGATCCGGAGAGAATTGTGCAAACATCTGAACGGCCTCTTCGCCGTTCTTCGCTTCGACTATTTTTGCGGCGGGAAGCATTCTGGACAGAACGAGCCGCAGGAGTTTCCGGCTGACCTTCACATCCTCCGCGACGAGCAGGAGGTATGGACGGATCGAAAAGACCGGAGAGGCCGGTTCGACGGACGGAATCGGCCTCTCCTCCGGATGTGGAATCTCAAGCGTTTCTTCAGGGTGAGGATTTTCCCCGTCGCTGCCGCGAATCTCGGCTGCGACCACGATGCCCCGCCCGAAGGACGCTGACGCCGCTTCTGCATCTTTCAACTATGTTTCCCTCTCTTCCGGCTTTCTCTTCAGGTTCTTCCGGAGATACTGGCTGTAGAGCACCGCCACCGGATTGTGTCCGAGGACGCGGTCCTTGACGACGAACGTGGTGACCGGAGCCTTCGAGTGACGGTAAAAGAGACTGTCGTGACCGACGCAGAGTCCGAGCACGATGTTGAACTGGCTCCCGGCTTCGTCGAGGAGGCGCGCCTGTTCGGCAGGATTGCAGGACACCTCCCCTATCCACGGGCGCAAGGCTGCGTCGATATCCTTCTTCATCATCGAGGACACTTTGCAGCACGCGGAGTACACTTCGAACTCCTCCGAGAGAATCTCGCCAAGCATCGCAGCCTCGTCCTTGAAGCCGACGCAGAACGCGATGCCCAGACGCGTGTATTCCATCCTGCGGGCAAACTCCATGATCTCCTCAAGGCGGTTGAGCGTGCAGTAGTAGAGCGCCTCGACGTCGGACGCCGTCTTCAGCAGTCGAAGATCCTCGTCCTTATAGAGCCCGAGACTGTCGAATGAGGTGCAGGGCTCTCCCTTCGAACACCCCTTGGGCGTGCAGAGGTGACATTTCATATTCCGCCTCCCGGCAGCGTGATCGCTCTCATCAGCATATCCGCCGCGGCGCCCCGGGTCAGGTACGAGTCGGGCATGAAGACTCCGGCCGTACCGACCCTGTCGAGAACTCCTTTTTCGGCGAGGAAACGCAAAGGCCCGGCCAGCTTGGACTCGGCCGGTATGTCGGCAAAGCGGGGCTCCGTCTCCGCATCCCCCGCCTTGTATCCGAGGATCCGTGCCAGCGCGGAGGCAAAATCCCCCCTGGTGATGAACGACGGAACTCCGGAACCGGGGAAGACGAGAAGCGGCGAGTCTTTCAGATCGGGGAAGCCCTTGTGGACGAGGGCTTCGGCTTCGACTCCCGTCAGCGGGGAATTCACGCCGAAGATCCCCTTGTCGAGCCCGAACAGTTTCGCCAGCACGACGCGGTTGTTGTAGATATCGTCTATCTTTGCGGACGGGGATGAAGGAAGTTCCTCCGGAGAGAGCCATCCGTGGAGATTGGACATCTGGACCGCCGGCCAGAAGAGATGATGCCTCGGAACATCGTGATATTCGCACAGAGACAGGGCGCTTCCCGCCTCCAGGAGGTGGCGCTGGACGAAGCGCGGATCAAGATGACGGGGAGCTTTCCCTTCGAGGACGGCAAGAGCCGCTATCGTCCCCGAGGCCTGTCCGGTGAGCATCGTGATGGGCTGCAGACGAAGCGCGCCGGCGACAAGCCGGGACATGGAGAGGTTTTTCTCCGCCGCGAGGAGGCCGTCCACTTCTACGGGGATGAAGCTGCCGAACGGGACCTGGAAGGGTCCCTGAGGCATGTGTTTGAAGATCGAGGCCGCGCTCTCCCCGAATTCTGGCTCGAGATCCGCGTCCTTGTCGCCCGCGTGAAGGTCGAGAATGTAGCCTCCGATGGCCATCGAGTCCGGAATTTCTTTGCCCCCCCTGCCGTCGCGATAGCTCTCGGAGTTATGCCTGACGCTGCTGGAAGTCGGGGTCTCCACTCCCACGATGCGGCGGCTCTCGCGAACGTAGGGGAGAATCGGAAAGCGCCGGACGATCTCGGCGTACTCTCCGGGTATGATTCCCGCGGAGAGCGCGACGGGAGCGTCCGAGTAGAAGTCGTCGTCCGATACGGACCACGGCTGATGCAGTTCGTTCTGGACGTAATGGAGGAAATTCAGCGTCTTGAGCATGGCGCTCGCGTTCACATCCCGGCGGAATGCGGGATCCTCAAGGTAGGCCACGGGCAGACCGCCGCGCCCCTCCCACTTCTCGGCGCCGGGGAAGTCGTTCGCCCAGTTGATCCCGGTCTTGGTAATGCTCGCTCTTCCGAAGGGAGTTCCGGCATCGTAGTTGATCGGGTTTGACGAATCGGGCAGTCCGCGGTATGCGTTGTGCGTCGTAAAATCGACCGGCAGGCGCAGCGGGTAGCTCCGGAAGGAGTTCCCTCCCTCGGCGACGATCCGGCGGAATCCGGCGGCGTACTTTTCATATCCGGGAGGCTGCGTCCGGATCCGCAGGTGGTGGGGAATGCCGTCCGGATATTTCTTGATCACGGCAAGCCACGTGATGTCCTGAATCCGCGCCCGGGAATCGATCAGCGGACTCATGGAGTTCCCGGCACGATAGAGTGCTTTTGCAAGGGGAATGACGTCGCCGCACTCCGTCGCATCGATCAGCACCGAACAGCGGATCTCCGTCTTTTCTCCATGCAGGTCGGCCGTGACGCCCCGCACGATCGGTCCCCGCCGGTGCACGGCGGTCACCTTCGAATGGTAGAATACGTCGAGGGTTCCCGATCTTCCGCCGGAGGAAGCGTCCCGCCTCGCCTGCTCCACCATGGAGACGAGAACGTCCCTCCCCCTGGGAGGTTCGAAGGCCATGGTGTTGCCGTCCCAGTAGCAGGTGGAAACGGACTTTCCCTTCAGGAAATAGTGATAGCGGACGTTCTCGTAGAACTCGCCGTAGATCCCCGTCTTGTTGCCGCTGAGATCATCCATCGTCGAGACGGCCGCCGCCGTCATCTGGCCGCCCAGCCAGTCCGTCTCCTCCAAAAGGGCAACCCGGACTCCGAGACGGGCAGCCGCGATCGCCGCGCTCACACCCCCCGAGCCGCCGCCCGCGACGACGACGTCGTACTGCAGGACGTTCTGCTCCGCCGATAGAGGAGTACCGGACAACACAAGAAACAACGCTCCGAACAAAAAGAAAAAAGTCATCCGCCGAGAAAGACGGTTCACGAAAAAAGAATGAGCGCACAGGCATTTTTTCGGATTCATCGCACGATCTCCTCGATATAAGATAAAAGTTCGCATCTTCAAAAGTATTACACAACGGTCGCTCTTGTTCAATACCCGTAAGGAAAGGATACAATACAAAATCAAAGAATGAAGGAGGAATTTCAATGATCTGTACTGTTCGTTTCTACGGCGTGCTCGCCATGGTTCTTTCGATTTCTTCCGGAGACCCCGTTCCGTTGGAACTCCCTGAAGACAGCAGGTACGGCGAGGTGCTCGACGCGATCTTCGAAAAATTCGGCGGACGCTTTCCTCCGTCCATGTGGAACGCGGAAAAGCGGCTCTTTCATTCCAGCGTGCTGGCATTCGGCGACGAAGGGCGTTTTCTGCCGCAGAGCCGGTCCACACCCATTCCCGACTGCCGGGAGATCCGCTTCCATCTTCCTCTTTCCGGCGGCTAGATCAGCCGGTGAACGATTCTTCCTCCCGTCATGGCGAGAGACACTTTCGTATCCTTGATCTCCGCCGCCGGTACCGTGAAGATGTCGCGGTCGAGCACGACGACGTCGGCAAGCATTCCTTCAGCGAGCCGCCCCTTCCGGTGCTCCTCGAAGGAAGCGTACGCTCCTCCCCGCGTGTAAAGGTCGACCGCCTCTTCGACCGTGAACTTCTGCGACGGATTCCACCCTCCTTCCGGAAAACCGTTCTCGTCCGTACGCGCGACCGCCGTGTAGATTCCCCAGAGAGGATTGCAGCTTTCGACCGGACAGTCCGATCCTCCGGAGAGGAAGATGCCGAGATCCTTCATCGTCTTCCACGCATATCCGGAGAGGGCCCGTTTCTCGCCGATGCGCTTGAGCGCCATCGGACGGTCGGAGGGAACGAACGGAGGCTGGATCGCCGCGCCCACTCCCAGGCGGGCCATGCGTCCGTACTGTTCCATATCGCCCATCTGGCAGTGGACGATGTAGTGACGGGCCTCCCTCGGCGACCCGGCAAGCGCGAGCTCCATCGCGTCGAGACACATATCGAGCGAGCCGTCGCCTATCGCGTGCGTCGCCACCTGCATCCCGGCACGGTGGGCCGTCAGGACCAGGTCGTTCAGCTCGTCGCGTTCGTAGATGGGCACGCCCAGAACTCCCGGCGCATCGCTGTACTCGTCGCGCAAAAGGGCTGTTCTGCCCCCCATCGAGCCGTCCGTCAGGATCTTCAGCGGACCGACGTGGAAGGAGGGAACGCCGTCTCCCGTCCGCCATCCGGTGGCAAGGAAGGCATCCAGGGCCTGCCTGTTCCGCAGCAGAAACTGCTCGGTAATGCGAACCGGCATGGCTCCTTCGCGGTCGAGGGAGAGATAGAGATCCATCACGGCCCGAAAATTCCCCCCGACGCTGCCGAGGTCGTCGGAATGGATCGAGGTGAGGCCGAATTCCGCCGCCTTTTCTCCGGCCCGTTCCACCAATTTCCTGAGCTTCTCCGGGCCGGGCAGGGGAATCCGCGAGCGCACCCATTCGACGACCGACTCGCGGACGACGCCGGTGGGTTGTCCGGCAGAGTCGAGGTCGACCACACCTCCGGGGAAACGGCTCCCGCCCGTCAACCCGAGGAGCGAGAGCGCCCGGGAGTTGAGGACCACCACGTGACCGCAGACTCTCGCCAGAATGGCGGGGTTGTCGGGGCTCAGGTCGTCAAGATCCTCCTTCGTGAAAATCCTCGCATCGTCGAATATTTCATGGTTCCAGCCGCGTCCGATGATCCACTCCCCCGGAGAAGGGTCCGTAGCATCGAGAAAATCGCGGAATCGGGCCCGAACCTCGTTCACCGAACGGCATCCCAGCAAGTCCGCCTGCTCGAGGGAGAGCGCATAGGCCAGAAAGTGCATATGGCCGTCGATGAACCCCGGAAGCACCAGCCTTCCGCCGAGATCTATCCTCTCCGCCTCCTTCGTTGCCAGGACATCTTCGCTGCTTCCCAGGCGGGAGATGGTCTGTCCCTCAACCGCCATTCCCCCCGCAAATCCTCCGGGAACAGCTATCCTTCCGTTATAGAATACGAACCTGCTCACACGTCCGCCTCCTCGTCTCCTGTATTTTCAACACTGCCGGCAAGCTCTTCCAGTTCCTCGGGAAACAGGATCTCCGATGCGGGGTACGAGCATTTTTCGAGGCCGCCGTTTTCAAAAAGCTCCGCGGCCTCGCCTGGAGAGACCGGCTTCGCGGCGCCTTCCGCCTCGCTATAGAGCAGCAGGCGTCTCGTCCCCGCGGAATCCGTCCACTCGAGGAGATAGCTTCCGTTGCCTTCATCGTCTTCTGTAAATCCGGTAATCCGCATATCGACTCAGCCTCCGCTTTTTTCTTTTTTATTATACCCTCCTTCTTCACTTCGGATATAATAATGGAGAAAAGTTTTTTTGAAAGGAGCCGACATTCATGGAACAGCTTCCCCGGTCGAAAGGGTGTTTTGTCTGCGGCGAACCCCGTGAAAATCCCCGAAGCCTCAGCGTCGACATCCTGTGGAACGAAGAAGAGCAGCGAACCGAGATCACCATCAAGCCCGATAAAACCTGGTGCGGCTACGAAGGGGTCGTTCACGGAGGCATCATCGCGTCCGTCTTCGACGACGCGATGGCGTGGGCGGTCCGGCAGGAGATAGGCTCCTGGGCGGTGACGGGCGAGATGTCCGTACGATACCTCCGGCCGGTCCTTTCAGGGAACCGCTACGTTGTCGAAGGATGGGTTGACCGGATCTCGGGACGGAGAATTTCGACATCGGCCTTCATGAAGGATGAAAAGGGAAAGAAAGTATCGGAGGCCAATGCCCTTTTCATCAGGATGCCGCGGAAGGATCCGCCCGGAAACGACGCGATCTGAAACGCTGTTACTTCCAGTTCCGTTCAGAAATTACGACATGATCCGTCCTTTTAGATCCCCCTGAGCGAGGAGCGTGCGACAAGATGAATAAAAATTTCCGGAATGAAAGCGCTGTTCTGTCGGAGAGGCTGGTGGAGATTCGCCGGGATCTGCATCGCCATCCCGAACTCAGTTACGAGGAAGTGCGCACCGCGGGGACCGTCGCGTCGATCCTTCGGGAACTGGGAATGGAAGTGAGAGAACGTGTCGGCGGAACGGGCGTCACCGGACTGCTTCGCGGCGGGGAAGGCCCCGTCGTCGCCTTGCGGGCGGATATGGACGCGCTGCCCGTCGCCGAACAGACGGGCCTGCCCTTCGCCTCGGAACGAACGGGTATTATGCATGCCTGCGGCCATGATATTCATGTCACGTGCGCGCTCGGCGCCGCCATGCTGCTTGCAGCCGAAAAAGATTCGCTTCGAGGGAGCGTCAGGTTCCTCTTCCAGCCCGCGGAGGAGATAAACGACGGCGCGAAGGCGATGCTGGCGGACGGAGCTATGGACAATCCGAAACCGGACATGATTTTCGGCCTGCACAACCACCCGGAGATTCCGGCCGGTAAGGTCGGAGTGAAAGAAGGAGCCCTGATGGCCTCCGTGGATACGATCCGTATCACGGTCACCGGAAAAGGCGGGCACGGAGCCCTTCCGCACCGCGACATCGACCCGATCACAGCTTCGGCGGCCGTCATTTCGGCCCTCCAGACCGTTGTGAGCCGGAACGTGGATCCCCTGCAGCCGGCTGTCGTCTCGTTGGGGACAATTCACGCCGGAACCGCCAACAACGTCATTCCGGACGTCGTCGAGATGACGGGAACGGTGCGCACGTTCAACGAGGAGCTTCGCAGCTCCATGGAGAGCATGATCCGGCGGGTCGTCGAAAACACATCGGCCGCTCTCGGCTGCAAGGGAGAGCTTGCGTACTGCTACGACCTGCCTCCCGTGATGAACGATCCGGACGCCGCAGCGATCGGACGGCGCGCCGTCGAGTCCGTCGCGGGCGCAGAAGCGGTCGTCGTTCCAGTTCCCTCGATGGGAGGAGAGGACTTCGCGCTGCTCCGGCAGAAAGCCCCCGGCTGCTTCTTCTGGCTCGGTGTAGGCAATCCGGAGATAGGCGCGGTCCACCCCTGGCACAGCCCATATTTCACAGCGGACGAATCCGCCCTGCCCATAGGGGCGGGTGTCCTCGCCCAAGCGGCGGTCTATGCGCTGGAATTTATACGGGAACAGAAATTTCCTTAGGACTCATTTCCTGACTATCCCGAAAAAAACGCATGGGACACATCTTCGCTTCAGCTTACTCAAAAGCAAACTGAAAAGAATTTTCGCTGTCCGAAGTGGTACAATGGTCTTGTTATTTATTCCATCTTCTGTTTCACCCCGACATTTTCCATACTAAGGAGGCTGTTTCATGAGAAGTGAGGAAGTCTACGCAAAATCCCTTGAACTGCATCGCGCCAAAAAGGGCAAGGTGGCGATCGAAAGCAAGATGCCGGTGAACTCCATGGCCGACCTGGCCCTGGCCTATACGCCCGGCGTCGCCGAGCCCTGCCGCGAGATCGGACGGAACAAGGACGCCATCTACGACGTCACGGCCAAGGGGAACATGGTCGCCGTCATCACCGACGGCACCGCGGTCCTCGGACTGGGCGACATCGGCCCCGACGCGGCCCTTCCCGTCATGGAGGGCAAATCCATCCTCTTCAAGCGTTTCGCCGACATCGACGCCTTCCCCATCTGCATCAACTCCAAGGATACGGACGAGATCGTCCGTACTTCGGCGCTCATCGCATCCTCCTTCGGCGGCGTCAACCTCGAGGATATCGCCGCCCCCCGATGCTTCGAGATCGAGAAGAAGCTCCAGGAAGTCTGCGACATCCCTATATTTCACGACGACCAGCACGGCACGGCCGTCATCGTCCTTTCGGGGGTGCTCAACGCGCTCAAGGTCGTCGGAAAGAAGCTCGAAGATGTGAAGATCGTCATGACCGGTGCGGGCGCGGCGGGAACCGCCATCTGCAAGTTCCTCATGTCCGCGGGCGCGAGGAACGTCATTCTCTGCGATCGCGGCGGCGCGCTGTACGAGGGGCGCACCGACCACATGAACTGGGCCAAGGAGGAAGTCGCGAAGGAGTCGAACCCGAACAAGGAGAAGGGCTCCGTGGCCGATGTCATCAAGAACGCCGACATCTTCCTCGGCCTCTCCGGGCCGGGAATCATCGACGGCGATATGGTGAAGACGATGGCGCCCAAGGCGATCGTCTTCGCGATGGCCAACCCGACTCCCGAAATCTACCCCGACGAGGCCATCGCCGCCGGAGCGGCGGTCGTCGCCACCGGACGAAGCGATTTTCCGAACCAGCTCAACAACTGCCTCGGCTTCCCGGGCATCTTCCGGGGAGCGCTCGATGTCCGAGCCTCGGTCATCAACGAGGAGATGAAGCTGGCAGCCGCCCACGCACTGGCGTCGCTCATACCCGACGAAGAACTGCGGCCCGACCGCATCATCACCGAGGTCATGGACGACCGTGTGGTGCCCGCCATCGCGAAAGCGGTAGCGGAGGCGGCGCGCAAAACCGGAGTGGCGAGGATCTAGTCTCCTTTTCAAAGGCTGTAACGACATCATCACATCATAGAGGAGGTAAAGAATAATGAAGCGATTTTTTGTTGTGTGTCTCGCCGTATTGCTTGCCGTCGCAGGGACGGCCGCGTTCGCAGCGGAGTTTACGCTGAAGCTCGGCCATATCGCGGATCCTCAGAACCCCTATGCCCAGGGCGCGGTCAAGTTCGCCGAACTGGTGAAGGAGAAAACCGGCGGCGCCGTCGACATCCAGGTCTTTCCCAGCAGCCAGCTCGGAAACCAGCGCGATCTCATCGAGGGGCTGACCTTCGGCACCGTCGACATGACCCTGACGAGCACAGCCGTTCTCGGAAACTTCCTGCCTCAGGCCGCGGTCTTCGACCTCCCCTTCATCTTCAGGGACATTCCCCACGCCTACCACGCTCTCGACACAGTGGGAATGGAGATCTGCAAACCGCTTGAACAGCGGGGGATCAAGGTTCTCTCCATGTGGGAGAACGGTGTCCGCCACATGACGAACAACAGGAATCCCATCAGGGTACCCGAGGACATGAAGGGCCTCAAGATCCGCGTGATGGAGCAGCCGATCTACATCGAGATGATGAAGGCGCTCGGCGCCAGCCCCACGCCGATGGCGTTCGGCGAACTCTTCACCGCGATGCAGCAGGGAGTAGTCGACGGACAGGAGAACCCGGCAGCCCACATCTGGACCTCACGCTTCTTCGAAGTCCAGAAGTATATCTCCCTCACCGCCCATACCTATTCCGCCGAGCCTCTGCTCGTTGGGATGGGCGTCTGGAACAGCCTTCCCGAGAAGCATCGCGCCGCCATCCAGGAGGCCGCCCATGAAGCGCGCGACTGGCAGCGCAACCTGTGCCGCGAACTCGAGAATAAGTTCTGGGAGAACATTCGGGCAAGCGGCAAGAGCGAGATCAACGACGACGTGGACAAGGCCGCTTTCATGGAGGCCACGAAACCAGTCTGGGCCATGTTCGAGGACAAACTCGGCAAGAAGAACATCGAAGCTATCGTCAACGTTAAATAATACTGATTTCCGGGGAGCGGTGCTCGTCGCCGCTCCCTTTCGCATACTTTAAGGAGGCGAAGGCATGAAAAAACTGCTCGGCCTTATGGAAAAAACCTTTGCTGCCGCATCTATGATCGGCATCGGCCTCATGCTCGCGATCATATTTCTGCAGGTCATCTCGCGCTACTTCTTCGGATATTCGCCCAGTTACTCCGAGGAACTCTCCCGCTATCTCTTCGTCTGGGTGGTCTTTCTCTCCCTTCCGGTCGTCTCGCGGCAGGGCGGGCACATGGTCGTCGGACTGCTGCTTGAGCGGTTTACCGGCGCACGGCTCCGCCGTCTGAAAATCGCGGGAGGACTCTGCAGCATAACGTTTCTCGCGATCATGGTCTACCAGGGAATCCGCATGATCAAGCTGGCGTCGTGGCAGACATCCCCCGCCATGGAGCTCCCGATGTCGTACGTCTACATCGCGATTCCGCTAGGGTGCGCCGCCATGCTCCTCGTCGCCCTCGACGAACTCGTCGATGTCCTCAAGGGAGGGACTCGGTCATGACGGATATGACCCTCTGGCTTCTTCTCTTTTTCTTTCTCGCTATCCTGCTCACCGGCGCCCCGATCGGCGCCGCACTGGGACTTTCGTCGGCAATCGTGATCTACGCGACGATGAACGTTCCGCTCATCGTCGTCGCGCAGAGAATGTTCACCTCGATCGACTCCTTCTCCTTCATGGCGGTTCCCTTCTTCATGCTCGCGGGGGCCTTCATGTCCTCCGGAGGCGTTACACGGCGCCTCGTCGACTTCGCCAACGCCCTCGTCGGCGCGCTGGCCGGCGGTCTCGCCCTCGTCGTCGCGGTCGCAGGCATGTTCTTTGCGGCCCTGTCCGGCTCGTCGGCGGCGACAACGGCGGCGATCGGCGTCGCAATGATCGACGAGATGGAAAAACGGGGGTACCCCAAGTCCTTCGCGGCCGCGGTCGTCGCGACCGGAGGCACCGTGGGCATCGTCATTCCGCCGAGCGTCACCATGGTGGTCTACGGTGTCATCGCCGGGACCTCGATCGGCGATCTCTTTATGGGCGGCTTCGCACCCGGCATTCTCATGGGAACGGCGACATGTATCGTGAGCTGGGTCATCGCGAAGAAAAAAGGGTACCTCGGAGAAGGGAAGGCGACCTTCGCACGGATCGCCAGAACCTTCAAGGACTGCATCTGGGCGCTTTTGATGCCCGTCATCATCCTCGGCGGAATCTACGGCGGCATCTTCACTCCGACGGAGGCGTCGGCCGTCGCGGCGGTCTACGGCGCGTTCATCGGAATGTTCGTCTACAAGGATCTGAAGCTGAAGGACTTCCCGAAGGTCCTGCTGAGCGCCGCCACAAGCACCACCATGATCATGTACGTCGTCGGCGCGGCGAACCTCTTCGGATGGATCCTCACCAACGCCCAGGTACCGCATCGAATCGCCGCGGGCTTCACCGCCATGACGGACAGCCCGTTCGTCTTCCTGATCCTGGTGAACATCCTTCTGCTCTTCATCGGAACGCTGCTGAACGCATCGGCCGCCGTGGTCATCCTCACGCCGATCCTGCTTCCAGTGGCGCTCTCGCTCGGAATCGATCCGGTCTTCTTCGGCGTACTGATGGTCGTGAACCTCGCCATCGGCTGCATCACGCCGCCCGTCGGACTGGACCTCTTCGTGGTATCGAGCATCACCAAGATCTCAATCGACAAGATCATGCGGGACGTCACACCGTATCTTCTCGCACTGCTCGGAGTGCTGCTGATACTCACCTGGTTCCCGGATATCATTCTCTTCCTCCCCAGACTTCTTAGGGGGTAGCGGAATCCCGCCCGGCAACGCCCCAGGCGCTCTGCCGGGCGGACTTTTTTCAAGGAGGTCTCGAGATGAAGGAAACGGCAGAAAAACTCGCATCTGCGATGGCGGCGTCGAAACAGACGGTCGTGTTTACCGGGGCAGGCATGAGCACGGAGTCCGGACTTCCGGACTTTCGATCCTCGAACGGCCTCTGGGGAAAGTACCGCCCCGAGGACCTCGCTTCGGTTGACGCGCTCAACCGGAATTTCGAGAACTTCGCGGCTTTCTACCGCCAGAGGATCGCCACTCTCGGCGAGGTCCGCCCCAACAAGGGACATCTGATTCTAGCGGAATGGGAAAAACGGGGACTCGTTGCGGCAATCGTCACGCAGAATGTGGACGGGCTGCACCATTCCGCCGGTTCACAGACCGTGCACGAGCTTCACGGGACCCTCCGCGAGGTTCGCTGCCAGCAGTGCGGCATGGTCCGACCCGCGGCGAGTTATGCCGACCAAACAGCCTGTGAACGCTGCGGAGGGCATATGCGTCCCGCGGTGGTCCTTTTCGGCGAGATGCTTCCCGAAAATGCACTTTCCGATAGCATCGACCTGGCCTCGTCCTGCTCACTCTTTCTCGTCTTAGGCTCCTCGCTCACGGTCTCTCCGGCCAATCTTCTTCCCGAACGGGCAAAAAGGAACGGAGCATCCCTTTTCATCGTCAACAACACCCCGACGCACCTCGACCGGATAGCCGACGGAGTCGCTCACGCTCCAATCGGCGAGATGCTGTCCGCGGTGGACGATCTTCTTTCCTGATCCGCCGCATTCCGGACTATGGAATTGACAAAACAGAATACTGGAATTGACTTTATCGATCATGTCAAGCACAATATGTGCAACATTTTTTCAGCGTGGTGGAGGTTGCCAACATAAAAAAGGATTGAAAGGGGATGATTCTTCGAAAAAACCTATGGTCGTTTCCGCACTTCTCTGAACATGCCACTTCAAGCTCGGTATCTGCACTGCTCATTTTTTTACCACAACAAGGAGGAATGAACATGTTTCGAAAATTAGGTCAATCAATGGCAGCCTGGTCATTCAAGTACATCCCCGATCCGAGCATCTTCGCTGTTCTTCTGACGTTCATAGCATTCGGCCTTGGCATTCTTCTTACCCCGAGCGGCCCGATGGATATGGTGCTTCACTGGTACAAGGGTTTCTGGGAGCTCCTTACCTTCAGCATGCAGATGGCATTGATGGTGATCACAGCCTCCACGGTCGCGAACGCTCCGGCGATCAAGAAGGGCATTTCCGCTCTCGCCTCAATCCCCAAGAACAGTAAACAGGCCGTGTATTTCGTCGCTCTCATCTCGGTCGCGGTCTCCATCGTGCATTGGGGACTCAGTCTCGTGCTCGGCGCTCTGCTGGCGCGCGAGGTCGGCAAGTCGCTGAAAAGAAAGAATACGCCCTTCGAGTACGGCCTCATCGGCGCCGCGGCCTACCTCGGCCAGATGACATGGCACGGCGGAATGTCCGCTTCCGTCGGGCTGCTCATCGCCACTCCGGGGCACTTCCTCGAGAAGCAGATCGGCATTATCCCCATCGGCGACTACATGTTCAACCCGATGAATATCGCCGTCACCATCGCCGTGCTCGTCTTCCCGCCGATCTTCGCATGGATGATCCACCCCAAGGACGACGAGATCAAGCTCCTCGAACCCGACGTGGCGGCATATCTCGACCGTACGGATGAAGGCGCGCACAGAGCCCGCTCCGTTGTCACCGTCGGCGACATGATGAACAACAGCAAAATTATCGCGTATCTCCTCGGACTGCTTGGATTTACCTACATCGTCTATCATTTCGCAACAAAAGGCTTCTCCCTCGACCTCAATATCGTCAACTCGATCTTCTTCTTCGCGGGGATCATCCTTCACGGTACCATGGCAGACTACGTCCAGGCGGTGAAGGACGCCACGCCGGGTGTGAGCGGCGTCATCTTCCAGTTCCCTCTGTATGCCGGCATCATGGGAATGGTCCGGTATTCGGGGCTGGTCGACGTCTTCTCCGCCGCCATCGTCTCGATCAGCACGCTGAACACATTCTACTTCTGGACTTTCATCAGCTCGAGCATCACGAACCTCTTCGTTCCAAGCGGCGGCGGCCAGTGGGCTGTTCAGGGCCCCATCGCGATGAAGTCGGCGGAGATGATGGGAGCGAGCTATATCAAGTCCGCCCTCGCCGTGGCGTACGGCAATACGTGGACGAACATGCTGCAGCCCTTCTGGGCCATCGCCCTGCTGGGAATCACCGGACTGAAGGCCCGGGACGTCATCGGGTACGCGACGGCGGTCATGATCCTGAGCTTCCTCGTCTTCGCGCTGCCGCTTCTCTTCCTTCCCGTATAGAAACAGCGGGCATCGATCTTTTCGAAGAAAGGACGTGGGATGATTGTCTGCAAAGGATTTTGAACTTCTGGAAGCGACCGTTCGCGGGATTCACGAGGCGATGCGCCAAGGCACCGTTTCCTGCAAGGAGCTGACGGAGGAATACATCCGCCGTATCGAGGCCTACGACCGAAAAGGACCTTCGCTGAACGCCGTCATCCTGGTCAACCCGGACGCGGTAAAGGAGGCGGAGGAACTGGACCGTATCTTCAGGGAAAAAGGCCCCGTCGGCCCCCTCCACGGCATTCCGGTGCTGCTGAAGGACAACGTCGAGACAGGAGACATGGTCACCACAAGCGGCTCTCTCTCGTTGAAGGACTACGTGCCCGACGACGACGCATTCCTGACGAAACGCCTCAAGGAAGCCGGGGCGCTTATTCTGGCAAAGGCGAACCTGCATGAGTTCGCCGTATGGGGAGAGAGCGTCAGCTCTATTCTGGGACAGGTTCTGAACCCGTACGACCTCACGAGAACACCCGGAGGCTCCAGCGGAGGCACCGGCGCCGGCATGGCGGCGAACTTCGCCGCAGTCGGGATCGGTACGGACACCATCAACTCGATCCGCTCGCCTTCATCGGCGTGCGCGTGCGTCGGCATCCGCCCCACCATCGGCCTGGTCAGCCGCGACGGAATTTCCCCCTACTCCTTCGACCAGGATACGGCGGGGCCCATCTGCCGGACGGTGGAGGACGCGGTTCTTGTGCTCGATGCAATAGCCGGCTACGATCCGGCCGATCCGGAGACGGCCTGGAGCGTCGGCAACGTACCCGCAACCTACACGGACTACCTGAGCACGGACGGCCTGCAGGGGAAGCGTATCGGCGTCCTGTGGAGCCTCTTCGGCGACAAGCCGGAGCATGAAGACGTCAACGCCGCGATGAAGCGGAGCCTCGAGGCGATGAAGGAAGGCGGCGCCGTCCTTGTCGACGTCGATGAGCCCATCGACACGAACTACTTGGCGTCGAAGGTGAGCGTCCACCTGCATACTCTCAAGGACGACCTCGAAAGCTACCTGAAAAGCCTGGGAGCAAAGGCCAAGTACCATACGCTGGACGAGCTCATCGCGTCCGGGAAGATCCATCCGGGAATCGTCGAGAACATGAAGACGGCCGCCGGACTGAGCAAGGACAGCGACGAGTACCGGGCGAGGACGCTGAAGCGTCTCGCTCTCCGGACACAGGTCATGAAGCTGATGGCGGATCTCGAGCTCGACGCCCTTGTCTATCCGCACCAGAAGCGCCTCGCCGTCCCCGTGGGCGAGTCGCAGGTGGAGCGGAACGGCGTCCTGGGCTCCGCCACCGGTTTTCCGGCCATCACGCTTCCCGGCGGGTTCTCCCGCCCGTCGGAGACGGCCCCGATAGGAGTTCCGGCCGGACTCGAGATCCTCGGGCGCCCGTGGAGCGAAGGAACGCTTATCTCGATCGCGTACGCCTTCGAGCAGCGCACGCACTTCCGCAAACCGCCGCAGAGTACCCCCGCACTCTCTTAACACCCGGTTACCAGGAAAGACGGACGGAGTTCTCTCCGTCCGTCTTTTTTTCGCCGGACCCGACCTGTTGGTGCTATAATCGGGCCGGGATCGTCTCCCGGAGAGACTGACCCGATAATTATCATTGTGAGGAGGCTCTGCTATGAATACGAAACGGTTTGCGCGAACAGCGATTTCGGCCATGATCGTTCTCCTTCTGCTCGTTCCGGCGTCCTTTGCCGCCGGCGGAAGGCTGACACTGCTCTCGCTCAACGACATCCACGGGCGGATTTACTCGGAGAAGGACGCCGGCGGCCTTGCAAAAGCGGCGACAGTCGTTGCAAAGCTGCGCGCCGCGGACCCGGGCAATGTTTTCCTCGTCCAGGCCGGCGATATCAACGAAGGCCCCCTCTTCTTCTACTTCCACGGCAAAGCGGAGATGACAGGGCTCAACGCTCTGGGAACCGATGTCGGAACCCTCGGAAATCACGAGTTCGACCTCGGAAAGGAAGTTTTTTTTGAAGCGACGGGCTACGCGGAATTTCCGATCGTCATCTCCAACCTTCGTTTCAAGGACGGAACTCCTGCCCCGTTCCCCGAGTACACGATCAAGACGTCCGCAAACGGGTTGAAGGTCGCTTTCTTCGGCCTTGTCACTCCCGCACTCGCCTATACGACCAAGGGGAGCGACGACTTCCGCGCCGGGCAGGATCTCCCTGCGGAAGCCGAACGAATGGTCAACATTCTCTCGTCGAAGGAGCAGCCCGACATCATCGTGCTGCTGAGTCATTGCGGCATCGAGGCGGACCGGATAATCGCCAGAAACACCGCCGGAATCCACGCGATCATCGGCGGCCACAGTCATACCCTCATGGAGGAGGGAGAGTTCGTCGAAGGTCCGAACGGCTGGATCACGCTGATCGGACAGGCTGGATCCTACGCCCGCCATCTCGGCGTGATGGAACTTGAACTCAAGGACGGAGCGACCTCGAAAGAGTCCTCATGGCGCGTCGAGGCCCTCGGTGCGGACGTCCCGGAGGACGGACGGGTGGCCGCTCTCCTGGAGCCCTTCCGCAAGGAGCTTACGGAACGGCTTTCCGCTCCTCTGGCGAAACAGCCGGAGGACATGGACGCGCGGAAGGATTTTATCCGCAGCAGCGAGACGAACCTCGGCAACTTCATCGCCGACGCCTTCCGCTGGAAGTCCGGGGCGCAGATCGCGGTGATCAACGGGGGCGGCATCCGCGGCGACCAGATCTACCCTGCGGGTACGGTCTCCTATGCCACCATCAACAACATGATGCCTTTCGGCAACACACTCTGCAAGGGAACGATCTCCGGCAGCGAGCTCCTTCAGCTCATGGAGACGAGCGCATCCGCGTTGATCGGTGAAAAGGACGAGTACGACGCCAACATGCGCACTCCCACCGGCGGATTCCTCCAGGTTTCCGGCCTGCGCGCCGTTCTCGACACGAAGAGGCAGCCGCTTCTGATCGACAACAACGCCATCGTCCGCAAGGAAGGGGAACGGGTCGTAAAGCTCGAAGTGCTCCAGCCCGACGGCACGTGGAACCCCGTCGATCCGGATAAGGAGTACTCCATCGCCACCACCGACTGGACATCCGGAGGCGGCGACAAGTACGCCGTCCTGAAGAAGAACGGATCTTTCGTCTCATTGGAACAGTTCATCCTGGAATCGACTGCGGAATACATCCGCTTTCTCGGCGAGATGAAGGCCGAAGTCGAAGGCCGGATCACCATACTGCGGTAACCATATCAACGGAGGTGCTGTAATGGAAAGGACACACGTCGCATACGACAAGCTTCGCGCCTACATGGCGGAAATGCTTCAGAAGGGGCTCGAATTTCCGAAGGAGACCGCCGAGATCGCTTCCGAGGCGCTCGTGGAGGCGGACGCGCGCGGCCACGCATCCCATGGTGTGGCACGGATCAAAATGTACTTCGAAGAGGTGAACGACGGCAAGGACAACCCCAAAGCCATTCCGGAGATTCTTCACGAGACGCCGATCTCCCTCGTGATCAAGGGGAACATGGCCCCCGGCTTCGCATCGTCGAAACTCGCCATGGAGCGGACCATCGCGAAAGCGAAGGAGCACGGAACCTGCATGACGGTCGTTCAGGACTCGTGCCACTTCGGTATGGCCGGCTTCTGGGCCGAGAAGGCAGCCGACGAAGGAATGATGGGCGTGGCGCTCACGAACACCCTCCGGGCGGGCATCCCTCTCTTCGGAAAGGAGCGCCTCCTTGGAACGAATCCGATCTGCGTGGCCATCCCCACGGGGAAGAAACCGCACTTCATGCTCGACATGGCGACGACCACCGTTGCACTCGGCAAGATAGAGGTCGCGGCGCGAAGAGGCGGGACGATGCCGGTCGGCTGGGCGGTCGACGAGAACGGCGTCGATACCACGGACGCGGTCAGCGTGGCCGAAATCAACCGCTTCGACAAGAGCCCCTTCGGCGGCCAGCTCTACCTCGGCGGCGCGGGCGAGACACTGGGAGGGCACAAGGGGTACGGGCTCGGCCTTCTCGTCGAGCTGCTCACAGCAGGCCTCTCTCTCGGAACTCCCACCTACGACACGTACATCAACAACTGCGGAATCTGCCACTACTTCCAGGCGACCCGTCTCGACCTCTTCGGCGATGCCGGGAAGATCAAGACGCACGTTGCGTCCATGCTCGACAAGCTCCGGGAGAGCCCCAAGGCGGCCGGAAAGGAACGCATCTATATCCACGGAGAAAAAGAGTTCGAACGGCGGAAAAAATCCCTTGAGGAAGGGGTCTATCTCGACCCCGCGACGTGGGAGCGCCTCGACGAGTTCGCCGGCCGGTTCGGCATGCACCGTCTCGAGCCGTGATTCGGAGGGAGAGAACCGCATGAACGTCTATCTCGGCCTGGACATCGGAACCACGAACATCAAGATGCTCCTGGTGGACGAACAGGGAAATGTCGTGCAGAGCAGGTCGCACCCTCTCGAACTCTCTGCCCCCCGGCCCGCATGGGCCGAGCAGGACCCGGAAGACTGGTGGAACGGCGTATGGACTCTTCTCGCCTCCGTTCCATCCGACATGAACATCCTTCGCATCGGTCTTTCGGGGCAGATGCATACGCTTGTCCCCGTCGATCGGGAGGGCGCCGTACTGCGGAAGGCGATTCTCTGGTGCGATCAGCGGACGGCGGCCGAATGCGACGAGGCGACGGCGGCCGTCGGAGGAGAGGACAAGATTGTCGGGATGACCGGGAACCTGATCTACCCCGGCTTCACCCTTCCCAAGATACTCTGGCTCCGGAAGAACGAGCCGGAAGTATACAGGCGCATCGACACATGCTTTATCGCGAAGGACTATATCGGATGGAGGCTCACCGGGAAGCGGGCGGCAGAATGGTCCGACGCCTCCGGAAGCTCGTGCTACGATGTCTCCGCCCGACGCTGGCGGAGCGATCTGCTGCAGACTCTCGAAATCGACGAGTCGTGGCTGCCTCCGGTGAAGGGGTCTTCCGATCTGCGCGGGACGCTCCGTCCGGAACTCGCGTCGCAGCTCGGCTGGAAAGAGACGGAGGTCGTCTGCGGCGGCGCCGACAACGCGGTCGCAGCGCTCGGACTGGGAGTCTGCTCGCCCGGCGACTGCATGATCTCCATCGGCACATCGGGAACGGTCCTCGCGGCCACCGAGTCCACATCGCCCGACCCTACGGGAAGGCTGCACTTCTTCAACTCCGTCCTCCCGGGACAGTCGTACTACATGGGGTGCATGCTGGCGGCGGCTGCCTCGCTCAACTGGTTCAAGGAGACGATGGGAAAAGAACGCTCGTGGGACGAGATCGAAAAGGGAATCAACGAACTCCCGATAGGCGCGGGGGGAACGCTCTGGCTCCCCTACCTGAACGGCGAGCGGACGCCGCACCGGAACCCCAATGCCCGGGGAGTGCTCTACGGACTCTCCTCGATGTCGGACGAGCGGCACGTCTTCCGTGCCGTGATGGAGGGGATCACCTACGGTCTGCGCGACTCCTTCGAGCTGGTCAGGGCGGCTACCCCGGTGAAACGGGTGCTCCTCGTCGGCGGCGGCGCGAAGAACGCTACGTGGCAGCGCATGGTCGCTGCCAACGTCAAGATGCCCGTCTCGATCCCGCTGGTGGACGAAGGAGGGGCCTACGGCGCGGCGATGCTCGCGGCGCTCGGCGGCGGAGCGTCCCTGGACGAGGTCAAGGGGTGGATCAAGGTGCGCGAGACGATCGAACCCGATCCCTCGGAGGAGGATGCCTACGACGTGATCTATCCGCAGTTCCGGGCGCTCTACACCGACCTGAAGGAGCGCTTCGACGCCACGGCGGGCATGTAGTCCGTCCCGAGGAAAGGAAGCGCGCAGCAAGACGGAAACACGGAGGAGGCTCCCGGGCCTCCTCCTTTTGATTCTCCGGAATCACAGGGCAAAATCCTGAAAAAAAGCGGTCTCGCAGTCGTCCCGCGCGATCTCCTCATCCGACGAATCCCGCAATGAGCGCGGCCGCGACGATCAACGGCGCGGGAACTCTGCGCGAAAGCAGCAGCCCCGCGGAGAGCGCGACGACGAGCATGTTGTCCGGCCGGAAGCCGCTCGCCTGCATCACGATCACGGCGGCCACGGCGATCATGCCTCCGGCGACGGCGTTGATGCCGCGAAGCGATATGCGGATTGCCCTGATCTTCTTGACCTCCTCCCACACCGGATAGACGAAGTAGATTAAAAGAAGCCCCGGCAGGAAGATTCCGATGCCTCCGGCGATTGCCCCAAGAATCTGATAGATCGCGGAGCCGCCGCGCGCGGCCATGCCTCCACCGTATGCCGCGAAGCTGAACATCGGTCCCGGCAGCCCCTGCACAAGACCGTACCCCGTCAGAAATTCCTGTCCGGTCATAAAATTGCTCACCTCGACCAGTTCGCTGAACATCAGCGGCACCACCACCTGGCCGCCGCCGAAGACGAGATAGCCGTAACGGTAGAAACTCTCGAAAAGCCCCAGCAAGTGAAAATCCAAAAAATGTGCCGATAGACCTCCCCCGAATGCGAGCAGCGCGAACAGGAGCAGATACCGCCAAGGGGGAGAAATGCACACACGGTCCCACATGTCCGGCTCGCGGAAACAGAGTACGCTGACCACGCCCCCCGCGATCAGCACGGACGGGAAGATCCACGGCTCCCTGACAAGCCAGGTCGCAAGCGCGCCGAAGAGCATCAGCAGCGCGGTCGGAGCGTCGACTACGACCTTGCGCCCGATCCTCCATGCCGCGACGACGATGAAGCCCGCCGCCATCGGGCCGACGTACCGCAGCGTCTCGCGGGATATTCCCCGCACGTCGAGAAACTGGTAGAGAAACGAGAGCGCCGTCATCACCAGCAGAACCGGAAGTCCCCAGACGAGCATCGTCAACAGGGCGAGCCATGGGCCTCCGAGCTTATATCCTATCGCCGTGATCGCCTGCGTGCTGGTCGGCCCGGGCAGAATGCTGCACAGCGCGATCAGCTCGATCAGTTCGGTCTCGCTCAGATACTTCCGTTTCACGACCATCTGGTCGAGAAAGACGCTCATGTGCGCCTCCGGCCCACCGTACGCCCCCAGCGAACAGATGAAGACATCCTTGAGAAACGCGGACCGGGAGACGCTCCGCGACTCCGACTCCGCCGAAAACTCCTGCTGCGTGCGTTCATTCTCTTTCGACATATTCTCCACTCCTCTCGATTGGTTCTGCTTCGCTTTTCACCGGCAGCGGTCTTCCAAAGCGGTTCCTCGGTTCTTTCTCAAGCCATCCGCCAGCCGCTCTCCTCAAGACGTTTGTAGCGAGCGTACCACCCCTCCTTGGAGGCCAACTCCTCGGGCGTCCCGCTCTCACGGATCTTTCCTCGCTCCATTATATGGACGACGTCGGCGTCGAGGATCCCCGACAGTCGATGGCTGATCGTGACGATGGTCCTCTCTCCCCCGATTGCCCGAAGCGCTGCGAAGAGCTTCGACTCGGTCACGGCGTCCAGCCCGGAGGTCAGTTCGTCCAGCAGCAGCAGGGGCGGATCCGTTACGAGAGCGCGTGCAAGGGCGACGAGCTGCGTCTGGCCGAACGAGAGCGAGAACCCTCCTTCGCCGAGCATCGTCTCCATTCCTTCCGGCAGCGCCCCGACGGCTTCCACCAGCCCCGTCGTCTCCAGCGCTCGCTCTACCCGCTCCCTCCCGATGGCTGGGTCCCGAAGGGCGATATTCTCCAGCAGATTTCCGTTGAAGATATGCACCGTCTGCGGAACGATGCCGATCCATCTTCGCCGTTCCTGCGGGGCGAGACGGTACGGGTCCACCCCGCCGATAAGCACGCCTCCGCTCTCCGTTCCGTACATCCCGGCGATCAGATGGAGCAGCGTGCTCTTGCCCGAGCCTGTGCGTCCGACGATGACGGCCTTGGCCCCCTGCGGCACGCGGAGCGACAATCCATCCAGAACCGGCTGTCCTGCGGAGTAGGAGAACGAGAGATTTCGCACTTCCACCGCCACTCCGGAAGGACGAAATCCTCCCGAGGTGTGGTCCGTCTTCTCCTCGGCATGGGCGAAGAACTCCCCGGCACGGTCGATTCCCGCCATCGCCTGCTGAATCGTCAGCAGCTCCGACGCTACGGCCTCTATCGGTTCGAAGAGACGAATAAAGAGGTCCGCCGCAGCCGAGATCGCGCCGATACTCAGCCCCGTTTCCGGGGACATGCCCCCGATCCGAGCCCCGATATACACAGCCCCGGCGATGAAGATCGAACGCACGGTCTGCATCACGCAGGGGAACCATGCGTCGTACACGCTGTTGGCGTTCATCGCGATGCGGTGGTTCTCCAGAACGGGTTCGAAACCGCCTGCGAAATAAGACTCCGCGCCGTAGCTCTTTATCATCGGCAGCCCGGTGTAGATCTCCTGAATGCGAGTATTGATTTCGGCGACTCTCCTTCTCACCACGACCTGTTTTTGGTAGATGCGCATCCTGAAGTAGTCCGAAAGCGCGTAGACTGCGGGAACGCCGGCCAGCGCGACCATTCCGAGGTAAGGCGACAGCAGAAAGAGCGCTGCGAGAAACCCCGCGATCTTGAAGAGATCCGCCGCAGCGGCGACGACTCCGGAGACGAAGAGCGAGTTGATAGCGTCTATATCCGCCGTCAGGCGTGCCATGGTCTCGCCTGTCGGGGTGGTGTCGAAATATCTCACCGGAAGGCGCGTCAGCTTACGAAGCATTCCATTGCGGACATTCAGAAGCACACGCTGCCCGAAAACCGTCGCGCCGTACTCGCGCAGAAAATCGGCGAGTCCGATGAGCGCGACGGCGCCAAGATAGCCGAAAGCCAGTTTCCAGAGCATATCGGCGCGCGAGGACGCCGCCTGGTCGACGATTTCCTTCAGCAGCATCGCGGGCATCACGTTGAAGAACGCGCCCGCGGCGACCGCCGTCGGCAGAAGAACTCCGTACGTTCTGTACTCCCCCCATGTCTTCCGGACCGCGCCCGTCAGAAAATCAAACCTTTTCATCGCCGTTTCCCTCCATAAATACCTGCGCACTGTAGATTCCGCCGTAGAGTCCGTCCGCAGCCATCAACGTTTCATGGCTCCCTTGCTCGCCGATGCTCCCCTTCTTCATTACCAGAACACCATCAAGCAGCGGAAACGCCGTCAGGCGATGGGTGAAGAGCAGAACGATCCTCTCGGCGCAAGCCTCCCGTAGACCGTGAACGATCTCCCGCTCGGTCGCGATGTCCACGGCCGAAAAAGGATCGTCGAGAAGCAGAATGTCGCTTTTCGCATACAGCGCGCGCGCAAGAGCGATGCGCTGGCGCTGTCCGCCGGAAATCCGAATCCCTTTTTCGCCGACCATCGTTCCGACTCCCTCTTCGAAACGGGAGATATCCCCCGAGAGAGCAGCGACCCGCAGCGCCATCCAAAATCTCGCCTCGTCGTACTCCGCTCCGAGGTCTCGCATCGGTTGTCCTGTACCGAGGAGGATGTTTTCCCTGATGCTCATGGAAAAGAGAAACTGCTCGTGGCCGGTGGATGAAATCATCGCCGCGCGGCTCTCTGCGGAGAGATCGCGCAGCTCCCGGCCGTCGAGCCGAATGCTGCCTTCGTAGGGAAAGAGTCCGGAAAGCGCTCTGGCCAGAGCGGTCTTCCCCGATCCGACGGGGCCCGTGATGCCGATGATTTTCCCCCTCTCGGCGGAAAAAGATATGTCCGACAGGATACGCGCTCCGTCCGGCGAGAATGAAAGTCCCTCCACGTTCAGAGAGCGGCACTGCCTCAGGGAGACGCTTCCTCGCCCGCTCTCGACGCTACGCTCCATCTTTTCCCGGACGCGACCCCAGGCCGCGCGCGCCCCGTGCCAGCGGTTGAACACCCTCGCGGCGACCTTGGTCCTGCCGGAGAACGCCACGAACATGACAAGATATGCGTTCAGCTCGCCGACCGTCATCTCCCCTTCCGCGACCCGAGCACCCAGAAGACCGATCGCGGCGACGATTCCCAGACCGGCGATAAGCGCGTATACGGGCAGCAACACCTGCTGAAGCAGGATTTCCCTGATGGAAAACTTTGCCTGTTCCTCGAAAGCCTCCTCGATCCGGTCGGCCTCGGACGACTCCCTCCCGAAGAGGCGGAGCACGAAGACGCCGTCGAGATAGCGTTTGAGCCCCGTATTTACACTTGAAGCCGCCCTCCTCGCGGCAAGGGAGCAGTCGTAGAGGGTGCGCCGCATGCCGTGCGCGAAGAGGATCGCCGCAGGAATCATCACCGAGGCCGCGAGCGTCGTCCTCCAGTCGTAGATCATCAGAACAGCGAAGTAGGAGATCATCAGCAGCCAGGTGTCCCACCCCTCGTTCAGTGTGCTCATGACCGTGTCCACGACCAGCGTGATATCGCCCAGAGTGCGACTCATCAGATCGCCCGCAGTCTCGCGTGACAGCTCCGGAACGCTCCTCCCGAGAAGCCGTTCGAGCAGCGTCTGGCGCAGATCGCAGGCGACGCGGTTGAACTGGTCTCGCATATACCATCGTTTGACGAATCGAAGGAACTGGAAGGACGCCGTCACTCCAACGAAGGAGAGCGCGGAGAGAAGGAGACGGTCCGCGGAATCTCCTCCGGCGGCGTCGATCAGACGCCCCAAAAGGACGGGACCGAGAACGACCGTCGTGTTGTACAGAAACCCGGCTACCGATGAAACGAAAAACTGGCGCTTGTACTTCAACAGAAAGGCGGGAAGCGTCTCTTTTTTTCGTGGCGGCCCATAGAGCTTCACAGAGTATCCCTCTTTTCCTGTTTCATTTGACGCGAAGCGTCCGGCGGTCTATAATCCATAGCAAAATCAATATAGTCTATCGATATCGAAATTCGATATCGATAGACTATCACAGAGGTGTGACAAATGCAAGAGCAGATTTTGCGGAAGCTCTTTTTGAGCTTCATCCAAGTGCATATACTCCATCACGCGAAGCTCGAGCCGTTTTACGGCTCGTGGATGATCGAAGAATTAAAGCGGCACGGGTACGATATGAGCGCCGGCACGCTCTATCCGATTCTACACTCGCTGAAAAAAGGCGGTGCGCTCGATGTGGAGGAGCGCACCGTGGGAGGAAAGATCAGGAAGTACTATTCGATCACGCCCTTCGGCGAACAGGTGCTTGAAAGCGTGAAGTGGAGGATCCGCGAGCTTGTGGCGGAAGTTCAGCTTTAGCTTTCCCGCACGCGGACAGAAGCGTCACGACCGGGAACGACGGGGTGCCAAGTCCGGGCGCAGGCGCCGCAGCATCTTCTCCTGAAGGAATCACTCCATGTGCACGAAACGAAGCGGTTTTGACAGCGTCGAGCGGACGGGGCAGGTATCCAGGCAGCGCAGCAACACCTCCTTATCTTCTTCGCAAAGCATGTCCCCAAAAACGACCCTATATCCGAAGACCGGACCTTCCTGAGGCGTTCTGTCGAGCGTCACCTCGATCGAGACGTTCTTCAAGGAAATTCCCCGCTTCTCCGCGCACATCCGGAGCGTCATGTTCATACAGCTCGCAAGAGCGGCCTCAAGCAGCTCATGCGGGCGAAATCCCTGTCCGCCGCCCCCCTTGTCGGAAGTCGTATCGGAGAACGCGACCTGCCGGCCGTTCGTGAATCGAATCCGGTACTTCTCTTGTTGGCTCTCTGTTTTAATCATCCGGAAGACCTTCCTTTCGTTCATTCCTCCGGAAGATTATAGTGCAACTCTTTCGGAAGCGCACTTCCCTGAAGATGGATCCTCCGCACTCCCCCTTGGACGCATATTCGACACATCCCGAACCAGGAACATCCTCTCCCTGAAAAGGATGAGACAGCAAGAACCGCTAGATCCGCATCAAATTTGTGCAATAAACATAATTTTCATTGTTTGCTTCGAGGGCGCACGGAATGCACTACTTCCTCAAATACTGGAAACTCGGCCCCGGCCTGCCGACAAAACACGACCTCGTGAAGCCGTGTTTCTTGATGACGGCAAAAGCCTGGCGTGCCTCGTTCTCTTTATTGCCGAAGTCGAACATCCAGTGACTGCCGTCCACGATTTTCCAAGAGCCGCTGACTCTTTTCACCTCGATAGTGTCGGGATTGAAGGCGATGCAGTCCTCTCCGGGAAAACTTCCTGCGGGAGCCTGCCCTCCGACCAGCAGATAACTGAAGGAGGGGTTGGGGCGTCCGACAAAACACGACTGGTTCATCCGGTAGTGCTTGATGATCCGCAACGCCTGGCGTGCCTCGTTTTCATCGTTTCCGAAGTCGAACATGGCGTGGTTCCCGTCCACTATCTTCCATCGCCCGCCGTACTGCTTCACCTCCGCTGTATTGGGATTGAAACCGACGCAGTCCTCGCGCACGGCAGGAATCGGCGCCACTCCCGGAACATAGCCGACCCGCATCCAGCGGGAACCGCCGAAGCCTCCCGTCTTGTGCGTCACCTCCAGGACATTGTCGTTCTCCTTGATCCGGAGGTTCAGGATACCGCGGCTGGAGGACTGCCCCTTCGGAACGTCCACCCAACTGCCTTCAATACGATCCCCCTGGATTCTACCCTGGTAGATATTCGACCAGGCGGGATTGGCGGCGCTGAGTTCGCCGTACCAGTAGAGCGTATTGCCTACCTGCCGCAGATAGTACTGTCCCCCGTCGTCGCAGTTCCATTTTCCGGAAAGGTCGGCGGCGGCCGATATTCCAGGAAGAATCAACAGCACAAAACAGATCAGAAGTAATTTTTTCAACATCTTCCTCCTCCTCTCCAGCAACATCCTTGAAAGCAGCCTGCAAAATCACATAATGCATTCCACACATTCTTCATGGTTTCAAACGAGAAAGCGAAGGCTCCTGCTTGTTTCCGCTCCCCCCTGAGAAACCGACGGATTCAAAGATTTTTCCAACCCCTCCCCTCATGAAAACTTGAAGATATTTTAAGATATTATCAAAAATTCCGTCACTGTCAACGAAAAAGGCTTGCGTCCGTCGGATCTAAAAACAGATTCTCGAAGACTATATAAAGTCATGAAGCTCCTTGCCCGTGTTTCTCCTCGGCGGACAGAGCCAGAAGAAGGTGTTTTTGGTTCCCGGCTGGCTATGGAGCCCGATGCTGAAAAGGAGTACCATACCTTGTATCAAGATATTGGAAAGGGTGATCGTTCATGATCGCAGTGAAAAAAATTCCCAACCTGTTGGCGTATTTCGTATTCTTCGGTGTCTTTTTGCTCCTTCCGCTCCCGACACAAGCCTCGGAGAGGCTCAACGTCTACACCATCTGGTCCGAGCGGTACGCTACCGCAGTCTTCGAGGAGTTTACCCGCGAGACCGGGATCGGCGTTGATTTCCTTCGATTTTCTTCCGGAGAGGTTCTGGCGCGTCTGACAGCAGAGAAAAACAATCCGCAGGTGGACGTTTTCTTCGGAGGGATAGCCGATGCCTTTGTCGCAGGAAAAAAGGAGGGGATTTTCGAACCGTATGTCCCGAAGGGGGCCGATGCGATCCCGCTGCGCTTTCGCGACCCGGAGGGGTATTGGACGGGCGTCGCGATCAATCCGATCTGCTTCATGTTCAACAGGGAGTTCCTGGAGAAGCGCGCTCTCGATGCCCCGGTGTCATGGCAGGACCTCCTTGATCCCGCCTATAAAAACGCCCTGATCATGGCGGACGCGAGGACGTCGGGAACGGCGGTATCGAGGCTCTTCAGCCTCGTGATCGCGATGGGAGAGGACGAAGCGTTCACCTACCAGAAAAAGCTGGACGCGAACATGCAGCAGTACACCAAGAGCGGGGCGGGAGGCGCGCTCCCCATCGGGCGAGGACAGGCGGCAGGCGGCGTCTTCTTTCTCGTGGACGCCCTGGAGATGCTGCAGACGGGTTACGATATCGTCATAAGTTACCCGGAGGAAGGCGTCGTGTACGGCGTTGAGGCCATGGGAATGATACAAGGAGCGAAACGGCCTGAACTCGCGAAGAAATTTCTCGACTGGGCCGCCGGCCCTCGAATGCAGCAGATCTACGAACGGGAAAAAATCAACCTGATCCCCACCCACCCCGAGGTGGAGCTGCGGAATCCGGCGCTTGACATGACCGGAGTGAAATTGCTGGAGCTGGACATCGAATGGTCGGGCGATCAGCGCGGGCGGCTCGTGGAACGCTGGGTGAACGAGATCATCCGCTGAGGGATCCGTTCATACCGCCTCCGAAGGCGATTCCCATAGAATTTCCGACATCGGACGGCCTTCTTTTTTCTCTTCGTACATTCTGCGGTCGGCAACAAGCAGCAGTTCGTCGCTGGTACTCCCGTCGTCCGGGAAGACGGCCGTTCCTATGCTGACCCTCAGGCGAATGCATCGCCCGTCGAGAAGGCGTTCTTTCTCGATAGATTCCCTCAGCCTGATCTTCAGCATATCGACATCATCAAAACCTGTTTTGCAAGACATCAGCACAAGGAATTCGTCGCCGCCGAAACGGACTGCGAAATCCCCTTTGCGGATCGAGTTTCTGACGGCGTCGGCCATGAGGACGAGAACCTTGTCTCCGAAGGTGTGGCCGTAAAGATCGTTGAAACTCTTGAAACCGTTCACATCCATGAGAAACAGGGCGAAGCGACCTTGATCCGTGCGCCCGGTCCTCAGAAGGTAATCCAGCGTCTCATCGAAACTTCTGCGGTTGGCAAGGCCCGTCAGGTCGTCCCGGGCCGCCATTTGCGAGATTCTCCCGTTTTTCCGGAACATGACCGCCATGCTGATGCCGTAGGTCCATCCGAGCACCCACGGGATGTAGGCGAGAAACACGATTTTCGTAAATTCCGGAGCAGTCCTGCCAATCTCGCCGCTGAATGCAAGATACCACCGGCTTGCGAGAACAGAGGCGAAAAGGACGCTGGGCAACGCGACGATCAGATGGACAATCCGTTCGGCGCCGCATGTTCCGTGGAGCATTGCGAGTGCGATGAGGGCGAGCATGATCACAAAGGCGGCGTCGCTGAACAGAAGTCTCGACGCTGCGTTGTCACGACCGATGTATGAGAAAAAAACAAAAAGCATGATCAGAAAAGGAAGTACAGCTCTTCGAATAGGCTCCCCGCCGAAACCCCGAAAGCGCAGAATCCCTTCGAGAAGAAAGAGAAGCGCCGAGAGGGAGAAGGCCATGTTGAGGAACATGCCGTAATCGCCGAAGAAAGGAGTGAGAGGGAAGAGCCCTCCGGCAAGGATGCCTGCCGCGGCCCACAGAGCTGGACCGCGCTCCGACGTGTTCAGCAGCCATAGGGCCAGCATGGCGCCTCCGGAGAGGAAGGATACCACACTCATCACAACCTGGAGCGTCAACAGATCAAGGGACACGGGGTATTCCTCCGGACAATTGTGCAGTCCCCCTTTTCGAGTGACTCAGATCCGATTAGGCCTTGCCAATTGAAAAGACCTATATTCAACCTGGAGAGAAGTTTACTTGCAGACACCCCTTCGGTCTATAGGCCTAAATACCTGAATTCAAAAGTTTGGCCGGCCACGAACTGTGTGCTCATAAGAAAAGGGACCCGAAGGCCCCTTTGCATTCCCGGCAAGCTTCCGCGTTACTTTTTCTCCTCCCGGAGGGCCTCCCAAAGCCCGGCAAGGTACATCGCGCCGAGCGCCCGGTCGTAGAGCCCGTATCCCGGCTTGCCGGTCTCGCCCCAGATCATGCGGCCGTGGTCGGGGCGCATCGGGCCGGAAAAGCCGGTGTCCGAGTAGGCCTTCATAATCTCGTACATGTTCAGGCTTCCGGACTCCGTCGGATGTGCTGTCTCGTGGAAGGCGCCCTTGCCGGTGATCCTGACGTTCCGGACATGGGCGAAGTGAATGCGCCCCATGGCGCCGAACTTGCGGATCATGGCCGGAAGATCGTTGTCCGGGCGCGCGCCGAGCGAACCCGAGCAGAGGCTGAATCCGTTGTTGGGGCTGTCCACGAGCTTGACGAACCGGTCGTATGCCGCCTCGTCCCGGATAATGCGCGGCAGACCGAAGATCGACCAGGGCGGATCGTCGGGATGGATGGCCATCTTGACGTTCGACTCCTCCGCCGCCGGAACCGTCTTTTCGAGGAAATACTTCAAATTCTCCCAGAGCCCCTCCTCGCTCAGCTCCTGATAGCCGTCCAGAAGAGCCTGAAGTTCCTTGGCGTCGTACGAGGCGCTCCAGCCGGGAAGGTCCTTGGTTCCCTTGGAGAGATCCATTTTCAGCACCTCGACGTCGTCGTACGAAAGGGCATTGGAGCCGTCGGGCAGCGGAAAGGCCATGTTTGAGCGAGTCCAGTCGAAGACGGGCATGAAGTTGTAGCACAACACCGGAATTCCCGCCTTTCCCATGTTGCGGATCGATGCGCGGTACTTGTCGATGAGCGCGTCGCGGTCGGGTCGGCCCAGCTTGATGTTCTCGTGCACCGGGATGCTCTCGATCGCGGAGAGGATGAATCCCTTCCGCTCTACCGCCGCTTTCAGGTTCTGTATCTTCTCCAAGGGCCACGTCTCGCCCAGCGGAACGTCGTAGAGCGCGCTGACGATCCCCTTGAGCACCGGAACCTGGCGGATCTTGTCGAGTGTGACGGGATCGCTCTCCCCGTACCATCGGAATGACAGGATCAAGAAAACAACCTCCTTTGCTTCAGCTGTCGAAGAACGATTTCTAGAAGCCTATGCTCGTGCCGCCGTCCACCGGAAGAATCACCCCGGTGAGGTAGCGCGCGGCAGGAGAGGCCAGGAACACGACCGCGTTCGCAACGTCCTCGGGGAGCCCGAGTTCGTTCATGGGCGTGCGGGAGAGCACTTTTCGCTTCCTCTCGGGATCGCCCTCGAAGGCCTTCCGCGACATGGCGGTATCGATGAAGCCGGGAGCCACCGCGTTGACGGTGATGCCGCAGGGGGAGAATTCTGTCGCCAGCTGCTTCGTAAGGCCCGCGACGGCGGCTTTCGACGAGGTGTAGGCGCTCACGAACGGAATGCCGAAAAGCGACGTCATCGAGGCGATGTTGATGATCGCGCCGCGCTTTCGTTCGAGCATGTAGCGCCCGATCTCGCGCGTCAGCGAGAAGACGGCGATCAGGTTGACCTCCAGGATGTTGTGAAAAATCTCGTCGGTTGTCTCCAGGACGGTCTTCTTGATGTTCTGCCCGGCATTGTTCACGAGAATATCGACCGGGCCCCCCTCTTCCAGTTTCCGGGCGAATTCGACGTTTCCCGGAAGATCCGTCACATCGTGAATCATGTACGACGCCATCGGCCCCATGGAGTCGCATGCTTCCTTGAGAAGTTCCTCCCTGCGTCCTACAATCACCACCGAACCGCCGTTTTCGACGATTCCCTGCGAAATGGCGAGACCGATTCCGCTGCCGCCGCCCGTAACGAGCGCGCGTTTGCCCTCAAGAGAAAACTTGGATGTCATTCGAGGATATCTCCTTTCAATAATCACCGTTTCAGCGGTTGAACGAATTCTTGTCCAAAATAAGTTTCCGACAAACTATAGCCCTCCAGCCAGAGATATCATTGTTTTGACAACAAAAGCTTCTCATAAACAACCAAGGTGATAAACTAAATGAAAAAAACACAGGTTCTGTCAGAGCAAAAATCAACCCGCAACCACCGGCCGGAACGGTATTTCTGCATGAGACCGTCGAACGTGGAGCATCCGAATAAAACATAATATTCCGATCGTTCCGACTTTGGCTTAGGGTACATGTTATCCACTAGGAGCAGCTCTTTTTATTTTCCTGCCTTGCAGGGTAAGGGCGGACGGTCAGCAGGATAGCGACCGCCAGGAGGAGGATTCCGGCTAGAGCGGCAGGAGATTTGAGGAGGGCGAGAAGATACCCCTGCAGCCAGATCCATATTCCCGCCCCCTCCAAAAAACGGCTGGTCAGGAAAGCCAGCATGAAAAACTCCGCCGAGGTCCAGAGGAACAGAACTGCGCCCAAAGTGAAACAGCCCCGCCGAATCCACGCTCTCATGGGCACGTAGAGTACGGATTGGGGCACTGTTTTACGGGATCGAGCCAGCCGGTCAGCACGTGTCCTTTCGGGTGCCTGTACTGAACGAGCGCCCATTTTCCCTCTCCGCCGATTATCGAAACCTCTTCGTCGCCGAAGATATCGCCCACTGCGGGAGCATCGGGGTCAGGCCGCGTTCTGAGGGCAGTCACCGAGCCGGGGTCATAGTTGCGGAGACTGACGCCCACCAGCTCGCCGAAGATCCACCCCTTCCGGCCGTCGTGCAGAACTACCGAGAGCCACTTGTTCTTGTGTCCCGTCACCTTGACAGTAATGATCTCGGGATCGTCCGGCCGATACGGCAGCGTGGTGATGATCTTCCCCTTCGGAGCGTTCCGGACGTTCGTTCCCTTCGGATCGGGGTCGATGATATAGGCCCGGAAGTCGCACGTTCCCTCCTCCGGCAGGTAGAGCGTCCTGTCCCCCTTGAATGGTTCTTTTGAAGCGGCGGTTTCTTTGGCAACTTTCGGAGCGGACTCCTCAAGCCCTCCGGCCTTCAGATCCTCGTAGAGCCCCTCAAGCTTTTTGATACGCTCGGTGTTCATCAGCATGCGGCCGTGAAGCGGGAACCCTCTGTCCCCTTTCTTTCCGTAGAACCATGCCAGAAAGAGCACGTTCTTGTTCCGGAAATCCTCCCATGCGGCCAGGTTCGCCGAGGCGATCTTCTCCCCGTTCTCCCCGATATGTTTTCCCAGGCGGGCGGTTTCATTCTTGACCTTCATCGCGGCTGCAAGCTGTTCATCGGTCTGCTTGCCGGGATATCCGGCCGGGAACGAGGGTTTCCCGGTCTTGAGCGTATCCGCCCACCGCAGAAGCTCGATCGTCCTGGTTCGAACAACCTCCATTTCGGCGATGGCGTTCGCGACAAGCCACATCGTTCCTCCGTCGAGGTTGTTGTAGATCGTGCTGTAGACCTCCCCCAGCAGCGAGAATTCAGTGTCCCTCCAGGGAATCCATGCGCGCTGGGCCGTCCGCAGAGCTTCCTGCCCCTCCTTGGGAAGCATTCCCATCAGTTCCCGGTAGGCCCTGTTGAGCTCGGCGTCCCACTTCTTCGCCCCTTCCCGGGCGCACTTGATCGTGCCGTGCGTACTGGGATCGTCGCTCATGCACTTTTCAATCTCCGCGTCCAGAGGATGTCCGGCGGCTCCCCACGCGGCGCCGCACAGCAACAACAGGAACATTACGGACGCAACGGCATTTTTCATACGGCAACGCCACCTTTCTCAATCGTAGATGACCCGGCGATACGACAGTCCTGCGACTTTCGCTCTTCCGCCGGATCCTTCCGTTTCAACCGTTATCTCGTCCCGTTCGGCAATGAAGATCAGTGAATTTCCCTCTTTCAGCGAGACCTCTCCGAGGCGCGCAACCGCCTCATTGACCTCGATTCCGAGGAGGATGTCCGCAAACCCCATAAATCCAGCCGGAATTTCCACAGACTGGAGCGTCCCGTTCCAGTAGGTCGCGGTATGCCCGTGAAAAACGAGGGTGACGATATGCACCGTCGTGTTGAAGTCGGGAATGTGCATCTTCTTCTCGTTCCGTTTCATCGGCTCCCCGTACATCCTGACGGCAATTTCCGGCGACAGGCCGAAGTCCTCGCGGATCTTGAGCGCGTACCGCCGTACCGCCCCATCCGGCTCCTCCACCGCAAGGTACTTGCCGTACAGCCACCCCTCGCCGAATTTGTGAGAAATCACCCGGTACCACGGATATTCCTCGTTCGTCTTCGTTCTGCCCGTTACGAGCAGCTCTCCTCCGTCATAGTCGTGGACGAACCGGCCGACGATCTTCGAAGACGTCGACGGCCCCGCACGGAGGTTTACCCTTTCCCCGGCGACCATTCCCGCCTTCGGCCATTCGAAGCTTTCCACCGTCGGATTCGCCGCGAGCGGTCCGCAAAAGAGCACAAAAAGAATCAACGCCGCGCACCCTTTCAGCCGTCTCATAGTCCACCCTCCTATCTGCAGAAAGTGTATCTTACCATCCCCGTCCTCCGCCGCCGCCTCCGCCGCCCCCGGAAGAACCGCGGCCGCCGAGTCCGCTGCCGCGGCTTCCGGAAAAGGAGGATGATGACGAAGAGGATGATGATGAGCTTTTCCCCGGAGGCCTGTAGGACGAGGCGGAGCGTTCCAGGTTTTTAGAGAGTTCTTCGGCGAGCAGCGCGAACGCGCCTCCCCTGCCGGCCGAAAAACTGTTGCCGCCGCTCCACTCCGGCTTGTAGCTCACTTTCTCAAGCACCTCGCTGAAACTGTCGGCCCATGTTTTCGCGACCCCCAGGGCCAGCGCATACGGAAGAAGTTTCTCGAAGAGCGCCGGCGTCTCCTCGGGAGGATTCAGCATGCCGAGGCGATACCGTTCGGCTGTCCCCATATACATCGCGAGCCCTTCGATCTTCTCGGCCAGGCGAACGCCCTCCTCCGTGCGCACCGGCATGATCCGGGCGAAGAAGAGAAAAATCAGGATGGCGGCAATGAAAGCGCCCGCGACGACGGGGTCGGTGTAGAGCATGTTCCTCAACGTGTTCACGCCGAGGAACGCGAAGAAAAACGCCACGGAAAAACCCGTCCAGTACCCTTTCCTTTTTCTCCTCCTCCCTTTTACGATCTTGAGCAGCTCAAGTCCGACCAGCCAGGGAACGCTCGTCGAAAAGAAGAGCAGCAGAAAGACGATCAACGTGTCGAGAGCGTCCCCGGGCGCGAAAAGCGGGCTTCCGAGATAATCGACGATCCAGAACATCGGAAGGAAGAGCAAGAGCCCGAGGAGCGAGCAGCCGAGGTTCATCGTGGAATATTTCCGGTCTCTTCGCATGTACTCCGCATTGAGTACCTCCTGCGCTTCGTAAAAATTCCGCGCGGCTTTCGAGTTCACAGGAACTTCACCGGGAAAACGCCCGGAGAACAGCTTTGCCGCCATTTTTCCGAGGACGGGAGGGAGCTCATCTCCGGAGAGCTGCTTTTCCGTCCGGATTATCCACGTCGTCCCCTCCCTCTCCTCGAAACGGACGATTCCGTTCACTGCGAGCATCAGGATGTCGGAGGAGAGAATCTCCGGCGAGACGCCTCTCTCATGGTAGTAGCAGGCGAATCCCGGTTCGGCGCCCGGCGGCGGTTCGAAAAGCGGAATCACCGTTCCTCCCTCGGGATCCTTTCCCCTGGCCTTCCATGTCAGGTAGTAATAAAGAAAGACGATGAGCACGAAAAGAAGCATCACCGGGATTTTCATCGACGGCCTCCTTTTCATCAGTGTGGAGCGGAAACCGGGCGCTGCATCGCTACCAGCCCCGTCCGCCTCCGCCTCCACCTCCGCCTCCGGAGAACCCGCCTCCTCCGCTTCCTGAGGATCTCGTTCCCGAAGCGACGGCGCTGGAAATACCGGACGTGAAGGAAGCCATTCCGGCGGCGGTGACAAAGGTGTTCAGGTCCCCCCTGTACCATGACGGAGTGTAATGGGCGTCCGCGAGGATCCGTTCGAAGCGGTTCGCCCAAGTGGAGGCGACGTCCAGGGCGAATGCGTAGGGAAGCAGCATCTCGAAGAGCTGCGGTGTTTCGTTCGGAGGATTCATCATTTCGAGCCGGTGTTTCTCCGCTGCGGTCATGAACATGCGGAGTCCGTCGAGCTCTTCGTTCAGACGCGCGCCCTCCGTCGAGCGCACCCGCATCAGCGGTTTGAAGACCAGCAGGACGAGAACGCACAGGAAAGGCCCCGGAACGGAAAGGAGGTCCACTTCAAGACCACTTGAAGCGCCCGCCAAAACCGCTCCTGTTGTTACGAGGAGAAAAATGCCCGGGAAGAATATACGGACGAAAAACTTCGCCACCAGGCTCCCTTTGCCGGAGGGCAGCGGAAGAGCGAACGGCAGCAGGAAAAACGGGCCGGCCATCAGGGCGAGGATCGGCTCGAACCGGGCGTGCCCCGAAAGAGCCATGCCGATCAACGTGAGAACGGCGTATGCTTCGAAAAGGACGATGCCCAGCGACCATTTTCCGGTATTGGTTTTGAGCAGCGGCTTCGCTCTCTCCCGAAAACGTTTCGACAGCTGGTTGAACGAGGTCTGCACCACCGGCCGGTCGGCGCTCGAGAGATGAACTTCGCTCCTCGTCGTACCGAAAAGCTCGTCGACGAGCACTCTTTCGTCGACAGTCAGTTCGGCCTTCGAGAGTTTTTCCCTGTTCAGGTACAGACGGTATGATTTTCCGACGAGCTTTGAGAGAAGTTTCATACCCATTCCGCCCTGCGGGATCTCTTTGCCGGTTTTTTTCGCGGCTTCCGTGGCGAGGGAATGCTCCGCTACCGTCAGCACACCTTTCACGGCGACTCCGAGCACCATTGCGGCAAAAGACTGGTCGTCCATCCGCATCGTTCGCACGTACCGGGCGAAACCCGCCTCGACTCCTTTCGGCGGGGTAAACCTCGGGATGATCGTCTGTGAAGGAGGGTCTTTCCCCCAAAGCACCCAGAGCACCGTCATCAGGACGAGAAGAATGACCGGCATGGCGAGGTGCACCATCCGGAGAGGGGAAGCGGTCCATCGCTCCAGTGCCGGCGCAGGTCCGGCCGGGGGGGCGACGATTCCCTTCGGCCACGTATAGACGACCGTGAGCCCTTCGCCGGGCGGAACTCCGCCGATGGATTCAACGGAGCCGTCTCCGGGAAGCCTCGCGTTCCGCCCCTGCTCTCCCTTTTTACCGGTATAGAATTCAACGCCGGTGAATCCTTCGCCGAAATTCCTTCCGGGGAGCTTCATGCGGAAGGACGCGCTCTCTATAAGGAAGACCCAGTCGTTGCCGGTGACGTTCCAGTACAGTTCATCGTGTTCTTCGAAAAATCCGAGCTGCCCGGTGGTCCGGTAGGTTATCGTGAAGAGGTGCTCTCCGTGCGATAGAAAGATATCCGGATCTCCGAGCCGGATATCCAGCGATTCTCCTACTCTTTCCAAAACAGCGGGCGTCGGTTTCCCGTCGAGTTCAGCGGAAAGAAGTTCAAAACCGGCCCGCCTGCGAACTCCTTCCGTATCGGTGAAATCGGTGGGAATAGTGCGGATGATGCCGCGGCGGATATCTTTTCCCTCGGCAAAAACGCCGATACGTTCGACGACGACCAGGGACGCGTCCTCCTCCACCGCGGCCTCCACGTCGAATCGTGTGACGCGTTCGTACGCGAAAAGGGGAAATGCGCTCAACAAGAAGATGCCGGCCAGCAAGCAGAATGCGCACAACCATGGAATTCGTTTCATGGTTTCATTCCTCCTTCGGATTCGGAGAAAGAAGCTCCGGGGGCGGAACGCCCCCGGAGCTTCGGGTGTTGCACGTCGGAACTACGGCTTCGGCGCCGCCTCCGCCTCTTCCTCTTCAAGCTCGTCGAGGTCATCGTCTTCCATCTCGTCAAGGAATACGTCCCATTTCGCCGCGAGTTCGTCGATGGCGGCAAGCTGGCCGGCATCGGGTTCGGCTGTGAGCATCGAGAAATCGAGGCGCTCCGTTCCGCTCACGCTCATATTGATTCCCTGGAATGCCGCGGTTGCTTTCAAGCCTTCGAAAAGGAAGGGAAGCGCTTCCAGGAAATCGTCGTCGTCGGCCAGGAACATTGCGGCCAGGGGATTCGCCGGATCCAGCATCTCCAGGATAATCCGGCGGACCACTCCGGCGTCGATGTTGAAGAAGAAAGTGGCATTGTTCTCGCCGAGGAATCTTTCGACCTCGGGGTTCAGCTCAGGAGCCGCTTCAATGTTTTCCGCGTTGAGAATTCCCGCGAACGCAACGCCGTCCCGTATGCCGAGAAGGGCGCTTACCGGTTCTTTCAGGACGTACAGCGCCTGCCATCCCGGTATGGCGAGCGGTTCGAAAGGCATGCCGCTTTCGTTGACAATCGCTTCCACGAGAGGAAGAAGCAGCTCGACCCACTCCTTCTCGCCGGACGTATAAAGATATCCTCCGGGAATAGCGAGTCCTGAGTAATTCGCATCGCCACCCAGAACCATTCCAACAGATTGAAGGATCGAGATGAGCGCGTTTTCGGTGAGCCCCATCACTTTCAGCTGCTCAAGGAACCCGACGATCTCCTGAGCGTCGTAATCTCCTCCGTCGGCGGCCTCGCGGATCATGTCGAAATGCCTCTTCTCCAGGATCACCCGCCCCGCCATCGTGAGCCAGGGCTTGCCTCCTCCGGCGAGTACCAGTTCGTCCTTCGCAAGGGGAACGATCTCCTTTTCCGTCTTGTCGAGGCCGAAAGTCTTTGCGAAGTTCGTGAATATCGACAGGTCGAACCCTTTTTCCGACAGGCCGAAACCGATCTCGGCCATCAGGCTCCCCGCGGCTTCCTTCAGAACACCTTCGGACGCCGCCAGGATCTCCTCAGCCATCATTCCGTTGTCCTGGAAGTAGATGAAATTCCTCTGCGGAAGGTTCCGTGCCGGATTCATCCGTTTCGCCGGATCGGCGAGAGCGTCCCGGGCGGCCTTGATGTCCTCCTCTCCGAATCCGAAGAGGATCATGTCGTCCTCCACCGAAAGAAGGACCGCCGCGACACCGTCGGCCACCACTGCATAAAGATTGCCTTCGAACGGGGCGAGGATCAGCATGCCCGGCACAGGATTGTCGATCAGAAGGTCGAGGTCGCCCTCTTCTCCCTTCCCCTCCGCGAGCTTTTGAAGGAGTTCCTTCTTGGACTCGTTAAAGCGCGCCGCGGCCTGCAGCGAGAACCCCTTGTCAGTCATGCCGACCACGATAGACGCCGCTTCGACAGGGAACTTTTTCAGCCACTCTCCGAGCATCCCCATGTCCGGCTCCATCGCGGCCCCCAGCTGGAAGACCGTTGAGTCGACGATCGTCCGGAAAACCTCATCCGGACTCTCGATGTTCGCGACTCCGTAGATCGCGCCATCGGGCCATGCCGGAATCGCGTTCAGCGTGTCGGCGCTGACGGGAGCCGCCAGGAAGACGGCAAGAAACAACGCTAAAAGCCCCGCAAGAAATCTCTTTTTCATGACAATCCCTCCTCTTGTAGACAGGAGTCCGGCAAGGACTCTCTGCTTCGAAACAGCATCCCGCTTCATTTCGGGATACCTTATTACATTACTCCACGAATGGCGTTTTGTCACGTCAGTGCGAGCCTTGAAGCGATCTCGCTCCTTTTCCCGACGCCCAGTTTCTGGTATATCCTTCGGATATGCGTCTTCAGCGTGTTGTTTGTGATATCGCATCGATCGAGGATTTCGTCCCTCTTCATGCCCTCCACCAGGAACACCGTTATTTCCGTCTCTTTCTTCGTAAGGTTGAAGGGTTCGAGCCGCAGACGGATGCGAAGCTCGGCACGGGAGAGCTTCCTTCTGCGCCGGCTTTGCGACGCACTCTGTTCGGGAGACTTCTCAAAGCGCTTCTCCATCCGGATCAATCCCCCTCGAATACGAAATGGCCGCTTCGTCCGAAGGGAGCCGAAGCCCCCTTAGAGAAGCGTCACTTCTGTACCGATGCTTTTTTACCGAAGGGCTCGAGCTGTTCGGCCGGGAACTGCCCCTCCTTCACGGAAACCCTGTTCAGCTTGGGAAGATCCTTGAAGATCGAGACGTCGGCGATCCCCTTCGTGTCGATAAGAATCAGCCACTCCAGCCTCGGCAGGGCGGTGATGGCCTCGGCGTTCTTCACCTCGGTGTTGCGGACGAACAGGTTCTTGAGCTTTTTATGCCCGGCGAACACTCCCAGGTCGATGACCCCTTTCACGCCTTCGAGGTTCACCTCGACGAGTTCCGGGCACTTCGACAAGGGGGAGAAGTCGTGGATGTCCTCGCGCAGCATGGAGACGATCTTCAGCTTCGGCATGTGCTCCAGGTACTCGAGCGTATCGAGCTGGGAGATACCGGCGCGGAACTCCTCGAGCTTCGTCAGCTTCGCGAGCGGCGAATAGTCGTCGAACTTCGTCGCGTAGATCCAGATGTACCGGAGTTCCGTCAGGTTCTCGACGGGGCTCATGTCGGTGGCGCGGATACCGTACAGATCGAGCCTCTTCATCTTTGTCAGGCCGGAGATCGGGGAGAGGTCCTCGACTTTGGTCATGTAGAGGCTGAGATCCTCGAGTTCGGTAAGCTCGGCGAGCACGGAGATGTCCGATATCCCCTCCTGCCCCGCCCCTCCGTAGAGACGCAACGTCTTCAGCTTCGCCTTCCCCTTCAGCGGAGAGATGTCCTCGATCTGTTTGGGCTGCATGAAGAAAATGAGCGATTCCAGGTCGTTCATTCCGGTGAGGAAATCAAGGTCCGGATACTCGACCTGGCGTATCTCCAGCTCCTTCATCTTGACGAGGGCGCCGAGAGGGGCCAGCGTCTTCACGCCCTTGAGGTTGTCGAGCTTCAGGTAGGTCAGTCCCGAAAGCGACGACAACGGAGAAAGATCCGTGATCGTGTCGTTTCTCTCGATCAGAACGCCTGTGAGCACATCGGCGAGCGTCGCGACCTTCTTCAGGTCGTCATCCGAGATATCCTTGCCGAGGCGGAGCGGCTTCCCCTTCTTGATATCCGGGTCCTCCCGGACCGTCTGGAGGAATTCGTCCGTCACGCCGCCGGTGATCATTGGGCCGAACGTCGAGCTCTTGGCGTACTTCGGGTCGGCGGCGAAGCCGGTCGAGAAGAGCGCGAACACAAGCGCCATCGCAAGCAGGAGTACCGACAGTTTCATCTTCATGAGAAAGCCTCCTTCAATTTGTTCTTCACACCGTCACTGGAAAAAGACGGCTACGGCAACTCCGACGACCATGAGCGCGATTCCCAGGTAGAACACCATCTTCGCCGACCCCTGCATACCGGCGATCACCTCTTCCTCGGACTTCACCGAGACGATGAACGGCTTCCCTTTTTCCGACGGCCTGCCGATTCTGAGCGCCCCCGCCGAGTGGCGCGCCTCCCCGACAACGTAGAGCGGGTGCCCGGCCGGAATGAGTTTTTCCTTGTAGCGGAAGCCGAGCGTGCGGACTCCCGAGGGAGCGGAGAACCGGACACCGAAAAACGTGTAGGTTTTGTTGCTTTCGTACGGCTCGAAGCGGTCCTCCCCGTCCTTGAGGTGGAGCGTCGCGCCGTCCAGGTCGATTCCGACGCGTACATCGCCGTCGGTTACATAGAGCGGCGACGGGCTCTTCCTGGACGAGACGGTTTCGGAGCTTCGGGTCCTCCTGGTCTTGACCTTGCCGTCCTTGTCGGTGGACCGTTCCTCCTTCTCGAACTCGCGGGTGACGGTCGCTTCGTAGTAGGCGCAGGGCACGTTGCTGTACGGAGCCTTCACCTCTCCGTCGGTGTCCGCCTTTCCGTTGGTCTCGACCAGGTCGCGGAATCCGTCGGCCATTCCTTCGTCCGAAAGCGACTGCCAGGACTCCTTCAGTTCGGAGAGCGGGACTGCTTTCATAAATTTCAGCTCGGTTACCAGCCCCTCGGTCTTCTTTTTCTGGACGAACGAGAGATACGCCCCTCCGGCGGCGAGCAGACCGCCTATTCCAAGAGCCACGAAATTCATTGAACCTCCTCCTTTCTTGCCTTCCGTCCGATCGATGGAACCCCTACACGTACATCTCCTTCAGAATATCGTCGTACTGGTCCGCATAAGCCGCAACCGTCTGGAGCGCGCCGAGAAGCTCGCTCCTGTCGAGATGCGCCCCCGGAAGCGAGCAGGAGAGCATCACGGTATTGTCGAAGACGAGGGAGAAACTTCCCAGCGGAAGATCGGCGTTCAGGCGGAGGAAATCGGCGGCGGCCTTTTCCCTGTCGACATTTTCCGCGAGATAGGAGAAGACCTTCACCAGCACGTCCTCGCTGTGCCACGGAAGCACCGTCACCTGGATCGTCGCGCTTCCGAACGTGAAGGACACCAGGTCGTCCACCCGAACGAGATCGTCGTCTTCGAAAAGTTCACGAAGCCACACGTTCACTTTCCCGCGGACTTCTTCCAGAAGAGGACCGTTCACGCCATCCTTGAGAAGAGGAAACTTATGCACCGGCGCCACCCCCCTGACTCATCTTCTCCATCAGCTTCGCCATTTCGGCTTCCAGCTGCATATCCTTCTCCATCGCCTTGAACGCATCGTCAGCCGGGGCATCGCCGGACAGCTCGGAGAACGCCTGCGCCTCGGCCTCCATTCCCTCGATCTTCTTCTCCATTTTGTCGAACTTGGCAAACGCGCCCTGGCCGACGTTGCTCCCCAGGACAGTGGAAAATTCCTTCTGTGTTTTTGCCGCCTGGGCGCGGGCCACCAGTGTCGCCTGCTTCATCCTGGCCTCGTCGAGCTTTGTCTTCAGGGTATCGAGTTGCGCCCGAAGCTGCCCGGTCGTGGCCGAAGCCTGGGATACCATGGTTTCATACTGCTGCGCCTGCCCGTCGTAGACGATCTTCTTCGAGAGCGCCTGCTTCGCAAGCTCGGCATTTCCCGCCTTGAGCGCCATTCCGGCCTTCTCCTCCCACTGCTTCGCCTGGGAGAGCGCGTTCTCATGCTGCTTTCGGAGGCCGCGCTCGTTGGCCATGGCCTTCGCCAGGGCCGAGGTCGCCTTCACGAGGGCCTCCTCCATCTCGATGATCATCTGCTTGACCATCTTCTCCGGATCTTCCATCCGGTCCAGCATGTCGTTGACGTTCGCCTTGAAGATATCCGATACGCGCGCAAATATGCTCATGCTTCCCCTCCTTTTCAGTGATTGAACACCTGGTGTATCAGTTCAGCCCCGGAGTCAGTCCGAGGCTCTTCCTCCGCTTTTCGTGCTCTTCGCGGATCTTCCGGATCTCTTCGGACACTTTCCGTTCGAGCTCTTCGAATTCGCGCAGCTTCTTCTTCACGGCAAGCTGCTCCGGGTGTTTCTCCTCCTGTATCAGCCGGGCCTCCTCCGAAGCTTTCCGGTACTCCGCCGATCCGTCCGGATTCCTCGACATGACCAGCTGGAGTTCCCGCACTCTTGCTACTCCTCCCGCGGCCCTGGCATCCTCGAGCTGGAGCGCCCACCGCTTCTCCGGGGAGACCGAATCGCGCAATTCCCTGAGACGGCGGATCTCCTGCTTCGTCAGCTCTTCGTCACGCTCTATTTCCCTGCGCAGCTCCTCGGCGCTTTTCTCTTTCCGGGCCGCCGAGGCGAGCGCCGTTTTCAGGTCCACTTCAAGCGCGGTCGCCGGCTTCGCAAGGTCCTCGTACTTCTTGTCCCGGAACACGGGAACATCCTTGAAAAGTTTCCCTTCGAGAAGGGGCCCGTATGTCTCGTGAAATTTTTCCCGGACGGTCTCGAGATTCTGCCAGTGTTTCTTCACCAGGGGAACCCAGCCGGGAGGAGCGTCGCTCAACGCATCCTTCACGTTGGGGTGACGGGCTTTCATGTTCGACCAGTTCTCCAGGATCTTTTCGATGCGCTTGTCCATCTCCGGCTTGAGCGTCAGGTTTTCCTCAAGGCGTTCAATTGCCCGGAGCACGCTGCCGGAGACGTTCTCCGCCTCCGTGCGGATGGTCTTAACCTCATCAAGTCGCTTTTGGATCTCCGAGCTGGAGAGAGAACCTCCCTTCAGCTCCCGGTCAATGGTCTCCAGCCTGCCGCCGTATTCTTTAAGGCGCCCGGAATACCCCGCCTGCCGCCTCGGCGCGCACTCTATATCGAACTCTAGCTGGAAGATCTCGCGGTTGACCTTTCTCTGCCAGGCGACAACCTCACCGACGGTCTGCAGGTCGTGGATGAAGAGGGTCATGTCGTGCCCCCACTCCGAGGCCCGCGTCGCCTTCGATTCGTTCCGCTCTTTCTTGACGAGACTGTCGAATTCGATATGGCCGATCTTGCTGAAGACCGATATGAACCGTTCGTTCAGATCGTCCCAGACCGCCTCCACTTCCGACTTTTCCCTCTTGGTCGACTTCAGAAGGTTTTCCACCGAGTCCATTCCCTGTTTGACGAGCGTGTCGTAATACTCCATGATCGTCTCCGGAGTCCGTTCACTCCCCTGGGCCGCTGCCGGCAACGGACACAGAAAGAAGATCAGCGATAAGAGGGCGATGCTTCGCAGAGCCGGTAAATATACGACAAACCGACGTTTTTTCACGGCACATTCACCTCCTCGCCGTAAATACGAAAGATTTCCTAGTTCCTCTTCGCGAGCGCGGGCTCCTTGAACGCCGGAGAAAGTCCCAGAGCCTTCCGCCGCGCCTCATGAGACTTCAGGATTTCCTGCGCGGCTCTCCGCGCATCCTCCAGCCCTTTCACAAAATCCTTCATCGCGTCGTCCGCCTTGACCTGTTCAGGATGCTGCCGGTTCTTGAGCAGCCGCTGTTCGTCGTCGTACTTGCGATACTCCTCGCTGCCTGCTGCAACGCTCTTCTTCAGGCGCTCCAGCTCGAGAATCCGGTTAGAACCGCCGCCGGCCCTTTGTACGGCGAGCGCCAGGATTTTCGCCCTCTCCGGGCTGTATCGCTGGACGAGCATCATCAGCTGCGCCCGCTCACGCTGCGTCAGGATCTCGTCCTGGTCCAACGCTTTCCGGCGCTCGTCCAAATCCCTTTGCACGTCGTCGATTCCCGCGAGAAGGGTACGAAGCGCGTTTTCAACCTCCAGGACAACACCCGGCAGCTCGCTGTATTTCTTTCCGTCGAAAAGAGGCAATCCCTTGAAAATATCACCCGCGAGAAGAGGGCCGTACACCTCGACGAACTTTTTCCGCGTTTCGCCGTACGCTTCCCACTTCGCCTTGGGAAGAGGAGCCCAGCGTCCCACACCTTCCAGAATTTCGCGGCGCACCAGGGGGTAGAGATCCTTCGAGTTCTTCCAATACTCGGCGAGCACGGCGATTCTTTTCGCCTCGGCTTCCGGAACGACGTATCCCTCTCCCGGCTCCAGGTATTTGGTAGTGTTCACAAGGCTCAGGGAGGCATTCAGCGTCTTGTTCTTCATCACCATGACATTTCGGATAGACTGCGCCACCTCGTTCCGAAGAGTCGCCAGGGCGGCGGGCGTGGCGGACCTGTTCGCTCGAAGCTCCATTCCGCGCCGTATCCGGGCCAGTATATTCACAAGCGCCGAACTCGTCTCCCGCATCTCCTTGACGTAGACGTCCACACGGAGGGGGGCGTTCTCGATATCGAATTCCAGGGATTTGATGTGCCGGTTCACTTTCAGAGTCCAGGCAACGGCCTCGCCGACCGACTGGATTTCCTGCACGAATTCGAGAAGCTCCTTCGCATCGTTCCGGATGTCCACCGCGATGGCGGGAGTAATCCTCCCTCCTCCCGGAGGTCTGGCGCCGGAGGGTGGCGAGACTCTTTTCACAGCCTCCCTCTGGAGCGCGAGCTCCAGCCTGGGGAGCAATATTCGCAGCTGCCTCACAGGAGGCGAGAGAAAGTTCTGTTCTACAATCGAATTCCATGCCCCCGTCATATCGCCCGCTTCCGTCTTGGACGATTTCAGAAGGGCCTCCACCGCCGACACTCCGAGAAGCAGCTGTTCCTCTGCCGATGCGATGCGCTGCTCCACTTCAAGTGCGATCTGGTCGAACTGCTGCATCTCCCGGGGCGATTCATCCGCAGCGGGAACCCCTTCAGGAATAGACGCGATCAATACGACGACGGCAAGCAGCACACGTATCGGGAATAATCTCCTGCGCATCCGTTTTCACCTGTCCTCTCCGTCAGAAAGGCTGTTCGTAGTTGTCGATATACCATCTCCCCTTATCCCGCCGGATAAGGTAGTGCGGTTTCGGAGAGCCGTACTGCCGACCCCTCTCGTCCCACGCCTTGCTGACGACGGTAGCCTGCTCCACCAGTTGTCCCGAGATCTCCCGGACTTTCTCCTTCTGTTCCTCGTCGAGGAAGAAGTCCTCGACGCTTCCTGCCCCGGCGTCGAAGCCGCGAAGCACCTCGATCTTCGCCTCGTCCGTGGTGATATGGACGTAGAATTTGGCGAAGCGTTCGAGATGAAGATCCCAGTGATACCGGATCAGTGAGAGCGCGGTGCGGGTCTTTCTGCGGTTCGGATCGATGCAGTCGAGGAAGAGTTCGAAGTTCTTCTCCCTGACGGCCGCCGCAAAGATCTCGACGAGATTTTCGGGAGTCACATCATGGGGTACGTAGCGGACGGAGTAGAGCGGATCCTTGATCTCTTCCATGCGCTCCTCCCCGGAGAAGTGCCCTCCTTCCTCGAGGGACGGGTCGAAGAACGCGAAGGTGATGCCCGGAATATAGATTGCGATCGGGCTCACCACCCATCCCCACTGCGGCGCGATGGTCTTGACCTTCTCCGCCTGCGGAATGACCATCTCGATGCCGGTGATCTGCCCCAGCAGAGTCCACTTCCCCTCCTCCGGAAAATCACGGTTGATGAGCCGGCGATACCGCTTGACGGCCTCGTAGGGACCGAGCCAGTTCCGGTTCGAGATCTCGACGAAGTAGTAGCCGCGAACTCCCGTGCCGACGGAGACGAACTCCCGGCCAAGGTCGATGAACTGGTTCGCCGGATACTCGAAATCCTCCAATATGACGTAATGCCCTTTCAGGTCCTCGATGGAGACCTGAGCCCGGTCGGGGGCGGGAAAGGTTTTGGAGATCACGGAAGGACCCGCCAGGATCTCATCCGTGAACTCCTTCCACTCGGTGTCCGCAATCCCGCCGAAGATCTTCTTCAGCTTCTGTTCGTTCTCCCGGAATACAAGCATGTCGGGAGTGATCTCCATGAAGTCTCCCTTGCTCTTCATAAGGGCCAGCCTGGCCCTCTGAAACAGATCCTCTACGGCCGGATCTTCGGGATACTTCTCCTTGAGCTCCCGTATCCGCTTGAGGGCTTCGTTGTCCTCGTAGCCGAGACGAAAGGCCTGCCCCCGGAAACGGTTCACCCTGTCCTCGAACTTCTTGAGAAAAAACTCCGCTCGCGTCACCTCGTTCTTCGGAGCCGGGGTCGCGCATTCGGCTCCCGAAGGAATCATCGAAAAGAGCAGCCAGAAAAAGAAAAGAAACACCATCTGTTTTTTCCACCGACAAGACATCCCGCATCATCTCCTCTCGGTTCCTATAATGAGGCATTCTAGCACTAAAAGCGGATTCGTCACCCGCACCCGGCTACCGGAAAGGGGTGGGAAATCCCACCCCGGGCGAGGGTGACTCTTCCCACCCTTTTCGTCGAAGCGCGGGGTGACCGGCGTCACCCTTTTCAGTCAAGAATCTCTTTGAGCTCGAGTCGATTCGCGGAGCCTGTTTTTCGATAGATATTCCTGAGATGATACTTCAAAGTATTCTTTGAAATATAGAGTATGGAACAAATATTCCTGTCCTTCAAGCCCTGCAGCAGCAACAGGGCGATTTCCGTCTCCTGGCGGGTGAGGTTGAACTCCAGAAGGCGCATGCGGAGATGCATTTCCGACTCTTTTTCCTGCCCGTTCTCATCATCCGGCGAAGCGGACGCTCCTCCCTTCTCATCCTCGCAGCCGGAACTCGGATCCGGATCCCGATACTTTCCCTTCATATCCTCATCTCCCCCCCACTGGAGAGGAATTTCCCGGCCGTCCCAGACGACGAGCATCAGGAGCAGAAGGCAGACCCCCGGAAGGACAAGAACGAGAATGTCCGGCCGGCCCGCGGCGAAGGGCGCCCCGTTCCGGAGAAGGAGATGCAGGTGTGATACGGCCCCGGCAACGATGATGAGGAAAATACCGCAGTGAACAACCGTGTTCCTTCTCTCCCCGGACCTGGAGGCGAAGTAGATGAGCAGGAGCCAGGCATACAAGTCGAGAAATGCGAGACCGGTTTCCATCAGGAACCGGGAGACGGCCTGGAAAGGGGAGAAGAGCAGGAGAAACAGGGAGCACACGATGAGCGGAAAGGCTCCCTTGTAAAATGTCCGCAGTTCGGCGCTCGGGTAGAACCGGAAGATCACGGCCGCACTGAGCGCCGATATCGTCCGTATCCAGTCCGAAACCTGCCCGGCCCTGGGAATGGAAGGAGGAAACAGTTCGGGGATCATGCTCAGGAGAAATCCGTTCGCCGCATAGAGACAGAAGAAGAAGAGCGAGAGGCGCCAGAGAGGAAAATCCGCCGAAGGAATGCTGCGGATATGATCCTCCGGAAATCCGTCTTCCGAGAGAAAGAGAAGAAGGAAAACGAGGAGAGGCGTGCCGAGAATGATCAGCAAGATGTTCGAAAAGGCGGCAAGCCGCATCATAAAGGTGGCGACCAGAGGAGCGAGACCGAAGACAAGGGCGACATCATCGGGGATCAGCCTGCTCAGGAAAACGCCCCATCGCCCTATGAACAAGGCGGCGCCGATGGCCGAGAGAATCAGTCCGGAAAGCGCGGCGCCGACGGAGAGCGCAGGAGGAAGAAACGCGGAGATCCGCGTGAGCAGAGGAAGCATGATCATTAAAATTGCCGGAGGAATCGCTATTCGGGGTCCGAACCGGTCGGACACGGGGAAGAAAGCCGCGGCGAGATAGGTAAGAGAGTGAACGGCGAGAAACAGAACAACAACATTTGCTCCTTCATACCCCCTTGCAGCAAGGCGCTGCAAGAAACCGTACTGAAGAAAAACGGACTCCATCCACGCGTAAAGAAGACCCAGAGCTGCTGCGGCTGCGAGCGTCCTGTAAATTCTCACCGGAAGCCTCCTTCCGGAAATGCGTTGCCTTTTTATTATGATATCACATCGCGTTTTTTTAGGGGAAGCACGGAACATCTTTTCTCTTTTCATCTGAATATGATATGCTTTCTCTATAAGAAAAACGTCATTATTCTTGAAGGAGGATGTATTTTAATGCCTGTAAAAAACGCTATGACAGCGGAATTTCTCCGGTCCGCCTACGGCGGCGAGAGCATGGCCCACATGCGCTATCTCGGATGGGCCGAAAAGGCGGATAAAGAAGGATTCCCCAATATCGGCCGTCTTTTCAGAGCCGTGGCCTACGCCGAGCAGGTGCACGCGACGAACCACTTCGTCGTGCTGAACGGAGATGTCTCCGACTCCTGCCTCACCGCGGGCGCCATCTTCGGAATGAAGGATACCGCGGAGAACCTCGTAGGCGGCATCATGGGTGAAGAGCATGAGGTCGAGCAGATGTACCCCGTCTATTACGAGGCCGCCAAGTTCCAGGGCGAGAAGGACGCGATGCGCACCTTCAACTATGCCCTCCAGGCGGAGAAACAGCATGCGGAGCTGTATCACCGGGCCAGGGAGTGCGCACTCGCGAAGAAGGACATCGAGTTCGAAGCCGTGTATGTCTGTCCCGTATGCGGACACACAGTCACGGACGAAGTCCCGGACAAATGCCCGGTGTGCGGCGTGGCGAAGGAGAAATACGCGCGCTTTTAAAAAATTTTTCAGACGACGTTCATGGTGCGGGGAGGAGCGGATGCTCTTCCCCGTCATGCTCTTCCCTGACAAAAAGGAGGTGCAGCATGGGCTTTCTCGATATCATCGGTCCCGTCATGATAGGTCCGTCGTCGAGCCATACGGCCGGAGCCGCCCGCCTCGGAAGGCTGGCCAAGGCGTGTTGGGGGAACGAACCATTCGAAGAGGTTACGGTCTTTCTGCGAGGGAGCTTCGCCTTCACCGGCAGGGGGCACGGTACCGACAAAGCCGTCATCGCGGGGCTGATGGGAATGCTGCCCGATGACGAAGGGATACGGACTGCGCTGGACGAGGCGAAAAAGAAACACTTTCCCTACAGGCTGGAGACGGAGCATGTCGACGGAGCGCACCCCAATTCGGCCCGCTTCGCTTTCCGTGGAAAGGATGGGCATACTCTCGAGGTGGTGGGAGCCTCCATCGGAGGCGGCGCTGTCGAACTTCAGGAGGTCGACGGCTTCTCGGTCGCCATCTCCGGGGACCTTCCGACCCTGATCACCTTCCACAAGGATACTCACGGCGTCGTCGCGGCGGTGGCCGCCCTTCTCGCGAACAGGAAGATCAACATAGCCTCCATGACGCTCCACCGGAAGGCCAGGGGCGGCATGGCCTCGCTTGTGACCGAGATGGACATGGACGGTCCGCCGGACGAAGCGCTTCGTTCAGCGGTGGCGGCGGCGCACCCCGCCATTCTTCGAGTAGCGCCGATTTACAGCGGAAGCGGGAGACAGCCATGAGATCGCTTACGGAAATCCTCGAAGCCTGCACCTCTTCCGGCGAATCCTTCGCCCGCCGGGCACTCGCTCTTTCAGCCATGGAATCCGGATGCACCGAGGACTCGATCCGCAAAGGGATGATATCCCGACTGAAGGACATGGAACTCTCCGTTCAGAAGGCGCTCTCCGGATCATGGCGGGGCGTTCTTGTCCCGCAAGAGGCGCACCTTTTCAAGGAGTACGGCTCCTCCGGAGGGGCTTTTTCGAGCCCGTTCGTGCTGACGGCGGCCCGGATCTCGCTGGCGGTCTCCACGTACAACGCGGCGATGGGACGGATCGTTGCGGCTCCCACCGCCGGCAGCTGCGGCATTCTGCCCGGGCTGCTCTTCTCGTACCGGGAGCACTTCGGCGGAGACGACGAAACCCTCCTCTCCGGGCTCATCGCAGCCGCGGCGGTGGGTGAGGTGACCGCCGCGAGGGCGACGCTCGCCGGAGCCTCCGGCGGATGCCAGGCCGAGTGCGGAGCGGCGATGGCCATGGGAGCGGCGGCGCTGGTACAGATGAGGAAGGGGTCACCGGAGGCACTGGGACAAGCCGTGGCCCTGGCCTACAAGTCAATATTGGGGCTCGTATGCGATCCCGTCGGCGGCCTCGTGGAATCCCCCTGCATCAAGAGAAACGGCATGCTCGTCTCCCTGGGAGCCCTGGCTGCGGATATGGCGCTCGCCGGGGTCAAGTCGATCATTCCACCCGACGAGGTGATCGATGCAATTGGGCAGGTGGGACGGGCGCTTCCGGAATCGCTGCGCGAGACGGCGGGAGGGGGGCTCGCGGTAACCCCTACGGCGCGCAAACTTGTAAAGGACCTCCTCGAAGAGCAGCCTGAGTAAGCGAAGAAGGAGGACCGCCGCAAAAAGACCGGCAGGTCCTCTTTTCATTCGTGAAAAGGCTTTTCCGCAGCCGGCCCCTCGATCTTCGATAGTCCAAGCCCCTGATTGTCCAAGGCATTATTAAAAAAAGACTACCGATCGGGACGGATGCGGATTCTTGATTAAAAAAATCTACCCCCCCGCGACGAGCGGCATGATCTTGATATCGTCACCCTCCTGCGGCACATAGTCCTTCTTCTTCCGCGAACCGCCGACAAGCAGGACATACCCGGCATGCGGCTCCATGCCTGCATCAAGGAGAATCTGTTCCACCGATTTGTCTCCCGGCAGGATCTCCCACGGATCGGAAGGCTGATACTTCCTGAAGATGCCGAGAAGGTGCAGTCTGGCCGCCACGTCTACTTCCCCAGCGCCATGAAGGAGAGCATAAGACCGCCGCATCCGTTGGCGGAATTCCCTTCAAAGCCGTATTCGCCGAAGGTGAAGACTCCGATGAAGGGGATATCCCCGACGGCGTTCTTCATCGCTGTCACGGTCTCGTCCATCCGGTCGCCGATGCCGCCGCGGCGTCCGCCGCAGTGAACGGCGAGAAGCGCGCCGGGCTCCTCTCCGAGAGACTCAGCGGCTTCACGCGCCGTGCTCTCCACCGATGCGACCAGTTCGTCGGTGCTCGCTTCCATCAGCTCGACCGCCACTCCCTCGGCCAGGTTGTTGCCGATGTTCGCGCTTCCGTCGGGATTCCCCGCCATAGGATGCCGGATCCAGACATGTCCCCCCGCGTAGTCAGTGATGCCGATAGGATGATGGATCGTGGCTCCAAGAAGGTTGAACCCCTGGAGGTCGGCGGGTGTGCTTCCCAGCCATCCGGCAAGAACCTCGAGAGCCGGTTTCCCGTCGATCTCCCTCAGGACGCGGTTGTTCTCCACTTTCGTAATGATACCGCGTTTTCCCGTGCCCCTGTAGGCGCCCGTGTACTTGTTTCCGAACGCTTTGTTCCAGAAGAAGGCCACCGCGACGCCGTCCTTCACAACGCCGTTTCCGTAGACGAGCCATTTCCCCGAAAGATCGTTGTCGGCGGCGCTTCCGCCGAAGAATGGAACCCGACCGACCACGGACTGAATTCCCTCGAGGTAGAACTCCTCCTCTCCCGGAGGCGCCACCATGTAGAAGAACTCCGGCGCGGTCTCCATTCCCGCAGCTTCAAGAGCGGCCAGCGCTGCCTCTTCACCGGCCGAGACGGCGCAGCACCCCTTTTCGGCGGCGCCCACCGAGACGATCATCTCCGGATCGGAGAGGGTCATCAGGGCGCAGTACCCTTCGATCCCGGTGATAAATCCACCGGGCGTCAGCACGCCCGTATACGAGGTGCACCCTATGATGGGAATATCTCCGAGCGTTTCCCGGACGCCTTTCAGCAACTCCTCCGAATCGTAATCCACGCTTCCGTAGAGCAGGGCGATCTGCGCCCCGTCGACCTTCGCGGTCTGCGCGGCCTCTTTTCCCGCGGTCTGCGCGCAACCGGACGTACTCGATCCAACCTTTGCCTGCAACATAGTCTTCTTTCCCTCCTCGATCAGTGATGGAGAACAGGCTGAACAGGCAAGACGCCGCTCAGCCGATATACTTCACGTACTCGCCCAGTCCGAGTTCCTCCAGGCGCTCTTTCGTCGGAATGCCGTTCGAGTCCCATCCGCGCAGTGCATAGTAGTCGTCGAGAATTTTGTCGTGCGGTGTCGGCGTCTTTCCCGCCCTCGGCCCGATCATCGCGGGAACGGTCATCTTCAGGGGGAGCGAGTCATCCTTCCTGCTCAGACCGTCGCGGACATTGATGAGCCGCTGGAGCTGCCAGGCACGTTCACCGTATTTAACGAATTCCGGAACGGGGACGTCTTTCCCCGTAAGATACTTGAAAGCCGTATTCATCTCGGTGAGCGTGAGTCCGGCGCCGCCCATCATGAACTTGCAGAGCGTCATGCAGTTGTGGAGCATGCTCACATCCTGGTGGAGCACGGCGGTCTTCGCCGCGAAATCGGGGTCCTGACGGTCATACGGCGCCTCCTGTCCCAACTCGGGGAAGAAGAGGCCCAGCGCGCTTGCCTGGGGGTGTCCCCGCTCATGGCAGGCGCCCCTTGTTCCGACGGCGTAGTTCACGCCAAGGCCGTAGACGGCGCGGGGGTCGTGAGCCGGGTAATCCAGGTTCTTCACCTCGACGATGATCTTCCCGGCCTCCTTTCCGATCTTCTTTGCGGCGCCGCGAACCCCGCCTCTGAACCATTCGCCGATTCCCGACATGGAGGCGATCTGCTGCGTCAGTTCAACGAGGGCTTCGGGATCACCCCACTTTATAGGAAGACCGTCCGTCTCCTCCGGCGTGATCCAGCCGTACTCCCAGCACTCCATGAGAAAGCCGATCCATGCGCCGCAGGAGACGGTGTCGATGCCCATGCGGTTTGCGATATCATTGGCCACGGCGACGGCGCTCAGATCCTCCATGAGGAGGTTCGTACCCATCATGCCGATCGTCTCGTACTCCGGTCCGTTACCGTCGAGCACCGTCCCGTCCGGAAATTCGAAGTGAATATGCCGGTGGCAGAATACAGGGCAGTTGATGCACGGCAGCGGTTTTACGTTCAGGTACTCGGTATAGCGGGGAGCTCCCATCAGGTAGGCTCCGTGCTTGTTCTCGTCGCCCCGCCAGTACTTTATGGGAACGTCTCCGATCTCCTCCAGCGGAACCATGACGATTGGGGTCCCGTGCTTACGAAATCCTTCTCCCTGTTCGTGGAGAAGCTTGAAGATCTCCTTGGAGTACTCCGAGGCCTTCTCCTTGTCGAAGACGGGAACTTCCTTCGTTCCCCAGGCGGCGACGGCTTTCAGGTTCTTCGATCCCATGACCGCACCTGCGCCACCTCTTCCCGCGAAGCTGTGCCCGTCGCAGGTGATGCAGGCGATCGGGTTGCAGATCTCGCCGGAGGGACCGATGTTGAGCGCATTTATGCGCTTGTCGCCCAGGTCCTTCTTGATCAGCTCGCCGGTCTCCACGGTGTCCTTCCCCCAGATAAAGGACGCGTCACGGAACTCGACGGAGTAGTCGCGGAGCACTACATAGACAGGGCTGTTCGCCTTTCCTTCAAAAACCACGGCATCGTAGCCGCACTTCTTGAAATACGGCGCCCAGTGGCCTGTACCGGCCGACTCGAGATACGTCCCGGTAAGAGGTCCCTTGGTGATCACGCTCCACTTGCCGTTTCCGGGAAAGTTCACTCCCTGGAACGGGCCGACGGAGAAGATCAGTTTGTTCTCCGGCGATAGCGGATCCACGTTGGCCGGAGTCTCCTCCAGCAAAATCTTGGCTCCCAGACCGGAGCCTCCCAGCAGCAGATCGAAGACTTCCTCAGGAATATCCTCGATTCTGTGCGTCCGATGTGTCAGGTCGACCCGAAGCAGTTTTCCCCAATACCCGTACATTGCTTCACCTCCTGAAAATCGGTACTTGATGCTGCAAATTCGATTTGTTGAAGATTTCAACCAACAACCCATAGTCTAGCGTTCAGCAAAGAACTTTGCAACTATTGTCCTTGAGATGCGGTCAAGAAAATGCCCCCGAAAAATCGGGGGCATTCAGAACTACGAAGCAGATATCACCGGTGAAGCAAAAACGTCTTGCTCTTTCTAGTCGCAGGGGGCGGTGGTGGCGCCTGCGGAAGACTCCTGCTTCTTCCCGGCCTCGACTGCTTCCTTCAGAACTTCGAGAATCTCTTCAACCACATTATCCTCTGTTTCAGGCGTCTCTTCCGCAGCAGATTTCTCCTCAGCTACAGGTTCTTCAACGACGGGTTCCTCAACAGCGGGTTCCTCAACGGCGACTTCCTCAGCCGGAACTTCCGGTGCTTCTTCCGTCACGGGCTCCTCAGCAGCCTCTTCTTCGACTGCGGGCTCTTCTACTGCGGGTTCCTCCGCTGTTGGCTCTTCCGTCAACGCTTCGGCAGCGACTTCCTCCGCCGCAGGCTCTTCAACGGCCTCCTTCAGCTCTTCGACCGCCGCCTCCACCGTTTCGACAATCTCCGCGGCGACTTCTTCGGCGGCCTCCTCGGCTTCGGATACCTGTTCGACAACCGCTTCCGTTACCGCCTCGGCCGCAACTTCGGGAACAACGACCTCCGCCGTCTCTTCTTCAGTCTCGGCAGGTTCTTCCACGACAGGCTCTTCCGCCGTTACGGGCTCTTCAACGGCGGGCTCCTCAACAACGGGTTCCTCAACAGCGACTTCCTCAGCCGGAACTTCCGGTGCTTCTTCCGTCACGGGCTCCTCAGCAGCCTCTTCTTCGACTGCGGGCTCTTCTACTGCGGGTTCCTCCGCTGTTGGCTCTTCCGTCAACGCTTCGGCAGCGACTTCCTCCGCCGCAGGCTCTTCAACGGCCTCCTTCAGCTCTTCGACCGCCGCCTCCACCGTTTCGACAATCTCCGCGGCGACTTCTTCGGCGGCCTCCTCGGCTTCGGATACCTGTTCGACAACCGCTTCCGTTACCGCCTCGGCCGCAACTTCGGGAACAACGACCTCCGCCGTCTCTTCTTCAGTCTCGGCAGGTTCTTCGGCGACAGGCTCTTCCGCCGTTACGGGCTCTTCAACGACGGGCTCCTCAACGGCGGGTTCCTCTGTTACAGGTTCTTCATGCTGTATATACACCCCGATCAGAGTGACCATACTATCCTTCGCCACCGTCACCGTCAGGTCCTCCGGCTTGTCCCAGTCGGCGACTTCCGTGAACGACACGACGTACTCGCCGACGACGAGGTTCTGCACAACTTCGCCGCTGCCGTAGCTCCCTTCGCCGTTCACGCTCCATGTCGCCCCGGCGGGACCTTCAACCGTCGCCGAGAGAGAACCCTTATGTTGAGAGTAGGCTCCCGTCACCGCAGCAAGCGCGTCCTTCGTCACGACCGCCGTCTGATCGGCGGGCTTGTCCCAGTCGGCGACTTCAGTGAACGACACGACGTACTCGCCGACGACGAGGTTCTGCACGACTTCGCCGCTGCCGTGGCTCCCTTCGCCGTTCACGCTCCATGTCGCCTCGGCGGGGCCTTCAACCGTCGCCGAGAGTGAACCCTTATGTTGAGCGTAGGCTCCCGTCACCGCAGCAAGCGCGTCCTTCGTCACGACCGCCGTCTGATCG
>CAYRPJ010000008.1:0-108971 GCA_964426245.1 uncultured Synergistaceae bacterium
AGGAACTCGCCGAGAAACTCCGGCGCGCGGTCGGAAAGCGCGGAATCGTCGTCTGGTACGACCCGGAGGGCGTCTACCGGAAGAGTCTGCCGAAACTCGGGGTGGAAGGAACTGCGCTTCTCACGGCGGACGAGGGGTTCTTCCGCCTCCGCCGCGACCTCGAACCCTTTCTCGAGTTCGTGGACGAGGAGGGAAAAATGAAGGATGACGCCCATCTCCCGCCCCGGCTTGTCGTCTACGTCGAACGGGAGAGGGCCTCGTGCGCCTACGCCCTCGTCGAGGCGGAGACGGCGGGATGCGTTCTGGAGCCGGGAGCGCCCGACTCCGAGAGGGACACCCGCCTCTCCGCGCTGGTCAGGAGCGTCTTCTCCGCGACGGCCCCGCTGAAAGCCGAAGACCTGGCGGCGAAGGCCGACGAGGGAACGTTCTCTCTCGAGGATTTCGACGGAATGGCCGAAAAGGGCGGGGAAGGAACCTTCGGAACGCTCTCCTTCGTCTTCGGAACGAGCTCCGCTGCCGAGACGCTCCTGCTCTTCGCCGCCTCCGAGGACTTCGACGCCCGGATGCTGGAGAAGAACGCGCTCGCGGACGTCGCGCTCCTGGCCTCCTCCGAGACGGGAGTCGAGTGGAAAGAGGGGGACGAATCCCCCGCCTCTCTTCGCTCCGCTCTTTCGAGACATCTTCTCCTCTCGGAGTTTCTGGACTTCATGCCGGAGGGCGAGCGCCCCGGCGAACTCGCGAAGATTCGCGTTCCGCAGGAGCGGACTCGTCTCGAGAGCATCAGGAGCATCTGCTCCTCCTGGAGAAGGAGGGGGGACCTCAAGGAGTCGTTCAAGAGCGCGTCGGCGCGCGTCGAGGAGTCGTACTCTCTCGCAGGGCTCGACTTTCCGCTCGCCTTGCTGGAGGAGTGCGAGACCTTCCCATTCGTCGAGAAACAGCAGCTCGAACGCTGCTCGAAGCTCGTTCTCGACGGGAGGACCGGCGAGGCGCTCGAGCTGTTCAATCGTCGGCGTCCGCTCTTCTGGTCCGTCGAAGACCCGGAGCACTCCCTGCGATGGAGCGTCGCGGAGGCCGCCGCCGCACTCCTCGTCCGCGCCGGAAGCGTCCTCTCCGCATTGAGGAAAGGGGTTCCCTCGATGACCGACTTCGTCGACTCCTACGTCTCAGGCGAGGAGCCCTGGATGCTCCTCGACCGTGCCGCCAGGCAGCTCGAATCCCGATTCGCGCGCCTCGAGTTCGACGGGGACCTGCTCGAAAACGCAGTCCGCTCCGCCAGAACCGCCTACTTCAAAGCCGTCCACGAGATGGCCGCCGCGTACGCCGGCGCGTTCGAGGCGTCCGGAGGAAAGGCGCCGCCGGGCACGATACCGCACAACACCGTCTTCCGAGACCAAGTCCGTCCTCTTCTCGAATCGCCGGACAAGAATCGAAAAACCGCCTTCTTTCTGGTGGACGCGCTGCGGTTCGAGATGGCCGACGAGCTTTCGTCCGGCTTCGGCGAGGAGAGCGAGGTCTCGCTCCGCCCCGTGTGGGGGGCGCTTCCCGGAATCACGAAGGTCGGCATGGCCGCTCTCCTGCCGGGGGCCGAAAACGGCCTGACGCTCGAGAAGAAGCCGGGCGACGTCTCCGCCGTCCTCGACGGGAAAGCGCTCAACACCAGAACCGCGCGCATGGAGCATCTCCGCGCCTGCGTATCCGTTCCGGTCGCCGTCATGAAGCTCGGCGAAGCCGTGAGGCTCGCGCCTAAACGGAAGAAGGAGGTCGACGCGGCCGCTCTCGTGGTCGTCACCTCCCAGGAGATAGACCGTCTCGGCGAGGATGGGGCCGACGAGGAGGAGACACGCGCCTACATGGACGACGTGCTCGGAAAAATCCACCGGGCGGTCCGCTCGCTCTCCCGCTGCGGCGTAACACGTTTTATTCTTGCCGCCGACCACGGATTCCAGCTCGTTCCGACCGAGGATTCAGGACTCTCGATGGACCCTCCGGGAGGAGAGACTCTTTCTCTGCATCCGAGAGCATGGATTGGCAGAGGCGGCAGCGGAGGAGAAGGTTTTCTCCGAAGGAGCGCGCGGGAAATCGGACTCGGGGGGAACCTGGAGTACGCCTTCCCGAAAGGCCTGGCGGTCTTCAAAACGAGAGGAGGCGCCGGCCTCTACTTCCACGGAGGCCTCTCTCCGCAGGAGCATCTCCTTCCCCTGCTCTCCGTCGCGGTGTCGGGGGAGCGCCCCGACGAAAACACATCCGGGATGAAAATTTCCCTGAGCATGGCCAGACCCGCCGTCACGAACCGCATCTTCATGGTGACGGTCTCGGGCGCGCCCGACGGACTCTTTCCGGCGGCGGAGAAGAGAGTCCGCCTCGAAATCTCGTCCGGAAAGACGGAAGCCGGCCTGGCCGTCGCGGCGGCCTACGGCTTCGACGACGCCTCGCGGGAGCTCTCCGTCGAGGCCGGACGGCCGAACTCCGTCACGGTGATGCTCTCCGCCGAGGAGACCCTCGAGCGCATCTCCCTCTCCGCCGTGGACCCGCAGTCCCAGGTTATTCTCGACGTCCTAAGGGACGTTCCGGTCGACCTCATGTAAGGAGCTGACAGAAGATGGATGCCCTCGATATCAAGCTGAACGAAATCTTTCCGGGAAAGGTGGTCCGGAAGGACCTGGTCCGGAAAGTGAAGGTGGGAGCGAACGTCCCGGTCTTCGTCCTGGAGTATCTCCTCGGCAAGTACTGCGCCACGGAGGAGCAGACCGCCGTCGAGGCGGGGCTTCGGGTCGTGAACAACATCCTCGCCGAGAACTTCGTCCGCCCCGAGGAGGCGAACAAGGCGCAGGCCCGCGTCAAGGAGAAGGGAAAGCACGTCTTCATCGACAAGGTCAAGGTGCGCTACCTCTCCGACGACGACAAGTACTGGGCCGAGTTCGTCAACTTCGGCCACAGGAACGTCCACATCCCCGACCAGCTCGTCCGCGACTTCGACCGTCTCCTGATGGGCGGAATCTGGGCCGAAGCGGAGGTCCGCCACTCCTACGACGAGGAATCCAAGGGGAAGAAGAGTCCCTTCTGGATAGAGCGGCTCACACCCATACAGCTCGCCTCCTTCGACATGCGCGCATTCTGCGAAGGGAGAAGAGCGTTCTCCTCCGATGAGTGGGTGGACGCGCTCCTTCGCGGTATCGGCATGGAGCCAGAATACTTTCCGAGAAGACTGAAACTGCTCTTCCTCTGCCGGCTGATTCCTCTCGTCGAGAGCAACTACAATCTCGTCGAACTCGGACCGAGAGGGACCGGAAAGTCCTACGCCTACCAGGAGGTCAGCCCCTACGCCATCCTGATGACCGGCCCCACGACGGTGGCGAATCTCTTCTACAACATGCAGACGAACAAGATAGGCCTCGTGGGACTCTGGGACGCAATCGCCTTCGACGAGGTCGCCGACCTCGAGAAGATGCCGAAGGAGGTCGTCACGACGATGAAGACCTACTGCGAGTCCGGAAGCTTCGCGCGGGGCAAGGAATCCCTGAGCGGCATGGCGTCGATGGCCTTCTTCGGCAACACGAACCAGCCGGTGGAGAGCATGGTGCGGACCTCGAACCTCTTCGTCCCGATGCCGAGAGTCATACGCGACGACCTCGCCTTCCTCGACCGCATCCACTTCTACCTTCCGGGATGGGAGGTCCCCAAGATGCGGATGGAGTTCTTCACCGAGCACTACGGTTTCGTCGTCGACTACATCGCGGAGGCCTTCAAGGAGCTCCGGAGACAGAGCTTCACCGAGGTCGTGGACCGGCGCTTCTCCTTCGGCTCCCATCTCAACGCGCGCGACGTGAAGGCCGTCCGCAAGTCGGTCTCCGGGCTTGTCAAGCTGGTCTATCCCCACGGAGACTTCTCCGTCGAAGAGCTGAAGGAGCTCGTGGAAATCGCGCTCGAGGGAAGGCGGAGGGTGAAGGAGCAGCTAAAGAAGATGGGCTCCTTCGAATACCACCAGACCTCCTTCTCGTACCGCAACAACGAGACCATGGAGGAGACCTTCGTCGGAGTTCCCGAAGAAGGGGGGCGCGGACTCATCTCCTCCGACCCGCTCGCGCCGGGCTCCGTCTACGCCGCATCCGTGAGCGGCGACGGAAAGGCCGGGCTCTACCGAATCGAGGTCGGAACCTCCGCGGGCACTGGGAAGCTGAAAACGGCGGGAGGAGTGGACGGGGCGGTCAAGGGCTGTCTGAACCGGGCGTTCGGATACCTTCAGGGACACAAGGTCCAGCTCGGACTCGGCAGCGTCTTCGACACCACCGACATGCACATCGAGGTCATCGACCTGCTCGCCAACAGAATCGAATGCGAGGCCGGAGTGGCGTTCCTGGTCGCGCTCGTCTCAGCCCTGCGCAGGATGCCCGTCGCCCCCGGACTCGTCGTTCTCGGCGACCTGAGCATCCAGGGGAACATCAAGGGCGTCCACTCGCTCGCGGAACCGCTTCAGAACTCCATGGAGAACGGAGCGCGCAAGGCGCTCGTCCCCCTGGAGAACAAGCGGAACTTCCTCGAGGTGCCGGGCGACATCGTGGAGAGGGTGGACCCGATTTTCTACTCCGACCCTGTGGCTGCCTGCAACAAGGCGACGGGGAGCATGTGAGGGGTTTGGTTCAAGGCCGGGCCGTGGATGTTCCCATATCGAACAAACCGTGAAAAGAGGTGTATCCATGAATAAGAAGGAATTCCACAAGGATGTCCTGACCGACTTCGTCGAGCACCTCCAAAGCTGCGAGGGCGACCGGCCCGGAGAAGGAAGCCTGTGGTCGGATTTCGGCGCCGAGCTCGGTCTGGACCTCGACCCGGGTCGGGGACGGGAGGAGTCGGCCGAGGACGCTGTCCGCGACCTGCTGACGATTGAGACGGAGGGGTTTTCCGAGCTGGTGCGTCAGGCGCTCTGGTGGAGGACTCCTCAGGGAGAGGAGACGGCGGAGGATATCGCCATGTCGATGGCGAACGCGCTGTCGCTCCCGGATGTCGACCAGGATGAGGTTACGTACGCCGTGGCCGACGACCTGATGGAGACGCTCTCGGAGATGGCGCAGGAGGACCATGCCGCGAGTCTCGCGGAGGAGCTGGGCCTGATGGACGAGGAGGACGACTGCTGACGGGGGCGTCCGGCGGGAGCCGGGGCGGGGGGAAACCGTCGCCCGAAGAAAAAAATGGGAGGACGCCTCGATGTGTTGCTGTTCGCTCCTGCGTTCAGTTTCACGTCCGGGAGTGAATCCTGACATTCCCCGAACACGCCCCGCTCTTCCTTGGCTCGGATGCTTCGCGTCGTCCGTGCCAATCAATCACGGCAAGCACGATATCGAAACAGTTAAAAACACGCCGTCAAAATGAGTATTCATCAGTATTGCACGGGTTACACGGGTAAAAAGGAACATACAGGAAAATCTCTCTCAAATAGCCCCGTTTTGCGGATTTCGTCCAAAAATGACCTTTTTGAGACTCCTTTGAGAGGGGTGTTCAAGAAAACCCGTGCGGGGCGTGCAAGGCGGACAAAGAGGACGATACCGATGCCGGCGGGCGCGTTGTTTCGTCCCTCTTTTCGTTTTGGAAATCTTTTTCATGAACGGCCGGTTTGCGGGCATAACAAAAGGCGGACCTCCGTCCGGAACATTTTTTTCTTCGGGCGACGGTCTCCCTTCCCCGGCGCCGAGAACCGCTTCCGGCGAAAACCGCGACGCTCACGATTCGAAAGGTCCGCCGGTACGAGAGCGCGGGTCGTTCGAGAGACCGGAGCACTTCGCAGGATAAGCGGAGGTGAGATGCAGGGAATTGAGGCGCCTATGCAGAACTCTTACGAAAGAAGGGCCGCGCAATCCAATGCAGGCCCCCTCGCCGAAAGACCGGACTCCATGCGGCTCTTTCGAGCGGGCGGCAGGACCGGCCCTTGCCGGCGATACAGGTAGCGGAATGTGCGGGGTAGCGGCCGGCCCGCGCCTGAAAAAAGCATATGAGGAGGGTTTCTCATGGCGGGTATTTCAGCGTTCGATATTATCGGAGAGCTCAAATATCTCGAAGAAAAGGGTGTGATTGCTCCCGACGAAAGAAAGATATGGGAGTCGAAAGCGGTGCGGGAAGGCGTCACCGATGAAATAATCGAGCAGATGGCGGTTTTCAAGAGGCGGGAAATAGAAATCCGAAAAGGAGATGAAGCAACCCGCAAAACCCAGCCTGAAGCGCCGTCCGGTCCTTCGTCGAGGCCCACCGTCTCCGAAATCATCATGGAACTGCGGCAGCTCGCAGCGAAGGGGGTCATCGACTCAAGCCTGTGCAGAGAATGGGAAAGCAAGATAATCAAGGGGGGAATAAACGAAGATGTGATTGAAAGGATAAATCTGTTGAAAACCAATAAAGGCATACCGTTGTCGGAAGCCGCACCCACGGAGAGCGTGAAGTCCTCAACGTCGGAGAACCCGGCGGACGAAAGCAAAGCGGCCAACACGTCGGTTTTCGGCATAGCCGCTCTGGCTTTGGGAGCGGTGGGACTTCTTGTCCCTTATTTCGCGGCGATTTTTCTGGTTCCCGTCGCTCTCGTGCTGAGCTGCATCTCTGTGTACAAAAAAGAAAAACTCGGAAAGGCGGCCGTTGTTGTTGCGGCGATAGGGCTGATATGGATATTCTATGTATCCTTCCAAATTCATTCAATCATGGAAAACCCGTTCGCGTCCAATTCTTCCTCCTCCTCCTCGTTTTCCTCTTCTTCGGAATCCCGGTTGGTAACCATGTCCAAATACAACCGGTTAAGAGACGGCATGTCCTACGAAGATGTCGCGAGAGCCGTCGGTTCCCGCGGTTCGGAGATTAGCAGAACTTCTTCCGGGGGCTATACAATCGTCATGTACGGATGGGAGAACAATAACGGCTCCAATATGATTGCGATGTTCGAAAACGGAAGGTTGACTACCAAATCGCAATTCGGCCTTCGATGACATCATCTTTCTCTTCCGCCTCGGGTTCGCGGGAGGAGAAGGAAGGCTGCACCGAGCACGGACTTGGACGAGTTTCTCGCGCAGCGGAAATCCTTCCCGTTTTCCGATTCCGGCGCTTCCTCCGGCTGAACAGGAGCGACCGGAGTCGCGCGGGTCTTCATGTTCGGGCAAAAGTCTTGGTGCAAGACGGCGCCACGCTCCGACGCGGTTTTTCCGGCGCGCTTCCTCATGCTTTCCCGAGAACGTCGCGGACCGCTCCGTCCTCCTCGTCGTACTCAAGAATCTCCACCCCGTCGGGTACGAGATGCCCGTTGTGCCTCGCGTAGTATTCGGCCAGCGACTCGCCGCGCTTCGCGCTGTAATCCCTCAGAACGAACAGTATCTTTCTGAAATCGGGCGGAGCGAGATGGAAGTAGTACATGGACTCGTTCCAGACGGTAATCTTCGCGCTCGGAATATTATCGCCGTCGGTCCATTTGTGCGACTTGCATTCGACCAATATCGGAGGAGATTGCGAGCCGAGGTCGAACTTCCGTTTTTTCTTCTCTTTGCCGTCGACCCCCACGGGTACGGGAAAATCCGGAGTCAAGCCGATGCCGAGAGTCTTGAAATACAGCTGCGCGACCGTTTCGAAATCGCGGCCGACATGAGAGTTCGATATCGAGCCTTGCCTTTGAAAGCGGTTGAGGTCCATTCGGAATCTCTCCCTTCCTTGCGAAACAAAAAAATGGATACGCCGTAGAGCTGAGGGGCAACGCTCCCATTGTAACGTATAGAACGCGATGCGGATGTTTTTTCTTCTTGCCTTGCGCCGGAAGAGATTTCTGTTGAGCGTACTATTTCCGTCGATTGTGGTATTCTCTTTTCAGGAGCAAAAACTCTCTCCGGAGGTGAATCTCATGGAAAAACGGATATTCCTGACCGGCGACCTGCACGGGGACGTCTCCGATGCGCGGCTCGGAAAACGCCTCTTTCCGGAGGGGGAGACCCTCTCGAAGGACGATTTCCTCGTCGTGCTCGGCGACTTCGGGGTGTTCTGGCACAATCCGCCGACTCCCGAGGAGCGCCGCTGTCTGAACGTCCTCTCGGCCATGCCGTGGACGACCCTATTCGTGGACGGAAACCACGAGAATTTCGACCTCCTGGACGCGCTTCCTTCGGAGGAGCGGTGGGGCGGACCCGTCGGTGTCGCCGCCAAGGGCGTTTATCACCTCAGGCGCGGTTATGTCTACGATGTCGCCGGGTTCTACTGCTTCGCTTTCGGAGGGGGACGGAGCGTCGACAAAAGCGTCCGGACCCCGGGAGTCGACTGGTGGGAGCGCGAGAATCCGAGTCGGGAGGAACGGGAGCGGGGAATCGAATTCCTCGAGAAGCGCGGCTGGAACGTGGACCTTGTCTGGACCCACGTCGCTCCGAGCCGCGCGTGCGACAAGCTGCTGGAGGAGCACTATGCATTCGCGCACACCGGAAGGAGAATGGAGCACGACCCGCTCTCGGACTACCTGGACGGCTTGGCGGAGAAGCTCTCGTTCAAACTATGGAGTTTCGCCCACTACCACGTCTCGGCGCGCCCCTTTCCCGCCGGTTCGAGCGGGCTCTTCTCCGCCGAGTACGAGACTTTCAGGGAGGTTGCGACGGCCGTATTGTCGGAACGGGCTCCAGTCGGGATTTCGACCGAGGAATCCGAGAATTCGTGATGAAACCATATTCGCCGGACCCGTCCGGCGAATCGTAAAGGGAGGATGTCGTGCTGATGGATTTGAACAGCATTGTCGTCGTGGTATCGTCGCTCGTCGTGGTCTTTGTCGTCCTTTTTATCCTGCCGGGGCTTGTCGCCGGAAGAATGCGGAGCGACCCGGCCGCTCTCGATGCGCGTTTCGCCGCGCTGGAGAAGGCGCTCTCGCGCGCCGAGGAGATGCTCAAGGGAGAAATCTCCCGGAACAGAACGGAGCAGAACTCGATGTCCTCCGAGCAGAGGAGGGAGATGAGCGCGCTTCTCGAAGCGATGCGGACGGGTCTTGAAGGCTCCGTCAAGGCGTCGAGGGACGAGCTGAGCGGCACGATGGCGAATTTCATCTCCGTTCAGAAGGGAGACCTCGCCGGGAACGAGAAAAAGATGGAGGAGCTCAAAACAGCGCTCGAGGCGAGTTTCCGAAAGATGCAGGAGGACAACGCGGCCCACATGGAGCGGATTCGCGCGACGGTCGACGAGAAGCTTCAGGGGACGCTCAAGCAGCGCATCGACGAATCGTTCAAACTGGTCAACGAGCGTCTCGAGGTCGTCCATCAGGGGTTCGGTGAGATGCAGGCGCTCGCGAGCGGCGTCGGCGACCTCAAGAGAGTGCTTTCGGGCGTCAAACAGCGGGGGATTCTCGGCGAGGTGCAGCTGGGAAGTCTTCTGAGAGAGGCTCTCGTCGAGGGGGTCCAGTTCGAGACGAACGTCGCGACGAAACCGGGGAGCAGGGAGAACGTGGAATTCGCTGTCAAGCTTCCGAACCCCGAGGACGGAACGGTGAAATGGCTCCCAATCGACTCGAAGTTTCCGCTCGCCGACTACGAAAGACTGCTCGACGCCCAGGACAAGGCCGACAAAACCGCCGTCGAGAAGGCCGGCAAGGATTTGGAGAAAAGAATACGGATGTGCGCGGAGGACATCTGCAGAAAATACCTCAATCCTCCCGCGACGACCGACATAGGAATACTCTTTCTGCCCACGGAGGCGCTCTTCGCCGAGGTCGTCGGGCGTCAGAGCCTGGTCGAGGACATTCACCGGGATTGCAGGGTCATGGTCGCCGGACCGACCACGCTCTGGGCCATCCTGAACAACATCCGAACCGGCTTCCGCTTCTTCGCAATCCAGGAGCGGTCGAGCGAGGTCTGGAACATTCTGAACAGAATCAAGACGGAGTGGAAGCATTTCACCGGAGCTCTCGAATCCGCGCAGAACGGTCTCGAGACGGCCGCGAAGAAGCTCAAAACGGCCCGGACCCGCTCCGACAAGTTCACTTCCAGCCTGAACAGCGTAGAGCTTCCGGTGGAGGAGAGCGTTGCGCCCCTATTGACGGCGGACGAGGACGCGGTGGACGAGGAGGAGACTGAACCGGCTTCGGACGTGACGGAGTAGGACCCCGGCACGGGGAGCCGGGCGCGGATGCCCGGCTTCCCGACCCTTTGCACGGGAGGATGGATGGATTGTGGCATGGATTGCCGGAGTCGACGGATGCAGAGCGGGATGGGTCGCGGTGTTTCTGAATCCCGAATCGGGAGAAAGGGAGACGCGTATCTGCCGGTTTTTCGAGGAGGTTTCAGGAATTGCCCCGGCGCCCGGGATGACGGCTGTGGACATGCCGATTGGCCTTTTCGACGAGGGGGTGCCTGGAGGCGGGATGCGCGACACCGCCGCACGCGTTCTTCTGAAGAAACAGAGAAGCAGCAGCGTATTCCCGCCGCCCTCGCGGAGAGCTCTCGGAGGGGACTCCTTCGAGGAGGCCGGGAGGTTGAACGGAGCGGCAGGGCTGACGCTGCAGTCGTACTGCCTCTTTCCGAAGCTCCGTGAAGTGGACGGAGCGATGACTCCGCATCTTCAGGAGAGAATCAGAGAGGTTCATCCCTTCGACGCGTGCGTCGCCTGCTGGAGCGCCGAGCGGATTCTCCGCGGCGAAGCGGTGCGCATTCCGGACGACCCGCCGCTGGACGCGAGAGGGTTGCGGATGGAGATATGGGGGTGACGCGAGCTTTTCTGTCCGTATCTCCTGATAAATCTCCGGACTTTTTCCTTCGTTGTATGAAGCCCCGATGTCAACCTCCGGCTCCGAGGTGCCGAACACGCTCTCGGAAGCCGGAGCCGACATCGAATAAAAGCGCCGGAAGGGCATGACTCCGCCCGCCGCCGCCTTGACGCCTTCCCGAAACGCTTTTTCCAAGAAACCGGCGGGACTCAAGACGTTCCGGCCTTTTTCGCCGAGAACGAGGGAGAGTCCCGTTAAAGACGGGATATCCCGACTTGACGCTGCTCGGCGGATTCATGCCCGAAAAGGAGGTTTCACGAATGGACATCGAACTTACCGGGGAAGAAATGTTCGACGAAAAAGAAGCAACACGCTGGCACGCGCTGGCCGAGTCGGGCGAATTCCCGCCCGACCTCTTCGCCGACATCGACATCCTCTCCCTGCGGAACTCCGAGGGAGAGACCGTCGCCCACATCCTCGTCGAAAACGGAACCATACCCTCGGACGAGCTGACCTTCCACGTTCTCCGCCTAAAAACCCCCGACGGCTGGTCGGTCGCCCATTCGAGCGTCCTGCGCCGGGCGGACTGGCTCCCGCTCCTCGACGACGGAGAGCTTGCGGAGATACTCTCCCTCGCTTCGGATTCCGGCGACGTCGTCGGTCTGATGCTCGACGGAATGCAGCTCCTCTCGCTGGCCGTCGCCGGGAGGCTGACTCCCTCCGTTCTGCGCGTCTCGAACGCCTGCGGCCGCTCGGTCGCGCACCGGTGCGCAAGCCTCGGTGTGGACTTCGCCCGCAAACTGAACGAGGCCGAGCTGACCGAAATCATTGCGCTCGGAGACTCCTTCGGCCGTTCCGTGGCGCTCGAATGCGCCAGGCGGCCGGTCTGCCGGCTTGTCTTCGACGACGAGACGCTGTTGTCGGCCGACCGCAGGGGGGAGACTCCGGCGCACTGGCTTGCGCGGCACGGAAACCTGCCCAGGGAGCGAATGAGCGAACGGATTCTGTCGGCGTCCACCACGGACGGCCTGACGGTCGCGCACCTGGTCGCCGCATGCACGCCCGAGCGGTTCCCGAAAGGCGTTCTGTCCTCCGAAGCTCTTAAAGCTCTCGTATGCGGAGAGCTCGTCGAAAGAGGCGCGGGCGGGGAGGACGACGACTTCGGAATCGGCGCAGACACGCTGGTACGGGCGCGAATCCTCCGCGGAACGACTCCGGCGAAGCTCCTTTCGAGGAGTCTCTCGGGGAGACTCCTCGAGGAATAGTACGAAGAAGAGTTTGAAGAGGAGACGAACGGATGCGGTTTCACAAGGTTCGGAAGGGGAAATTGGCGGCGGTGAAGGAGCGCGGCGAGTCGCTCTGCGGAATCCGATGGTCCGCGGAAATCGGGAGCCGGAGCCGGATTTCGATTCTTTCTCCCCAAGCAGTGCGTGACTCCGATTGCGGAAATCCTCTTCGAACGTGCTTATTGAGCCTGTTTCGCGGAAACCAGTGGTTCGATGTCTCCCTGCCGACCTGCCCTATGCAGTCGCGATGGAGGAGAGGGAATAGGCAACTACTCTCGGAACCGGCATTGAATTTATTATCGTATACTTAACGCGCACCGAAAGCGAGAAAAAAGCTTGAGCAGTAAAGAAAACTATCCGAAAAGCATCGGGCACAACCAACCTAAACCGGTCCTCGGAGGAAAAACATGAGAAAACTTGTAAAAACCGTCGTCGCGCTTGCGTTCATATTTACGGCGGCTCTTTCCGCGCCCGCTTCCGGCGCTCCGGCGCCGTCCTCTCCGACGGGAGAGACCGTGAATGCGAGCGTTTCCAGGATTGTGGACGGGGATACAATCCGCATCTTAATCCCCGGCTCCCAAAAGGACGTTTCCGTCCGTCTCATCGGAATAGACACTCCCGAGTCCAGAATGAACGACAGGGCGAATCTCCAGGCGAACGAGGAGGGGCGGGATGTCGACGCGATAATCGCCATGGGGAAGCGCGCGGCCGAGAAGATGGAATCTCTCGTCCGGAAGGGCGATTCCGTCGTCCTTGAATTCGACGTCGGAAGGAAGGACCGGTACGGCCGCGTTCTGGCGTACGTCTGGAAGGACGGAAAAATGCTGAACGCGATTATGGTCGAAGCGGGGTACGCCTCCTTGCTCACGATTCCGCCGAACGTGAAATACGCCGACCTTTTCCGGGAACTCTATCGGACCGCGCGGGAGGAAGGGCGGGGACTCTGGGCGGAGTGAACCGTCGCTCGAAAAAAAGGCGGTGCTTAATTTACGGGGGAGAGACATCAAGTCTCTCCCCCGTCGCGTGAAAAAGATTGTTTGAGGAACCTTTTCGCCGGAAGAGTTTTTCAGGATTCGTCGAAAGACGGCTGAGGGTGATTTCCATGGGGGGAGCCGGAAATCGCGAAGTCGACTTTTTCTCTTTTGATGACCGGTCGCATCGACGCCGGGTTCTTTCTGAACCGACTTTGCCGAAACGGTGTGTCCATAGAGGACGAAGACGCGATGAAAAAAGTGGTTAAAGCCGTCGGGGAGGGCCGTATCGCCCGTTCGTCGACAGGGCCGGACGAAGAGGAATCCGGAAGCGGCTTCGGCGAAAACTTGTTCGCCCAGCTGTGAGGTCTCATACGGATTGTCTCCGATTCATCCGCCTGCCTCCACCCGCACCGAACGGATAAACGGCGGGGGGCTCCCTTCCGTTCATCCGACGGACGAGGGAAAACTATGGATATCTTTCCGACTTCCCCCGAGTCTCACGAATCGACTTCATGATTCCCCGACCGAAGACCCAACCCCAGAAAAGAAGCCCCATCCAAAGTATGAAGGAGCCTTCTTCGGCCCTCTCCTTCCGCGCCTGAGCCGGGCCGGCCTCCATCTCTCTTTCAGTCCAGTGTTCGTGTTCATCCTGGAGGTCCTCGTAGTTGTAGGGAGCCGAGCAAAGAGGGGCGGCTTCTGCGAAAAGAAGGATTACGAGCAGAACGATGGCGAGCAGCTTCGCCGCTTTACGCATCATCTCCCTAGACCTTTCGACTCACGCAGTTCCGAACGCATTGTTCATTCGTCCTCGTCTTCGTTCTCGACAGCGGGCTCTCCTTCCTCGAACGTCTCGGCTCGCGGAATTTCCTTGCCCATGGCGGCCTCGATGCGCAGAAGAATACGCTCCTTGCGGTCGGCGAAAAAGCCCCTGAAATCGTCGCGGTACATCTGCACCGGGTCCACCGCATGGGAGCGCAAGATAGCCTCGAACTCATCGTCGTCCACTCCGGCGTGCTTTTTGAGCCTGTCCAGATATCTGGTCGGCGCCTCTCCTCCGACGATGCGGTTCGTACGCCCAGAAAGAGGAGTCTTGTTGACGATGCTGTTGTAATCGTTTCTGTGAATGCCGTTCTTTTCGCACCAGGCGACGGGAAAGATGTGATGGATGTCTATCGACTCGGAGAAGTAGCTGGAGAAGTCGATTTTCGTCGCGGAGAGCCAGTCTTTTGTCTGTTCCTCCATAAGGAGTGCGTAGATGCCCTTGTAGGCCGCACGGTTGCGCGTTCGGAGCGTTCCGAGCCGGGATGGGGCGAAATTGGCGTCGAGCACGGTTCTCGGTTCTCTGCCGCTCCCCCGAATCCAAATGGCATCGAACATGTCTTTGAATACCTCCCGTAGTGGATTGTCGTCATTATTTAACTTGCCATCTTTAAAAAACGACCGGTCATTACCCCAAGCAGCGCTTATTCAGCAGAAAAATCATAACACAACCTTCCTCCTCCTCACCGAGATACGGGAAAGCAGCCGGAGGGTGACTATGAGGCTTTTTCGCCGCCGAGCCGAGAAACGGTAGAGCATATATCTGAAAAAACTTTCTTTTCAAGGGGGGTTGTTACGCGCATTGACTGCTTGCTACGCTGGAAATGTCGTCGTGAAGCAAGATGCCCGCCGCTTTTCCTTGAATGATGTGTTTTTCGGAAGAACGGGAAAGGACTTGAAGACCGGAGGTCGAGCGAATCCAAATCGAAACGGGGAAGATGATGGGCGACATGAGCGGACGAATCAGGGGGAACGCTTGAGGTCGAGGGGATTGAAGCGAGCCGGGGCGGGTGCTCGCAGCGCGCCGGAGAAGGAGGATTCCGCGCGGTTCCCTCGTACCGCTGAGAAAAGGCCGTTTCACCTTTTCGAGCGTAAAGCGCCGGACATGAACTATCGTAGAGATTCCGGAATCTTTTCAGGTAGAAATCCCGGCGAAAGCATGGAAATTACGAAATCTATTCTTTCCCCTCTTGTATAGGTGTCCGAAGGGTTGGTAAGGTCTTTTCAGACTCGGTCTTTTCGGAGTTTGGTTTCGTCGGGAGATGAATTCCGGAGAGAAAAAACGAAAAGCGCGCGCTTTTCCAAGAAGCGGAGTGATATGCGTCGCTCCGCGGAATCTTTTCATCTTTTTTGCGAAGTCGTCTTGTTTAGGTGTTGTGAAAGTTGGTAGGGTTTTTTGAGAAACAAAAATCGGGAGGATGATGCGGTATGAGCAGAGGGGAAAACTATTTCAGAATACAGGTTGAGAACGACCGGTTGATGGAGGTCATCCTGATGGGAGACTCGGAGGCTGTCGAGAAGGACCTGTGAAACGGCGCTGAGCCGGACGGCGTCGCTCTAATGAAGACTATCGCCCGTGGTCAGGAGAGCTGCGCGGAGGTTCTTCTCGACGCGGGCGCCGACGCGAGCGCGAAGAACAGAAGCGGCGACACCGCGCTGATTGTGGCCGTCGCGAACGGCCACGCGGACTGCGCGCGCCTCCTTGAGGCGGCGGGACGGAAGAAGAAGGGAAAGAGCCCGCACGAAGACTCCGTCGCTTTTTCGCGCTGAAAGAAGTCGGCGTCGAAGACAGAAGACTCCCGCAGTACAAGGCCGTTGCGAGCTGCCTTGGAGAGCAGTTCGACTCGAAGGCGACGCGGGAGGCGGTTCTGGAATCGCTCGTCGAAGCGCCCAGAAACAGCATTGAAGAGGAGAACAAGGAGACCGTCCCGCCGCGCCACCGTCTTTCGGTAGCGGAGCGCTGGAGCGGGACTGAAAAAGGGAGGAGACGTCATGAGATTTTACGAACACCTTACGCCGCGCCTCGCATCGCTTTGCGACGACAAGTGCCGCTCCGAGCCGCGTATGCTCACCGTGGTGCGCGCGATGGAGAGAACTGCGGAGACGCTGTACAAGGGGATATGGGAAAAGGCCGCCTTGGAGCGCCACCGCCTTATAAAGACCATCCCGGCGTGGACGTATCTTCCTTCGAAGGCTTGGACCGGCATAATGGAGGGCTATATCTGTCCTGGATGCGGGCACACCAAAGGCGACCACCGCTTCCATGACGCCGACCGCGACCCGTTTCACGCCGAAATCACGTTGTTGACCGTGAGCATGACCGCAGCGTGGCGGGCCACGCGCACGGTCTACAAGATGGACGAGAGGCTTGTCGCGGAACTCGTGGCGACGCCGCTGGAGTATATGCCGCCGGCCGAAGCTCTTCTCTCTCTGCCGGGCTGGTGCATAACGGCGGACTTTCCGGAGCCGCTCGCGCTCCAAAAGAGACTCATGCTCGGCTATTTGGCGCAGCCCTTCTGCTCGGCGGACGGAGGGACCGTCATCGTCGCGATAATATCGACGCTCGTCGACGGCCGTGTGGTACAGCAGCCCTGCATTCTGCCGCTGAGCGCGGGCGCACATGATTGCGTGTCTCTCGAAAGCTATATAGCGGGCGCTCTGTGGCGCTCCCGGACCGAGTCGACACGCGAGAGATATCGTACGTACGCCGAGGAAAACGGCTTTCGAAAACCCGAGAATATACTTCGAGACGAGGTTGTCGGCCGCATACCTCCCACGGGGCTGGCGGAATGTCCGCTCGACGGTCTCCTGGACGAGGTGCTGGACACACGGAAGATTGCCACCGCCATCATTTCCTCCATGCTTTACATCGCCTCGCCGCATCCTGACCTTCTGGCGTCCGAGCGACGTGCGACGCCGGAACCCCAATCGTACAGCACTCGGAAAAGCGCCCTCAAGACCGCCAAAGGCCCGGTCAAGACGGTCGTCGCGGAAGTGGGATATCGCGTCGGTGCGATACTTCGGCACCAACGCACGACAGCTCCTGCAGTATGCTCGAATCCGGGGACTGGCACCCCCAAATCTCCGCACAACCGCTCCGGACACTGGCACAAATACTGGCGGGGGCCCCGAGACGCGGAGGTTTCCGGAACGACCGGAACGACCGAAAAAAAGAGAGTGCCGGTGTATCACTGGATACCGCCGATAATCGTCAATGCCGACAAGACGGGACCGGACGGCATAACGCCCGTAGTGCGAAGAGTCGCGCCGGAAAAGGACGACGGCGATGGGAATATCACCCTGCTGGTAGGGTGAGTATTATGGTTCGAAAAATGGGTGATAAGGCAACGAGGCTCGACATCCGCTACCTGCTCGCGGGTGCCGGGAGGGAGGACGGGAGAACCCTTGTACGACGGGAAAATAGGAGAGGAGCGTTCCCGTTGGTCGCCTTTTCGGGCTTTCCGCCGGAAGTCATCCATTCATGGTATGTTTCACCCTCTCGGAGAAAGTTCCCGTGTCCGGGGTGTCGTAAGACACGGCGGACACGGCTTTCGCACTACTCGGAGCAAATCTCGTAAGACAGGAATAAATCACTGTTCCAGGTTTTTCGAGAAATAATCTGCAGTTCTTGAAAATAGTCACTCGCTGTCTGGTATCTGCGAGCCTTTATTGTCATGAGACTAATAATACGAGGAGGAGTCGACATGCGGGAAGCAGACGAGAAACTGCTGAAAGCGGCGCGGGAAGGCGATGCGGACGCCATTTTGACTCTCGTTCAGCGGGGAGCGGACGTCGATGCGCGGGGGAACCTGGGGGACACTCCGTTGAGCATTGCAGTGGAGCGTTGGGACGAGTCGGTCGCGAGCCTTCTCGTCGAACTCGGCGCCGACCCGAATCTTTCTCCGGGAGGAAGAACCCTCCTCTTGAAATATGTCGATTTCCTTTCCTGCTGCCTGCCTCCTCGAAGAGACGCCGCCGGAGACGAGCAGCATCTTTCCGTCCGCCGCCGGACGCTCGAAAGAATCGAACTGTTGGTGGAGCTCGGCACGGAGATGGACGCGGAAGCGTCCTCCGGAAGGAAATCCGCGCTGAAGCTGGCCGTGGAAGAGCGGCTCGCAGACGTCGCGGCGGTTCTTCTGGCGGCCGGCGCCTCGGCGGAAGGCTGTTTCGCGGCGAATCTGTTCGAAAACGAGGACGAGATGGGCGGATTCCTTGCCGAGGTCTTGGAGAATCTTTCAAAGCGCCATGCAGACGGTCTTCTCGACGTTAAGGCGGCATTGCGTCTTTCGGAATTGCTGTGCCGTCATGTCCGAGGATATCCGAAGGCCGAGAAAGCTCTCGAAAACTTCCGGTTCGAAACCGAAGTCGTCCCGGCGGCGACGGCTTCCGATGAAGCCGGGTACGAGTCCGATATCCCCATGATGTGAGAGCGCTCCGCCGAAAAGACTGCGCGCATCCCGGATTCATTGAAGCTCGGAGCAGGAGTCGCGTTCGTTGGGGAACGAGTCCTTCGTCTTCCGGGAAGGCGGAAATGGGGCCTCCGAGTCGGTGTTGCAGCACAAGGAAAAAAGGAAAAGGAGGAATTCGTCGTGGTGAAGGAACATGGAAGAACGTTGAGGAACACTATGGTCTGCTGGAACTGGGAACAGAAACCTGAATTGCCCCCGGTCGCGCTCATCGACTGGCCCGACGTCAGAGGTGCGGGCGAAGGTTACGGCATGTCCGAAGGGGCCTGCATGATGCATATGCAGAAGGCGGGGCTTCTCGAACGCAGGCTATACGCTTACGAGATGGCGATGCGGCTTGTCGTGCAGTACGGAATCGACCCGATTGAAGTTCACAAGACCATGATGGGACTCTTCGAATACCGGGATAGTCTGGCGGACGATTCAAGGAATTTGAAGGACTATTTGAAGGAGCGCTTTCCCGAGGAGTACGGGGAGCGCTACTGCCGAGGCTAACCGTTCTCTTCCCGTCGAAGGCTTGGAGAGCCCGGAGGAATAAGCCGAACGCGGGGTTGAATCGCCGGAGTTCCTGCGTCTTCGGTTCATCGGATGAATTCTGCGCTGCGCACCGTATTATGGGACGAATAGCAGAAACGGAGGAACAGGTGCGGAAAAAAACGGTCGACGACGGTTCCCCTATTGACGGGAGAAGGTTGAAAACGGACGAGGACTCTGCGGGACCAAAGAAGGTCGTCGCTTTGAAATGAAAACGCCGCCGCGAAAGCGGCGGCGTTACGAGGGGGAGAATGGCCACCTACATCATCATCATGATTTCTTCCTCTTCGTCAATCACCGCCGACACGGGCCGCGATTCCCACTCGCGCCTGCTTTGTTCGGCGAGTTTTCGAACCGATTCTCTGAGGTAGCGCTTCGCGTCCGCTTCCCCTTTATCGGACACTGAAAGAACCATGTGCATGGAGGTTTGAATATTGAACAAGGCTTTGATTGGTTTCAGAATGAAGCTTCGGAGCGTCTCCGGGTCTACTCCCTCTCTTTTGTAGTTGTTGTATTCCAGGATAGAGACTATTCTCAAAGCCTCAAGCGTGACCTCCGCCGGAGACGGCTCTCCGTCGTCGCAAGGGAAGGTGTTTTCGCAGGAACCGTTTTCGTGGGAACTTGCCAGAATTTCATCGAAATATCCGAGTATGGCCTTTTTATCCTCGAGCAGAAAGTTTTCAATTTGGATTTGGTGCTTTCCCAGCATCTCGACTGCCGGGACGAACTTCGGATTTTCGTGATTTCGGTCGCGTTCCACTGTTCGAAGGACAATTCGCTTCGCAGCTTCGATGTCCACGATTTTCCGAAGCGCTTCCCGTAAGACCGTCGAACTCTCTTCTCCGAGCGTTTTCTCGAGATAAGAAACTGCTCTGAGATATCTCTCGTCGTCGATGTCTTGGACTAGAGCGACTGCATCTGCCGCTTCTTCCACGTTTTCGAAGGAACGATGGGAAGCAACTATCCTGCTGAGCCTCTCCTTATCGTAATATTTGAGGAGGTCTTCCTTCACAAGTTCGACAATTTCGTCGTCCATGAACTCCTCGGGAAGCTTTCCGGATAACGCGAGCACCGATGCGACGGTTTTTCCATCGGCTCCTTTCATCAGCAGAACGTCTTTCGTGAGGAGATTGTCGGGGAGGCATAGCGCTTTCGCTGCGACGAAGGCCAGCGAATTACCGATGTCGTCCTCTTCGGGCAGCATGTCCGCCATCGCCTCGTGAAATTTTCCGCGGGACGCAAGAAAATGAGCCAGTAAAGAGGGGTGGTCGAGGCGTAAAAATTCTATGGCCTGTTCTCCAAGTCTCAACGAGAGAATCTCGCGAGATAGGGGTGGCAAGGGCAGCATTTCCGATACCACCGCAGCCAGCGGGAGCTTCCGGTCCGCACCCAGCATAAGCGTTTTCTCCGTCAACCCCGACGGTATATTCCCCGAGGAATTGAGAAGACAAGTCGGGTTGAAGAAGAAAAAACCGTTATGCTCAATGTTGTAAATATGCAGGAAAAACACCTCTCCGAATGTTCGTCCTTTATTTCCAAAACAATCGGACGCCTCGCATTCCGAGTTCAGAACCTCCTCGGTGAGTATTTCGCCGAAACCTTGATGATGGGGAGTGTTTAGGAATTGTTGGAAGGGCATTCTATCATCGCCGTCGGATTCTCTCCCCGCCAGTATTTGGACGATTATGTCGGTAGGAAGCAGTTTCGCTGTACCGAGGTCGTTCGACAGAACAAGGAGACCGAGCGTATCTATGCCCCAGCTACCTAACGGGCGCAGAAGAGCCTCCCGAAGTTCCGTCTCTTCTTCGGCTCCGAGATTATCCGAACGAAGCTTGGAAAGCAGAAGCTCTTCCCGTACGGAGAATCCTATTTCGTTGCGGCAGGACATCATTTCGTCCGATGTGAACCGCTTCGGCAAGCTTCCGAAGCAAGCCGCGAAGTGAAGCAGCGTGTTGCCATTATTGTTCATAACGCCTAGGTAGTCGTCGAACTTCTCCTCGGGGAGCATTCCAACTCCCGCCAGCGCCATTGCGACTGTTGTGCCGTTACAGTTTTGCGTGTTCAGGACTTCGTCCAATAAGGCCGTATCCTTCAGCGTCACTCCGCACTCGTCGAGAAAGGGAGCGATGTCTGTCGCGGCGTATGCTCCAAGAAGACGCAGCGCCGTTTCTTTCGAAAGTAACTGTTTTTCGGCGAGCACGGAGGCCACGGTTCTCCTCCGGGTCAGCTTCGAGAAACGTTTTGCGTTCTTTGCGGGGCAGGAGATTACGGAAAGGAGAATATCGTCGTTTATGTGCTCCGGGACGAGTCCATCCTGCAGAATTTCGTACGGAAGTTTATCATTGTTGCCGACAGGCTTCAACATCCACCCCCGGATGTTGTTTTTGTCCAGAAGTCCGTTGTCGAAGAGAGCCCGGCCCCCGGTGACCTCTTCGGAGTCCTCTGCGAAAAACATTTTCTCCGTGATGCAGGACGAGGGAAGCGCGCAAAAGTGCTTCAGCTCTTCTTCCCAGCTCTTCGGAGGTTTTCCGGCGAATACGTTCGTCATGACTATCGTCTTCTCCTCCATTGTCCGGTCGCCTCGTGCGTCCTCAGCAATGAATACGCGCTTTTCCAGTTCGCTCATCTGCAATTCCTCCAGTCGTTTTTTTAAACACTTCGATGGTCGCACGGAACGGGTTCGTTAAACAATAGGGGTTGGAAAAAATTTCCGCTGCAACTCCGCGCGAATCGTAATCGGAGAAGAAAACGCGCCCTTTCACCATCTGTCGGAACGGCATTTCCCGCGACGACGCCGTATTTCAACGGAAGAATCCCGGCTTCTTCCGCAACCGCCGTAAAACGTGTTTTTTAAACGGCTCCTCCCGACGCCCCCACTGCGGCGCCCATGCTTGAAAACATCCTTGTAGAGACGATATCAAGGATGTTCAGGGCAAGACAAGTGCCTTTCATTTTTTGCTCGAAGAAATTTTTTTCTCCGCGGAATGACCGGAAAAGTTTCTTCCCGGAGGAGAGGAAGCATAGCCCTTTATTGCTTCGAGGTTCCTGTCTCTTTGTATGAAGACGGTCGGACGGGCTTGGGCGAAGGAGCGTTCCTCGGCGCGGCTCGGGTGGAACGATTCCCATGAGGTGGGCGCATGCGCGCCCCCTGCGTCCGTTCATTGAAAAAAAGACGGCGTCCTCTCGGTTCGAGTATCGAGTGTCTCGAGAACCGATATGCGGACGTCTTGAATCCCTTCGTTCACACGCTCACTTCAGAACAAAAAGTTTCCGTCGCGTGGTGAAGGGTCTTGAAGCGCTTTGAGAACGACATCGACTTTGAATAGCCAATCTTCAAGTGCTTTCTTTGACTTCAGCAGTTTTCTGGAAAACGGTCTCTTTTTCCCGATGAAAGGACTTAAAGCACGGTAGAGAGGGGACTGGACCGCGGCGTGATAAGCCTTCTCGTCCACTCCTCCGAATACCAGCACCCGATTCTCAAGTTCGGAGAAGAGCATCGGGATTTTGCAATCCAGAACTTTCCAGGAGGTGTTGTTATCGAATTCGAAATCGAACATGTCCTTCCCGTCGTTGTTCCGAATCGAGGCGTCCGCTCCGGCTTCGAGAAGCGCAACGACGGCTTCCCCCGTTGTTGCGTGCAAGAGCGGCGTGTTTCCGGCGTTGTCCCGCGCATTCGGATTCGCCCTTTTGTCGAGGAGAAGCTCTATCGACTCCGCGTCCGCGAACATCAGGGGCGTTTTCCCGCTTTTGTCCCGGGCATCCGGATTTGCTCCGGCGGCGAGAAGGATTTCCAAAATATGCGTCGCTCCTTTTCTTGCCGCGTGTATCAGAGGAGTGGCTCCGCCGCCGTCTTCCGCTTCAGTGTCCGCTCCGGCTTCGAGAAGCGTTTCCGCCGTCTCCGTTGTTTCTGCGACCATCAGAGGCGTCACGCCGTTGCGGCCCTTTCCATTCACTGACGCTCCCGCTGTCAGAAGTGCCCGGATGGACGCCACGTCGTTCTTTACGACCGCGAAAATCAGCGGCGTCGACCCGTCGGTGTTCTTTCCGTTCGCGTCCGCTCCCGCTTGGAGAAGCAATTTAACGGATTCCGCGTCTTCATTGTCGAGGGCGTTCTCGAGGGGGGTCCAGGCATTGTCGTCTTTCGCGCACGCGTCGGCTCCTTTATCAAGGAGGGCTTTGACCGAAGCCGTATTTTTAGCGAGCATCAGCGCCGTCGTATTATCTCCGTTTTTAGCGTTCGGGTCCGCGCCTTTCTTGAGAAGAGCTTCCACCGACTCGGAGCCCGTCCTGTCGTTGGAGGCCGCGAGCATCAAAGCCGTCGTACCGTGGAGGTTTCGGGCGTTCGGGTCCGCTCCGGCGTGGAGGAGTGCCTTCACAGTCTTAGCATCGCCCGTTTTGCAGGCATTCAGAAGTTTTTCGTCGATAGCAGTCAAAACATCCACACTCCTTATATGCATGAAATCAGAGCATGCACGGGGATTGTCCCGGATATCGTAGAGAGTTTTGAACGTATGTCAAGGGAGGTCGATATGATTTTTGTTCTGAAAAAAGAGACTTTTCGAGGGGGGGTAGTTAGACCCTGAGCGAAGTTGCTATGCTGGTTTCATACGCTTATAAATCCTGTGTTTACAGGTATTTGCGGGTTCCATATGCGCGTCGGAGAAGCATGCTTCATGAGAAGTGAAAATTGGAAGAGGCGGCGGAGCAGAATTGCCGCCCGACATATCATCGCGAAAGAAAGGAAGATGCGGCATGAGCGAACGAATCAAGGTCAACGCTTGGGGTAGAGGGAAATGGAAAGAGCCGGAATACGCGCTTCTCGAAGAGGGAGCGGAACCGAGCCGGTGCGTGGCGGAGGCCATAGCACGAAAAAGCGGTTTTGAGATAGTGATGGGACGGGTCTACGACGACGGCGCGCACGTCGACGGCGGACGTATCGTCGCGCGGCAGTACCGCTTCAACCTCGGTTCGCGGGTCGACGGCGGAGGGTGGTATCCGGAAGCGGAGATTTGGTTCACGGTCGACGTCGACGAACCCCTTTCGGCCGTACGCCGCAGAAGACGCTCTTGAGTCCGCGTTTTCCCGGAAAAACTTTTCATCATTTTCGACTCGGGGACGAGCGCCTGGAGAGATGGCGGTTCTCGTCCGGTCGAATCGCGATGCAGCGTATTTTTCTTTGCTTCGAAGCCCCGGAATAAACAGGAGAATGAGGCGCTCTTCCGCGAATTACCGAAGGAGCCTTCCTAAATAAGGCTCCACTGTCGATGCGGCTGCTGGAGAGCGACGGGTCCGCTCTCCAGCAGCTTCCCGAAGAATGGTCCGTCGAAAGGTGTTCAACCTGTTTTCCCCCTCTTGTCCCGGCAGAATTGTATCGGTAGCTGATTTGTGCTTTCGAGAAGGGGCGATGCATGGTGGACGGAGAGAAAAAGGGCCGCAGATTCGACGGATTCGGGAGCTTCATGTTCCTCGACAGCCTTTCGGACGAGGAATACGGGGTGCTGAGCGATGACGCGAAAGCGTTCTACGAACACGCGGAGGCGTTCTGGGCGTGCGGGATGTCGCGGGAGGAATATCTGGGACTGTCCTTATGGGTGCGCGGACTTCCTTCCAGTCGATGGACGGGAGAGAACGAGTACGAGGTGTTTCTCTCGGAAAAGGAGTATTCGCAGTTCGGCGACGAGAATGTCGCCTGCGATTTCATCTTTGTCCCCGCCTGCTGGAGACTGAAAGAGGGGCTTGAAGACCTTCGGTTGTCGGTGGAGGAGCATGGACGTCTCGCCGCCGATGCGCGAAGATTTTTTGTTCCGGTATGAGGGAGGCTGAGCGCCGGAGCAGGCGCACCGTCGTACGGCTGCTCCTACTGAACCGTGAGGAAAAAAGGAGAAGCCCGTTCTCGTGAGGGCTATCGGCAGTAACAAAAGGATGAAAGAAAAGACGATGTTCTTATCCACCATATTTTTTGATGGAGACGTCGTTTCCGGAAAAAGAGGTGCGCGCATGTTCCGCCGAAACTCCTTCGTAGGGGACGCTGGTGGAGCTCGTCGCGGTCTCAGACCCGGAGGAAGGATTTCCCCCCGAATATCAGGTCGCGAGGGAGTGGATTTCGTAGACCTGCAAGATGATGCCGGGCTAAGAAGTTTTCAAAAATGACTTCGATTCTCTCTCGCAATTATCGTGGGAGCTGATGGGCATCAAAATTCAATCCTGCGAACGCTCTCGCGGAATCGCGGTGCGGCTCCCCGAAGGAAATACGGGAATTCTGAGCGTTCGCAGAATGTCGAGCAGAAGTTGCTCGGACCGGCAGGTGTGGGTCATTGCGTATTTGGAGGAGGATTGGGAGCGGACCGGTCCGCTCCCAATCCCGCAGAACATGCTCTCCGGGCAATGCCGGTTGGTAAAAGTGGATTTTCACTTCGAAACGCTCATCCGCATCTTGACGAGCGGAATGTCCTCAGCATCGCCCCTTGTATGAGGACGGACGAACGTCTGTCCGTACTCGGGCAGCGGTATCCCGGCCGCGGCGGCTGCGGCTCTGCACTCGTCCGAAGCCTTGTGCGTCTGGAGTATTTGGCGCAGATGGCCTATAACCGCACACGAACCGACTTTACGCTCGAGAGAGACGGAAGGAATACTGTTCGTCCCTCCGGTTGTATTTCCGCCCAGGGGGATGAATCTCGGAACGTAGTGCATGACCACGTCTCCTTTGCGAGGCATGTTCCTGGCCCGGACGAGGCCGGTCGGAACTCTGCGCTTCGCTCCCGGAGCTATCTTGCGGTCCTTGGCGACGACGCAGACCCGCAGAGCCTCTATGGCAGCGCATATCGGGTCCTTGTATCCCCGAGCTTCTTCATGCGTGTAATTATGGACGATAAACCGCCACTCTTCGTCGTCTTCTCTTCTCGGAATCTCCCGCAGAAAGACGCGGAGCGCATCGTCGCCCTCTATCTCGACGGCGGCTCTCACCCGTCCTGTCGGCAGAGGTAGAAGCCGTACCCTGCGCAAAGGCCCTTCCTTCCAGTAGACTTCGTTGACGGCCGGCCAAAGCGCGAAGCGGGCGTGTTTACGGATTTCCTCAAGAACTCCTTCAGGGGATGGGAGAAACGAAAGGTCGGCGAAGAGAGACCGATTAAAATTTCTGATTGAGTTGAAGCCCATCTCATGGAGGGTCGAGAGCTCTATCTCGGGATATCGGGTCATGTTTTGCTCGTGGCTCCCTCGGGTCAAAAGCCCAGTCACCAGATTCTCCATCGCTCCCATATCGTTATGGGCTACAATTTTTTTCTCGGCTTGCTTTTCTTTAGTCTCCTGTTGTCCGTTCTCGTCTCCCTGTTCTTGCTGTTCTTGCTCTTCTTCCTGTTGTGTCTCGCCCGACAGCAGTGTCTGTAGTTCGTATAAATCCAAAGGTGCATCCGAATGAGCCTCGTCGACGGCAAACTGGATATGAAATAGAGCGTCGCGGACCGTCATGGAGTCGTTCAAGTCGAGTGATGCCACGCCCGTCTTAACAGTTAGCGGGATACCGTCGAACGGAAATTTGCAGGCCAGCAGAAAACAGGCCGTCGCTGCCGAGAGAATTAAGTTTGCCGTTTTGAATTCCGGTTGCTTTTTGATGTTGAAATGTGCATTGGCATGGGCCGAAACGTTGGCCGCCCCGTCGAGAATACTGCAGAATTCCGATATGGTATTTTCCAAGTCCTTACTGTCGGCGGCTTCTTTTACGAGATTCAAAATGGTGTTCTCGCGACGCTCGGCCGGCGCGTCCATCCCGAGCGTCGCGGCTATTTTATAGAGCAGCGTCGGAATCCCTTCCCGTCCGCAATAAACGGCTTTTCTAGGAGCTTTGGACGGAGGCGGCAATTTCGAGTCGATTTTCATCAATGCTTTCGTCGTCCATGCCTTGTCCATTACCCTTTTCCCCGGGACGACCGGGAAGTTCTCCACGATTCTGCGAAGAAGCGTCGTTATTCCACCTGGCGCATCGAAATCCGCCGTCGGCGTCGATACGTCCGAAATTCCGGGGAAATCAGAAACGCCTGTCCTATCCTGGCGGAAGGCGTTCAGAAATTCTCCATCGGCAGCGTTTTTTGAAAGATTTTCGACCACAATGACTCCTCCTAACTATTCCGCTCTCCGGGAGACGGTGAGCGTCGTGTTTCGTGTAGTTTCGCGGGAAGGGTGGAGAAAACGGCGCCTCCCCGAAAAATCCATCTCATGCCTGCTTATGTTTTCATTAAAACATAAAGTGAAAAACCGAAAAACCCTCCGGGAAAAAACGATTTATAATGGCGTCGAAGGGAGGATGAGGCCCTATGAAGGATGCGTCCCGTCCGAATCGCCGCAAGGGCGAAGAACTCACCGGGGCGTCCGGCGCTCCCGGCATCGACGCCGCCTCTGAGAGCGTTTCGTCTTCCGCGGCCGCGGGCTTCGTTTTCGAATACCACGACGAGGTTCTCCGCCGCCGTGCGGCCGAGAGCGCGGAGAACTTTCTCTCCGACCTCGCGGCCACGCTCGACGCGAGAGAAATCGCCGAGGCTGAGGGTGACCGGCGTCGCGCGGAACTCGCGGCGAAGGAGGTTGCGCGGAGGCTGGCGGCCTTCGAGGCGCTCCGCTCCGCGCTCCTGGAAATCGGAAACCTGGAGAAGGGCGGTGGCTGACGAAGGATTTCTTCCCGAGAAGAACTCCTTCGCGCCGAAAAAACAGTTCCTTTCGCAGACGGCCGCTATCTGCCACCATTCCTTGTTACGGGGCTTCTACGCCGTCTTGCGTTTCGCCTCGGCGAGCAGAGAAACAATCTCGGGATTCAAATTCCAAGCCTCGGCAATCATTTCCGCCGTTCTCCCGTCTCTTCGCAGAGTTAGCGCGTCGGCGCCCGCTTTCAGCAGATGTCGCGTGACTTCCGCATTCGGATTGGTCGCCGCTAACATCAGAGCTGTTCTTCCGTGGCAGTCCGACGCGTTCGGTTCTGCTCCCGCCTCGAGGAGCATCATGGTCGCCTCCGTCTCCAAACGGGACATGGCGGCGACCATGAGAGGCGTTTCTCCGAAAGAGTTGGCCGCATTCGCTTCTGCTCCCGCCTCGATGATGGCCGAAAGAACGGAGAGTTCGGAATTGTTCGCGACGGCGTATAAAAGGACGCTCCCGCCGTCTTCGGTTTCTGCGCCGATATCTCCTCCGGCATCTGTCAAAAGGAATATCATCCTCGGATTGTTCGAATGCGACGCCGCATAGTGAAGAGGAGTCTCTCCGAGAGAATTTCCGGCTTTCGGGTTTGCTCCGGCCTTCAGGAGCATCTCGGTCGATTCTGTTCCCATCCGGGACCCGGCGGCGAGCATGAGAGGAGTTTCTCCCGAGTCGTTTTCAGCGTCGACGTCCGCTCCCGCATCTATGAAAAGCAAGATGATTCGGGAATCCCGATTGTTCTCGAGGGCTAGCATGATGGGGCTGTTTCCGTTGTGCTTCGCGTTCACATCGACTCCGGCCTGAAGGAGCATGGAGTAGATTTCGACCTCGGAGCGGTTCATTGCGGCGATTATAAGAGGTGTTTCACCGCAGTTGGTTTTCGTTTTGAAATCGGCTCCGGATTTGAGAAGAGTGGAGATGACTTCGGGATTGCGATTGTTTCGGATGGCGAACAGCAAGGGAGTAACCCCTGTTTTGGTCTTCGCGTCGATGTTCGCTCCAGCGTTCAGGAGAAGGGATGTCATATCCGGGTTTTCGGAATAGTTCGCGGCGAAGTGCAGAGCAGTAAGCCCGTCGATGTTTTCAGCGTTCACGTCTGCTCCCGCCTTCAGGAGCTCCGAGGCGGTTTCGGTGTCGTAGAGGCACGCCGCGCGCATCAGTTCCGTAGTTCCTTTCGCCTCGTCGTCGTTCTTTTTTTCAACGCCGGGGATGAACATCACGCTTCTTGTAATCACTCCGCTGCCTGAGAGAACGTTTTCCGTTTTTTTGAAGCATGACTGGATGATATCGATATAGCGCTCCATGTTTCGGGCAAGTTCGTCGGCGTTGGCCGGGATGTCGGACAGGGCGAGAATGTCGTCCTTCTTCGTTGCGTAAAGGAACGCCGGGCACACCGACGATATGAGGCCCAGATTCGCTTCGGCGCTGTCGAAAGTTTGAGGGAAGGATGCGGGGAAAAACGGTTCTTTTCCCTTGAGCTGCATCGAGTACATCTCCGCCATGCGCAAGTAGCGCTTTCCGAGGGTTTCCATACGCTCGGCAAGGAGGTTGGTCGTGGCTTTGTTGTCTGTGGAGGATTCGGCGCTGGTCGCATTCGAAACGATGTTATGCTTTCTCATGTTTAAATCATACCTTTCTTTAACGAATTGTTTTTTCATCCGATGCTCTCGACGTGTTTTTTTAAAAAGACGCAATAGTTTTGACCATCATCCTCCTTACCTGATATCAAGCTTCAGGTTCCGAATCCTGAAGTTTGCACCGCCCCTGCAGAAAATTGGGTAAAGATTTTTTCGATGAGCCTATATTTTGTTTTCAAGCTGCTCTCCCACTGTAGAAGGTTCATCGGGAGCAAGACAAGCGGGGTGCGAAAGAAATAGTTTTGGTGAGGCCGAATCTTTCCGCATTCGTTTTTCCAAGCTCCGTACCACTCTAGAGAGTAGGAGCGGGGCTAAACAAGAGTCCCGGTAAAGATTTTTTCGATGAGCCTATATTTTGTTTTCAAGCTGCTCTCCCACTGTAGAAGGTTCATCGGGAGCAAGACAAGCGGGGTGCGAAAGAAATAGTTTTGGTGAGGCCGAATCTTTCCGCATTCGTTTTTCCAAGCTCCGTACCACTCTAGAGAGTAGGAGCGGGGCTAAACAAGAGTCCCGGTAAAGATTTTTTCGATGAGCCGATATTTTGTTTTCAAGCTGCTCTCCCACTGTAGAAGGTTCATCGGGAGCAAGACAAGCGGGGTGCGAAAGAAATAGTTTTGGTGAGGCCGAATCTTTCCGCATTCGTTTTTCCAAGCTCCGTACCACTCTAGAGAGTAGGAGCGGGGCTAAACAAGAGTCCCGGTAAAGATTTTTTCGATGAGCCGATATTTTGTTTTCAAGCTGCTCTCCCACTGTAGAAGGTCCATCGGTACCAAGACAAGCGGGGTGCGGAAGAAATCGTTTTGGTGCGGTCGAATCTTTCCGCATTCGTTTTTCCAAGCTCCGTACCACTCTAGAGAGTAGGAGCGGGGCTAAACAAGAGTCCCGGTAAAGATTTTTTCGATGAGCCGATATTTTGTTTTCAAGCTGCTCTCCCACTGTAGAAGGTCCATCGGTACCAAGACAAGCGGGGTGCGGAAGAAATCGTTTTGGTGCGGTCGAATCTTTCCGCATTCGTTTTTCCAAGCTCCGTACCACTGTAGAGAGTCCGAGCCGGGCTAAACAAGAGCTGAATCAGTAGTTTAAAAAAGACCATTTAACCAAGGATTGTCATTCGATAAGAAAGCGGAGCGAAGCGTGCTGCAGTATAGTTTCAGAGCTCAGGAGAAATCCGGGACTGCTATAAAGAAGAGCCAACCGATAATGATTGGTCACGCGGTATTAGAAATTGGCTCTCTTCGAAATACATGAATCCGTTGGAGTATACGGAAAGATGTATTGCGGATTTTCAATTCTTAGGTATCAGCGAGTTTTTTATAAACGGATGTGAAATGAGTAGAATTGCAATCTCTTTTATATCCGCGATTTCCCGGATTGAAATCGGAGTTCGAAATAGGGGGATGTTTCGGGCAGAAGGAATTGAAAACACGTTCGGCTCGGGGGTTCAGTTTATTAGGTGCCCACGGAATACCGAGAGAGACTCTGCGATTGGGGTTCCCGTCAAGGAGCGGAGTATCGGTTATAAGACCATCTCTCTCGTCGGTTCCTGAATCCAGGAAGACGGGATTCTCCCCTTGGCGTACGTCCAGCCCATTTTGTCGCAGTAGTCCGCGTAGGTGGTGTCGCTCTCCTTGGAGATGCGGGTCCATGGGTTTGAGAAAACAAAACGGATGTCGAGCTCCGGATGCTCCGCCCTCACGAGCGCCTGCTTCCTGCGGTCGGCGGCGTCCCAGCGACCCTTGACCTCGACGATGATGCCGTTGGGCAGGCGGAAGTCGGGCGTGTATCGGGCGATGCGCTCGGGGACAGTGTAGCGGATTTCGATGGGCTCGTATTCGCAATCGCAGCCGCTGGCCTCGACGGATTCGGCGACTCTGCGCTCGAGCTTGGAGCGGTAGCGTTTCTCCGAACGGTCATTATTTTTCTTTTCCAGAACCAAGAGCATCGCCGCCTTTCCCGAGTATGATGAACAGATGTTTTCTGTACTATAAAAAGCGTAGCCGAAGATACATCTGAAAACAGCATAGAATGGTCTGCGTCATGAGTCAAGGGAGGTTTGGTTTTCTTGGAATGCCTAGGTCGGCTCGACTTAACGTGACCGTCCTCATTGACAGCACATGAAAGCGGAAAACAACAACGGCGCACCGCCTCGGGGTACGCTCGGAATGTTCGCATTGATATCTGAGAGATGCTTCGAAGGAGTCCTGGACGGGGAAACAATACCGGGGGGACGATGCCTCTCCGGACGTTCTAAGATTGGAGAGCGAACACGACGCCGGTCATGAATAGGGCGGAGGAGTCGGGGGGATTATTATTCCCTACGCGCCGCCTGATTGTTTCCTCTCTTTTTCGGATTTCGGCGAAGATGTTGGGGAGCAGATGCAGATTGCGCTTGACTTTTCCCCGTCGCCGCAAACCATCCGTCTTGAGCCAGCGCTCCTCCCCGCGGTATCTCGGAAGCATGATGATGCCGCGGACGTCCCGCAATTGCACGTGCTTGGTATAGAAAACTGTTATCCGACTCTTGTTGCCGTAGTACTCCGTGACGGATTTCTCCCCGAAAAACCACCATGCTCTCATCGCGAGCACCGTAGTTCCGCTGTCCATGCGCGAGGTCCAGCCGAAAGGCGTGCGCATCCCCCTATTGTTTCGGGGGAACTCTCAGCGTTGAAAGGACCAATTAAGAGATATAAGAAAAATAAAAAAATGTACATCATCAATATATTCAGAAACCTGCGACAAGTCGTGTTTCCGTGGAACAGTATCAACCCACTCATCTAATGTTTCTTTGTCGTATCGTATTCCTTTCGGAGAACTGGAAAAGCAGCGAGTAGAAGAGCAGATGCCGCTTTCGCGCAGCGAAGCAGTAAAGAGCGCGGTGTTGGAAGAACTTGAGAAAAATTTTCCATATAAATCGGAACGGGGCGCGGCGACGATGACCGAAGCCGCTGCGCTGCCTACCACATGGTGGGTGAAACAGGCCGAAAAAGGAAGCGCACGAAATAATCAGACTACTTTTTTCAATGCTTGAGGAACGCGCCGAAAACGCCAAGAAAACGGCGCTGCGGGAAACGGCGCTGCGGGAAACGGTGCGACTGGCAGAGCTGGAAGCGAAGAAGAACGAAATTATTCATGGTTCATCTTCGCGGCGTTTCTTCGGGGCCGCGCACCGTACGCATGGCCTAGCGCCGCGTGAAAGAGAAGCGGCGGCGGTTCCGATTATTTCGCTGTCGGTTTCCGTCGCCCCTGCGGTGCAGGCAGTGCTTGAACGTGCCGCTTTCTATATGCAAAACCCCGTAGCGCGTTCCGCTCCCGAGTTCCAGCCCAACGAACTGAAAGGAGAGAAATTTCTTTCTGAACGGACAAAAGCGGACTACAAGCGCGGCGCGGCACAGGTTCGGCGTGTCCTCGCGGAACAGGGAAGGAAAACCGCGTGGGATATGCTCGCGTATCTGGTCGAGACGTGCGCCAGCTCTTCTGTATCAACGTACAAACGACAAAGAGCCATGGTTCTGCGTTATGCTGGTGCTAGTGGCGCAGAACATTTGACCGACATGGCGAGAGCTCTACCGCCTTACGCGGAAATGTGTAAATTGCTTGGGCGTGTTCCGTCTAGGCGGTCTACTCCGGTGACAGAAGCGAGAAGGGCTGCGCAAAACGAAAAGGTCTTTACGCGCCTTATCGGGTATCTTGCACCGGAGCATAGAGATGCTATCCTTGCCATCCGTTTTACGGGTGCGCGGAGCTGCGAGGCCGAAAGCCTTCAACTAGAACGTGTCGCGGATGGTATACGCATAAATATCGACAGCGCGAAAACGGGCGCAAGGAAAAAAAGCATTCGGTAGTTCGTTCTTGGGTCGTTCATCAGGCTTCTCCAGAAGGGGTATTGCTGGCGGGGGTGCTGGTCAGGCGCGGCAATAAATCCGCTCCCTACAGCGCGTCCGCCTTGCGCGCCGCGTGGCGGAGGGCAAGGCTGCGGGAAGGTCTGAACGCTGACAGTCACTGGGATTTACATTCTTTGCGACACCAGTATGCAGCCGATGAAAAGAAGAAGCTTGCCGCAGAACTGCGGAAAAGACACGGTGCCGACTGGAGAAGAAAGTTGTACGGCAGAAACTGGATAGAATCGCAAGACTATCAAGACTATCAAGACTATAAAGATGGTTTTTATGGTGCATTGGCTATACGGCTGGGCCATACCAACACGGACATGTGCAAAATTTACGGTTGAAAAGAACAGAAGCGCCTGTTACTCTCCTCATGCATTCCGCTCCTGTTTTTTTGACCCGCTGATTTTTAGTCCGCTGAAAAACTCCGGCGGGGTCGCCGAAAACGGAAAACTCGATATTCAGTATTTGCAACGTTTTGCGCCATTTCCGTTCGCCCCCGCCGGATTGGAAACTTGTTGCTTTCAGCGTGAAAATGGCGAAGGTCGTGTATGCGGCCTTCGGGTAAGTCGCGGCGTCGGGGTATGTCGTCGCGTGCGCGTTGAAGTAAGCCTCAAAAAGAATGTGAAAATCGCTTTTTTCTTCTTTTTCATCCATTCTTCTGCCTCGACACGGCTCATAGCGACACCTCCCCTGCTGGACTCCCGACAGACTCCGTATCCTGCCTGTGGCGCTCTGGAAGGGCGTCAATCCAGGCATCGAGCGCTGCTTTTTCATAGCGTATGCTGCGCCCCATCTCCCGATGCGGCGGCGGCGCAAGCCGTCCACCGATTTTCCCAGTCATACGCACCTGTCTCAAATAGCCCTCTTTCACGCCGATGTACGCCGCCGCTTCCTTGCTGGTGAACAGTCTCTTTTCAATAGCCAAAATGTGTACCCCCTTTTAGGATGTACACTTCAGTCTTCCTGCGGGGGGTGGTGCAAAACAAACGGAAACGAGAGAAAACGGGGTATTGAAAAAAAGACCGAAAATTAAGTCTTTTTTTCGGCCGGAATTGCGGAAAAACGGTTGTGAACTGGGGGCGACTTTTTCGCGGGTGGAGTCTGTATGGAGTCCGCACATGAAAAAAGGGTTCCGGCTAAAACTCCGGAACCCTTGGTGGCACTTGGTGGGCGATACTGGGTTCGAACCAGTGACCTCTTCCGTGTGAAGGAAGCGCTACTTCCGCTGAGCTAATCGCCCGAAACGGGTGATATTATAGCGTGCATCTGTTCTGTTGGCAAGTGTGAAAAACTTGTCTGAACATCGGATTCAGTCGGAGAACGATTGCGTCATCCGGTTGTTCGAGGCCTGCGACATGAAGAACGACGCAAGCCGAAGATTGCTGCCCAAGGGAGTATCGGGCAGATCATCGTAGTGGTCGAACTTGTCGCTCACAATCCACCTGTCGATGCTGCCGGTTTTGCCCGTTCCGCTCCAGACGCCGCCCTCTTCACCCTCCGCGTAAAAATAAAAATAGGTGTTCTTTGTCCTTGCATTGGGTTCGACTGTTCCTCCCGGTGGAATCCGCCACCAGGCCCTTGTGATCCACCGGCCTTCGTACGTGAGGTAGTTGATCGCCACCGTGATAACTTGCCTGGAGTTGTTTCTCAGCACCAGTTTTATATCGGGAGCGCTCATATTGACTTTTACCGGCGGAGGGGGGACGAATTTTTCAGGAGTTTTGGTCGGCGCCGGCGGTTTTGGAGGAGGGGAAGCGAGTTTGGTCGCGATCGCCTGCCTCTTGGCTTCCCGCAAAAGCTCGATCAAAGAGGCCGTTACCATTCCGCTCTGTGAGATCCCCTTGTTCCTTTGAAACGCCTTGACTGCGGCCGCAGTCCGGGGGCCGTACTTCCCGTCGGCGGAACCTGCATCGTACCCCAGGTCGTTCAGCAGCTTCTGCGCTTCCCTGATTTGCTCATCGACCGGTACGGGGGTAGGTGTCGGCCTTACCGGAGGCGGTATTGGCGTCGGGAGCGGGGGAGGGGCTGACGAGGGAGCGATCGCGGCGATCATGTCCGTTGCCAGTGCTTGCATCGCGCTGTACAGGCCGTCCTCTCCCGTCCGTGATTCCCTAATGAAACCGGATGTGGCGGTGCTTTTTTCGACATCGATAATTCTCGAAGTCAGTACGAGAACCTGACCTACCGCATTCACCGCTCCCGCAACGATATAGTTCGCTCCGAGAAGTTTTCCGGCGGCCACGGCCGTCGCCTCGTCCACAAGCCCGGAAATCTGCAGTTTTTGCTCGCGGGCAAGCGCTTCCATCTGGGCGCGTTCTACTATATTGATTCCGGATATTCCTGAAAAGCGTGTCCGGAGGTATTCTCCCGCAACGCCTCCCAGGTGAGGGGCGGCGCCGTGCACGGAGAAGTCTATCACGGCGATGCGGATTCTCTCGTCCTTTCCTTGCCGGGCGAAGGCGGTCGGCGTCAAGAGCAAGAAAATGAGCATGCTCAGCATTATCCCGATACGGGAACAAATACGGCAGTCATTCATGACGTTCCACATTACGCATCACCTCTTTTCATCGCTAGTGGTATAAATTTGAGGCTCCGACTTTCTCATCTCTACTTCATAATGCTACCATGATTTCTCGAAAATTCATGCGAACAACCGAAAAAGACTTCAGGATCCGAATGATGATAGTAGCGGTCCGGGATAAGAGGTCGTAATTTTGCGATCTTATTGCTCCTGTTGGTATTCCGTACTGAAATGAGGGGTGAAAAAAATACAAAATGAAACTGAAAATCACTTCCCATTTTCCGGCATTGGAGTATAATCAGCTTGGAGGGGATTGAAGGTTGAATTATATTTCAGATTTGGGACGTGCTTCCGACCTGTGGGAGTATTGGGGATTTTCTCTGTGGGATGCTCCCGGAATGAAGGGTGTCTACCGAAGAGTCACTTTCGTCAAAAACGCTCTAATCGGCGAAGTGTGCCGGTATTATGCGGATGACTACATAATTTGGAACCACAGCGGCAAAGAAGATAAAGAAAGAATATTGAAAACATGCCGTCCTCAAACCGACCTGATGACGCAGCGCTATCTTTTTGTCGAGGCGAGCGAATCGAGGGAGAAAGGGCGAGTACGTTCTTTTTTGTTCGGCTTGAGAGGGTATGCGGAAGTCCATTCGTTTACGCCGGGAGGGCAGTACGAAAAGCGTATCAAAGATTTGGCCCCTCTGGTTGACAAGGCTCTGGAGCTTGTTCGTTCCAGGAAGGACGATACAGGAGGTGGTGCTTGAGAAAAAGATCGAGTCGTCAGCAGCATTATGTTTTTTATTTATCCATCGGAGGTGAATAACGTGTTTTCTCTGTCTACTCTTGCTACTATCTTTTTGGTTGCCATCGTTTTGTTTTTAATATGCTACAAGGTGTACGGCTCGTACATGGCGAAGATATACGGCCTGAACGATGAATCTCCAACGCCTGCCGACGCCATGTTCGACGGGATCGACTACTGCCCCGCCCACCCGGCGGTTCTGCTGGGACACCACTTCGCGTCCATCGCCGGAGCCGGCCCCATCGTCGGTCCCATCACGGCGGCCGCTATGTTCGGATGGCTCCCCGCATACCTGTGGTGCATCATCGGATCCGCTTTCATCGGCGGTCCGCACGACATGGGAGCTCTTGTAGCTTCGATGCGCCATGACGGCAAATCCGTCGGAGAAGTGGTGGACAAGTGGATCGGCAGGAAAGGAAAAGTACTCTTCCTCTGCTTCACGATCCTCGCCCTCATCCTCGTGGTCGCGGTCTTCCTCCAGCTCTCCGCAGGCTCCTTCGCCGCCGACCCGGCCGTGGCTTTTTCGGCGTCGCTGTACATCGGCATGGCCCTTATCTTCGGCGTCCTTATCTACAAGTACAGGACTCCGCTTTGGCTCATGACGGTCATCATGGTCCCCATCGTCATCTACGCCTGCTGGTACGGCAACGACGCCGCATGGGTGGCCGAGACCTTCAAACTTCCCACGGAGACATGGCGCTGGATTCTCGTCGGCTATATCTTCTTCGCGTCGGTCCTTCCTGTCTGGCTCCTCCTCCAGCCCCGAGACTATCTGGCTTCCTACTTCCTGTATTTTTCCGTGATCGTCGGTACTGTCGGCATGGTGATGGGCAAAGGAGAAGGCTTCGAGATCGTGCTTCCCGCTTTCAAGGGGTTTGTTTCCGGCAACCAGTATCTGTGGCCCATGCTCTTCGTCATCGTTGCGTGCGGCGCCATTTCGGGTTTCCACTCGCTCGTCGGCAGCGGTACCACCTCCAAGCAGCTTCATAAGGAGACGCACAGCGTCGTCGTCGGGTACGGTTCCATGCTTCTCGAGGGAGTCGTGGCGGTGATCGCGATCGGCACCATCATGATCAGCGGCACCATCGCCCAGGGCGGCCCTGTGGTCACATACGCCCAGGGATTCGGAAAATTCGCCTCTCTTCTTGGAATTGACCCGAAGGTCGGTATGTCCCTCGGACTTCTCGCCATCAACTCCTTCCTTCTCACCTCGCTCGACACTGCGACCCGTCTTACCCGGTACCAGATCCAGGAACTCTCCAACATGCACATCGACAAGTACACCGCCACCGTCCTCACGATCGCCGGCGCAATGGCGCTGCTTCTTACGAAGGCCCACGGCCCCACGGGCAACGTGATCCCCGCATGGTTGGCGATCTGGCCGATCTTCGGCGCTTCCAACCAGCTTGTCGCGGCCCTCGCCCTTCTGACAATCGGAGTTTGGGTAGCCAAGGCCCTGAAGAAGAACAACAGCTTCGCCATGATTCCGATGTGGTTCATGCTCGTGACCACGGTGGCGGCTCTCGGCTTCCTGATCAGGGACAACATGGCGTACGAGCACCCCAACTATACTCTTGTAATACCGTCGATCATCCTTCTCGTTCTGGCTGTATTGATGGTCTTCGAATCTTTGAAGGCGCTTAAGGAGCCTGAAAAGAAACTGGAATAAACCGTATTAGCCGTTCGAAAAAAAGAGGAGCTCCGTTTTTTTCGGAGCTCCTCTTTTTAATATCTGCGATGAAATCAATACGTGGAAAAAACTACTTCGGGGTTTTTCCCACGCTGAACGATTTCGCGCTCCAGGACTTCCCCCGCTTTCTGTTCGTTGCGTCCAGCACTTCCACAAACCTGCTGCCGCAGCGCTGGCAGCGCATAGTGGGTGCTTTTTCGTCCAGTTCGAACTCACTCTTGCACGATAGACATCTAAATTTCCCCATGGAACACACCTCCGTAATCTTTTGGAAATTCATAGGACCTGAATATCCATCGCCCATGTCTAGAATTATATCACAAACATTGCCGGCGAGAAGCGGTGGTGCTCTTCCTGCTTCTGGATTCCGGAATGGATTCTCACCGGGGAATGGTTGTATAATCAAAGACAAAACGTCTATCTTTTGAAGGGAGGACGAAGATGCTCTTTTCATCGTTACGAGAGGCGAGGGAAATTTCCTGTGTTCTCTGCGGTGCTGCCGGACTCGGTATTCAGACCGTTGAGGACATGCTGGCAAGGGTGATCGTCGATTCCGGCTTTTCAGTGTTCGGTTCCAGGGAGTACATGTCGCGGGTCCGAGGAGGAAACAACTCCACGGAGCTCCGCATCGCGCCGTTTCGTGTGGATGCTTTGGTCGACCGTATGGATATCCTGGTGGCGCTAAGTAAAAACGTCCGGACGAATATCAGGGAGCGCATAACCGCTTCCACGGTGATCCTGGGGGATAGGGAGGAATTGAAGGGCGAACTCGAAGATTCGGGAGCGTCTTTTGTGCATGTTCCGCTCTCCGAGCTTGCTGCGGAAGCCGGCGGAAAAATCTATTCCAATTCCATCGCAGCTGGACTGCTTCTCGGGATACTCGGGGTCGGGACGGAGAAGGCCGACGTCTTTTTCGAAGAGCGTTTCTCCGGAAAGAAGGGAGATGTGGCGGCGAAGAACTCGAAAGCGTGCCGGACCGGATACGAGACCGGAGAGAAGATGGTGGACGGTCAAGGCTTGCTTTCCGGTAAGGGGGCTCCTGCCGAAGTAGGAAGAGCGCTTGTCAACGGAAGCGACGCGGTCTCGCTGGGAGCGATGGCCGCCGGGTGCAACTTTGTGACTGCGTACCCGATGTCTCCTGCGACGGGAGTGCTCTCCTTTTTCGCGAAGAATGCGGAGAAGGCCGGAGCTGTGGTGGAGCAGGTGGAGGACGAGCTGTCCGCGATCAACATGGCCGTGGGAGCTTCCTACGCCGGAGCCAGGCCGATGGTGACCACTTCGGGCGGAGGCTTTGCGCTCATGGGCGAAGGGCTGAGCCTTGCCGGGGTCGCTGAAACTCCTGTCGTGGTTCACCTTGCCCAGAGGCCGGGACCGGCGACCGGAATGGCGACGCGCACGGAACAGGCGGACCTCGAACTGGCTCTTTATTCCGGGCACGGGGAGTTTCCCCGGGCACTGTACGCGCCGGGGGATGTGACGAGTGCTTTTTCCCTGACTCAGGAGGCGTTCCGGATCGCGTCGAAATATCAGACTCCGGCTATTGTCCTGACCGATCAGTATTTTATGAATTCATTCCTTAACGTGCGCCCGGATGAACTGCTCTTTTCCGACGAACCGTCTCTTATCGCGGAGACCGGGGAGAAGTACCGCCGATATGAAGATACTCCGGACGGATGCTCTCCTTTCGGTGTTCCGGGATGGGGGAAGGAGATCGTGGGCGCGGACAGCCATGAACACGATGAAGTAGGGCACGTGTACGAAAATTTCAAACTCCGCAAGCGCATGCAGGACAAGCGGATGCGCAAGCTGGACGGTATGCGCGCCGAATCTCTGCCGCCGCGTCTGTACGGTCCTGAAGAATATTCCATACTCGTTCTCTGCTGGGGGGCGACGATCCCGATCTTCAGGGAGGCGTTGAAGATTCTGGACCGGGAAGAGACGGCCCTGCTTGCTTTTGAGCAGGTATGGCCTCTTCATCCGTCGGTGGAAGGATTCCTGAAAAAGGCACGAAGGCTTGTCTCCGCCGAGGGGAACAGTACGGGGCAGTTTGCCCGCCTGCTCCGGGGAACAACAGGTATCGCGGCGACCGACTTCGTTCTGAAATACAACGGCCTTCAGTTCTCCGTGGAAGAGGCTGTAGAGATGCTTTCCGAAGCGCTTTCCGAAAAAGGAGGGAGATCATAATGGCCGGCACGCCTTTCGACCTTCCCGGAATCGATCTTTCCTGGTGCCCGGGGTGCGGCGACTTCAAAATTCTGGACTCGATCAAGCAGGCGCTCACCGAGCTGGAACTCTCTCCTCTCGACGTCGTGATGGTATCCGGAATAGGCCAGGCGGCAAAGACGCCGCACTACATGAAGTCTCATTTCTTCAACGGCCTTCACGGGCGGGCCTTGTCCAACGCGACCGCCATCAAGGCCGCGAATCCGTCCCTCGAGGTCATCGCGGTGGGAGGGGACGGCGACATGTACGGAGAAGGAGGAAATCACTTCGTTCATACGATTCGCCGAAATCCCGGAATTACGAATCTCGTCTTCAATAACATGGTCTACGGCCTCACCAAGGGACAGGCTTCTCCCACGAGCCCGAAGGGATTCCGGACTTCCGTACAGGTGGACGGAGTGCAGGCGAATCCGTTCAATCCGCTTGCGTCCGCGCTGGTCCAAGGGGCGACGTTCGTGGCCAGGGCGTACGCCGGTGACGGCGAGAGGACGAAAGACGTGATCAAGGAAGCCATCCGGCATAAAGGCTATGCCCTCGTCGACATCTTCCAGCCGTGCGTTTCCTTCAATTTCGTGAACACGTACGCCTGGTTCAAGGAGAACACCTACTGGCTGGAGGGGCACGACGCGTCGGATTTCAAGAAGGCGCTCTCGCTCTCGCTTTCCGATGTCCCGTTCCCCCTGGGTATTCTCTACAGAAAGGAGGGGGATGCTCCCTTCGAGGAGACGCTCGCCGCCTACAGAAATGAGAGCACGCCGCTCTTCCGGCGCAATGCGCCCCGGAAGTACGTGCAGGAGCTTATTGAATCGATGGCCCGATAGGAGGAGAAAAAATGGAAGGAAAAAAAGTTCCCGCATTCAAGCTTCAGGACGGTTCCGGGAAGGAGTACAGCAACAAGGATTTTGCCGGAAGCTGGCTGGTTCTCTTTTTCTACAGCAAGGACAACACCTCGGGGTGAACGAACGAGGTCAAGGACTTCGCGGACAGGATGTCCGCATTTGAAGCGCTGAACTGTAAAATTGCCGGAGTGAGCCCCGATTCGGTGGAGAGCCATCGGAAGTTTGCCGAAAAATTGGGCATCTCCTTCCCGCTTCTGAGCGATCCGGAGCATGCTTTCATCGAAGCATGCGGATTCTGGCAGACGAAAAAGATGTACGGAAAAGAGTACATGGGGGTGGAACGGTCGACTCTTCTGGTGAATCCGAAGGGAAAAACGGAGCGCCTTTTTTCGAAGGTGAAGGTTGCCGGGCATGCTGAAACCGTCCTCCAGGCACTGCAGGAGGCGGCGCAGTAATCAAAACGGGGGCGCGGAATTCCTAGCGGGAGACCGCGCCCCTTCGTTTATCTCCCTGAACTGCTACACAACGTCGGGGTCAGCGTCCCCAGCGCATGCTCAGGATTCTCTTCCAAAGGAAGTTGTTCATTGCCTCTCTCGACGGCATCTGTCCAGAGGACATGCGCTCGAAATCGAGGTACAGAAAACCGTACGCCGCGCTCAGCTCCTCGTCTTCCTCGCTCTTGAGGACGAGATGGGTCAGCGGAAGAAGTTTTCGATAGAAATCGGGCGCAGCGATCATTTTCGGCCCGTTTTTCGTCAGGATCATCGTGTATATGAACGAAAGTATACTGCTTCCCGTGACCGGTTCGCGCCCGTCGTATCCGGGAAGGTGCGGAGCGATGTATGGAAAGATATTGTTCTTCCCGGAAGGCAGGGGCAAGATGTCCCAGAACGTGGGACCTCCCGGAGCGAGAGCTGCCCAGGCGCTTGATGTTTCGGTAACGGCCGTGATCCAGAGGGAGACGGTCAGGCTGCCCTTTTGCTCCCGGAAGTCGATTTTCCAGAGAAGGTCATCTTGAAAATCGGCATCGGCCGACATGAACGAATACGAATCCCCCGCAAGGGAGAGACCGATCAGTCGTTCAAGCGGATGGATTCCCTCCGGAGAGCGGAGATACGACGAAAGAATCTTTTCCCCGTCATGTTCAAGAAACAGGGAAATCGGGTGCCCGGGAACCGTGAGGACTTTCAGGTGGGCGTGTCCCTGCCTTGCTGCTAAGAGGCAGAAAGAGAGCAAGAGAACTGTACGCAACAAAGATGGTGTCCTGTGTCTCAAAGAGGCAGCCTCCCGCGTGAAAAGTCCTTTTCCGGTCAGAAGATGGTCAGTAATGCTCGGCATAAAGCCGGAAAGTGTCCGGAGACTTCCGCTTTTGCCCTGGTAGTTGCAGGCGGACTGAAGAGAATTCCGTGCATGTCCGGGGAAATGATACTACATTTTCTCAAGAGCGTGAAGCAAAACGAATCCCGCCTTCCCCGGGTGTCGGTAATGATAGAAGCTGTTCGCTAAATCCATTCCGTCGTAAAATCGGAGAGATGGTCCGTTATGTTCAGAGAAAACAGGCTGTATCCATGAAGATCGTCGAAGTGGAGAATGGAGTAGGCTGCCGTATCCATGTGAATCTTCCAGAAGTAAGGGGAGCGGATGCCGAGGCATCCTGCGAGAAGCGGTTTAACCACCGTGCGGTGTGTGACCGCCGCAACGGTTCGCCCTTTATACTTTTTTACGATCCGGTCCAGGCTTTCCACCGATCTCCTCATGACGTCGTTCATCGACTCGGCGCCTTCGACCGAGAGCGTTTCAGGGTTTTCGAGCCATGTACGCCACTCTTGCGGGTTTTCGGCGGCGATCTCAGTCTTTGAGCGACCTTCCCAGACACCCAGTGAAATATTGTTGAGTCCCTCGTCGACGATCAGCGGGGCCGACGAGAGGGAGGTGATCGCCTCGGCGGTGCTCCGTGCACGGAGCAGGGGGCTCGTAAAAACCGCCTCCGGACGATAGATGCTGATCGCTTCCGCGACTTCACGGGCCTGTCGCAGTCCCGTTTCGTTCAACGGGAAATCGACCCGTCCCCGAAAGAGTCCCTCGATGTTGCCCCGGCACTCACCGTGCCGTACGAGCAGAATAGTGCTCCGTACGTTCTCTTCGTTCATTCTGTCCTCCCTTGATGGATGCGGTCTCACCGTCGGTTCTGGTTGTCTTGTTCCGTACGAAGGTGCTTCCCCGCGATGCCGGAAAAAATAAAAATCGCTTTGACCAGTCTTGACAATAATATCATGGATTGTTACTCTACCTTCCGGGACAATTGCATTGGCACTCACGCTTAAAGAGTGCTAACGTCCGACAGGAGGTGTCGACATGTTGACGGAAAGGCAGCTTGAAGTTGTTCTGTCCGTTGTCTATGAATACATCCAGTCCGGAGAGCCGGCAGGGTCGCGGACGATATCGAAAAAATACCTTCGTGGGTGCAGCCCGGCAACAATACGGAACGAGATGTCGGACCTGGAGGAGATGGGATACTTCTATCAGCCTCACACGTCGGCCGGCCGTCTGCCCACGTCCAAGGCATACCGCCTGTATGTCGATTCGATCATGCAGCGTCACCGGATCGCTCCTGCGGAGACGGAGAAGTGGAAAAGGGAGATCCGTGAACGCCGGCAGGGGATCGAGTCCATTCTCACCTACGTCTCGCGCCTGCTGGGGCAGGCTACCAACTGCGTCGGAGTAGCCGCCTTGTCGGCCCTCGAGGAAGTCCAGATTCAAAGGGTCAATTTTCTGCGGCTTGGAGGGAATACGGTGCTGCTTCTGATCGTCCTCGAGGGGGGACTTGTGCATCACGCGAATATTCAGCTTCCATGCGAGCTTTCACAGGAGATGCTCGATGAGCTCGGCAGGCGGATCACGACGATCGCTGAAGGACACCCATGGAGCGACGTACGGGATGCCCTTTCCCGTTATGTTCTCGACGGACTGGAACGGGTATGGGATACATGCAGGGACGCTATCGTGCAGATGGACGCCCTTTTGACCAAGAAAAGCTCCCGCCTTTTCGTGGGAGGAGCCCAGCATATTCTAAGCCTGCCGGATTTTCAGGATATCGGCAAGTTCCAGACCGTCCTTTCGCTTATCGAGCAGGAACAGGCGCTCGCCGATATGGTGGAACGCTACAGTATCAAACAGGGTGTTTCCGTGACGATCGGGGACGAGAACTCGGAGGAGGATATGAAGCAGCTCTCTCTGGTGCTGGTTCCCGCCGCGGGGTATGGCCGCAGGGCGATTCTGGGGCTTATCGGCCCTCTGCGCATGGATTATGAAAAATCGATCGCGATTCTGGAAACGATAGCCGAGGAGCTGGACGACACGGTTGTCCTGTAACTTCAGGTTTTTTATATTCGAAAGGAGCGGCACACATGAAGGAAACAGATGATCGGGTGTCTTCAGAACAGGAAAGAGAAGAAGTTTTCTCAGGCGAGTGTGAGACAGCCATCCCCGACGATGTGGTGGAGGAGGGATGTCCGGAGTGCTCCCTCCCGACGGAGGAACTCGCTGCGGCTCTTGAGAGCGCGGAGGGCAAAATTGTCGAATTGACGGACTCGCTGGCCCGGGCCAGGGCTGATTTCTTCAATTATAGAAAACGGGTGGAGCGGGATCGTCAGAAGGAAAGGGCCATGATCGCGGAGGAGAAGGCGCTTGAGTTTCTGCCGGTGCTGGACAACCTGGACCGTGCGCTTTCGGTTCCTCCGGATGCCGACGGAAAAAGCCTCCTCCAGGGCGTTAACATGGTCCGGAGGCAGTTTCTCTCCGTCCTCGAGGGCATGGGGGTCGAGCCCGTCCCGGGAAAGGGGGCTGCTTTCTCCCCGGAGTTCCATGAGGCCGTCGCGGCAGTCCCGACGGACGATCCGGAGCAGGACGGCATCGTTGTCGAAGAGATACAGCCGGGATACCGGACGAAGGAACGCGTGCTCCGGCCTGCGAAGGTAAAGGTGGGAGCAGTCTCCGGACGCTGATTTTCCTGCAACGCCGGACAACAGGCCGGATCAAGGCGGCAAATCATAGAGTCGTGCGTTCCGCATGCGCGGGTTCCGCGTATCCGCAGGACGGAATCACAATTTTTCCAATACATCATGAGGTGAGAGAAAATGTCGAAAGTTGTAGGAATCGATCTTGGTACAACGAACAGCTGCATCGCCGTTCAAGAAGGGGACGTGACGACGATTATCCCCAATTCGGAAGGAAGCCGCACCACTCCCTCCGTGGTCGCATTCACGAAAGAGGGGGAGCGCCTTGTCGGGCAGCTCGCCAAGCGCCAGGCCATCGTGAACGGTGACCGAACCATCATGTCGATAAAACGGGATATGGGGACGGATCGCAGAGTGACGATCGACGGAAAGAAGTACACCCCCCAGGAGATCTCCTCGATGATCCTGCAGAAGATGAAGCGGGATGCGGAGGATTACCTGGGCGAACCGGTGACGAAGGCCGTCATCACCGTTCCGGCCTATTTCACGGATGCCCAGCGGCAGGCGACGAAGGACGCCGGCGCTATCGCGGGGCTCGAGGTGCTCCGCATCATCAACGAACCCACGGCCGCATGCCTCGCCTACGGGGAGAACAAGCAGGGGGAGCATAAGATCCTTGTCTTCGACCTCGGCGGAGGAACGTTCGACGTCTCGATTCTCGATGTCGGCGAGGGCGTATTCGAGGTGCTCGCCACTTCCGGCGATAACCGCCTCGGCGGCGACGACTGGGATATGCGCGTGGTCGAATGGATGGTGGAGCAGTTCCGGAAAGCGGAGGGGATCGACCTGAAAAACGACCGGATGGCGCTGCAGCGGCTTCGCGAGGCGGCCGAGAAAGCCAAGGTCGAACTCTCCTCGATGCCGGAGACGACCATTTCTCTTCCCTTTATCACGGCGAACGCTTCGGGTCCCAAGCACCTCGAGATGAGTCTTTCCCGCGCACGGTTCGAGGAGATGACCGCTGATCTTCTGGAGCGTACCGTGAAGCCGACGCGCCAGGCTCTTCAGGACTCCGGTCTGTCCGCAGGAGAAGTCGACAAGATCCTCCTTGTCGGCGGATCCACCCGCATGCCGATGGTGCAGCGGAAGATAAAGGAGCTTCTCGGAAAGGATCCCACGAAGGGCATCAATCCGGACGAGTGCGTCGCGGCCGGGGCGGCCATCCAGGGAGCCATCCTGGCGGGTGACCACAAGGATATCGTCCTTGTCGACGTGACGCCGCTCTCCCTCGGGCTTGAGACGCTCGGCGGAGTGTTCACCAAGATCATCGAGCGCAATACGGCAATTCCCGTATCCAAGAGCCAGACGTTCACGACCGCGGCGAACAACCAGACGCAGGTCGAGATCGTGGTGCTTCAGGGCGAGCGGGCCATGGCGGCCGACAACGTCAAGCTCGGCAAGTTCTTCCTTGACGGAATTCCTCCGGCGCCCCGCGGCATTCCCCAGGTGGAAGTGACCTTCAACATCGACGTCAACGGCATTCTGAACGTGAGCGCCAAGGACAAGGGGACCGGCAAGGCACAGAACATCTCCATCCACTCCTCGAACCTTTCAAAGGAAGATATCGAGCGGATGAAGAGCCAGGCGGAGGAGTTCGAGGACGAGGACAAGAAGAAACGGGAGACGGCCGAGACGAAGAACGAGGCCGACAGCACGGCGTACGCCGCGGAGCGCCTGCTCTCGGAAGACGGCGACAAGATGACTTCCGGGGAGAAGGAAAAGATCACCTCCGGTATGGAGGAGGTCCGCCGACTCCTTTCGGGAGATGATCTCGAATCCATTCGATCGGCCAGGGAACGGCTCGAGAAAGCGCTCCAGGAGTTCTCCACGCGTCTCTACTCGCAGGCGCAGCAGGACGAGGGAGCTGCCGGAGCGGGCGACGCCTCCGACGGCGAGACCGTGGATGCCGAGTTCACCGATCAGGGCCAGGCGTAGGAGGTGAGCGCGTATGTACGGCGGGAGTGAGACCGAAGATCTCTACCAGATTCTGGGAGTGCCCCGGGATGCTTCTGCCGCCGACATAAAAAAAGCCTACCGGCAGCTTGTGCGGAAGTATCACCCCGACGCCAATCCCGGTAACAAGGACGCCGAGGAGCGGTTCAAGAAGATCAACCAGGCCTATGAAGTGCTGAGCGACTCCCAGAAGCGGACACAGTACGACCAGTTCGGCACCGTGGGCGACATGCCCGGGGGCGGAAGCCCGTTCGAGGGTTTCGGCGGCATGGGGGACATCTTCGGCGATATTTTCGACAGTGTCTTCGGCGGCGGCGCGGGGCGGAGAAGAGCGAGCCCCAATGCGCCGCGCCGGGGCGCCGACCTCGAGATGGAAGTGGAGGTCACGCTGCTGGAGGCCGCGACGGGGGTGTCGAAGGAGTTCCAGATCCCGCGCTGGGAATCCTGTGAGGAGTGCGGCGGAAGCGGCGCGAAACCCGGCACCTCCCCGGAGACCTGTTCCCAGTGCGGCGGCAGAGGGCAGGTCGAGAGCCGGCAGCAAACGCCCTTCGGCCAGTTCGTTTCGGTGAACACGTGTCCGAAATGCAACGGCGCCGGAAAGACTATCAAGGAGAAGTGTCGCGAATGCGGCGGGCAGGGGAGAGTCCGGAAGCCGCACAATGTCGAGGTGAAAATTCCGGCCGGTGTGGATACCGGAACGCGCCTTCGTATCGCCGGAGAAGGGGAGCCCGGCGTGAACGGCGGTTCCTCCGGAGACCTCTACCTCGCTGTGAGCGTCCGGGAGCACCCCGACTTCAAACGGGAGGGCGGAGACCTCCATACTCGTCTCTCGCTTTCATTCCCCCAAGCCGCTCTAGGCTGTACGGTGACGGTTCCTGTTCTCGTCGGCGAGCCGGAGTCGCTGGATATTCCCGCGGGAACCCAGCCCGGAAAGGTCTTTACCGTCCGCGGCAGGGGAATTCAGCGGCTGCGGGGTCCCAGGGGAAAGGGAGACCTTTTTGTTCACGTGACGGTGGATGTCCCGACGAAATTGACCGAGAGACAGCGGGCGCTTCTCGAAGAGCTCGCACGCGAGATGAACGTCGAGGTGGAGGATTCGGGAGTTTTCGGCAAGTTTTTCCGGAATCTCTTCGACTCGTGATTCCGCGCGTTCCGCACAAAACACACTCAACCTTGTAAAAACCGCGTTTCTTCTGCTACACTCTTTCAAGTTATGGCAGAAATCGGGAGGCTGTAACAGCCTCCCCTTATTTTTCTTCCGGGGGGATTCGGTATGAACAGTACAGCGGAAAGTTTCTGGTGGTACGTCACTCTGGAAGGACAGCCCGGGAGCGAGGAGGTTCTTGCTTCTCTCGCCGACATGTCGGGAAGCATCGGTTCCGAGGAGACGGGCGGGGAGACGTCCGTGCTTCTGCGGGCTTATTTTCGCAGTTCACAGGATCTTGGATTCTGGCTCGAGCGCCTCGGAGGGGCATTGTCGCCGTGGCCGGAGATCAGGATAGCCGACATGGGCAAGATAGAGAACAAGCAGTGGCATACGGACTGGAAAGAAGCATTTCCTCCTCTCGATGTGGGCGAAAGGCTCGTGGTGCTTGCCCCCTGGCACAAGGGCAGCGAGCCGGAGGGAAGGACACCGCTGTACATCTACCCCGGTTCCGCTTTCGGCACCGGATATCACGAGAGCACGCAGATCGTCCTCACGCTTCTGGAGCGGTGCGCGGTACCGGGAGCGTCCGTTGCGGATATCGGCGCCGGCTCGGGAATTCTCTCCATCGCGGCTGTAAAACTCGGCGCGAAGCACGTCAGGGCAAGGGATCTCGATCCGGCCGTGCTTTCCGAGATCAGCCACAACCTCGGTTTGAACGAAATTCCGTCCGAGGCGGTGGAACTGGAGGAGGGAAACCTTCTCGACGAAATGGATGATCCGGTCGACCTGCTGATGGCGAATATCGTCATCGAACCGCTTCTGGAAATGCTCCCCGATGTCTCCCGCATGTTGAAAAAAGGAGGACGCGCTCTCTTTTCCGGACTTCTCGTCAAGGAACGGGAGCGGTTCAGCGCCGCCCTCGGAGAAGCGGGACTTCGCGTCGTCGACGAACTGCCCTTGAACGACTGGTGGGGTGTGGCGGTGGAGGCCCATGCTGCACGCTCTCTCGGGTAAACGAATCTGGATCTGCACTCTTGGATGCCGCTCCAACCAGTACGAGGGAGAGGCCCTCGCCAACGCGCTCACCGCTGCGGGGGCTATCCTGAGCGATACCCCGGAGTGCGACGCCGCCGTTCTCGTGAGCTGTACCGTGACGGCCGTCGCCGACAAAAAGTGCCGCCAGGCGATCCGCAGGGCGAGACGGACGTCTCCCGGCGCAATCATCGTTGCATGCGGATGCTGGGCGCAGAACCTGCCGGAGAGCGAGGCCCGCGCCCTCGGTATCAGTCTCCTGGTGGGCAGCAGGAGAAAAGGACACGTCCCCGCCCTTCTCGACGAGGCTTTTAAGTCGCACGATTCACCCGCGTTCGAATCGGGCGCCCTGTATCGGGAAGACCGGGGGGATGTCCTCCGCAGCAGGGAATGGGACGATCTCTTTCTTGCGAAACCGTTGCTTCACACGAGGGCCTTCGTGAAAATCCAGGATGGATGCAATCATTTCTGTTCGTACTGCGCCATTCCGCAGGCGAGGGGATTTCCCGTCAGCCGGAGGCCGGAAGACGTCGTGGAGGAGGTTCGCTCGATCGTCTCGTCGGGCTGCCCCGAAGTCGTCCTTACGGGAGTCCATCTCGGTCTGTACGGGAAGTACGGCGAAATCTCCCTTGCCGGGCTCGTCCGGATGGTCGCCTCCGTGGAGGGAGTGCGCCGTCTGCGTTTCGGCTCCATCGAGCCCCTTGGAATCGACGACGAACTTCTGGAGACTCTCGCGTCGACGCCGGCTTTTCAGCCGCATCTCCACATTCCCCTCCAGAGCGGAAACGCGCACGTTCTCTCCCTGATGAACAGGGGGTATTCTCCGTCCGACTTTATCGTGCTGCTCAGGAGAGTCAGGACATTTTTCGGGCCTGAAATACACATCAGCACGGATCTTCTCGTCGGCTTTCCCGGAGAGAGCGGCCGCGCTTTCGAAGAGACGCTCTCTTTTCTGGAGGAGTGCGGCTTCGGAAAAGTGCACGTTTTCCCCTTCTCCCCGAGAGAGGGAACCAAGGCCTTCTCGCTTCCCGGCAGAATTTCTCCGGATGAGATCTCGGCCCGGAGCCGGAGGGCCTTGGAGCTTGGCGGCCGGATGCTGCGCTCGTACTGCGCTCTCTGGACCGGGCGGGATCTTCCCGTGCTGGTCGAACAGGTCAGGGGCACCGCGTTTCAGGGACTCGCCCCTTCTTTTGTCCGCGTGACGGGAAGAGGAAACGCCTCCTGCGGACAGGAGGTTTCCGTGAGGATCACCGGCGCGGGCAACGATGTTTTGAAAGGACGGATTCTTGCATGACGGAACCTGTTCTGGGCATTGACCTCGGCACCCGGTATGCCCTGACCGCCGTTCCGGTGGCGGGCAAGGGTGTCGTTGTCGTTCCCAGCCGTTGGGGAGGAACGCGGACCCCGTCCGTAACATCGTGGACTTCCATGGGGTGGCGGGCCGGGGAGGATGCCGCGCGGGGAGAGATGAAGAACCCCTCCACGACATGGTGGGACGTGAAGCGGAAATTGGGGACGGAATGGAAGGCCCGGTGCGGCCGCGCCGCATTCGGGGCGGAGGAGGTGCTCGTTCCGTTGCTCACGCTTTTGCGTGAGGATGCGGAGGCGTTCCTGGGTGTGTTTCTTTCGTCCTGTGTGCTCACGGTCCCGGCCTCTTTCAGTTTCGCCGAGCGCTCCTCGATCGCCCGCTCCGCCCGTTCGGCAGGTTTTTCGGCGGTCCGTATCGTGAACGAACCTACTGCCGCGGCGCTGGCTTTCGGCATGGCGGGGAAGTTTCTCATCCTTGATTACGGCGCGGGGACGGTCGACCTTTCCGTCGTGGAGAGCGAGGACGGCGTATGGCAGGTGCTCGAGAGCACCGGAATACCGTCTTCCGGAGGGCGTGATTTCGACACGGCCTTCGCGGAATGGCTGATCGGAAAGATGAATATTCCTCGCCTCGAGGAGCACGACCCTCTGTGGCGGACGCTTCTCTCCGAGGCGGAGGGCTTGAAAATAGCTCTTTCCTCCTGCCTTTCGTGCGAATGGACGCCTCCTGCCGGGGTCGACTCCCCGCCTGTTCGGGTTACGAGGAAAGAGTTCGAGGAACTTATCCGCCCGTCTCTCGAGAATGTGACGACTTTCGTGAAACGTTTGTGGAAAAAGTTCAGGCCCTCGAAGCTCCTTCTCGTCGGAGGAGGCAGCCGCATCCCCCTTCTTCGTTCCCTGCTGGAGGAGCGGGTGGCGCGGCCTGAACATCTCAATCAATGCCCCGACGAGTCCGTGGTGACGGGAGCGGCGTTGTACGGCATTGCTCCGGCCGGGGAGCGCCTCCTTCTGGACGTTCTCTCCCAGGACCTGGGAATCCTGGCCGCAGACGGCTCTCCGGTGTCTCTCCTGAAGAAAGGGGCTCATCTGCCCGTACGGGCTGAACGTCGTTTCATCAGCGTCGGAGAAGGCGCTTTTACCATGAGCGTCTTTCAGGGAGAGGACGCTTCCCGGAAAATCATCGCATCGGTCCGGGCGTCGGAGGCCCGGAAGGACGAGGAGATTACGCTTTCTTTTTCCGTCGATTCCGACGGTCTTTTGCGAATTGATATAATACGTTCCGACGGAAGAGTTTCCTCGATAGCGCCTCTTGAGCTTGGTGAACCGGCGCCTCCTCCTTCCGCCGAAGCGCCGCGGGAGGTGCTTGACCTGGAAAAGAGGTTCTCGCGGCTTTCCATGGAGCTTTCTCCGGCGCAGCAGGCCAGGGTGGCGGCGCTTTTCCGGACGATGAAGTCGCTCGGAGAGGGAGGGTTTTATTCGGAGGGCTTCGATTCGCTGACGCAGATGGTATCCGAAATGGAGAGGATCGTACGGTAACATGGGTGTTATTCTTGAGTTGACCGACTGTTTCGAAATACTGGGAGTTCAGCCGGGAGCGCATCTTCGGGATATCCGGTCGGCGTTCCGAAGATTGGCCCTGTCCTGCCACCCGGACGTTGCGGGGCCGCATGCGGCCAAGCAGTTCGAGACCATCGCCGCTGCGTATGCGCAGTTGAAATCGGCAACTCCCGGGCAGATCTCCGAGTCGCTGAAGAAAAAGAAGGCGAATAACGCCTCCGGGAGGACATCTCCGTTTTCCTGGGGTGAGAATTCTCACCGCCGAAAAAGGAGTGACGAGGAGGAAAAACGGAAGGAACAGGAACGCTCGGCGCGTGTACGGAATCTGCTTCTTGAGAAAACGATCGTCGAAGCAGAGCTCGCTTTGGCCCGCATCCTCGACGATGCTGCGAGAGCCGACGAGAAGAGGTCGTCCGCTTCGTTGTCGAAGCGCATTCTGAGTACGCACCCCGGTGTACGGCTTCTCGCCCTCGGCTCTCTCGGCAGGAAAACGCCGGAGAAGAGCGTGTTTTCGGCTCTGCTTGAAATGGTGCGCACATGGCCTCCCGACGACGATACCGTGGAGCATCTCCTGATTCTGGACTTGCCCGAGGATAAAAAGGGGGAGATGGCGGCGGCGCTGACGGCAAGGGGGAGCCTTCTTTCGGAAAGATCCGCCCTTTCCTTGATCCGTTGGTCTGCCTTTTCCGCGGCGAAGCACTCCGTTGTGCGAAAGATGCTCTCCCATCCGTCGCCGAGAGTGGTGTCGCAGGCTCTTGGCAGATGGACGGAAAAATGCCTTCCTGACGATCTGACTCTGGTCCGCCTCCTCAAGAGGGATGACGAGGAGATCCTGGTACCCCTTCTCCGGATTCTCCGCGACAAGCATCTGCCTGCGTGGGCTTCCGGCCGGGTGAAGATGCTCGCCGGAAATCATTCTTCACCTGCCGTACGAGTTTGGGCGCAATCTATTGTGCGCGCTCAAAATCTGGTATAGAATACTGTAACGTTGTGAGGTGGGATTTTTGGACGGACAATGCCTTTTCTGTAGAATGGCTTCGGGAGTTGTGCCTGTGGAGAAAGTTTTTGAGGACGATTCGGTATTTGTGATCCGCGATATCGCTCCTCAGGCTCCGCAGCATCTTCTCGTAATACCGAAGGAGCACGTGGAATCGGCTGCCGACGTTCGAAACCCCGAAGTGTGGTCGAAAGTCCTGGATTGCGCAGTTCGCACCGCTTGCCGGCTCGGTTTGGACAAAGAGGGATACAGGCTGGTAGTGAATTGCGGAAGCAAGGCGGGACAGACGATTCCCCACCTTCATATTCACCTGTTGGCGGGACGTAGTTTCCGCTGGCCACCGGGGTAGATGCGGGTGGCAAAGAAAGGGGGGAATGTTAATGACGACTGTCGTTCGAAGAGATAATGAATCCCTCGATGATGCCCTCAGGCGATTCAAACGGGAAGTCTCCAAAGTGGGGACTCTTCGGGAAGTGAGGAAGAGGGAGCACTACGAGAAACCCAGTGAGGCCAAGAAGACAAAGCGGGCCGAGGCTGCGAGAAAGAGACGGAGCAAGCCCAGGGGGTAATGCCGCGTGATCGAACTCGAGAAACGTCTGTCCGATGATCTGCTTGCCGCCATGAAGCAGAAGAAAGAGATGGAGTTGTCGTCTCTTCGGATGCTGAAGGCGGAGTTGCAGCGGGCGAAAACCGAAAAAGGGCGCTCCGGCGACTTGACGGAGGAGGAAATCGTCGCTCTCATCCAGAGGCTTGTGAAGCAGCGAAAGGAGTCGGCGGAACAGTACTCCGCTGTCGGAGCGCACGACAGGGCGGCGGAGGAGCTGAAAGAAGCTGTTTTCCTCGAGACCTATCTTCCGGAACAGCTCTCCGACGGTGAACTCGAGAAAATCGTCGAGGATGCCGGTGCGATGGTGAAAGCCGCAGGTCCAAAAGATACCGGCAGAGTCATGAGCAAGGTCATGGCGGTCGTGAAAGGGCGTGCGGACGGCAAACGGGTCCGAGCAAAAGTCCACGATTACCTTCAGTCGCTCGTCGAGTAACCGCAGCTGAACAACATGTCCAGAATATCGAAAAGCCGGGGAAACCCGGCTTTTTTGTGTGCGCAAAAATGGGTAGGCTGAAAGTCCCCGGGAAAAGGAGTCCTTCGTCTCTCTGGAAAAATACACCATATAGGAGTACCATGCTTTGTCAGATGCTATATATAGGGGGTTGAGCATTTGAGATGTCCATCGTGCGGCGCGCTTGAGACGAGGGTAATTGAAACCAGGACGGCGGACGAAGGGCGAGTCGTCCGCCGAAGAAGAGAGTGTCCCGAGTGTTCCTCCAGATTCACGACCTATGAAAAAACGGAGGAGAAGCGCCCTCTTCGTGTGATAAAGAAGGACGGCAGCCGGGAGACGTTCGGCAGGGACAAGATCGTCCGCGGAATCAGCAGGGCCTGTGAAAAACTTCCCGTCACGCTGGAACAGATCGAGGACCTTGCCTCCGGAATAGAAGCCGATCTGAAGGCCGAAGGGTACGGGGATATTCCCGTCACGCTGATAGGACAGCGGGTCATGGAAGGATTGAAGCGGATCAACCAGGTTGCCTACGTCCGTTTCGCCTCGGTCTACAGGGAGTTCACCGACATCGAGAGTTTTCAGCACGAAATTGCCCGCCTGATCGGCGAAAGAGAAAAAGATAAGAAGGAGGTCTCCGGAAATGGGGAATGATCCCGTGAATGAAACCCCTGTGCTTCTGAAAACCGGCGATGGAACCGCCGGAAAGGAGAAGAAAGGGGTGGCCGCCCGGCAGATGCTTCTCTTTGCTCCGTCAGGCGAGGCCACGGACCTCGCGCTCATGGTCGACGCCCTCGGACACGAGGAGACGCACCCCTGGAACGCCGAACGGATCCTTGAAGCCCTCGTGAAAGAGGCCGGAGTTGAGCCGGGGCTTGCCGGAGAGCTGGCTGCGGACGTGGAGACCGATCTTCTGCGCTGGGGGCGGGAGCGGGTGAGCACCTCGCTCGTCCGCGAGCTCGTGAACGTCAAGCTCTTTCAGCGGGGCCTGGACGCGAAGCTGCAGGACCACAGCCGCATCGGCATCCCGGTGCATGACCTCGAGACAATGATGCTCCATCCGAACAGGGAGAACAGCAACACGACCCTCAACCCTGAATCCATCAACCTCTCGATCGCGGAGCTCGCGCTGAAACAGTACGCGCTCACCCGGGTCTTTTCGTCCGACGTCGCGGAGGCCCATCTCTCGGGAAATCTTCATCTTCACGATCTCGGCATGGTGAACCGCCCCTACTGTTCGGGACAGAGCATGGCCTATGTGGCGAAGTACGGGCTCAATCTGCCCTCGATCACCAGTATCTCGGCCCCGGCGCGCCATCCAGACGTGCTCCTCGCCCATCTGCTCAAGATGACCTCAGTACTGCAGAACAGCCTGGCAGGGGCGATCGGATGGGATGCGGTGAACATCTTCTTCGCGCCCTATCTTGAAGGGCTTTCGGACGAACGGGTCCGGCAGCTGGCCCAGATGCTCATCTTCGAATTCAACCAGCTCGCGGGAGGACGGGGCGGCCAGGTGGCATTCACCGACATCAACCTCTACCACGAAGTGCCGAAGCACTTCCGGGAAGTGCCAGCTATCGGCCCGGGCGGCAAGGAGACCGGCAAGACCTACGGCGACTACGCTCCCGAGGCGAAACGCTTTCTTCGCGCGCTCTTCTCTGTCTACATGGAAGGAGACAGCCGCGGACAGCCCTTCTTCTTCCCTAAACCGTTGCTGCACATCACGGAGGATTTTTTCCGCGAGGAGGGCTGGGAGGAGATGCTCGCTCTCGCTTGCGAGCTTGCATCGGAAAAGGGGAATACCTACTTCGTCTTCGACCGCGGGGAGGCCGTAAAACTTTCCGAATGCTGCCGTCTCAGCTTCGAGCTGGACCACAGGGATCTTCTCGACGCGAAGACTCCATGGAAGCTCCGTTTCTGCGCACTGCAAAACGTGACGCTCAACCTTCCGAGGATGGCCTACAGGAGCGGCGGATGCAGGGAGACGCTCTTCGAGCTTGTCGATCATTACATGGAGCTTGCCGCGAAGGCCCATCTCCAGAAAAAGAAGTTCATCGGCGAAATTCTCGCCCTCGGACATAAGGGACCTCTTTCGCTGCTCTGCATGGAGCACGACGGAGAACCCTACCTCCGCCTCGGAAGGGCGAAATTCCTCATCGGAATTCTCGGACTGAACGAGATGGTGCAGGCACAGACGGGTTTCCAGCTCCACGAGTCGGCGGAGGCCATGCAACTTGCTCTTGCCGTGACGCACTACATGAATCTGAAGTGCCAAGCGCTCTCCGAACAGTGCGGGCTTGATATCGTGCTCGAACAGACTCCTGCGGAGAGCACGGCGTACCGTTTCGCGAAACTCGACCTGAAGGCTTGGCCCCAGTCGCTCGACGTCGTCAAGGGAAATCCGGAAACGGGAGAGGTCTATTACACGAACAGCAGCCACTTTCCGTACTCTGTTCCCATGGATCCCGTGCAGAAGGTCGTGGAAGAGGGTGCTTTCCACCCGTTCATCTCCGCAGGAGCGATCACGCACGTCTGGATGGGGGAGCACAGGCCCGATTCGCAGGCGCTGGCGTCTTTTATTGAAAAGATTTTCCGCCATTCAGATAATTCGCAGGTGGCGTTCAGTCCTGAATTCACCGTATGCAACGCATGCGGCAGGGTGAGCCGGGGGATCCGCCCGTCCTGCCCGGTATGCGGATGCGGGGATGTGGACGGTATTACCCGTATCACGGGATATTTCACGAAGACTTCAAGTTGGAACGGAGGAAAGCGCGCCGAGCTGCGCGACAGGGTACACAGCGGCATCCGGCCGGAACCCGTGGGGGAGGCCGAGAGGGACCGGGCGTCCGAAACCGCTTTTTCTCTTTCCGGAAAGTAAAAAGAAAAGAATGTACTTCCTGAAGCCCCTTTTTTTGTGTATAATTTGAGCGAAGTTGAAAATCATTTCTGAGGAGGGAACTGAATGAAGCTGCGTAATGTACTTCTTGCTGTACTGTTGGTTCTTGTCGTTGGTGGGACAGCTTTGGCCGCCGAACCGATCAGGATAGGCGTGTACCTCCCGTTGACCGGAAGAGTCGCTTTCGGAGGTCAGCTGGAACTCGAAGGAATTCAGATGGCGCACAAGGAAGTGCCGGAAGTTCTTGGACGAAAGGTCGAGCTGTTTGTCGTCGACAACAAGACGGACAAGGTCGAGGCAGCCAACGCGGTGAAGCGCCTTATCGAGTACGATAAGGTCGTCGCGGTCATCGGTACGTACGGCTCTTCCCTCGCCATGGCCGGCGGAGAGGTTGCGGAGGCGGCGAAGATCCCGATGATGGGCACGTCGTGCACCAATCCCCTTGTCACACTCGGAAAGGAATACGTCTTCAGAGCGTGCTTCATCGACCCGTTCCAGGGAGCCGCGGCGGCGACGTACGCTTTCAATGAGCTCGGCATGAAGAAGGCCGCGATTCTCATCGACGTGGCGAACGACTATTGCGTGGGGCTTGCCAACTTCTTCAAGCAGTCCTACAAGAAGCTCGGCGGAGAGGTAGTGGCCGAGCTTATGTACAACTCGGGCGATCAGGACTTCACCGCGCAGCTCACCGAGATCATCAGCAAGAACCCCGAATTGCTCTTCATTCCGGCCGACTTCGCCGAGGGCGCCATCATCATGAAGCAGGCAAGGGAGCTCGGCGCGGAGTTCCAGATAATGGGCGGCGACGCGATGGACAACCCCGAGATAGTCAGTATCGGCGGCGATGCGGTTGAGGGATTCATCCACACCACGTTCCCCTACGACCCCTCAATGGAAGAGATGAGCGATATCGCGAAGACCTTCACGGAAAATTGGTCGAAGCTTCACCCCGAAAAAGCCCCGAACGTCAACGCCGCACTCGGTTACGACTCCTACATGCTGGTGATCAACGCCATAGAGCGTGCCGGAAGCGCCGAGCCCAAGGCGATCCGCGATGCTCTCGCTACCACGAAGGGCTTCCCCGGAGTGACCGGAAACAAGACGATCAACGAGACCCACGACGCCGAGAGCCCTGTGGGAATCGTCCAGATCAAGGACGGCAAGAAACAGTTTGTTGGAATGGTTGAGCCTGTTCTCTAGGGGATTCTCTCCGACGCGTTCCTGCCGCCTCGGCAGGGAATGCATGTAGCGTCACATAAGGAGGGCGGAGGTTTCAATCTCCTCCCTCCATTTTCTTCTTGATCAAGGGGGATCTCCAATGAGCGGAAGCATGTTCATCCAGCACCTTTTCAATGCGATCACACTTGGTTCTCTCTACGGCCTTATCGCTATCGGATACACCATGGTCTACGGTATTTTGCGCCTCATCAATTTTGCCCACGGAGAAGTTTTCATGCTGGGGGCCTATTTTGTATTCTTCGGAATCGCCCTCTTCAATCTGCCCTGGGGAATCGCGGTTGTGGGCGCCATTTTGATCTCCTCCTTCTGCGGAATTCTGGTTGACCGGGTCGCCTACAAACCTTTGAGGGCGGCCCCAAGAATATCGGCGCTGATCAGCGCGATCGGCGTCTCCTTCTTCATCCAGAATCTCGCGATCGTCGTCTTCGGAGGAATTCCCCGCCCCGTCGCTCGTCCCGAATGGTTGGTAAAAGTGATTCTAATCGGCGACATCAGAATTCTTCCCCTGGCCATCGTCGTTCCTATAGTAACCCTTCTGCTTGTTCTCGGGCTGCTGTGGATTGTCTATAAGACCAAACCGGGGCTCGCAATGAGGGCGATATCGAAGGATATCGAGACAACCCGCCTCATGGGAGTTTCCGTGAACAAGATCATCGCCTTCACCTTCGGAATCGGCTCCGCCCTCGCGGCGGCGTCAGGTATCATGTGGGCCCTCCGCTACCCCCAGATACAACCGTTCATGGGACTGGTACCCGGACTGAAGGCCTTCATAGCGGCGGTCTTCGGCGGTATCGGCTCCATTCAGGGCGCTGTGATCGGCGGCATGCTGCTCGGCCTGATCGAAATCATGGCCGTCGCATTCTTTCCCCACCTTTCGGGGTACCGTGACGCCTTCGCTTTCGTGCTCCTCATCGTCATCCTGCTCCTGAAGCCCACAGGGCTGATGGGAGAGAAGCTGGAGGACAAGATATGAACACCAGAACCCGCAACCTCATATTGAACTGTCTCCTCATCGCTGCTCTCGGCGCGTTTCTCTTCTGGGCGCAGGACAATCTCGACGGCTACAAGATACAGGTGCTCAATCTCATCGCCGTCAATGCGATTCTCGCGCTCAGCCTCAACCTCATCTACGGTTTTACGGGAATGTTCTCCCTCGGCACCGCCGGCTTCATGGCCATAGGAGCATACGTCAGCGCCATTCTCATTCTGCCCCCTGCCCAGAAGCAGATGATGTGGATTCTCGAACCTCTGATCTGGCCCCTTTCGGTCATCAACGCTCCCTTCTTCGTTGCGGTGCTGGCGGGAGGTCTGTTTGCATCGTTCTTCGCCCTTCTTATCGCCATTCCGGTGCTCCGCCTGGGCGGCGACTATCTGGGAATCGCGACGCTCGGCTTCTCCGAGATTATTCGTGTCGTGCTCACCAACCTGAGCTTCATCACGAACGGCGCGCTCGGTATCAAGGGGATTCCCGCCTACGCGAATCTCTGGTGGAACTATGCGTGGCTCCTGCTGACGCTCTTCTTCATCATACGCCTTGTCAACAGCAACTTCGGCAATGTGCTGAAGGCGATCCGCGACGACGAGATCGCGGCGAAGAACATGGGCATCAACACGTTCTTCTATCGGGTTCTCTCTTTCACCATCGGCGCGTTTTTCGCCGGGGTCGGCGGTGCGTTGCTGGGAAGTCTCATCACCACGATCGATCCGATGATGTTCAGATTCGTCCTCACGTTCAACATCCTGATGATCGCCGTGGCCGGAGGACTCGGCTCGATAACGGGCAGCATCCTCGGAAGCGTCGTGATCACCGTTCTGCTCGAATGGCTCCGCATCGTCGAGAGTCCGATGGCGATCGGCTCCTTCCAGATACCTGGAATTCCCGGCATGCGGATGGTCATCTTCTCTCTGGCGCTCATCCTGATCATCCTCTTCCGGCGGGAGGGAATCATGGGAATGCGTGAAATCACATGGGACACCTTCTTCCGCCGCAGAAAAAACGAAGCCGACCAACGCCATGAAAAGGGAGGGGACGTGAAATGACGGCTCCCGCATCCATACTCCGGACTGAAAACCTCACCATGAGGTTCGGCGGCCTGACCGCCGTCGGCAACCTGAACATCGAAGTTCCGCACGGTAAAATCGTGGGGCTGATAGGCCCCAACGGCGCCGGTAAGACGACGGTATTCAACATGGTCACCGGATTCTACCGTCCGACCCAGGGGCGTATCTTCTTCGACGGCAACGAGATCACGGGTCTCGCCCCCCATAAGGTTTGCCGGGCCGGCATATCGAGAACATTTCAGAACATCCGCCTGTTCTCCAACGAGACAGTCCTTCAGAACGTCATGATCGGCTGTCATGTCCGCCGCAAGTCGAAGTGGTGGATGGCGCCGTTCGGCCTGCCCTCTTTCCGGAAGGAGGAGGAGGCCATCCGGGAAAAATCCATGGATTTGCTGAGATCGGTGGGGCTGGAGCGTTTCGCCGACGAGCCGTCCAGTTCCCTTTCCTACGGCGCCCAGCGTCGCCTGGAGATTGCCCGTGCACTGGCCACCGAGCCGAAATTCCTTCTTCTCGACGAACCTGCGGCCGGTATGAATCCGCAGGAATCCCGCGAACTGATGGCTTTCATCCGGGATATCCAGAAACGATTCGACCTGACCATTCTGCTCATCGAACATGACATGAAGGTCGTCATGGGGGTATGCGAGTATATCTGGGTCCTCGACTACGGTATCAAGATCGCCGAGGGCAACCCGGACGCGATTCAGTCCGACAAGAAAGTGATCGTGGCCTACCTTGGAGAGGAGTATGTAAAATATGTTGAGAGTTGAGAATCTCCATGTGTATTATGGCGCAATTCACGCGGTGAAGGGGATCTCTCTTGAAATTGCCGAGGGAAGTATCGTCACGCTCATCGGGGCGAACGGAGCGGGTAAAAGCAGCACTATCCGCGCGGTGGCCGGCCTCGTAAGAAATGTCAAGGGAAGCATTCTCTACACTCCTTCCGGTGCCGGAAAAGCCGTGAACCTCGTGGGCAAACCGCCCGAGGAGATGGTAAAACTCGGAATCGCGATGAGTCCCGAAGGACGGAGAATTCTGCCGCACCTGACGGTCGAGGAGAATCTTCAGTTGGGGGCTTTCATACGGAACGACAAGGATGGTGTCGAACGGGACCGGGATCATGTCTACGAGCTTTTCCCCCGTTTGAAGGAACGCTCCTGGCAGAAGGGAGGCACCCTTTCCGGAGGAGAACAGCAAATGCTCGCGGTGGGAAGGGCCCTTATGAGCCGGCCGAATCTCGTGATGCTCGACGAGCCGTCCCTTGGGCTTGCGCCGCTCCTGGTCAAGGAAGTCTTCGACATTATCGCCGAGATCAATTCGCTGGGCAAAACGGTTCTTCTCGTCGAACAGAACGCCTTCGCGGCGCTCAAGATCGCATCATACGCCTATATTCTCGAAGTCGGCAGGATCGTCCTCGAGGGGAAGGGCGAGGATCTTCTCAAGGACAGCAGGGTGAAGGAAGCGTACCTGGGCGGATGAGGATCGTCCCGTTTCAGTATCCGGCATGGAATGCCGGGTACTGAAACGGTTGGCTGGAAGCGCGTCACGTTTTTCCCCGTTGCCCTTTTTTCCTCGATAGACTACACTGTATAGCTGAAACCAAATTTCAGGAGGAACTTTCTCGTGGGCAGAAAAATTTGGAATATACCGAATACGCTGAGCCTCCTTCGCGTTTTTCTCGCGCCTCTTGTTCTCGTTTTCCTCACGTTCAAGTTCACCTATCCCGTCTACAGAGTCGAGGAGATTGGAATCAGCGTGACATTCGGCGATATTCTCGCGGGCTCGGTCTTCATTCTGGCCGCGCTCACCGATACGGCGGACGGTTATATCGCGCGCAAAAAGGGGATGGTGACCAACCTGGGCAAGTTCATCGACCCCGTCGCGGACAAGGTGCTTGTCATGGCGGCGCTGATCGCCCTGGTGGAATTGCATCGCATTCCGGCGTGGATCGTGGTGGTCATTCTCTCTCGCGACCTTGTGGTTACCGGTGTCCGCATGGTCGCTGCCGCTGAGGGAATCGTCATCGCGGCGTCGGGCGCGGGGAAAATGAAGACGGTCTTCCAGATAGTAGCCATCTCGATGATTATTTTCAATGTTCCTCTGGGCATTCACGTCATGTGGGTGGCCATGTTCCTTACCGTATGGTCCGGCATGGACTACCTGATCAAGGGAAAAAAGCTTTTTACCGACTGAGCACCGCCTTCTCGGCGTTCCCTCGGAATGTCCGCATAAATACTTTGACCCCGACGGATTCGGGGCATATAATGACCCGGTATTCCGTGCCGTGTGCGTTGTTCCGACACGGTCGAATTTTTTCTTGAGGTGACGCCATGCTCGATATGCTGAAAAAAGCCCTCGGTCTCGATCCCAATGAACGAGCACTGAAGCGCTACGGAGATATTGTAGAACAGATCAACGATCTCGAACCTTCCATCTCCTCTCTCTCCGACGAGGAATTGCGGTTGAAAGGTCCTTCGTTCAAAAAACGACTTCAGGAAGGGGAAACCCAGGAAGACCTGCTTCCAGAGGTATTCGCCGTCGTTCGTGAAGTCTCCAGGCGAACGATAGGCCTGCGTCATTTCGATGTGCAGCTGATGGGCGGAATGGCGCTCCACGAGGGCAAGATCACCGAGATGAAGACCGGTGAAGGAAAGACGCTCGTCGCCACGCTGGCCGTGGTGCTGAACGCCCTCTCCGGAAAAGGCGTGCATCTTGTGACCGTGAACGACTATCTCGCCCGCAGAGACGCCGAATGGATGGGGCCGATCTACTCCTTCCTCGGACTCACCGTGGGAGTCATCTACGCATATATGGACCACGACGAGCGTGTCGCGTCCTACAAGGCCGACATCACGTACGGAACCAACAGCGAGTTCGGCTTCGACTACCTCCGGGACAATATGGCGGTGTCCGACTTTCATCTCGTCCAGCGGGGGCATGCCTACTGTATCGTCGACGAGGTGGACTCCATCCTGATCGACGAGGCGCGGACACCGCTGATCATCTCCGGTCCCTCGGACGACAACGTGGAGATGTACACCGTCTCGGACAGGATCGCCCGTCAGCTCAAAGAGGGGCGCGATTTCGAAAAGGACGAGAAGGAGCGCAACGTTGCGATGACGGAGACGGGAATCGCTCGATGCGAGGATCTCCTGAAGATGCCGGAGCTCTTCTCCGATGCCGCTCACTCCGACCTCGCCCACAGAATCGTCCAGGCCGTCAAGGCGAGGGTTCTCTTTCAAAAGGACGTTCATTACGTGGTGAAGGACGGAGAGATCATCATCGTCGACGAATTCACCGGACGCCTCATGGTGGGACGGCGCTACTCCGACGGGTTGCACCAGGCGATCGAGGCGAAAGAAGGGGTCAAGGTCGGACGGGAGAGCCAGACGCTCGCCACGATCACCCTGCAGAACTACTTCAGGATGTACCGCAAACTGGCCGGCATGACGGGAACAGCGGCGACCGAGGCGGAGGAATTCAAGGAGATCTACGGCCTCGAGGTCATCGTCGTTCCGACGAACGTCCCGATGATCCGTGAGGACAACCCGGACGTCATCTACCGGACCGTAATGGAAAAGTTCGCTGCCGTGGCCGACGAGATAGAGGAGTCTCACAAGGAGGGAATTCCCGTCCTCGTGGGAACGACGTCGATCGACAGCTCGGAACGGCTCAGCAAGCTGCTCAAGGCGCGCAAGGTGCCGCACCAGGTCCTCAACGCGAAGCACCACGAGCGGGAAGCGCAGATTGTAGCCCAGGCGGGGCACCTCGGCGCCGTGACGGTTGCCACCAACATGGCGGGTCGCGGTACCGACATCATTCTCGGCGGCAATCCCGAATTCCTGGCGAAGGAATCGTTCCGCAAGGAGAACGGCGATTCGGAAAAGGATCCGGCTGGATATTCCGGAATTCTTGAAAAATTCCGCAACCAGTGCCGAATCGAACGGGAAAAAGTAGTTGCCTTCGGCGGGCTCAAGATCATCGGCACCGAGCGTCACGAATCCCGCCGGATCGACAACCAGCTCCGCGGACGTTCCGGACGGCAGGGAGATCCGGGGTCGAGCCGTTTCTATCTCTCGCTCGAGGACGATCTCCTGCGCCTCTTCGGTTCCGAGCGGATCCAGGGGCTGATGGAGAAGCTCGGAATGGAGGAGGGGGAATCGATCGAGCACAACCTCCTGACGAAGGCGATCGCGAGCGCGCAGAAAAAGGTGGAACAGCTTCACTTCGACATCCGGAAGCAGCTCCTCGCATATGACAACGTGATGAACCGCCAGAGGGAGGCCGTCTACGGCGAACGCCAGCATATTCTTCGCGATGAGGGGATCGTTCAGCATGTCTGGGAGATCATCGACGGAGTCATCGACGATATCCTCGAGAAATACTTCCCCGAGGAGGGAGAGGCCGATCCCGCGCGTGCGATCTCGCGCCTCAAGACCGTTTTCGGCGGCGGCTTTGAAACCTATCTCGAAGGTGTGGACAATGTCCGGGATATGCTGGAACGGCGTGAGGCTCTCAAAGAGGATGTCGCCGACCGTTTCCGGAAGAAAATGGAAACGCTCGGCGAGGAGGAGGGGCGGGCGCTGCTTCGTTTCCTTGTGCTCCATACCCTGGACAACGGTTGGAAGGATCACCTTCTTGCAATGGACGAACTTCGGCGCGGTATCGGGCTCCGGGCCATCGGGCAAAAAGATCCCCTGCTGGAATATCAGTTTGAATCCTACAACCTGTTCCAATCCATGATGGAAAGAGTAAGAGAGTCGGTAGCCGAGCTTTCGTTCAGGGTCCGGGTCGCGAGCGACCGCGGGGACGGGAGCGACAGGAGCCGTCACCAGGAGGGGCGGGAGTTTATACTTCCGTTCGGGCCTTCGCAGGAAGAGCCTTCTTCCATGGTATCCGGAGGAGAGAGATCGCCGCAGCCTGTCAAGAAAGGTCCGAAAACAGGACGGAACGACCCTTGCCCTTGCGGCAGCGGAAAAAAGTACAAGCACTGCTGCGGCAGAAATTAAGAGAGAATAGAAGGAAGGGAGAGTGTCGCATGAGTACGTGTAGAAAAAGAGCTCCTTTTTTAGCCGCCTTTTTTGTGATCTCCGCTTTTCTCCTGTCGGGTCCCGCGGAAAGCCCGGCAGCGCCGGCGTTGAATATTAACCGGATGATCCAGGAATGCCCTTCCTTCGTCGATTATCCGGGAAGCAGCGGCGTGATCTGGCTCCGGGACCTGCGGTACTCTCTCGGCGCAGACGGCGCCATGACACGGAACTCGACCTACGTCATTCTCGCCCGGAGGGGAATCGACGACTCCTGGACCCGCTGGATTTTTCCGGTCCCGGAGGACGGAGGAAGCGTCGACGTTCTCTCCGCGGCCCTCTACGACCCCGGTTCGGGGCGTATCATCGCCCCGGTGCTTCCCAGAAAGAGCGATGCCGGAGGAGTTTCGTCGGTTGAGGTTCTCTTTCCGGACATTCAGGAGGAGTTCATCATCACGCTTTCTATCAGGGAGGTCTTTCCCCGGCGCCTTTCCGTGGATGACTTTCTCTGGGTGAACGAGACGCTTCCTACCTGGGAACTCATGGTGACGGCCGACATTCCCGGGGGAAGCGAACTTGCCGTCGCCTCCAAGGGCGTCGCCGAACCGAGGAGGGAAACGATCGGCGCCGTCGAACGCTACTTCTGGCATGATGTCAACAGCTCCCGGTGGACGGCACGGACTCTTCGGGGAGACGCGCGCTCCTATATCGCGTTCAGCACCCGAAAAGGATCCGAACCACTCGCGAGAATGCTCTTAGCCTACGAAAACACCCTTGTTCCGCCGCCGCCGCTTTCTCTTTCCTCCGTTTTGAAACAGCAGAACAAGCTGCGGGCGGGAAACGCGCTCATCGCGTGGATGAATGCCGCTCCGGCGTTTCGCGGGAATTTCCCGGCATCTTTCGTGCGGTCGACGATTCCCGAAGACGGACCGTGGTCCTCGTGGGAGAAAGTTCTCCTGCTCAGCCGCTGGATCCGGAACGCGGGGTGGGAGAGCACGGTGCACTGGCTCACGGCGCATGCTCTCGACGACTCGATGCCGGCGACGCTCGGTTCGATACTTCGCCCGGTGCTTGAACTCAATCTTCCCGGCATATCCCCCTTCTTCCTCGATCTCGAGCAGAGACAGACTGCTGGGGAGACGCCTCCTTCCCTCTGGGGAAAGCATATCTACACCTCTTCCGGAAACCGCCTTGCCGGGCGTATCGTTGGAGGCAGTTCCGCAGCCGAACATCGCCTCTCCGTGACATGGAACCTCGATCTTGATAGCGGGGGAGGTGCATCCGGCAAGGTGGACGTCTTCGTCCGCAACGGATGGAGCGCTTTCTTTTTTCCGGGCGGAACACCGAACCCGGAGACGATCAGGATTCTCGCCAGGGAGTTCTTCCCCTTTATGTCGTTTACCGACGGAAGCGAGGTCTTGAAGCCGATCAAGTACGGCTGGCAGATAACGTTTCCCGTCTCGCTGCAGAACAGTATCGTGAGCGGAGGGGCCATGCTCTTCCCGTTTCCCGGCTCAGCGCCGGCATGGCTCTCCGAGCTTGGCCGCTGGTCCGGGGCCTACCGGATGTACTTCCCCTTCGTGATCGAACAAAGTTTCACGCTCAAACTCCCTCCGCGAACGGATATCGTGATGATGCCCGATCCCGTGACGCGCAACATGGACAAAGTGCGGTACGAGGAATCCATATACCACAACCGGCGCCGGAATACGCTGACGGCGGGATCGAAAATCGTACTGAGCACCGATGCCATACATGATGCAACGGGAAGCGGCCTCGCCGAGGCAGTCCAGCGATGGATGTCGTGGTCGGCGAAGACGCTTCCCCTTCGAACGCGATAACCTATGAAAATGTAATGGAGGTGCCTGTATGGCTGATGTAACAAAAGTCCTTCGGGGGATAGTGGAGAAGGCATTGCGGGAACTGGCGGCGGAAAAGGAGATGACCTCTTTCGACCCGCCGGAGATCGCGTTCGAAAAACCGAAACGGGAGGAACAGGGGGATATTTCCACCAACTGCGCCATGAAGTTCTGCAAGCAGTTCGGAGAGAAACCGCTCGCCCTCGCGGAAAAGATCGTAGCCCGTCTCGACGGAAACGAATATCTGAGCCGTGTGGAGATAGCCCCTCCCGGGTTCATCAATTTCTTCCTGTCGTCGAAATGGATGGGGGATGTCCTTTCCGAAATTCTTTCCAAGGGGAAGGAATACGGCTCGTGCAGTCTCGGAGAGGGACGACGGGTACAGGTCGAATTCGTGAGCGCCAATCCGACCGGCCCCCTTCACGTAGGACACGGCAGAGGCGCGGCGGTGGGGGATATCATCGCCAATATTCTGGCGTACACCGGGTGGAACGTTGAGCGGGAGTACTATATCAACGACGCCGGCCTGCAGATGGACATTCTCGGACGATCGACCCAGTCGAGGTACTTCGAGATCGCGGGCGCTCCCGGAACCGCTCCTTTCCCGGAGGACGGATACAAGGGCGATTACATCTACGATATAGCGCGCGCAGTCCGGGAACAGGAAGGAGACCGTTTCCTCTCCATGCCCCTGGAGGAGAGCCACTCCTTTTTCAAGAAGTTCGCCGCGGACTCAATCCTGGAGACGATCAGGAAGGACCTTGCCGACTTCGGCGTGAAGTTCGACGTCTGGTTCTCCGAAAGGAGCCTGTACGAGAGGGACCTCGTGCCTTCGGCGATGAAAGCGCTCAAGGAACGGGGATTCGCTTTTGAAAACGAAGGAGCGCTCTGGTTCAAATCGACCGATTTCACGGACGAGAAGGACAGGGTGCTCATCCGGAGCAACGGTGTTCCCACGTATTTCGCATCGGATATTACCTATCACAAGGAAAAGTTCGACCGCGGCTTCGAGAAAGTGATCGACATCTGGGGTGCGGATCATCACGGCTACGTTCCCAGGATGAAGGCCGGGGTGGAGGCGTTGGGCCGCGATTCCGGCGATCTCCAGGTCCTTCTAATCCAGTTCGTGAACCTCCTGCGGGACGGCGTCCAGGTGGCGATGTCGACGCGTTCCGGGCAGTTCGTCACATTGAGGGATGTCATGGACGAGGTGGGGGTGGACGCGACCCGTTTCTTCTTCGTCATGCGGCGGAGCGACTCCCATCTCGATTTCGATCTCGAGCTTGCGAAACAGGCTTCGAACGACAATCCCGTCTACTACGTCCAGTATGCTTATGCGCGCATATGCAGCGTTCTTCGTGAAGCCGAGGTCCGCAATGTCAAGCTTCCCGGAGTAGACTCGCTGAATGTCGATTCCCTCGAAGCCGACGAAGAGAAGCGCCTCATCGCGCGTCTCGGCGCCTTCCCCGAGGAAGTGGAAAAAGCGTCGAGGGAGATCGCGCCGCATATTCTGGTGAACTATATATCCGATTTGGCCGGGGATTTCCACTCTTTCTACAATGCATGCCGGATTCTCGGCGAGAAAGAGACCGTCATGACAAGGCGCATGCTGCTGGTACAGGCCTCCGGAAACGTGCTTGCCACGGCGCTTGCCCTGCTGGGTGTCTCCGCTCCCGAAAGGATGTAATGTGTGCTCCGCCTCCGTTGGATTCTGCTCGCCGCACTGCTGAGCCTTTTTGCGGCAATCATGGGGACCTCGTATTTACTGGAGATCCGGAAGATCAACCAGTTGACCGGCCTGGTCGATGAGCGGATGGCCGTGCTGGTCTCCATGAGCCGCACAGTCCAGGAACTGCGGGAAAAAATCGCGTTCTACAGCACTTCGGAGGGACTGGCGCACCTTGCACGGGAACAGTACAATCTCTCGTTTCCGGGGGAGCTTGTTTTTAAAATCGAAAAAAGAAAGAATTCCTTGCCTGAAGGAAGACAATAATGTATAATTCCGGGGCAAGTTTTTCCCTGCTTCTTCCAAAGTGAAGAAGCCAAAGTCCGAAGGGAGGAGGTGAAGAAGAGTGCGGCCATACGAAATGCTGGTGCTGATGAGCGCCGAACTGGAGGATCCCAAAGAGGAGATCGCGAAGGTTGAGGAGGTCGTGCGCAGTCTTGAAGGAGAAATCGTCAAGACTGATTTTTGGGGGAAGAGGCGTCTTGCCTACCCCATCGACAAAAAGACGGAAGGGTTTTACGCGCTGTGCAGCTTCAAGTTGAAGCCTGAACAGCTTGTGGAGCTTCACCGTGTCCTCGGTTTGCGCCCGAATATCTATCGTCAGATGACAATCCGTCTTGACGAAAAATAAGGAGGCAGCGTCGTGGCGAAAGGCTTTAACAAAGTTGTTCTTATGGGGAACCTGGCTCGTGATCCTGAAGTGAGATACACCGCCGGAAAGCAGGCTGTCGCGAACTTCCCTCTCGCCGTGAACAGGGCATGGAAGGACAAAAACGGAGAGCTGCAGGAGAGCGTCGATTTCATCCCCGTTGTGGTATGGGGATCAACGGCCGAGAACTGCGAGCGGTACCTGAAGAAGGGCAGCCCGGCTTTTGTTGAAGGCCGCATCCAGGTGCGGAACTACGAAGCCAAGGACGGGTCCGGAAAACGGTATGTCACCGAGGTCGTCGCATCCGAAGTAATTTTTCTCGGATCGAAAAGACAGGACGATTCTTCCGCTTCCTTCAGCGACGATGAGGGCTTCGGCGGCAGCGTCCGGAAAGATCGCCGCTTCAGCGGTGCGGATGACGACTTCCCGATGGATATCTCCGAGGTGCAGGGCGAAGAGGATGCGGACATCCCCTTTTAGTTGTTTTTGAAGGAGGGTAGTGCAGAATGGCTATGAACGAAGGCAGAAGCGAAGGCAGAGGTGCGGGCGGCAGAGGCGGCGGCCGGAAAGGCGGCAAGAGGCGCCCGAAGGTATGCTTTTTCTGCGTGGACAAGATAGAGCACGTTGACTACAAAGATATCGAGAAGCTCCGCAAGTATGTCAGCGAGCGCGGAAAGATCATGCCCCGGCGCGTAACGGGGAATTGCGCGAAACATCAGCGTCAGCTCACCGAGGCGATCAAACGGGCCCGGTATATGGCCCTCCTTCCTTTCTCCTTGGAGTAGGGCGCCTGATTGAAAGACCGTTTCGGGGGGAGGAGCCTGGCTTCTCCCCCCGATTTTTAATAATTCCGAAGGGAGGGTTCGATGTGACCTCAACCCGAAGCCTTGTAGAATCAGCTCTCCTTGCTGGTTTTGCGGTAGTGCTTTTTCTGGCGGCCCATTTTCTTCCGCTCATAGGGGCGGCATTCTCTCTTCTCGCTCCCGCGCCACTCGTCATTCTCGGACTCCGTCATGATTTGAAGAAAGCCTCTCTCGGCCTTGGAGTCTCCACGCTTCTTGTCGCCGCTTTTCTCGGGCCTCTTTCGGCACTCTTCTTTCTGCTCGGATTCGGAGTTCTCGGGATAGGCCTCGGGTTTCTCGCGAGACGGTGCAAAAAGGGTGTGGAGGTTCTGCTGTACGGAATCCTCGTCTCCCTGGGGAGCAAGCTGCTGCTCATGGTCATCGCCGGGCATGTGACGGGAATCAATCCTTTTCAGCTCGACGGCGCCGAGATCCAGTCGATGATCGACCGGATCTTCCAGTTCTACGAATCGACCGGGATGAGCCGGGAGTCTCTTGTGGCGGTGCGGGAGCAATTTGCAGAATCCATCCGCATGCTCCCCGTCATCTTCCCTACGATTCTCACGATGGCGGCGGCGCTGGACTGTTACCTGAGCTATACAATCAGCGGATTCGTCCTGAAAAGAATCGGAGGCAATCCCCTTCCCCCTCTTCCGCCGTTTTCACGCTGGCGTTTCCCGAAGAGCGTCTTCGGCGCCCTTGTCGTTTCGATTCTCCTCACTCTATTCGGCGCTCAGGGCGGGGATTGGAACTTCGCGCTCAGGGCGGGAACGAACCTTCGCCTTCTGGTGAATTTCATCTTCTTCTTTCAAGGACTTTCCCTGATATGGTTTTTTTTCTCCGAAGGTGTGAAAATACCCTTTGGACGGGTTCTTCGAACGGTTGTTATAATAGCCACCGTACTGGTTCCACTTTTCTCTACAATTGCCGTCATGGCGGGAATCGGAGATATGTGGCTCGATTTCCGGAAACGTTTCGGGAGGAGTGAAGCAGCATGAAAGTGATTTTGACGCAGGATGTCAGCAAGCTCGGTGCATCCGGAGACCTCGTGGAGGCCTCGGACGGATATGCCCGAAATTTTCTCTTTCCGCGGAAGCTTGCCGAAGAGGCGACGCCGGAACGGATGAAAGAGTGGAAGGAAAAGGAGGCATCGAAGAAAAAGAAGGAAGCCCGCCTGGAAAAAGAAGCGCGGGAATTCCAGAAGATCCTCTCCGGGCGGGCTGTGAAAATAAAGGCCAGCACCGGGGAAAAAGGAAGACTGTTCGGCAGCGTCACGGCCGCGAACGTGGCGGAGAGCATCGCGGCGCAGCTTTCCGTCCGGGTGGAGAAGAAAAGTCTCCGTATGCCGGAGATGGTGAAACAGGTCGGAAGCTACCAGTTTTCGGTGCGCTTGTATCCCGGAATAGAAGCCGAGATGACGCTCATCGTGGAAGGAGAATAAATGGCCGTTCAGTCCTCCTGGGACCGCATGCCTCCTGTATCACCGGAAGCGGAGAGGTCCGCCCTCGGGGCATGCCTCATGGACAGGGAGGCTCTCAATATCGTGATGGAAGTTCTTCAGCCGGAGGACTTCTATGACATCACCCACCGCTCGGCCTACGAGATCATCTTCGGAATGGCGCAGCGCGACAAGCCAGTGGATCCGCTCACCTTTCTCGAGGAGATCTCGCGGCAGGGGAAGACAGAGCTCTTCGGAGGACAGGCCTTTGTAGGAGCGCTCATCGACAGCGTTCCCACGACAGCGAACGTCGAGTACCATGCGGGGATCGTCCGGGACAAGGCCATTCACCGGAGGTTGATCGGCGCAGGCAACACCATAGTGAAGCTCGGCTATTCCGAGGAGATGGATGTCGACGAAGCACTGGAAGAGGCAGAAAGAGCGGTTTTCGAGATCGCCCAGAAGCGGAACTCGACGAACTTCCGGCATGTCGGGGAGGTCCTCGGAAAGACCTTCCAGCAGATCGAAGAGCAGTACAGCCGATCCGACCAGGACGTCACCGGTTTCAATTCCGGGTTCTACGAGCTGGACCGCCTTACCGGCGGCTTCCAGCCCGGCAGCCTTAATATCGTGGCGGCAAGGCCTTCCATGGGAAAGACCGCATTCGCGATCAATATAGCACAGTTCGGAGGACAGGGGCTCAAGCGGCCTGTTCTCATATTCAGCCTTGAAATGGGAGCGGAACAGCTGGTGCAGCGAATGCTCGGCGCCGAGGCCCGGATCAACATCCACGATCTGCGGAACGGTTCCTTTCCGAAATCGTGCTGGGAAGATCTCGCCGAAGCGGCAGGAAGGCTCGCGGAATCCCCGATCTACATCGACGACAGCTCCATGCTCTCGACGCTTGAATTCCGGGCACGGTGCAGGCGCTTCAAATCAAAGCACAAGGACCTCGGACTTGTCCTGGTGGACTACCTGCAGCTCATGAATTCCTCGAGACGCATCGAAAACAAGCAGCAGGAGGTCGCGGAGATCTCACGCGCCCTCAAGGGAGTGGCCCGCGAACTCGAGACGCCGGTGATAGCGCTGTCGCAGCTTTCCCGGGCTGTTGAGCAGCGGAACGAAAAGAAACCGCAGCTCTCCGACCTTCGGGACAGCGGCGCCATCGAGCAGGACGCGGATACGGTCATTCTCCTGTACCGCCCCGGCTACTACGAAGCCGGAACACCGGGAGAGGAGGAAGACAACCGGGCGTTCATCAGCCTCGCGAAACACCGGAACGGCCCGACGGGTGAGATTTCCCTCCTCTTCCTGAGGGAGTACACCCGTTTCGTCAATGCCGACCGCCGTTACTAGGAGCCGTTCTCCTTGAGTACGGGGAGTGTCTTCCGGTAGAATATCCGGAGAAAGTCCCGAGGATGGACAGCCGGGATCAGGATGAAAAGAATTGTCTCCGTTGAATGATACAGCAGCCGGGCAGGAGATGCGGCCCGTCGGATCCGGACCGTGCAGGAGTATGCGCACAACTGCATGCCTCAGGGTAAGCCCTACGATGCCGGGGGGAAACGATGATAGGATTTTTAAACTTCTTGAGAGGTGGAAGTACGATGGACGATGGAAACGCGGCGAGTCTCTCCGAAGAGAAGCTGGAGAGGCGCTTTGCAGATATTCCGGTCGAACTCATTCGCCCCAATCCCTCGCAGCCGAGGCAGTATTTCGACGAGGCTGAGCTGGAGGAGCTAGCGGCTTCCATCGCCGAGGTGGGAGTCATACAGCCGGTTGTTTTGATCCCTTCGGATTCCGGATACGAGATTGTCGTCGGTGAGCGCCGTCTTCGGGCGGCGAAAAAAGCCGGACTCTCCAGTATTCCGGCCGTCATCATGAATGCGGCCCCTCGAGAGCAGCAGGTGATGGCCCTCATCGAGAACATTCACCGGAGCAACCTCTCCGCCATAGAGGAAGCCATGAGCCTTCGCGATATTCTTGAAAGCACCGGGTGGAGCCAGACGGAACTCGCTTCGCGGCTGGGCCGCTCTCAGTCGTCGGTCGCGAACAAACTCCGCCTTCTGAAACTGGAGGAACCTGTACAGAGCCTTGTTCTGCAGGGGAAGCTGGGAGAGCGGCAGGCACGAGCGCTCATCGCGCTCGCGGGCGAGGAGCAGATCGCCATGGCCCGTGCGGCCGTCGAGGAAAATCTCGTCGCTGATTCTCTTGAAAAACGAATCAAGGGTGAGAAATCACCCGCCCGCACATTTCCATCTCCCACCGCTGCCAGGAAGAAAGAGACTCTCTCATTTACAGGACCGGATGGTCCTACGGGTGAAATTCTGAAGGATATCGCAGAACTCGTCGAAAAAAGCAGAAGGAAAGGAATTCCGGTTGTCTGGAAGGTTAAGGAGCTTGCCCAGCGTGAGCTTGTGCTGGAACTCGTGGTCGATCTGAAAGGTTCGGTTTCTTCTGAAGAAGAGAGATCGTGACGCTCCTTATGCTCCGGCTGCGGCACAGAAAGGAATATTTCGCAATAGAAAAACGGAGAACTCTCGATGAGGGTTCTCCGTTTTTGATGTGGAACATGTTCAGGAAATGGAGAGCAGCTGGGTATAGGTCGGATAGGGCCGTATATCCTTTGCGATCTGGTTTTCCGCCCTGTCGGCGAGAACCCTGATGTGCGTGTAGAGGGGAATAATCTCATCCGTGATCAGTTTTGACTGTTCTTCCGGGTCCTTATCGTGGAGCTCGGCCAGCATCGAGTCGATTTTTTCCGAGGCGGCTATCAGGGAGTTTTTAATGCCCGCGAGGTCGGCGATATTCTTCTTCCAGAGAACGGATTCTCTCGCAATCTCCTCGGGGAGACCGGCCAGCGAAGTCTGTTCAAGAATCAGCTGCCGTGAGATTGCCGGAAGAATGCCCTCCCAGAGCATTGTTCTCAGAATTCCCATTTCGATCACGACCGTTTTGATGTACTGCTCGAGGCGGACTTCGTAGTACGCCACAACTTCTCGTTCGGTCATGATGCCGAGTTTCGCCAGCAGTTCCCGGTGTTCGGGGACAAGATAGAGCGAAAGAGCCTCGTGCGTCGTGTTCGCTATTTTGAGGCCCCGCCTGAGAGCCTCCTGTTTCCACTCTTCGCTGTAGGCGTTCCCCTCGAAGCGGGTCGCCCTGCTTTCCGCGGCGGCGTACCGGATGGCTTCCAGAGCGGCGTCGAGAACGTCGACTTCGCTTCCCTTCGATTCAATCATATCCGCCATGGTGTCCAGACCCCAGGCCCAGGCCGCGAGGAGCATCGTAAGAGGGCCGGCAATGGACTGTGGAGCGCCCGGCGCCCGGAACTCGAACTTGTTTCCGGTGAAAGCAAGCGGAGCAGTTCGGTTGCGGTCGGAATTGTCCGCCATGATCGAGGGCAGCTTGTTCATTCCGAGGTCGATGAGAGCCTGTGCCGGAAGATCGTCCGGCAGTCCCTTCTCCACAGCTTCGAGTATGCCGGTGATGGCGGCGCCGAGATAGGCGCTCATGATGGCAGGGGGAGCTTCGTTGCCGCCGAGGCGGTGCATGTTCCCCGGCGAGGCGATCGATGCCCGGATGAGACCGTAATACTTTGAGAAGCCGAGAAGCACTGCGCTTAGGAACGTGAGGAACTGAATGTTCTTCCTGTGGTTGGTCGAGGGTTTCAAAAGGTTTCGTCCCTCGCTGTCCATGATGGAGAAGTTGATGTGTTTTCCGCTGCCGTTGAGCAGTGCGAACGGCTTTTCATGGAGCAGGAGGGCCAGGTCGTGCCGCTTCGCCATCTTTCGCATTACGTCCATTATCTGCTGATTCTGGTCACAGGCAAGGTTGGCGTCGCTGAATTGCGGAGCGAATTCGAACTGGCATGGCGCGACCTCGTTGTGCCGCGTCGTGATGACCACTCCGAGACGGTAGAGATCACGTTCCACATCTTCCATGAATGCCAGTACCCGTGATGGGATGGAACCGAAATAGTGATCTTCCATCTGCTGTCCCTTCGGCGGCGGTGAACCGAGAATGGTTCGGCCGCAATAACGCAGGTCGGGGCGTTCTTTTGCCATCGCATTGTCGATCAGGAAATACTCCTGTTCGGCTCCTACCGTGACGTGCGCCCATTTGAGACCCCGGTTGCCGAAGAGTTTCAGCAGCCTTATTGAGCGGGTCTCGACCGCGTCCACAGCTTTGAGAAGCGGTGTCTTGAGGTCGAGAGGAGTTCCGTCGTAGGAGATGAAGACGGACGGAATGCAGAGCGTGCCGCCTTTTTTGCTCATCATGATGAACGCCGGGCTCGAAGGGTCCCACGCGCTGTACCCGCGCGCCTCGAATGTCGAACGAATGCCGCCGGAGGGGAGCGAAGATGCGTCCGGTTCGCTCTGGATAAGCTCTTTCCCTTTGAATGATTCGATAGGCATGCCGGTCTCGTCCTTCGACATGAAGGACATATGCTTTTCAGCGGTGAGCTCGGTACGGGGATGGAACCAGTGCGTCCAGTGAGTGGCGCCTTTGGAGAGCGCCCACTCCTTCATGGCTGCGGCGACCATGTCCGCAAGCGCGGAATCCAGTTTCTGTCCTCCTTCGACGGATGCCAGAAGGTCGTTGAAAATATGCTGCGGCAGACGTTCCTTCATTGCCCGTCTGTCGAAAACGTACATACCGAAAATATCTCGCGCCTTGTCGAATTCCACTTCTGTTCAACTCCTTCCGGTTTATGTTCGAAAGAATAAAAACATGATGAGAGCTTATACCACGCAACGGTCAAAATAGTCAAGTGGAAATTTAAAAAAACATGTCTAAAAATGTAAAAGATGATCTTAAGGCCATTTATATCCAAGTCTATGCATTGAAATAATGTCTTTGGGGTGCTTGGTGAAAAAACGGCCGTTATTTTTCATCTGTGTTCTTTTTTCCTCTTTGATTCGGAAATGGTGTAAAATCAGACAGGCGAAAGAACAGGTGCTGTTTCTGCAATAATTGAGTCAAGCCTTCCATGGACCGGAAAAATTCGTCGGGCCGCCTGAAACGGCGGAAACGATTTCGTGGGACCATGAATGCAAAGGGAGGAAAGTTATGAGAATTCTCTTCTGGGGAAAGGAGTTCAACCGTTTTTTCGACGCTCTTTCCGCGGCGTTTTCCCATTATGATATCGCTGTGGCCGATCCTCTCGACGACAAGGGCGCCTTGAAGGAGGCCGAAGTGCTTGTCATTCGCCCCGCGAAGGTGGATGAAGAGCTTCTCCGGCGTGCTCCGGCGCTTCGGATGGTGCAGCAGTGGGGAGCAGGCGCCGAGGGTATCGATGTCGCCGCATGCGAGCGGCGGGGTGTGTTCGCGTGCAATGTCCCTTCTTTCGGCACTGGCAATGCCGAGGGTGTCGCGGAGGTGGCTTTTCTGCATATGCTCCTTCACGCCAAGCGTTTTTTCCGGTCCAGGGAAAAACTCCTGGAGGGAAAGGTCTACACTCCTCCGGGAACGGCTCTCTGGGGGAAGAACGGATGCGTCGTCGGTCTGGGCAGCGTCGGGCGTTGCGTTGCTTCCCGTATGAAGGCCTTCGGAATGAACGTGACGGGGGTGAATCGCACCCCTCCTTCCGCGGAGAGGGAATCGGAAGTGGACCGCTTCTTTCCGCTTTCCGCCATCAGCGATGCCGTGGGAGGATGCCGCTTCGTCGTCGCATCGCTTGCGCTGAACCCCCATACGGAGGGAATCCTTGGAGAGTCCTTTTTCCGGTCCATGGACCGGGACGCGGTTTTTATCAACGTGGCACGGGGGGGCATTGTCGAAAGAAAAGCCCTGGAGAGGGCTCTGGACGAGCACTGGATCGCGGGAGCCGGTCTCGATGTCCTCTGGGAGGAGCCTCATTCTCCCGACGACCCCTTGCTTGGACATCCCGGCGTCACAATCACTCCCCATATCGGAGGTGTGAACGACGCCGCTTTTCAAGGGATCCTTTCGTTCATAGTCCGCAATGTCGATCTTCTTTCGTCGGGAAAGCCCCCTCTCTCCAGGCTCGACGAAAAGAGGCCGTGAGCGGCGTTCTCCGCGTAGGCGATGACGGCATATCTGATAAAGCGTTTTTTTTATTTCGCCCTGATTCTGCTTGTGGCGGCCGGAACGGTGAACCTGTATTGGATGTGGTGGGAAAACACTTCTCTCCTTAATCCGGATGTCGTGGCGGCAGTGCCTTACACCTATACGGAACGCATTCCGGTCAGGGGAGTTCTTGTCTGGGAGGAGACCGTGCTCACTTCCCGCTGGCAGGGGAGCGTTGCGTATCCGGAGCCCGGAGTCAGAAGAGTCGGGCGCGGAGAGACCGTGGCGGTCGTCAACGCCTCCTCCGGAAGAATGGCTGTCCACGCAGAAACCGTCGGGTATTTTCTGCCGGCTCTTGACGGTGCGGAAGGGGAGTGGCGTTATGCCTCTCTTTGGCATGGCATGGATCCGCTTCCTCCTTCGCCGGATCTCGTCCATTTTTCTGCCGGTTCGCCGGTGAATCGCGGCGCGCCGCTCGGGAAGATCGTGCCCCAGCCTCAGGAACTGCGTTGCATCGTCTATGCCGATGTGACGCCATCTCTCGAAAGAGACGTCGGATCCGGTTTTGTCCGCGTCAAGACAAGCCTTCACGGCTGGGCCGGCAGGGCGCCGGTCCGTGCGTCGAGATTCCTGGGATCCAAAGTGAAGCTCTATGTGACGCTCCCGTTCTTTACAGTGGAGAACGTGCTCTCAAGGGAAATCCGCCTCTTTCTTGAGACCGGAGAGCGCCTCGGCGTCGCTGTTCCGGAGTCGGCGGTTCTTCATCGTGACGGCAAACTCGGTGTCATGCAATTGGAAGGGAATGTGGTGAGGTTCAGGGAAATCCAGGGCCTGCCCGTCGAGGGACATCGTTTTTTCGTGATGAAGGGGCTGCAACCGGGAAATATCGTCGTCACCGAGGCCCAGAAAGCAAAGGAAGGGAAAATTCGACTATGGTAAGCATAATAGAGAGCAATCTGAATCGTGTGCGGGAAGCGATCTCCGCCGCTGTAGAAAAGAACGGCAGAAAAGAGGGTGAGGTTCGTCTCGTCGCGGTTTCCAAGACCTATCCGGTGGAGAATATTCTGGAAGCAGTCCGCTGCGGCGTCTCTTCTGTGGGTGAAAACCGGGCGCAGGAGCTGGTCGAGAAGAGACGGCTATGGCCGGAGAATGTTCCGCTCGAATGGAGATTTATCGGGCATCTCCAGGGGAATAAAGTCCGGAAGGTGATAGAACATGCTTCAACGGTCGACTCCGTGGACTCGCTGCCTCTTGCCCGATCCCTTTCGAGAGCGGCAGGGGAGAAAGGGATATCTCTTCCGGTGCTCATCGAGGTGAATACCTCGGGCGAGACGAGCAAGCACGGAGTCTCTCGGTCCGGGGCGACTTCGCTGCTCGAGGGGATTCTCGACGGGTGTCCCTTCCTGAAGGTTGAAGGATTGATGACCATCGGGCCGCTGACCGAAGACGAATCGGAAGTCCGGAAAGCCTTTGCGTCGCTCCGGAGCCTGAGGGATGATCTGGGCGGGAGATTTGCGTTCCCCCTGAAGGAACTTTCAATGGGCATGAGCGGCGATTTCGAGTGGGCTGTTGCCGAGGGGAGCACGATGGTCCGTATAGGTTCCGCAATTTTCGGGACGCGATCCTGAGTTCCGGGAGGTGAAGATCGTGCTTGAGCGCCTCATGGCCCTTCTGGGGCTCGTCGATCCGGCGGCCGGAGGAGAAGACGAGGCGGCGACGGATATCGGGGAGCGGGAGGAGCGGGTTTTGAAAGCCGCTCCGGGAAACTCTGCGATTCTCCTTGTCCCCGGACCGGAAGGGGCGCGACGGAAAGAGGAGCTTGCAGAGGCTCTGCGAAAAGGTAAAATGCTGCTTGTCGACCTTCGCGGTACCGAGAGAAACGTCGGACAGAGCCTGCTCGACTTCCTGTGCGGGGTAGCCTTCGCGAACCGGGGAACTGTCGTCCGGGTCGCGGGAGGGGTGTTCCTTGCATCGCCGCGAAAAAGCATGATAGAGGAATGGGAGGAAGAGGACGATGCCTGATTTGCTGACAGCTCGTGATGTGGAAAGCAAACGATTTTCCAAGGCCATGAGGGGATATTCCGCGACCGAGGTTGATCAGTTTCTTGACCACGTGGCCGAGGACATCCAGAAGTACTGTGTCCAGTACGCCGATTTGGAACGGTATGCGGCCCGTCTGGAGGACAAGATCCGGGAATATGAAAACCTGAAAGAGGCTCTTTCCGGAACGCTCCTCATGGCCCAGAAAACCGCGGAGGCCAAGGAAGAGACGGCCAACCGCCAGGCGGAATCCATCATTGCGGAAGCGAGGGTGAGGGCGGAACAGATTGTGCAGGAAGCGGAAACGCTGAAAGACCGGGAAAGAAGGGAGATCGCCCATCTGCGCCAGTTGAAACAAGAGTTCAAGGCGGATTTCTGTGCGCTCCTTTCGCGTTTTTCCTCTCTCCTAGAAAATCAGGATCAGGGTTCGCACGGGCTGGAGGAAGATCCGCTCAAGTGAATACGCTCCGGAGGACGCTCTCCGACCCGGTCAGATTCGTGAAAGGGGTAGGACCTTCCAGAGAACGCCTTCTGGCGAGGCTCGAAATTTTCACGGCGGAAGACCTCCTCTTCTTTTTTCCCCGCCGTTACGAAGACAGGCGGACGCTCACACCGCTTTCCTCGCTCCGGGGAGGGATGACGACGACGGTGGTGGCAAGGGTGCTCGCCCTCGAAAAACGAAAGACCGCGAAAAAGGGGCTTGCGCTCACCACGGTCCTCCTTTCGGACGGTCACGGCATGGCGAGGGCGGTCTGGTTCAATCGGGCAGGGCTCGACAGGGTGTTTCGACCGGGTGTCCGGGTTGCCCTGTACGGCAGGGTTGAATTCCGGGGAGACGCCGTTCAGCTCACCGCACCGGAATTCGAGATTCTCGACGAAGACGAGAACGAAGAGGAGCTTCGCGCCATCGTTCCTTTTTACTCCTCCACTGCAGGGCTTCCCCAGAAAACAATTCGCCGGATCGTGCGTTCCGCACTTGAGGAATATCTTCTCCTGCTTGAGGAATATATCCCCGCATCTTTAAAGCGGCGTCACGGATTGGCCGATCTTGGCGACTCGTTAAAGGAGATGCACTATCCGACGTCGAGAGAGGCATGGAAGGCTGCGAGGCGCCGTCTCGCCTTCGACGAATTCTTCCTCCTCCAGACGGGCCTGGCGCTTCGGCGAAGCCGTGCCGAAAAACCCTCGGAGAAATCTCCTTCTATCGTTCGGGGCAAATACGTCGACCGCTATCTGAACCGTATTCTTCCCTTTACGCTCACGAAAGGCCAGAATACCGCCGTCGAGGAGATACTCTCAGATCTGGAGCGCACGACGCCGATGCACAGGCTGCTCCAGGGAGACGTCGGATCGGGAAAGACTGTCGTTGCGCTTATTGCCCTGCTTGCCGCTCTCGACGGGGAGTGCCAGGGTGCTCTCCTTGCCCCGACGGAAATTCTCGCGCGGCAGCATCACCTCCGCCTTTCACCCGTGTTCGGGCAGTTAGGTCTTCCCTGTGCCCTTCTGACCGGTTCCCTCTCCGCGAAGGAAAAAAAAGAGATACGCTCGGGGCTTGCCTCCGGCGAGATCGCCGTGGTGATCGGAACGCACGCCCTCTTCTCGGAGGATGTCACGTTCGCCCGCCTTGGTCTGGCCATAGTCGATGAACAGCACCGTTTCGGCGTTCTCCAGAAACAAACCTTCCGGTCCAAGGGGAGTGCGCCGCACGTGCTCGTCATGACGGCGACTCCGATTCCGCGAACCTTGACGCTCACCGTCTACGGAGACCTCTCCGTTTCCGTCGTTCCCGACCTGCCTCCGGGAAGAAAGGGAATCACCACCCGTGCGCTCCCTCCAAAAAAACTTCCGGGATTGCTGGATTTTCTGAAGGAAAGATTTCGGGCAGGGGAGCGGGCCTACTGGATCTGTCCTCTTATCGAGGAGAGCGAACGTCTTGATCTTGCCGCGGCAACCGCGAGATTCGAAGAGCTTTCAAGTGTCTTCGGCGCGGAGAATGTCGGCCTGCTCCACGGCAGGCTTCCGGCCGCCGAGAAGGAGCGGGTGATGGATGATTTTCAGCGCGGAGTGTTTCCGCTTCTCGTCACCACATCGGTTGTGGAGGTAGGGGTCGACGTCCCCGAAGCGACGGTGCTCGTGGTGGAGGATGCCGTCCGCTTCGGGCTCTCGCAGTTGCATCAGTTGCGGGGGAGAGTGGGGAGAGGAAACAGGGAGGGGTATTGTTTTCTCCTCTGCACCCCGTCGACGCCCGAAAGCAGGCAGCGGATAGAGGCCTTCTGCTCGACCGGGGACGGTTTCGCCATCGCAGAGGCCGACCTCCGCCTCCGCGGGCCCGGAGAAGTCTGCGGGGTCCGCCAGTCCGGAATCACCGATTTCCGCGTAGCGGATCTGCTGAAGGACCGGGATCTCCTCCAGGCCGCACGCTCCGAGGCTTTCGCCGTTGTGGAGCAGGATCCTTTCCTTGAGAGTGCGCCGTTGCTCGGAGAAAGAGTTGTTCACGTCCTGGGGAGGTCGCTCAATCTTGTGGAAACAGCCTGACAGTCAACCTTCCAAAGACACCGCGAAAGCCGAGAAATATCTTCGCACGCTCCTCTCCCGCGGGCTCTGGCCGAAATCTATCGCTCTGAAGAAACTGCTCGGCAGGGGAATTTCCGGGGAAGCCGCCGAGGAACTCGTGGAGCAGTACGATGAAGCCGGCTTCTTCGACGACGAAGCGTACGCCCTCCTTTTTCTCGAATCCCGCCGGGAGTGGGGGATCTTCAGACTTCGCGGCGAACTTCGCAGGAGAGGGATCGGGGAGGATATCGTGCGCCGCGTTCTCGAAGATATCGATGAGGAAGAACGTGCGGAAGCACTCGTCCGGGAGTGGATCAGGCAAGGTACGGAAAGGAGAAAGATGGAGGAAAGACTGCTTCGTCGCGGCTTTTCTGCCCGGGTAAGCAGAAAGGTAGTTGAAAGGGCTTGTGAGGGCGAACTCTGACCTGTAAAATAGGCTTGTCGCGGAAGAGAGTGCCTTTCGTGGCTTTTGTTTCAAAAGCACCTTGAAAATATAATCGAGGAGTGATCATGATACTATGAATTTGCTAACTGCAATTGTGGCGCTCATTGTGGGAATTGCCGCCGGCATTGGAGCGGGATTCCTGCTTTCCAAATCCATCGGGGCAAAGAACATCGAAACTGCGAAGGCGCAGGCCCGCGCCATTCTCAGGGAAGCGGCGATGGCTGCCGAGCAGGGAAAGCGGGAGAAGCTCACCGAAGCGAAGGAAGAGATATTCAAACTTCGCCAGGAGATCGAGCGGGAGGGCAAGGAACGTCGTTCGGAACTTCAAAGGGCCGAGCGTCGCCTTGAACAGAAGGAAGAGAACCTGGACAAGAAGCTGGACCGGATAGCCCATCGCGAAGAAGAGCTCAAAGCGAAGCAGGAAGAGCTGGACAGCAGAATCGTCGAGGTCGAAGAGGTCAGAAAAAAGCAGATCGAACGTCTCGAAGAGATAGCCCGTATGACTTGCGAAGAGGCGCGGGAACTCCTTCTCAGGCAGACGGAGGAGGACGCGCAGCACGTTCTCGGTCTGCGCATCAAGGAACTCGAGGAAAAAGCAAAACGGGAATCCGACAGAAAGGCACGCGAAATTATCGTGACCGCCGTCCAGCGGTGCGCTGTCGAGCATACGTCGGAAGCCTCGGTAAGCGTGGTGCACCTGCCGTCGGATGAAATGAAGGGCAGGATTATCGGAAGGGAAGGTCGAAACATCCGGACCTTCGAAACCATCGCGGGGGTTGATCTGATTGTCGACGATACCCCGGAGGCCGTGACGCTCAGCAGCTTTGATCCCGTGAGACGGGAGATAGCAAGGCTTTCCCTTGAGCGTCTCGTGACCGACGGGAGAATACACCCCGCACGGATTGAAGAGCTCATTGAAAAAGCGACCAAGGATGTGGAAATGCAGATAATGGAAGCGGGCGAAGGCGCGCTTCTCGAAACAGGAGTCAAAAACATGCACCCCGAGCTGGTCCGGACCCTCGGTCAGCTCAAATTCCGTTTCAGCTACGGACAGAACGCACTGCAGCACAGCCTCGAAGTAGCCTACGTATCCGGAATGATTGCTGCCGAACTGGGACTTGACGAGGAAATCGCCCGCCGTGCCGGACTGCTTCACGACCTCGGCAAGGCGGTAGACCACCAGATAGAAGGCCCTCATGCTCTCATCGGAGCGGATCTCGCACGACGGTTCAACGAATCCCCCGAAATTGTGAACGCTATCGCCTCGCATCACGAGGACCAGGAGGCCAAGAGCGTGTACGATGTCATTGTCGCTTCTGCGGACGCAGTGAGCGCATCCCGTCCCGGAGCGAGGCGCGAGAGCCTCGACGCCTATGTTAAACGCCTCGAAAAACTCGAGGAGCTGGCGAGGACGTTCAACGGAGTCAGCAAGGCGTACGCCATCCAGGCGGGGCGTGAGGTCCGGGTCGTGGTAACGCCCAATATCTCCGACGACGCCGTGGTGCACAAGATTGCCTACGATATCGCGCGGAAGATCGAGGAAGAGATGAAATATCCGGGTCAGATCAAGGTCACAGCGACGAAAGAAACGCGCGCTACCGAATACGCGAAATAACGGACATGAAGATCCTTTTTATCGGCGATATCATGGGGAGCCCCGGAAGAAAGGCCGTAGCGGCTTTCCTTCCGATGCTCATCGAGCAGGAGGGGGGATTCGACTTCATTCTCGCCAACTGCGAAAACGCGGCGGCCGGAAAGGGCATCACCCAGAAGACCGTGAACGAACTCTTCTCGATGGGCATCTCCGGCATGACATCCGGAAACCATATCTGGGACAAGAACGAAGGAGTGCCCGTTCTGGCGTCGGAACACCGGATCGTCCGTCCCGCGAACTACCCCGACCAGTGTCCCGGCCAAGGGTGGATGCTGCTGGAAAACAACGGACGGCGCCTGATCGTGGCGAACCTCCAGGGGAGAGTCTTCATGCCTCCTCTCGACTGCCCCTTCCGCAAGGCGGATGAAATCGTGGCTGCGGCGGGAGACATACCTCTCCTGATAGATTTCCATGCTGAGGCAACTTCCGAAAAGAAGGCCCTGGGGTATTATCTCGACGGCAGGGCAGCCGCGGTTCTCGGGACGCACACCCATGTCCAGACCGCGGATGAAGAGGTGCTTCCGCAGGGGACCGCTTATATCTCCGACGCGGGAATGACCGGAGGTCATCGAAGCTCCATCGGCATGAAGCTGGACAGCGTGCTTCCAAGGTACCTGACGGGGATGCCGTCCAAGTTCGAGGTATCCGGAGAAGGTCTTGCCTTCAACGGGGTAATCGTGACCCTGGACGACGAATCGGGCAGAGCCGTTGGCATTGCAAGAATCAACGAAAAGCTGTCTCACTGAAACAGCCTTCGTACCAGGAATACAATGAGAGGGAGGCGACATCACGCCTCCCTCTCATTGTATCGAGTGGCGGAAAGTCGTTCGGGCCGCTGAAAACAAGACGGCGTTTCGCCGGAATGGAAAACCGGAATTGTATTGCGACGAAAAACAATCGTGACGAAAAACGGCTTGACAAAGCAGATTCAAAAGAGCTATAGTTATACTGTGGGGACCTTGAAAAAGCAGAATATTTTGCGCATTTTTTTGCGATCGGAGTGTTCTGCCCCAATAGGATGATTGTATTTTTTTGAGGGGGGGAGCTGTGTTTCCCCCCCTCTTTTTTGCGAACACTATTTCATGACATGGAGGTAAAAATATGGCGAAGCCTATCGTTGCGCGGTGGGAATGGAGGACGTTCGGCTCCGGATTCGACGAATCCGAGGCGAGGATCCGGAAGTTCGAGCAGGGCAATTACAAGGAAAGCGAAGAGGAGTACGTCCTTTCGCGGAACAGCGACGAGAATGTCAAGGTGCGGGACGATCTTCTTGATATCAAATCCCTGCAGCAGGTGAACGCCGACGGGCTGGAGCAGTGGTTCCCGGTACTCAAGGCCGGATTCCCGATCCCGGTGGAGGATCTGAAGAACGTGTTCTCTTATTTCAAAACCCCGGAACCTATTTTCGGCAGGAAAGAGTACTCTTTCGACCAGTTCCTGAAGGAGATCGTTCAGCCGAACCAGAACCTTCGCCTGGTGCATGTGAAGAAAAAACGCGCAATCTATGTCATCAACGGAGCCGTCGTTGAAATTGCCGAGACCGATTTCGACGGGGTAGCCCTGAAGACGATCTGTGTCGAACACGAGGACCCCGACATCGTTCTGAAGACGGTTCGTGAACTCGCCCTGGAATCCCTTCCCAACATCAACTACATCCAGGCAATGAAAAAGACAGTCGGGATGGCGTGAGCCATGGATGCGCTCAGGGCAGTCATTGATGTAGGCACCAACTCCATCAAGTTTCACGTGGCGCGGAAACGTCCGGACGGCTCCCTCGAGCCGGTGCTGGACAAGAATGATATCGCCAGGCTGGGAGAAGGGCTGCGCGAGACGGGAAAGATCGCCCCGGAACCGCTGGAGCGGAACGCCTCTTCCGTCGCGGCATTTGTCGCCGAGGCGCGTGCTCTCGGCGTCCCGGCGCCGGAGATCGTCGGGACCATGGCGCTCCGGACCGCCTCGAACGCTTCCGACTTCGCCGCCCGTGTGAAAGAGCTGACAGGGCTTGATCTCAGGGTGATATCCGGCGAGGAGGAGGCGCGCCTCTCTTACCTGGCGGTGCTTTCCGGCCTTCCAGTTGGCAAGGGCGAACTCGTCACTTTCGATACGGGAGGCGGCAGCACCGAATTCGTTTATGGAAAAGGGGCGGAAATGCTCCGCAAGTTCAGTGTTCCGCTGGGCGCTGTAAGGATCACGGAGGAGTTCTTCGGCGACGATCCGGTTCGGGAGGGGGCCGTCGAAAAAGCCTTCCGGGAAATCCGGCGGAGCCTTGAGGAGGGCGGAGTGACCGGTTCACCCGATGTGCTCGTCGGAATGGGCGGCACCGTGACTAGCCTGGCCTCGGTAAAGCACGGGATGGAAGTATACGACCCCGATGTCGTGCAGGGATCGGAACTTACGCTCGAGGAGATCCGGGAGATGATCTCCCGTTTTGCCTCCATGACGCTGGAAGAGCGCCGCGGCATCGTCGGGCTTCAGCCGAAACGAGCCGATGTCATCCTGGCCGGAACATGCATCGTCTGTGCCCTCCTCGAGATTTTCAAAGCATCTTCTTTCACCGTGAGCGACCGCGGCCTGCGGCACGGTCTTGCGTACGAACTGTTTTCAAGCTAGTTTTCGCCGCGTACCGGACCTATAATCGGTTACACTTGTGTTTCATGGCTCTATAAATCAATCAGGAGGTGTTCTCATGAAACGGATTTTTGCAGCTCTGTGTCTTGTGTCCCTGTTGGCGATTCTTCCCGCGGCGGCCTTCGCGGCGTATCCTGAGAAACCGATACGGGTCGTGAACTATGTCGGTCCCGGAGGGTTGATGGATGTGACGAGCCGAAAGTTCGTCTCCATCGCGGCCAAGTACACCGATGCGACGTTCGTTGTCGAGAACAGGGAGGGCGCGGGCGGCCTCGTCGGAATGCAGGCGGTTCTGGAGCAGCCTGCCGACGGATACACCGTTTTTGCAGCGACGACTTCCAACATCGCCAAAGTGCTGACATCGAAAAAGAATGTTGACGAGTTCATCTGGGGATTCGAGTGGATCGCAATGCTGATGCGGGATCCGGAGTGTCTCATCGCGGCGAAGGACGGCCCGTTCAATACCTGGGAAGCCGTGCACAAGGATGCGCTCGAGAAGAAGGGAAACCAGCTCTGGACAGGTCCGGCGGCGGGGGGCAACGACCACCTCATGGCGATGAAGGTCTGGGACAAGGCGGGGATGAGCGCGAAGTGGATTCCCTACAGCACCGGCCCGGAAGCCATGATGGCCCTTCTTAGCGGGCAGGGTGTCGTCTACGTGGGCAACCCTGCCGATATCGGCGGACGGGAAGGATTTACAATAGTAGCCTTGTCGAGGAAGGAGCGTCTTGAGAAATTCCCCGACGCGCCCACCTTCTCCGAACTGGGAATTGATGGGCTTGATGACGAGGCCATGTGGCGCGGGTTCGCTATGAAAAAAGGTTCCCCCGAGGAAGCGATGGCATGGTGGGAGGAACTTCTGAAGAAGGTTGCCGCAGACCCGGAATGGCGGGCGTTTCTCGAGAAGGACGGGATCGACGTGGTCGACTACGGACGTTCCGGATTCAACGCACAGGTGAAGAAGGACCTCGAGAATTTCACACTCTACCTGCAGAGGTATGGCCTGATTAAGTAGCGTCACGCTTCTCGCGGAGATGAGAGGCGCAGATGTGCGGGGCGCCGCCCGAAACGGCGGTTCCCCGCTTTTTTTCCGTTTGTCTGCGGCGGGATGGTAGTATATTATGGATGCTGTGGCTCCGGGAGGTGTTCTTCGTGGATAATCTGATTCTTTTCCTCGGGGAGGCGCGAAGCTTTCCCGTCTGGATAATTTCCTTTCTCGTCGTCATGGCAGGAACAGCCAGGCTTTCCGGAGGAGAGAGGCTCCTACCGTTTCGCGGGCGGATTCTGATCTGCGTTACGCTCTTGTTCGTCTCATTTGTCTTTTTCCTGCTTTCCTTCGGCCTCGAAGAAATCGAGGCGGTAGGGAGCAGCGCCAGAACAGCTCCCAGGCTCTGGGCTGCCGGACTGGCTTTTTTCACGGCGGACCAGCTTCGCCGTACACTGACCGGGCGTGCTCCCGCGGATCCGAAGGCGGGAGACGTCCGTCGGGTTCTTCTTGCCGCATCGATTGTCGCCTTCGCGATTTGGGGGATGAATACCGCCGGTTTTCTCCTTTCTTCAGGAGGAATGATTTTGCTTCTCTCCCTGCTCTTCGGAGAACGCCGTCCTCTCGTTCTTCTCTCCCTCACCGGAGGATGGATGCTCTTTTCGTGGTTCGTCTTTCTCCGCCTGCTGAACCTTGCGCTTCCCGCGGGCGTCTATTTCGGATAAGGGGGACGGGGAATGGATACTTTCTCCCATTTGCTTGACGGGCTTTTGAATCTTGCAGGGTTCACACCGCTGCTTGTCATCATGGCGGGCGTGGCGGTTGGAATTCTTGCCGGCGCCATGCCCGGAATCTCTCCCTCGATGGCGGTGGCGCTGCTGCTTCCCTTCTCTTTCGGCATGACTCCATCGATGGGAATCGTGCTGCTCTGCGCAATCTACCTCGCATCCAACTACGGCGGTTCCATCACCGCGGTGATGATCAACACGCCTGGAACCCCCTCGGCCGTCGTCACCGCATTCGACGGCTATCCGCTCACGCGGAAAGGGGAGGCGGGAACTGCTCTCGGCGTCTCGCTCATTTCCTCCGTTGCGGGCGGATTTATCGGTATTCTCATCCTGATCGTCTTCTCCGCTCCTCTTGCCCGGATGGCTCTGAAGTTCTGGCCTGCGGAGTATTTCGCCCTGGCTCTTCTCGGTCTCTCCACGATAGCATCGCTTGGAGGAGGACGGTGGCTTGAATCCTTCATGGCGGTTCTTCTCGGCCTGCTGCTCAATACGATCGGCCTGGATCCGCTCAGCGGAGTTAGCCGGTATACGTTCGGCGTGGTCCGACTGTACGACGGTTTTTCGTTCATACCGGTCCTCATAGGGCTTTTCGCGCTGAGCGAGGTGTTTACCGGTATCGAATCGGGAGAGATCGGAAAACCGCCGCTCCTTCCGGACAAGGAACGCTCTCCATGGCCTTCTGCCCGCGAATATTTGAAGCTCAAGTACTCCATGATCCGCGCGGGAGTTCTCGGCACCGTCATCGGCGTTTTTCCCGGCGCCGGAGGAACGATAGCCTCCTTCATCGCGTACGATGTCGAGAAACGACTCAGCAGCAAGCCGGAGAGCTTCGGCAAGGGGGCTCCGGCGGGTGTGGCGGCTGCGGAAGCATCCAACAGCTCCTCCGTCGGAGGAGCGCTTGTACCCTTGCTCACGCTCGGCATTCCGGGCAGTTCTTCAGCGGCGGTACTCATCGGCGCCCTCATGATTCACGATCTTCAGCCCGGACCGGAGCTTTTCACGCGGCATCCGGAGATCGTCTATACGCTCTTCTCAAGCCTCTTCGTGGCGAACACCTTCCTTCTCTTTCTCGGTCTCCTCGGAGCGCGCATCTGGATCAAGGCGGCGCTCATTCCGAAGAGAATACTCTATCCGCTGATCTTCTCGTTCTCGTTCATCGGGAGCTATGCGGTGCGTTCCTCCCTTTTCGATGTCGGGGTCTGCCTTGCCTTCGGTCTTCTTGGATGGATGCTTTCAAGGAGTAAAATTCCTGTCTCTCCCATTGTCCTCGGCATGATACTGGGCACGATGATCGAGAAGAACCTCCGCACCACCATCATGATGGGCGGCGTTCAGCTCTTCTTTCGGCGCCCCCTTTCGCTGGCGCTACTGCTGCTCGCCCTGGCTTCCGTAATGATCCCGTTTCTTCGGGAACGAAGAAAAACAGGCGAGGGCGGCTCGTGAACATTCAGCTTTTTGCCCTGATCAATATCCTCGGCGGACTCGCGCTCTTCCTGTACGGCGTCGAAGAGACCACCACCGCATTCGGATCGAGCTTCGGCGGCAAGTCGAAGGAGTTGCTGGTCCGCTTTACACGCAGGAAGCCCATGGCTTTTCTCTTCGGTGCGCTGCTCTCCGCAGTGGCTCAGGGGAGCACCGTCGCAACCTCTTTCGCCATCGGCTTCGTCGATGTGGGGATGCTCTCTTTCGCAGGATCGGTCATTGTGATGATGGGAGCGAGCGTCGGAGGAACGTTCGTCACCTTCCTGCTCAGCCTGGATATCGCGGCTTTCTCGCCGTTGCTTTTCGCGGCGAGCTTCCTGATGGTGCGGTTCGGAAAGAGGAATGTCTACCGCACCGGTTACGTTCTCCAGGGATTGTCGGTCGTCCTGCTCGGAATGTTCGTCCTCAAACTCGGAGTAGCTCCTCTTCTGCGGGACCCCCGTTTCTCCGGGATCATCACCTCGGTGGGCAACAACGGACTGCTCATGGGGCTTGCCGCCTTCGCCGCCACGGCTGTTCTCCAGAGCAGCTCGGCGGTCATGGCGCTCGCCGTCACCCTGGCCGTCTCCGGCGCTCTTCCTCCCAGCGCCATCCTTCCGGTCATTTGCGGTGCGCACGTGGGCTCTTCGGTCACGGTGCTCATCGCCGGACTCTCAGGGAGGCAGAACGCACGGAAGCTGGGCATCTGCACTTTCGTCTACAAGTTCTTCGGCGTTCTCTTCCTGCTCCCTTTCTTTCCGTGGCTTCAGGACTTTCTCGTATTGAGCGGAGGCGGCCTCCCGGCTAAAGTCGTGCAGGCGCAGATAGGCGTAACCCTTTTCAACGCTTTCCTCTTCTACCCGTTTGCGGATACACTCGCCCGGTTTTCGGCCCGCATCTCCGAACGCGCCGGGGGAGAGCGCCTGGGAGCCCCGATCTACCTTGACGAAGAGCTGACCGACGTTCCTGCATTGGCCGTCCTGCTTCTCTCCAAGGAGATGATCCGCCTTGCGAATTATATCGAGATGTACTGCCAGATCCTCTTTCTTCCCGATCAAAGCATCAAAGGATTCGAGGATCTTCCGTTCGCGATCCGGGATCTCTCCGAGGCCTGCCAGGAGTACATGTTCAAAATTCACGTGCCCTCCGACGACGACGCGTTGAGGGAGACGTACTCCACGGTCTCGTACTCCATGGTCTCCTTCCGCCAGATGGCGAAGATCCTCTCGGGAGAGCTGCGATTGCTGGCCGAGGCCGGAGTCGCCTCCCAGTTTGTCAGGGAGCTTGGGAAGAAAACATGGGAGGAGCTTTCCCGCCTCGCTCTGAACGATATCCGGCTCGCTCTGAGGGCATTCGCGCTTGCGGACGTTGATTTCGCAGCCGGCGCCGGGAAATACGAACGGGACTTCGAAGAGCTGGACAGGAGAATACGCCTGAGGCTGGGCGTGGACGCCCTCAACCGGAGAGAGCTTGCTCCGCTGCTTGATTTCATGTCGCAGATTTTCCTTCTCGTCAAGACCTCTCTTGAAGTCGCCAGAGGGGAAGCGCGCTGGGACCGTGAAACGGCCTGATATTCCGGGGAGGTGAAAGAATCCAGTGACGAAAAAGCCGACGATCCAGTCCTTTTTATACGCCTCTGACAGGCAGAGAATTGTCTCCATGCTTGTTCTCATGGGGGAAAAGGCCGCATCGCTCCTTGAAAATTCCGTTTTCGCGCTCTTGAACCGTGATGCGGCGATGGCCAGGAGCGTTGTTCTGGAAGACGACACGATCGACAGGATGGAGGAAGAGATCGACCAGGAGTGCCTCGGATCGATCGCCATGCGTTCCCCTGAGAAGGACGAGCTGTACTTCGTCTTCGCCGTCCTCAAGATAATCACCGATCTTGAACGCATAGGCGATCAGGCGGTGAACATCGCCGAAAAGGCTCTCAGAATGAGGTGCGAAACACCGTTTCCGCGCAGGGAATCCATTCTGGAAATGCTCCGGATCGTTCTTTCGATGTTCCGCCAGGCGCTGGTCGCTTTTCAGAACGAGGACAAGCACATGGCGGCGGCACTATGGAAACGCGACGACGAGGTCGACGCCATGTACGCCGAATGCTACTCGGAATTTCTGAAGGATGCCGTGGCTCATTCGGGCGACGACCCGTGCGCGATGGAGATCGGCGCCCTTGAACTGTGGACGGCTCGGCACCTGGAACGTGCGGGCGACCACGTCATCAATATCGTGGAACGGGTGTATTTCATGGTGGAGGGCAAGTATTTCCCCAGCAAGGCGGCACGAAAAAGAACAGGGGAAAAAAAATCTTCTTGAAAAAATCCCTCTTGGCGCCGAAATTTTTTTCTGACCAATATTGACAAACGAAGAAAAGCGTCTATAATTTCCTTAGTCAGTATTAGTCAATAAATAGCAGGGGGGATACACCATGAAAAAAGCGGTCGGAATAGATCTCGGAACGACGAATTCCGTCATTGCGGTCATAGAGGGCGGATCGCCCGAAGTAATAGCGAACGCCGAGGGGGCGCGAACAACGCCGTCGGTTGTTGCTTTTACGAAGGATGGGGAGCGGCTTGTCGGCGCACTTGCAAAGAGGCAGGCGACGCTGAATCCCGACGGAACTCTCTTTTCCGTGAAGCGCTTCATCGGGCGCAAGTTCAATGAAGTCGGTTCGGAGATGAAGATCGTGCCCTACAAGGTGACCGATGGGCCGAGCAGCGCGGTGCGTTTCTCCGTGGGCGGAAAAGAGTACGCACCGGAGGAGATCAGCGCTTCCGTCCTGAGGAAGCTCGTGAGCGACGCATCCGCGTATTTGGGCGAGAAGATAACGGATGTGGTGATCACGGTGCCGGCTTACTTCAATGACGCGCAGCGGCAGGCGACCAAGGATGCCGGCGCCATTGCAGGATTGAATGTGCTTCGGGTGGTCAATGAACCGACTGCCGCGGCTCTTGCCTACGGGCTCGATAAAAAGAAAGAGCAGAAGATCATGGTCTTCGACCTTGGAGGAGGGACGTTCGACGTCTCCATCCTCGACATCGGCGACGGAGTGGTGGAGGTTCTTTCCACTTCGGGCGACACGCACCTCGGCGGAGACGACTTCGACAAGGTGGTCGTCGACTGGATCGCGGAGGAATTCCGGAAGGAGAACGGCATCGATCTCAGGAAGGACAAGCAGGCGCTGCAGCGGCTCTACGAGGCCTCTGAAAAGGCGAAGTGCGAACTCTCATCGAGGACGAGCACGGAGATAAGCCTCCCCTTCATCACTGCGGACGCGAACGGTCCCAGGCACCTGAACATGACAATCTCCCGGGCGAAGTTCGATCAGCTGACGGCTTCTCTCGTGGAGAGGTGCGTCGCTCCCGTAAAGGATGCGCTCTCGGCGGCGAAGCTCACCGAGAACGATATCGAGGAAGTGGTGCTCGTCGGAGGTTCCACCAGGATTCCCGCGGTGCAGGAGCTCGTCCGAAAGCTCACCGGGGGAAAACAGCCGAACATGTCGGTGAACCCGGACGAGGTCGTGGCCGTCGGCGCCGCCGTGCAGGCAGGCATCATCAGCGGAGAGATGAAGGATGTGCTCCTTCTTGACGTGATCCCCCTTTCTCTCGGGGTCGAGACGATGGGCGGCGTCATGACCAGGCTCATCGAGAAGAACACGACCATTCCGTGCAGGAAGGCCGAGATTTTCTCGACCGCCGCGGACAATCAGCCCGCAGTCGACATCGTCGTTCTTCAGGGAGAGCGCGAGATGGCGAAGGACAACAGGATCCTCGGAAACTTCAAGCTTGAAGGTATCCGCCAGGCTCCGCGAGGACTGCCGCAAATCGAGGTGACTTTCGACGTCGACGCAAACGGCATCCTCAACGTTACCGCCAGGGACAAGGATACGAGCAAGGAGCAGCGCATCACGATCAACGGCTCCACCAATCTGGACAAGGCGGATGTGGAACGGATGATCCGGGAAGCGCAGGAAAATGCCGCCGAGGACAGGAAGAAGAAGGAGTTCGCCGAAGCCAGAAACGAACTTGAAGCTGTCGTCTACCAGCTGGAGAAGGCTCTTGAGCAGTCTTCGTCCAGTGCGCCGGAGAACGAGAAGGCGCGTGCACGCAGCCTTGTGGAGGAAGGCAAGTCGATCCTCGTGAAAGCCGACGCAACTCTCGATTCCCTCAGGGTCGCATCTTCGGATATCAAGCAGATGCTCCAGATTCTTGCCTCGTCGAATGCCGGAGGGCCTGAACCTCAACCCGCATCCTCGGCGAGAACAGAAGACGATGTGGTGGACGCGGAGTTTGTTGACAACTCCGAAAATCGGGGCTGAGGCTTTTAATTCTGGGCCGGCGGCCTGAAGACATCTCCGGTGGATTATGCCGTTTTTTAATAGATAAAAGCCTGCGGGTAAATTGCCCGCAGGCTTTTTTACGGGTATACTACAGTTATTTTTGGAGGTGACATAATGTCATTGATTTTTTCTCCTCTTTCAATAGAGATGAGAGACGAGTACTGTACTCTTTTCGGCAAATGCACGGGCAAGACTTCCGACTATACGTTCGTCAACATCTGGGCGTGGTCTGACGAGCGACAGTACGAGATGGCCTTTGCACGCGATCTTTTCTGGCCGCGGGTGACGAACCCCGAAGCTGTCCACTGGGCTCCCGTGGGCGACTGGGAGGCAGCGGACTGGGAGAGCCTGCTGCCGGAACTTTTTCCAGAAGGCATGGTCTTTGAACGTGTGCCGGAGGAGCTCGCGCAGCTTTGGAGCGAACGCCTCGGCGAGCGAGTACTCCTCGAAGACCAGCGCTCGGAGTGGGAGTACATCTACTCAGTCGAGGAACTCGTCGAACTCCGCGGGAACCGCTTTCACAAGAAGAAGAACCTGCTGAAGCAGTTCCGGAGGGAGTATGTCTCCGAGTACAAGTCCCTTGGCCGCGACGATGTCGAGGATATTCTCGACATGCAGCAGCTCTGGTGCGAGTGGAAGAGCTGCGACGACATCCCCGGTCTTCGGGCGGAGAACCACGCTATCTCGCGTGTTTTGCGCAAGTGGGACCGCCTGCCGGGCTTGCTGTGCGGCGCGCTCTACGTCAAGGACTACATGGTGGCCTACGCCGTCGGCGAACCGATGACGGAGGATATGGTGGTGGTCCATTTCGAGAAGGGACTTGCCGAATACAAGGGTGTCTACCAGGCGATCAACCAAGCCTTCCTCGAACATTCCTGTTCGGGCTTCAAATGGGCCAACCGCGAGCAGGACATGGGCGAAGAGGGGGTCCGAAAGGCCAAGGAATCCTACAACCCGTCGCATTTCCTCAAAAAATACCGGGTCGCCTGGAAAGGATAGCAGCATGCCGGACTGGGAAAAAAGTACGCTCTTCCGTGCTTTCCGGCATCGCAACTTCCGTCTCTTCTACACGGGACAGATCGTCTCCCTCTCGGGCTTGTGGATGCAGCGGGTGGCAATGAACTGGCTCGTTTACCGGCTTACCGGTTCGCCGCTCCTTCTCGGAACCGTCGACTTCATCGCGCAGATCCCGGTGCTTCTTTTCGGCTCTTTCACGGGAGCTTTTCTGGAGGGGCGGAATCTGCGGAAGGTCATCATGATCTGCCAGACCATCAGCATGTTCCATGCGCTGACGCTCGCATTCCTGACCCTGACAGGTGTGGTGGAGTACTGGCACATCCTGATTCTCGCCGGGATCATCGGGACCTCGGATTCGTTCGAAGTTCCGGCGCGACAGGGGTTCACGATCCGGCTCGTCGAGGACGAACAGGATCTCGGCAACGGAATCGCGCTCACATCGACGCTCTTCAACGTCACGAGGCTCATCGGCCCATCGATCGCCGGCATGGTGATCGCCCTTGTAGGGGAGGGAATCTGTTTCCTGATGAACAGCATGGCCTACTCCGCGACGCTCACGGCACTCTTCCTGATGCGTTTCAAACGCCCTCTCGTCTCCGAAGAGGCGAGAAAGGGAGTGCTTGAGAGCATGAAGGAGGGGGTTCTCTACGTCGCAGGTTTTATGCCGCTGCGGAACTACCTCGCCGCGATAGCGCTGGTGAGCTTCTTCGCTTTTCCGTACATGGTGCTCCTCCCCGTCTTCGCGAGCGAAATTCTGGGAGGAGGGCCGCAGACCCTCGGCTTCCTGATGGGCGCCACGGGACTCGGCGCCCTGGCGGGCTCCGTCCGCCTCGCGCTCCGAAAGACGCCCGTGGGGCTGGGCAAGATCATGGCGGTCTCATGCATCCTCCTGGGAGGCTCGATGGCCGTATTCTCCCAGTCGGCGTATTTCCCCCTCTCGCTGCTCTTCATGGCCTTCCTGGGATTCTTCATGGTCTCCACGCTGGTCTCGTGCAACACCCTCGTCCAGACGCTCGTGGACGAGGACAAACGCAACCGTGTGATGAGCCTCTTCATTGTCTCCGCAATGGGAATAACTCCTCTCGGAAGCCTCAATGCCGGATGGATCGCGTCGTACATCGGCGCGCCGTCGACGCTGCTGCTCGGAGGAGGGGTCAGCCTCGGGATCGGCCTGTGGCTGCTGAAGTCATGGCCCGCGATGTGGGCTCTGTCGGAACCGGTGTACAGGAAAAAGAATTTGCTGTAATCCTCTGCCCGGAATGGATTTGAGGTACAATTGCAGGTGATGAAAAACTAGGGAAAGGCATATCTACGGAGGTGAATGAAATGGCGAAAGAGCGCATTCTCATCATCGGCGGCGATGCCGCCGGAATGTCCGCGGCCGGACAGATCCGCAAGCTCCGCCCCGAGGCCGGGATCGTGGTCTACGAGAGGAGCGGATATTCTTCCTATTCCGCGTGCGGCATTCCCTACTATGTTGCAGGCCTCGTCGAACCCGAAAGCCGCCTGGTTGTCCGGACACCGAAAGAGTTCCTCGAAAAACAGGATATCGTCGTCCATGTCCGTCACGAGGTTCTCTCTCTCGATCTCGATGCGGGAAAGGTGGCAGTGCGTGATCTCGATGCGAAGCGGGAGTTTTCCGACGGCTTCGACAAGCTGCTGATCGCTACCGGAGCAAGCCCTCTCGTGCCGTCGTTGAACGGAGTGCAGGCGGATGGCATCTTCAGTCTCGGTATCCTGGAGACCGGCATCGCGGCCCGGAAATTCGTCGATCAGCGCAGGCCGGAACATGCGGTGGTCATCGGCGGCGGTTATATCGGCCTCGAAATGGCGGAGGCATTCGCCTGCGTTCGGAACATGAAGGTGACGCTGATCGACAAGGCGCCGCAGGTGATGAGCACCTTCGATCCCGATATGGCGGAGCACATCGCTTCGGCGATCCGGGGGATCGGGACCGATCTCCGGCTCGGGGAGAGCCTACTCGCCTTCGGTACGGAGGGCGGGATCGTCTGTTCGGTGATCACGGAAGGAGGAACCATCCCCGCGGGAATGGTGATTCTCGGTCTCGGCGTCCGCCCCAACTCCCAGCTCGCCGAGGCGGCCGGCCTGAAGCTTTCCGTCCGAAACTCCATCGCCGTCGACGAGACGATGGCAACCTCGCACCCGGCGGTCTGGGCGGCCGGAGACTGCGCCTCGACGACACATCTGTTGACCGGGAAACCATTCTGGGTGGCACTGGGAACCGTCGCGAACAAGATGGGCCGTGTCGCCGGCATTTCCATGGGCGGCGGCCAGGCATCGCTCAAGGGCGTTCTCGGGACGGCCATGAGCAAGCACTGTGCCTACGAGGTCGCCCGTACCGGCCTTTCGACGAAAGAGGCGGAGGAGGCAGGGGTCAGGTTCCAGTCCGCCGTCATCAAGACAAAGACGAGGGCAGGGTACTATCCTGGCGCTGAAACCATGCACGTCAAGCTGCTCGGGGAGGAAGGAACGGGCCGGCTGCTCGGCGGGCAGATCGTCGGCGGCCAGGGGTCGGCGAAGCGCGTGGATATCATCGCCACGGCGCTTGCCGCAGGAATGACGGTGAACGACCTGGTCGACCTCGACCTCGGGTACGCGCCTCCGTTCTCGATGGCGTGGGATCCGGTGCAGATAGCGGGGCGGGAACTCCTGAAGAAAGTAGGCGGAGAGTAGATTTTTCGAGCTGCACAGCATTTGGGACAGGATGAATCTGAAATGAATTATAGGAGGAATTCGCGTGCTCTCTGAGAAAATCGATGCAATGAAAGAAGATCTTGTTTCCGCGATCCGGGAAAGCGTGCGTATCCCCAGCGTCGGCGGCGATCCCGAGGAGGGAGCTCCTTACGGCGCAGGCCCGCTGAAATCCCTTGACTGGACGCTTGAATTCGCCGAACGGATGGGCTTCCGGACGAAGAACGTGGAGAACGTCGCCGGATGGGCGGAGATGGGCGAGGGCGACGAGATGGTTGCCGTTCTCGGACATCTCGACGTCGTTCCCGAAGGAAAGGGGTGGACCGCCGATCCTTGGGGCGGGGAGCTGAAGGACGGTAAAATCTACGGCAGAGGTGTGCTGGACAACAAGGGCCCCGTCATGACGGCGCTTTTCGCCGCAAAGGCTATTTTCGACTCCGGAATCGCGCTGAAACGAAGAATCCGCGTCATCTTCGGGACCAACGAGGAGCGGGGAAGCAAGTGCATGAAGCGGTACGTCGAGATCGGCGAGGAGCTTCCGGCCGCCGGTTTCACCCCTGACGCGGAATATCCGATCATCTACGCCGAGAAGGGGATTCTGACCTATACTCTTTCGCTTCCCTTCGCACCATCGGGCGAGATGAAAATCGTCTCTCTCGAGGGCGGTTTGGCGGCGAATGTCGTCATGGCGGAAGTCCGTGCCGGGATCGCGGACCCTCGTCCCGAGTGCAGAAAGCGGATCCTCGATGCCGTCTCTTCATGGAAAGGGCCCGAAGGAAGCGCTCTCAGCGCAGAGGAGGATTCCGCCAACCAGCTGGTAACGCTCGAAATGAAAGGGCATCCCGCCCACGGCAGCACTCCCGAGAAGGGCATCAACGCCCTCGCATGCCTGGCGGATTTCGTCAACGGCCTGAAGCTGAAAGGGGAGCAGGGCGACTTTTTCAGCGCCTTCTCACGCCTCGTCGGATTCGAGACCGACGGAACCTCCCTCGGTATCGCCATGAAGGACGACGTTTCCGGATACCTCACGGCGTGCGTCGGCGTCGTCAAGACTGCCGAGGGGCGGACGACCTTCACGCTCAATCTTCGGTATCCCGTGACGAAAAAGCAAGAAGACATTTCCGGGCCTCTTCTCGAAACCTTGAAAAGCAACGGCGTCAAGGTCGAAGATGTCACCTCAGCCGATCCTCTGTACATGCCCCCCGAGTCCCGACTCATCCAGGCGCTGCAGAAGGCGTACACCGAAGTGACGGGTGAAGAGGCGACGCTGCTTGCAATCGGCGGCGGCACCTATGCCAAGACCATGCCCAACGTCGTGGCGTTCGGGCCGATCTTCCCCGGACAGGACTACAAGATTCACGAGGAGGACGAGTGCTGGTCTGTCGAGGACATCATGAAAAACGCCCATATCATGGCGAAGGTGCTCGTGGAGCTGGCGGAGAAAAAGTAAATTTACGCCGCTGCACCGGCGTCCCTGAGTTCAGCAAAAAGAGGGGGAGGCGGAATTTCTCCGTCGTTCCCCCTCGATTTTGAATGCCTGCAGACCTTGCCCGGCAGCAAAAAATCTATTCCGGCTTGATCTTCTTGTAGAAAATGCTCTTTCCGCCCTGAACCGTCAGCACCACCGCGTCCTTGTCAACCGGGTTGTGGGTCTCGGGGTCCATGGTCAGCGTGGCATGATGAAGCTTCAGGTCCTTCGTCGCCTCGAGCGCGTCGCGAATTGCCTTCGAGTCGACCTTTCCGGCGCGTTCTATCGCGTCGGCGAGCCAGTAGAGGCTGTCGTACGCGAGGACCGCGATGGCGAACTCCTGGCACTCGTCATTGTATTTCTCCCTGTATGCGTCGAAGAAGGGCTTCATCGCAGGGTCCTGGCGAGCCAGGTGGTACATCCAGTAGGAGCCCTCAAGGGCGTCTCCGGCGATCTCGATCATGAACTCTCCGTAGCCGTCGCCGCCGATGAAGATGATGTCGTCCATCCCGAGCTCCCTCGCTTGCTTGATGGGAAGCGCCAAGTCCTTGCCGATATTGGGCAGGACCAGGACCTCGGCGTCCGTCTCCTTGATCCTGGTGAGCTGCGCGCGGAAGTCGACGTCCTGGCCGCCGCGGAAAGCGTACTCCGCGACGACGGTTCCGCCGAACTCGACGTAGCTCTTCATGAAGTGTTCTCTCAGCCCGTGGGAGTAGTCGCTGCCGACGTCGTAGAGGATCGCGGCCTTCTTCTTGCCGAGTTCCTTTGCGGCGAAGTAGCCGATCAGCCGGCCCTGGTAGGGATCGATGAAGCAGATGCGGAACATGTACGGGCGCACTTTCCCTGATTCGTCCACCGTCACCAGGGGATTGGTCGAGAGCGTGCCGATCTGGGGAACTCCTGCGCGGGTGACGAGCGGAGCGGTCGCGATGTTCGCGCCGCTGGACGCCGAGCCGAGAATCGCCACGACCTTGTCGTGGTCGAACAACCTCCTCGTGGCGTTCACCGCATCCTCGGGGCGGGACTTGTAGTCGTAGACGATCAGTTCGATCTTCTTTCCGAGAACGCCCCCCCTGGCGTTGATCTCGTCCGCCGCAAGCCTCACCGCGTTCACTTCAGGCTGGCCGTAGGCCGCGAAATCGCCGGTGATTCCGGCAAGATACCCTACCTTGACGACGTCCTCCGCAAATGCCCCCGACCCCATCGCGAATACCAGAACTGCTGCGAGAATCCACATTCCTTTTCTCATGAACCCTTTCACCTCCGGGAGATGTTTCGGCAGGGCGCGGCTTCGCAAGCTCTCCGCCCAACCGATCCGATATAGTATCCGATATTCGATATCCTAAGCGCTGGAAGCGCCTTTGTCAATCTTTTTCTCCAGCACGTGCTTTCCCGGGGGAAACCCAAATCCGCAGGCAGAAGGGGCGGCCTGCGGATTTGGGGAAAAAGACGCCTTTTTCGTTTTGCCGCGGGGTATAATACACGGGAGAGTTCTTGCTGGAGGTGCCTTCCATGGCTTTGTTTCACGGTTCTCCTCCCGAATTGCGGAAAAAGAAGGGGCTTCACGGGAGCCTTCGGCTTCGATGCCTTGAATTTCTTTTTCTCACGGTCTTTTTTTTCCTTTTTCCGGATTTTTTTACGGGAGAGACCTTCGTCGGGACACTCCCTTCGCCGAAAGAGTTTGAAAGACCTGCAGAAGAGGTGAAAGCGAAACGTTCCCGCTTCTCGTTCGCGGCAGCGGGAGATGCGCTGATTCACCAGGGGGTGTACAACGCGGCGCGCGGCAAGAAGGGCGGTTTTGATTTCCGTCCGATGTTCCGGCTCGTCGAGGACAGGATTCGGGCTCACGATCTCGCTTTCTACAACCAGGAGACGATTCTCGGCGGCAGTGCCCTCGGCCTTTCGACATATCCGCGCTTCAACTCCCCGCAGGAAGTTGGGGACGCCATGGTCGACGCCGGATTCAACCTCGTCTCGCTGGCCAACAACCATACCCTCGACCGCGGAGAGAAAGCGGTTCTTGCATCCCTCGAATACTGGGCAGGACAGGAAGGCGTTCTGACCGCCGGGAGCTACGCGTCTCCGGAGGACCGTGACATCCCGAGGCTTGTGAACGTCAACGGAATCTCATGCGCATTTCTCGCCTACACCACATCGACGAACGGCCTGAAGGCGCCGAAGGGGAAGGATTACTACGTAACCGTCTATGACAGGGAGAAAGTCAAGGAGGATGTGGAGCGGGCCCGGAAGGAAGGAAAGGCGGACGTCGTTCTCGTGTCGATGCACTGGGGGAGCGAGTACGTCTTCACTCCCGGTGCGGAGCAGAAGGTTATCGCCGAATTTCTGGCCTCTCTCGGAGTCGATATCGTTGTGGGACATCACCCGCACGTCGTTCAGCCCGTGCAGATGGTCGAAAAAACGCTGGTGATCTACTCTCTCGGCAATTTCATATCCGCCCAGAAGGAGCTGCACAAGCTTATCGGCCTGCTGGTCTCCCTCGACGTTGTCAAGACCGAACTCGGGGGGAAGAGCAGCATCTCGTTCGAAAACGTCACGGGCACGCTTCTCTATAATCCGAGGCGTTCCCCCCTCGGCCGCTACGTTGTCGTTCCGTTCGACCTGATGAAAGAGGAGATTCTGAAGGACTTCGGCAAGATACATGCGAAATACGCGGCCTACGTGAAAGTCGACGGAACGCTCTCGATCCGCCCGCCTGCGAAGTCGCCGCCCAAAGATTCCCCGAAAAAGAAAAAATGACCGCTGAACCGGTCATAATACGTTCCTGAAGTATTGAAGCCCAAAAAGGAGGTTTTTGAAGTGTCCATTCGACTCGAAGATGTGATTGCAGAAAGATTTGCCGAGGATTCCTCACAGCGGGTGCTGTGGTGGAGCGGAGGCTGGCGGAACGCCGGAGAAGTGAGTCGGAGTGTCGAAGAGTTCGTCTCCGTTCTTAGGGAAGCCGGATTTCAGCCGGGAAGCCGAATTGCGACCTTCCTTCCGAATAGTCCGATGGTACTCCTGCTCTCCATGGCTGCCTGGCGTCTCGGAGGAACCTTCGTGCCGCTTAATCCGAGGGGCGGCGTCGAATGGATTCTCCGCATCCTCGATCACCTGGACCCGTTCGCCGTGGTCGTGGGAGACGATATGAACGCGCTGGAAGAGGCGGTCCGGACGTCCGGTATTCCTGTCGTCGGCGCCTCTCCTGAAGGCCCCCTTCCATCCTTTACGGGAAGAAAAGACCGTGTGGAGCAGGATTCCGACATCGCCGTCATCTTCGCCACATCCGGGACGACCGGAGCTCCGAAAGCGGTGCCGCTCACCCACGAAAACCTGTACGACAACACGAAGGGCGTCCACGAGACGATCGAGGGGTTCGACAAGGGAAGGGTCCTGATGAATGTCCTGCCCAACTTTCACTCGTTCGGATATACGGTCTGCAGCGTTCTTCCGCTGCTTTGGGGGCTTCCGGAGGCCCTGCTGCCCGGTTTCATGCCGCTGAAGAACCTCTTCAAGGGGCTGCGCGAATCGGGAACCGGCATCCTGATCGCCGTTCCCACCATGCTCCCCTTTCTCCTCGGAGCCGCGTCAAAAGGAGAAAAACTCCCGGAGGAGCTTCGCTACATCCTCACAGGCGGAGGAAAACTCGACCCCGTGCTCGAAAAACGCTTCCGGGATCAGCTCGGCGTCATCACCTACGAAGGGTACGGGCTTACGGAGTGTTCTCCCGTGGTCTCGTGCAATCCGAGCGACGCGCTCCGGAAGACCGGAACGGTGGGGCCCGCGCTGCCAAGCTACACCGTGGAGGTCAGAAGCGAGGACGGAAGCGCGCTTCCTCCCGGGCAGGACGGCGTCCTCTGGCTCAAGGGACCCTCGGTCGCACGAGGCTATTTCCGCGATCCGGAGCTGAGCGCCGAACGCTTCAGCGACGGATGGATCGATACGGGGGATATGGTTCGGATCGATGAAGACGGCTACATCTCCATCCTCGACAGGGTATCCGACATGATTATCGTCGGCGGCTTCAACGTCTACCCCCAGGAGGTCGAGACCGTGATCAAGGAGATTCCCGGAGTGAAGGAGGCCGTGGTCATCGGCGTCTCAAATCCGGTGAGCGGCGAGGTACCCGTCGCCTTCGTCATCAGGGAGGAGGGCGACGAACTCGAATCGAACGCTGTCATCGGATACTGCAAGGAGAAAATGGCCCACTTCAAGGTTCCCCGGAAGGTGCGTTTCGTGACCGAGCTTCCTCTTTCGGCCGTGGGAAAAGTATTGAAACGGAAGCTGAGAGAGCAGATGGTTCGCGAATAAAAAATTGCGCGTAAATAAATAAGTTCTTTTACGCATTGGGAAAAAGCCGCGTTCTGGTATGCTTCTCCAGAACATGCATACCAGAAACGGAGGGTTTGCGATTGAAAAAAACGTCCTTGCTTGCCACCATGCTCCTTGTAGGTGTATTCCTTTTGGCTCCGGGCCTCTCCGGCGTACTTTACGCATGCGCGGCCTGCGGCGATGACGACGGGGCCGTCCTCACCTTCAGCAAGATTGCCGGAGGAAGCTACGGAGGAGTGAAAGACCGTTCGTTTGTCGTTGTTTCGACTGAAGACCAGTGGAAATCCTGGTGGAGCACGATCAACGGCAATGTCCAGCCGCTTCCGCCTCTTCCGAGAATCGATTTTTCGACCCATGCTCTTGTCGCCGTCTTCCAGGGGAGGAAGAACAGCGGAGGGTATTCCATCGGAGTGGAGGCGGTCATCGAAACGCACGACCGAGTTACCGTGACTGTCCGCGAACTGGAGCCGGGGCCGATGAACATCGTGACGAGCGCCCTTTCCAGCCCTTGGGAGGTTGTGGCCGTTCCCCGGCCCGAGAAGCCGGTTCTCTTCACGTCGGTGAACTGAAGAAAAAAGCGGTTCGCTGCGAGTATGAAAAAAGAACGCCGGAACTCTTTTTGTTCCGGCGTTCTTTTTTTTCGTCTCTTGAGCGTTTATCTCCGTTTCATAAGAACGAGCGGCACTGCGAGAAGCAGCGCAAGGGGTGCGGTTGCAAAAGCGCTGCACCCTCCCTCGACCGCTCCTCCCGTGTCGCGGACCACGGAGACCTCGCACTCGGCTTCATAGCCGCCGTCGGTGGTCCGAACGGTGATAATCGCCTCTCCGGGCGAATGCCCCTCGATCTCCGCTCTCACGGTCGGGTCGGAGCTCGGGCCGCCGGCGGCCGACGTCAGGGCACGCACCGTCGCGACCGAGGAGTTGTTCGTTCTCCATGTCACGTGCTTGTTGGCGGCCTGATCCGGCAGGATATACGCGCCGATCGTGCGCTTCGATCCGACGAAGACGGTGAGCGTATCGTGGTCCATCTCCACCCCGGTGACGGAGCCCGTCGGCTTGACTTCGACGACGCAGTAGGCGGTGAATCCGCCATCGACCGTCTGTACGGTGAGAGTCGCCCTTCCCTCGGTAATACCCGTCACCTTCGCCCGGGGGCGTCCCTGGTCGTCGTCCCGTATGGCGTCGACCTTCGCGATGGAGTTGTTGCTCGACGTCCAAATGACGTGCTTACCGGTAGCGTCGGTGGGCGTAATGGTCGCGACGAGCGTTTCGAGGATCTGTCCCACGGCGATGTCCAGGGCGGTGTAGTTGAGCGATACGCCGGTGACGGGAACGACAGGCTGCCTGACGGTGACATCGCAGAATGCGGTGAATCCGCCGTCAAGTGTGGTTGCCGTTATACGGGCTGTACCTTCGGAGATTCCCTGGAGCTGTGCTTGAGGTTTTCCGTCGCTCGTATCTGTAACTGGCTGAACGATTACTACAGAAGTATCACTCGAGGTCCAATTAACGTGCTTGCCGGTAGCACCATCAGGCGAAACTGTCGCGATGAGATGATTCTGTTGACCAGCTCCGGTTCCAGTAACTTCTCCCCTGCTGAGGTTCATGGCGGTACGGTTGAGCCTCACACCGGTAACCCGCACGGTTGCTTCTCTTACTGTGACATCGCAAAAAGCAGTGAATCCGCCGTCAATTGTTCTGACGGTTATACGAGCTGTTCCCGGAGCGAGGGCTTGAACTTGGGCGCTTGGATTCGTGGTGCCCTCCGGAAGATCTTCGTAAAAGGTGGAATAGACTTCTGCCACAGCAGGGTTGCTCGACGACCATGTGACGTTCTTACCGGTAGCCTCGTCGGGGAGGACCACCGCTTCAATGATTCCTATCTCTCCTCTGCCTAGGGAGAATGACGTAGGAGTAAGTTTTACTCCTGTAACGGGAGTTACAGATCGTTCAACTTCAACTTCGCATGTGGCTGTAAAACCGCCTTCAACAGTAGTAACTGTAATTGTCGCTCGGCCCGGCGCAATAGCTCTGACGTGTCCTGTGATACTGACTGTGGCGATACTATTGTTGCTTGATTGCCAGGTAAGACGTTTATCATCAGCATCTGCTGGTGAAACGGTTGCTACGAGAGTGCTGGTTTGTCCTACTTGAAGTAGAATTGCGTTCGAATTCAATGATACTCCATCAACAGGAGCAGCAAAAGCAGGGCTTGCAAAAAAAGCGAATATGAGGATGAGGATACAAAAGACTCGTTTGTTAATGGTAATCACATCCCTTCTTGTATTGTGGAAAGCTTCCGAATCCGCTGGGTGTTCTTTTCGTCCTTTTTCGTTCCCTTGCATCACTTCCTCCTGTTTTCCGGAACGCATTCCGGAATTCGATCCGTCGATGACGCACCCGTTCGGAACAAAACTTCTGCTTGAAGAGATCGAAACCGGCAGTATCGCGACTTCTTTCTGCTGCTGAAGTTGATTCTTGCCAGTCGTCAAAACAAAAATTTTCTTTTTTTTAGGCCGATTTTTGGCAGCACAAAATATCCTCTGCAGGACACGCTCATTATGAAGCATAAGCCGAAAAAAATCCATAACATGCTCATGAAAAAATAGAAATTTCTCTCTTACATCCGGGAGGCACGCTCTCTGAATATCCGAAGGTTTTTGAGAATCGATTCTTCGGCGAACAATTTCCCCAAAAGTTTTAGGGATTGAAATCAGAACAGGTTTCCCCGGCGACGTTTCCTCTGGAAACAGATTTTGGAGCGGACCGGAATATTGACTCCTGCTTGACTGGATTTACAATACAAGAGCAGCTTTTGTTTTTCGTGAGCAGAACTCATATTCTGTTGCCCTTGCTCCCGATTGTTTCAGGCTGATGCCGTGCGTAGAATATTCGCCGTCGATGAAAAGGAGGGTTCTCCATGCAAACGGTACGAATCGGTCTTGTTGGCGCAGGGTTTATTGCGCATATCCACATGGAGTCGTACAAACGGGTCTACGGCCTGCAGGCGAAGGTCGGGGCCGTGTGCGCCCGCAGTGCGACGACGAGGGAGTTCGCCGCGAAGTACGGTATTCCGAAGGTCTATTCCGACTATCGCGACCTTATGAAGGATCCCGATATCGACGTCGTGGACATCTGCACGCCTCCGCAGCTTCACGCCCCGATGATCGAGGAGTTCCTCGCCGCGGGGAAGCACGTCATTTCGGAGAAACCGTTCACCGGATACTTCGGGCTTCCAGGGGACGAAAAGCCCGTCGGCAGGGTCTGCAAACAGAGGATGTACGAAGCTGTCCTCGAAAGCATGGACCGGACGGCGGAGATCATCCGGAAGAGCGGCAGGCTCTTCCTGTACGCCGAGGACTGGGTCTACGCCCCGGCTGTGACCAAGGCTTCCGAGATTCTGAGAAAGACGGGGGACAAAATTCTCTTCCTGAAGGCGGAGGAGAGCCACAGCGGTTCGCATGCCCGGCACGCCGCGGAGTGGGAGCAGACGGGCGGGGGATCGATGATCCGCCAAGGGTGCCATCCTATCTCCGCTGTCCTGCATCTGAAAATGGTCGAGGCGAAAACCAGGGGCGAGAAGTTCGGGGTCAAAAGCGTCGTCTGCGACACGGGAGTCGTCACGGAGGCTCTTTCCGAGGAAGAGCACCGCTTCATCGCGGCCCGGCCTGTGGACGTGGAGGACTGGTCCATGCTCTCCCTCACGTTCCATGACGGGACCAAGGCGACCGTCTTCTCGGGCGATTTCGTCACCGGCGGCGTCCGCAATCTCATCGAATTCAACACGAACACGGGGACGCTGGTCTGCAACATCGCGCCCAACAACGCCATGATGAGCTTCGCCGCGGACGCGTCCGTCCTGAAGGACGTCTACCTGACGGAGAAGGTCGAGACGAACGCCGGGTGGCAGTACGTGCTGCTGGACGAGGAGGCGGCAAGGGGGTACCTCCAGGAGGCCCAGGACTTTCTGGAGTGTGTGGCGACCGGGCGGCAGCCGCTCTCGGGGTTGGATCTCGCCTATGAGACCATCAAAATCATCTACGCCGGGTACCTCTCGGCGGAGAAGGGGATGCGGATTGTTCTGTAGTCGATATCGCCGGTATCCGGTGGAGATGATGACTATAATAATCGGGAGCCCGGAATTCCGGGCTCCCGCTGATTTCAGTCCGAAGTTTTTTCAGGATGTCGCCCGGTTCTTCAGTGCGTTCTCCATCCGGTCGAACGCCTTCTTCAAGCCCTCCATCGGGAGCGTGCAGGCGATGCGGATGTGCCCCGCGCCGCTCTTGCCGAAGGCCGTTCCGGGAATCGTCGCCACCTTTGCTGTTTCCAGCATCCACCATACGAACTCCTCGTCGGTCATCCCCGTTCCGGAGATATCCGGGAAGAGATAGAAGGCCCCCTTCGGCTCCGGGCAGGTGACGCCGGGCATCGCGTTCAGCCGATCCGCGCTGTAGCGGATGCGCTTCTCGTACTCGGCGGTGCGCTCGCGCATCTTCGCGTCCTGCGTCTTCAGGGCCTCAATCGCCCCCATCTGCGAGAGCACGTTGACGCCGAACGTCTGGACCACCGAGAGCTGGACCATCACCTTCAGCAGCTCCGCCGGAGCCATGACGTACCCGATGCGCCAGCCGGTCATGCAGTGGCTCTTCGAGAAGCCGCCGATGGTCATCG
>CAYRPJ010000009.1:0-108698 GCA_964426245.1 uncultured Synergistaceae bacterium
CAACTGGGTGTTACCCAGCGTCCTGCCCTGTGGAGCCCGGACTTTCCTCTCTTCGAAAAGAAGAGCGGCCACCAAGGATACTCCCGGCGATGATTATATCATCTTTCCTTTACGATCTCATTCCCGTTAACGGAAACGAAAGCGGGACTCTATCGGTTTTTTGTCTGAAATAAGCTATAATGAATTGAGATATAGCATTCGACCACGCAAAAGCGAGCGAAGGAGCCATAGAGTGAAATGATTGAAAGAACAAGCTACGATTCTCCAGAGTACGACGTGTTCAAGAGCAACATCAAAAAACTGACGGGGCTTGACCTCAACTCCTACAAGAACCAGATTCACCGGCGTGTGCACATGTTGATGCAGCGTTGGAGCATCTCCAACTACGACATCTTTTTCAAAACAATGAAGGAAAACGACCAGAAGCTTCGCGAATTCCTCGATTACCTCACCATCAACGTCTCGGAATTCTTCCGCAACCCCAACAAATGGACTGAATTGCAGAACAACATCATTCCGAAACTCATACAATCCAGGGGGAAAAAACAGCTGAAACTCTGGAGTGCTGGTTCGGCAACCGGGGAGGAGCCGTATTCTCTGGCGATTGTTTCGCTCGAGGCAAGACTCGCTCCGCAGACTCCGGTTCTTGCAAGCGATATCGACCAGGGAGCCATCGGCATCGCGAAGAGAGGACTGTACCTTAAACGCCAGCTCATCAATGTCCCCCGGGAACTCGTCGCCAAATATTTCACAACATCGGACGGCGGAGAAACGTATGCCGTCAACAACGAGGTTAAATCAAGAGTTTCGTTCCAGAGACTCAATCTGATCGAGGATTCCTTCTCAAGCGACTTTGACCTGATCCTCTGCCGGAATGTCGTCATCTATTTCAGTGCGGATACGAAGACCGCGCTCTACCACAAGTTTTTCAAGGCGCTCCGCCCCGGCGGCTATCTCCTGGTAGGCTCCACCGAACAGATCTTCGATTACCGGAAGATAGGCTTCGAATCGTCCGGCGCATTCCTCTACCAGAAACCCGTTTAAAAGAAGAAGGAGAGGGGGGGATCCCCCCTCTCCTTCTTCTTTTAAACGGAGCTGCCGGTCAGTGGGACCGGACAATCTCCTTGATCTTCATGAGTCTGCTGAGCGTCGATCTCTCCTGCTCGTCCAGCTTCATCGTAATATAGCGTATCGTCTCGATGAAGCCCGGAATCAGGACGTGCTCGAGCGCATTCACCCGCCGGCGCGTTTTCTCGATCTCCACCGCCATGAGGCGTATGGCCTTTTCCTTCGCCGCCAGCTCGATGAGTTTCGGAATAAGCTCCGCGAATTTTTCGAGAGCGACATCGAGGCTTCCGAGGGATGTCGCGAGTCCGTAGTTCAGAGGAGAACCTCCCTGCTCCACGTGATATTCCGGAACCATTACGCTCATAACATTCTTGAACCCCACCTGCAGGTCGCATTTCGCACCCGATATCATGAGCGCCTGTTCCAGCATGGCGGGAAGAGTCTGGGCCCGCGCGAGGAGGAAGCTCTTGTAGCACGCGGCAAGTTCCGCCTCCAGCTCCTCCCGGAGGATCTTACCCTCCCGCGCCCGCTCAAGGAACGCTTTGATAAGAGCGTCCTGTTTGTCCTTCAGGAGCTTGTGTCCTCTCTTCGCGACGACGAGGCGTTTTTTCAGCCTCGAAAGCTCCATTCTGTTCGGGTTGACATTCATACGGGCCATGGTGATGCCCCCTTACACTTTCCCGGAGACGGCTTCGGCCTTTTCCTCGCTCTTCAACCTCGGATTGAGGTACTTCTCGATGTACGCATCCCGGACACGCTTCAGCTCCTTGACCGGTATTACCGTCAGAAGATCCCATCCCAGCTCGAGCGTTTCCTTGTAGGTCCTGTTCTGGTACTCGCCCTGGCGGACATACTGATCCTCGAACATATCAGCGAACTTCGCGAACGCCTTGTCCTCTTCTGTGAGAGCGCCTTCTCCCAGGATAACCGCAAGTTCCTTCGCCTCCTTGCCCCGCGCATAGGCGGCAAAGAGCTGGTTCATAAGGTCGGCGTGATCCTCCCTGGTCTTTTCGGCGCCGATTCCCTTGTCCTTCAGGCGGGAGAGCGAGGGCATGACGTCCACCGGCGGGTAGATGCCTTTTCTGTGCAGCGTTCTGCTCAGAATGATCTGTCCTTCGGTGATGTATCCGGTAAGGTCGGGGATCGGGTGCGTCTTGTCGTCCTCGGGCATTGTCAGAATGGGGATCTGGGTGATGGACCCTTTCTTTCCCTTCAGACGCCCTGCGCGTTCGTACATCGTCGCAAGGTCCGTATAGAGATACCCCGGATAGCCTCGGCGTCCGGGAACTTCCTTACGGGCCGCCGAAATCTCGCGGAGCGCTTCGCAATAGTTCGTGAGGTCGGTCAGGATAACCACGACGTGCATATCGTGCTCGAAGGCAAGGTATTCCGCTGCGGTAAGCGCGATTCGGGGCGTGGTGATACGCTCGATCGCGGGGTCGTCCGCCAGGTTGACGAACAGAACCGTCCTCTGAATGGCGCCGGTTCTGCGGAAATCCTCCATGAAGAAAGACGCTTCTTCGAACGTGATACCCATCGCGGCGAAGACGACCGCGAAGTCCTCGTGACCGCTGATGACTGTAGCCTGGCGCGCTATCTGGGCCGCCATCCTGTTGTGGGGCAGTCCGCTTCCGGAGAAGATCGGCAGCTTCTGGCCGCGCACCATCGGGTTCATACCGTCGATCGTCGAGATGCCCGTCTGGATGAATTCAGAGGGATAGTCCCTCGAGAACGGGTTCATCGGCATTCCGTTGATGTCGAGCTTTTTCTCCGCAAGAACGGGCGCTCCGTCGTCGATCGGCTCTCCCCGTCCGTTGAAGACTCTTCCGAGCATGTCCTTGCTCACCGGAATCTCCAGCACTTTTCCGAGGAAAAGTGCTTTCGTGTTCTTGATGTCGATGCCGTCGGTTCCCTCGAAGACCTGTACGAGAGCCTTGTCCGACGATATTTCCAACACTCGTCCCCTCCGACGTTCACCGCTGCCGAGTTCGATCTCGACGAGTTCGTCGAAGCGGACATCCCTGGTCTTGTTGACCAGAAGCAAAGGCCCTGAGAGTTCGCTGATGGTTTTATATTCCTTAGGCAGCATCGCTTTCACCTCCAACGGGAGTGACTCCGCCGACTTCCTTCTTTATCTGCTCTTCGAGGTCGTCGATCTTCCCGATGTCTTTTTCCTCGAGATAGCGCATACGGGCTATAACGTCCCTTACAGGGAGGTTGAAGACTTCATTCATGGATGCGCCTTTTTTCAACGCTTCCATGGCGATGGAATGGAACGCCAGAATTGCACTGAGCATCTTGAACTGTTTCTCCATGGATGCGTAAGTGTCGATTTCATGGAAGGCATTCTGATGCAGGAAGTCCTCCCGAAGCGACTTTGCCGTTTCAAGGACCATCCGCTCCTCCTTCGAGAGCGCGTCCACACCCACGAGGCGTACAATTTCACGGAGCTTGTCCTCTTCCTCAAGGAGTGTCATGGCTCCTATGCGAAGCGAACTCCACTCGTCGTCGAACTTCAGATCCCAGAACTCGTCGAGTTTTTCTGTGTAGAGCGAATAGCTCAGAAGCCAGTTGACGGCCGGGAAGTGCCTCTGGTAGGCGAGAGTCGCATCAAGCCCCCAGAAGACCTTGGCGACGCGAAGCGTATTCTGGCTGACGGGTTCGGAAAGGTCGCCTCCCGGAGGGGAGACCGCCCCGATGGCGGTTACGGATGCTTCCCGTTTGTCGCTGCCGTAAACAATCGCTCTGCCCGCTCTCTCGTAGAAAGAGGCAAGGCGTGTGCCGAGATATGCCGGATACCCTTCCTCGCCGGGCATTTCCTCGAGGCGTCCCGACATTTCGCGGAGGGCCTCGGCCCAGCGGCTTGTCGAGTCGGCCATCAAAGCGACGGAATAGCCCATGTCACGGTAGTACTCCGCCATCGTGATGCCGGTATAGATGCTCGCCTCGCGGGCGGCCACGGGCATGTTGGAGGTATTCGCGATCAGCACGGTACGCTTCATGAGCGGATGGCCCGAACGGGGATCCTCCAGCTCGGGGAATTCCAGCAGAACGTCCGTCATCTCGTTGCCGCGCTCACCGCAGCCCACGTAGACCACGATCTGGGCCTCGGCCCACTTGGCGAGCTGGTGCTGAACGACGGTCTTTCCGGAACCGAACGGGCCGGGAACACATGCCGTTCCGCCCATTGCGATGGGGAAGAAGGTATCGATGACCCTCTGTCCCGTGGTCATGGGAATCACCGGAGGAAGACGTTTGGCAACGGGGCGGGGCTTCCGGACGGGCCAGCGCTGCAGCATCGTCACGTTCTGCTTCTTCCCGTCCTGCTCGAGTACCGCGACAACCTCCTCCACGGTAAACGACCCCTTCTCGATCTTCGTCACTTTTCCGCCCATGCCCACCGGCACCATGATCCGGTGCTCGACGAGGACCGACTCCTGGACTACGCCGAGAATGTCGCCCTGGGAGACAACGTCGCCCTGTTTCACCTTCGGCGAGAAATCCCACTTCTTCTTTCTGTCGATGGCGGGAACGTCGATTCCCCTTGAAATATAGTGGCTCTTCGCCACTTCTTCGATAAGTTGCAATGGTCTTTGCACACCGTCGTAAAACTGTTCGATAAGCCCGGGCCCCAGCTCGACGCTCAAAGGTTCACCGGTGCTCACGACCTGCTCTCCGGGCATAAGGCCGGATGTCTCCTCGTACGCCTGAATGGATGCGGTATCACCCTTCAGCTCGATAATTTCTCCCACGAGACCGATCTCGCCGATACGAACCACGTCGTACATGCCGGCGCCGAACATGCCCTTCGCCACTACAAGAGGGCCGGATATCTTCTCGATCGTCCCTTTTATAACTTTTTCAGCGGCCACAATCTATCGCCTCCAAACTTCTAATCATCACTTCACTGCGAAAATATCCATTCCAACCGCACGCTCGACGCTGCTTCGAATGGATTCCAGGCCGACTCCCATGCTCCCCTTCAGGCCGGGAATGGGAATGAAACTTGTCTCGTATTCGTCGTTCAGCTCTTCAATACGGTCGACATGTTCGACAAAAAAGGCCTCCTGAACAAAAACGACGGCATACCCTGATTTGGCGAGTTCAAGAAGCATAACGTCCACGTCTGAGGACTCGTCGCTTTTTACGATGCAGGGCTTTACGCCGACAGCCTGAAACGGGAGCACCGTCTCGTACTCTCCCACGGCAGCCATCGGATGTGCTTTTTTCTTAGCGGCCATGACGGAGCAACCCCCTTGCAAGATTCCGGTCCGTATTGTTCGCGACAGAGACCAGCGCTATACGGAGATTTTTCGCCTCGAGTTCCTTCGTCCATAAAAAGGCAATCACGTTTTCGGGAGCGAAAGGCTTGTATTTCGCCGTCTCGATAATAGCCAAGATATATTCGTCGAGTATCTTCTCCATCTCAACGAGAAGCGACCCCATGTCCGTAAGGTCATGTATTCGTGAGAACGCTTCCGATACGTCCGCGAAGGAGAGAATTCGCGACCAGCTCTCCACCGGTTCCGAAAGCACCGCGAGAAGCTTTTCCTTCGAAATCATGCCGCCGTCGTGAAGGAAGGCGCCTACGTTTCCCTGCTCCATTTCCATCCGCTTCATCCGGAGCAGGTTCCGGATATTCTCCGCATCGATTCTTCCCTTCACCCATTGCACGGCGGTGTCATAACCGATTTCCGCCGCAAGCTTGGAAAGGACGCCGAAAAGGCCGTCATCGAGCATGTTTTCCACCTGCAGAAGATCCCTGGTCTGCTCCCAATGGGCGAGACACTGCGGAACGAGCCTGTGAAGGCCGAAAGGCAGAAGACGATAGTCCTCGCTCTCGATGGCCATGATAAGGTCGTCCGTCGGTATGACGCCGAGCGGGGTAAGGAGATCGAAACGTCGCTCGCCTCCTTCGCGGACCAGAATGACACTTTTCAAAAGCACTTTCACATTGTGAAAATCATAGGGAATACGGCACAAATGCACGAGCTTCGGTTCAGGGACGAACTTCTGCACCTCGTTGTACGTGTACAGAAGCTCTGCCTCGATCGCCCTGTCGAAATCCGTGCTGCCCTTCAACTCGACGAGCCATGAAGAGTACGCCGTCTCGCCCAGCACTTTCAGCGCCGAATCAAGATCTTCGCTGTCCAGGATCCGTTGAATAAGGGCATCTTCAAGAAGGCGTCCGGACATCGCCCGGAGCCGTGCGACCGCATAGCCAAAACGCTCAGCCGGAGCCATGGAGCGTCACCTCCGATCACGCCGAAAACAGCCGCTTGACAACGTCTGCCTCGATTTCGTCCCGAACCCACCGGACAAGCATATCGAAAGAACAGTTCGTCTCGATATCATCCTGTTCAAGAATGAATCCGCCCGATATTTCCCGACGTTCTTTTTTCAGTGAAAGCGACCATCCCTGCTGTTTATTGAATTCGGAGATCCATTCTGATGTGATATGCTTCTCCGGCTTTCCGACAAAGATGTTTTCCTTTCCTGAGGTCACGGCTTTTTTGAGCAGCTTCCCGACAAAGTCGAGATACTTCTCCGAAGGAAGCGAATCCAGAATCTGGAGCGCTCCCTTGAAGGCGTCCGCAATGGTCTGCTGCTGCACTCCGAGTTCGATCTTCTTCACGTCGAGTCCGGCGACGATCTCACGCCTCCGGAGAATTTCAGGCTGTTCATTCTTGAAACGCTCGGCGTATCCTGCTTCCATATTCCGGATCTCCTCGTCCGTTCGCGATTGTGTATTCCGTACATCGCTCCGTGCTTTCTCGAGGATCTTCTCCGCCTCTTCGCGCGCGTCGGCTTCGATTTTTTTCTTAATATCTGTCAAGGACATTCAGCATTCCTCCTTGACGAATTAGAGGCTGATTCCGTTGAGAAGAATAATGCTCATCAGAAGTGCGAGAACAGCGTATGTTTCCACCATGGCGGGAAGGATAACCGCTTTTCCTGTCTCTTCGGGACGTTTTGCGATCATCTGGATGCAGGCGGCGGACGTTTTTCCCTGTGCGATCGCGGAGAAGAATCCTCCGACAGCGATGGGAAGGCATGCAAAGAAGATGCCCAGGCCCTGCCAAACGCTCACTGTGATCTCGGCGCCTCCGCCGAGCAGGCCGACTTTCAGAATTGCGAAGAAGGCGATCAGCAGCCCGTAGATTCCCTGTGTTCCGGGAAGCGCCTGCAGAAGAAGCACAAGGCCGAACTTGCCCGGATCCTCGGTCATGACGCCCGCACCGGATTCACCGGCGATTCCCACGCCGATCGCAGAGCCCGCACCGGCCCATCCGGCCGCCATTGCCGCACCAAGTATCGCCAACATGATTCCAAGAAGATCCATAATTATTGACACACTCCTCTCGTATTCGTAAAAAAATCTGAACTACTATTCTTCAGGATCGTTTTCAATCGAGACAAAAGAGGTTTTATACGTCAAAGGAGCGAATACCGATCCTCCGCCCGAATAAAACTTGCTGAAAAACTCCACGTACTGCAGTCGGAGAGAGTGAACGAACGCCCCCAGCACATTCACCGCGATGCTGAAAATATGACCTCCGATAAGGAGGACCAGCGCGATGAGCCAGCCGATGTAGGGAACATCCCCTGCAAGCCCGGCGAGCATGTTGATGATCACACCGACCGCAGATGTCGCGAGACCCAGGGCGAGCAGGCGGCTGTAACTGAGCACATCGCCCAGATAGGATGTCACACTGTAAAGGCTGAGCAGGCCGGAAACCGCTTTTCCCACGATCCCCTCTTTTTCTCTTCCCTGTGTGGTCACGAGGACAACGGCTCCCAGAAGGGCGAGCGTCTTCGCGAGGAACGCCGCATTCGCGGAAAGGAAACCGCTGGAAACGCCTCCCCAGAGCAAAAGCCCGCTGAGGAAGACAATCCAGCCTCCTGTATCGGCAAAGGCGCCCATGTAGTTTCCTTTTCTCAGGGCATCGTAGAACGCGATGAAAAGTCCGAAGAAAAGTTGAACGACGCCGAGCGCAAGAGAAATTGCGAGGAAGATCATCGGGTTTTCCATTGGATTGAGGATCAAAAAGAAGTTTTTAACCGGACGAAGGAACGAGAAAATGGAAAAGGCGTCAACCAGATCACCGAACCAGCTCCCTGTAAGTGTTCCGACAACGATCGTGGAGATTCCGGAGAGAACGAAAAGCTTGAAGAATCCTTGGAATCCTTTGGGCATTCTCTGATATTTTTTGAGGAACCACAGGAAAAATCCGATCATGACGAGCCCGTATCCGGCATCGCCGAGACACATTCCGAAGAAGAGGAAGAAGAAGGGGGCCAGCAGAGGGGTGGGGTCGATTTCTCCGTACTTTGGAGCGCCGTAGAGCCTTGTCAGGTTTTCAAAAGGAAGGCACCAGGGAGAATTGACGATATGAGAGGGCGGAGAGTCGTCGGGGCGGGGGTCGAAGAGAAAAAGCTCCGCCGACAGACCGAAAGGCGCGATGGCCTTGGTCACCCTGGGAACCTCCGATTCCGGAACCCATCCGCGAAGGATGACGACCTGCTCGGTGGAATATCCGGACGACAGAGCCTGGTACCGGTCTCGAAGAACCGTCCAGTAATCGCTCAATGTCCTGACTGTGGGAATCCACTCTTCCGCGGCGGCTTCAACTTCTGTCACGATCCGTTCCTCTTCGCCGGCGAGGAACTCTTTTCTCCCGGCGAGAGAACGCTGCTCGTCCTCCACCGTACCTTTCAGCGAAGAGGGAATATCCACCCTGCTGAATGAATTGCGTACGAGAAGATCCGATATTTGCTGGTTCAGCGACTCGTCATAGAGAACGGCCACCCAGCCTTCCTGGTCTTTTTCGCCCATAACCGAGACATAGACCTCGCCCATCGAAGAGAGCGCAGCTGCCGTCTCTTCTTTCCAACCCGGGATCTTTGCGGCCGGCATCGTTCCGAGGACTCCGCGGACGCGCTCGGTGCCAGAAGTAATGAGTTCGAAAGGGTAGGGAAAATCCGAAAGGTCTTCCAGCAGGCTCTCGGTAGAGGAAATCTGCGTCAGTTCGGAACGTATTTCCATGAGCCGCCGCTCGAGGCTTCGGACGGTTTCCGAAAATTTCATCAGGTCTGTCGCGGATTCGAGAGCTTCTCCGTCTCGGAGCGAAATAGACTGCCGCTCCCCCATCGTTCTTGCCAGAGAGGAAACGTTGTCCTTGAAATGGGGCTCGAGAAACCGGAGAAGATACCGCGCTTCGCCGAGAAGTCCCTCGACCCGCCCGATGTCGGGATGAACGGGGGAACCTTCCGCATCCGTTTCAGGGGATATCGGAACCACTTCGTACGAACCGGTCTTCTGAAGTGCGCTCAGGACATTGTCCAGATCGGTTTTATGAACGTATAATTCGGCTTTTTTAATTCTCGCCACTGCCATATCGAGAAATCACCTCTTCAGAAATCCATTGTGCCGTGCTCTTGACCTTCTGTCCGTACTTCTGTGCAAACTGTTCGGATTTTTTTCGGCCGGCTGCAACAGATTTTTTCGCTCTTTCTTCCGCTTCTTTCTCCACAGAGGCAGTATTCTCCTTGAAAAGCCTGAATGCCTTCTGTTTCGCCTCCTTGAGTCGACGCTCCACTTCATTTTGCGCATCGTTGATCATTCCGGCGGCCTCGTTCTTTGCATCTTTCACAATTTCTCTCGAACGAGCCTCGACCTCCTTGATTTCTTCAGCCAGATTCGCTGCCATTACGCCACCTCCTTCCCTTGAATAAACGAGGGTTTACCCGTCGCATAGATAGTCAACACAAAAGCATAGACTATTTTATTACCAGATGAAATTTGTGTCAAACTTAACAATATGTCCAGATCTTAATAAAAAGAAGCGTAAAGCATGAGGAAACTTGCAAAGAATCATCGGATATACTAGACTCTCGATTGGGGAAAGGTCGGAAGAAATGGAGCGGACAACGGGATTCGAACCCGCGACCCTTAGCTTGGGAAGCTAATGCTCTACCAGCTGAGCTATGTCCGCTCATTTTTTGTTTTGACTGTGGTATTATATCCGCCCTCCCCCGTTTTGGCAACAGTTTTTTTTAATGCGGACAGCTTCCATTCTGCGGAACAAAGACAGCGACGGTTTCCACATGGACTGTCTGCGGAAACATGTCGAAACAAGACAGGCTCTCTACCGAATAGCCCCCTTCACTGAGAATCGCCCCATCCCGGGCGAGAGTCGCAGGATTGCAGGAGACGTAGACAATACGATCAGGCCCGGAAGAAAGCAGAAGCTTCAGGACCGACGCATCGCACCCTGTCCGCGGAGGATCCAGCACGACGACGTTAAAATTCCTCTCAAGCGAAGGTACGACCTTTTCGACGGCGCCTGAAAGCAATGTCGTCTTTTTAGCCAGGCCGTTGACGCCGAGATTTCCGTTCATCATGAGGACGGCGGAATCCCACTCTTCAACGGCGGTGACATGCCGGGCGCTTCGGGCAAGGAACACCGTCAGGCTGCCCGCGCCGCTGAAAAGTTCCAGGACATGTTCATCGCCGGTATGGACCGCCGCCTTCTCCACATACTCGTACAAAGCGAGCGCCTGTCGCGAATTCACCTGGAAAAAAGCCGTCGTATCGTAGAGCAGGCGAAACGGGGACAGTATTTCCTCTACCAGACCGTCTCCGTAGAGAATTTCCGTGTCGCGCCCGACAATCACGTTGCCCTGCTTCGGATTGAGATTCAGGGTCAAGCTCCGCAAACCGGGAATCCGGTCACGGAAGACAGGAAGGATTTGTTCCGCGACCAGCTTTCGCTGTTGTTTGGAGAGCGGGCGAGCGATGACGAGGGAGACCAGGACATCCTGATTCTCCATGCTCTGACGAAAAATCGCGTGTCGTAATACCCCTTTTCCGTTCTTTTCGTCGTAGGGGGGAAGAGCGAGGGCAGGCAGTGTTCCGGCGAAGAGAGAGTACGCGCCGTCGATTCGGCGCGCCGCGACGGGGCATGTATTCACCGGGACGATATCATGGCTTCTGGGCGCAAAATATCCGGTCGCCGCCCGTCCATTCACCTTACGGACCGGAAACGACGTCTTGTTTCGGTATCCGGTCTCTTGCGGAGCGGGAATACAGGGGGGGATATCGGGAAACGTCTTCTTATAGATCCTTTCAAAGGCGTCGCGGACAATCGACTGTTTCATCATAAGCTGGAGAGAGTACGCTGCGTGCTGTAGCTGGCAGCCTCCGCACAGCCCGAAGACCGGACAGAAAGGGTTCCTTCGCTGAACATGGGGTTCCGTTACCTCTTCGGGAACCGCGATCGCGTACTCTTTCTTCCGGACCGAGATCCTGGCCCGGATAGTCTCGCCCGGAAGACCACCCGGAATGAACACGATCAGTCCTTCCGGAGTCCGCGCAAGAGCGCTTCCGTCGCTGCTCGTCTTCTCCGTCCGCACAAGAACGGAATCTCCTGTCTTCAGCAAAAGCACCATCTCCTCCTTGCGGCCGGAAAAGCAGGTTTCCGCATTCTTTTCCATCGGATACATTCTACAGGAGGAACTCCGGAAGCAAAAGAACGGAAGCACAAAAAAGCACCCCTTCAAAAAGAAAGGGCGCTTTCGGAAATTGTTTTGCGGGTCTGATGAGACTACAGGTGAACGCTGCCCTTGAAGAGCTGGTACCCTTCGTCGAAAGCCTGGGCGTTGAGCTGCTTCGTTCCCTCGGGAACCTTCGCAAGAATTGCCTTCTTGACGGATTCCGGTCGGACGATCTTTTCCAGCTCAAGCACGCGGGCGATTGCTCCGAGCGCCACCATGTTGGTCACGATCTCCTTGCCGAGCTTCTCGCGGGCCGTTCGGACGATCGGAAGATAGTAGACGTTCGCGTCAACCTGGGGGAAGCTCGTAACAAAAAAGTCGTCGTATATGATACGGCCTCCCGGCAGTGTCTCAGCCGCGTACTCCTCCGCCGCCTGCTGCGTCAGAATGACCTGCAGGCTGGGCTTCATCGCCTTGGGGTAGTCGATGGGCCCGGTGGAGATAACAACCTCGGCCTTCGACTTTCCGCCGCGGGCCTCGGGGCCATACGACTGCGTCTGGACGACGCTCAGCCCTTCCTCGAAAAGAGAGGCCGCTTCACCGACGACGACCGCAGCAAGAATGACACCTTGTCCGCCGGAACCGGCGAAACGTATTTCATATCTACTTGCCATTTTTCGGTCCTCCTACTCTTTCGCTCATAGCCAGATACTGCGCGGTGTACTCGGGAATCTGCTTCTTGACGAACTCGCCGACAACGATCTTGTCGAGAAGATCGTCGGGAGCCATGTCCTTTGCCTTGGCCAGAGGAACGGAGCTGGACTTGAAGAAATTGATGTTGTCTATGGGAGTCCTCCGCTTATTCTTTCTGCCGAACTGCGTATGACAGTGGGTCAGTATCTCGATGACCGAGAATCCCTTGTTGGAGATTCCTGCCTGGATGAACTGCTCCGCCTGTTTCGGATTGGCGACGGTGGCGCGGGCGACGTATGTGGCCCCGGCTCCCTCCGCCAGCTTGCAGATATCGAAGGAAGGGTCGATGGCTCCGGCCGGGGCCGTCGTGGCCCAGCTTCCGACGGGCGTGGTCGGGGAGATCTGTCCGCCGGTCATGCCGTAGATGTTGTTGTTCATGACGATGGCCGTGATGTCGATGTTTCTTCTGCACGCGTGGATGAAGTGGTTGCCGCCGATCGCGGTGCAGTCGCCGTCTCCCATGACGTCGACGACTGTCAGTTCCGGGTTGGCGAGCTTGATTCCGGTGGCGAAGGCAAGAGAACGCCCGTGGGTGGTGTGGACGGTACAGGCGTCGATGTACCCGACCATCCTGCTCGAACAGCCGATTCCGGATGCGATGACGGTCTGCGTTTTCTTTTTGTCGAGATTGACAAGGGCGCGCAGAAGGGAGTGCATGATGATTCCGTGGCCGCAGCCCGGGCACCAGATATGCGGGAAAAAGCGGGTTCGAAGCCAGTTAAAGACTTCCTGATTCGGCATGATCAGGCCACCTCCTCGATGACGGACAGAATATCATCCGGCTTGAACAGTTCGCCGTTGACGAGATTCTGGGGAATGACTTTCGCTTTTCCGTGAACCGCGCGCTCGACTTCAAGCACCATCTGACCGCAGTTCAGCTCCGGAACGATGATGGTCTTGACCTTCCGTGCGAGCTTTTCCAGCTCCTTGTCGGGGAAGGGCCACAGCGTGATCGGGCGGAAGAAACCGGCCTTGATCCCCCGGGTTCTCGCCTCGTGAACAGCGCGGAGCGTCGTGCGAGCAACACTTCCGTAGGCCAGGACAAGAACATCGGCGTCTTCGGTGAACGCGGTTTCGTACTCGACGATATCATCGCGGAAGCGGTCGATTTTCCGCATGAGGCGCTTCATCATCTTCTCGATCTCTTCGGGGTTGTTCGTCGGGAAGCCCCAGTCGTTATGCGTAAGGCCGGTGATATGCCAAGTGTAGCCGTCGCCGAACGACGCCATGCACGGAAGGTCGTCCTTCGGATCAGGACGGTAGGGAACGAACTTTTCAGGGACCTCGGTGGGTCGTTTTCGATCCACAAGATCCTCAGGCTTGACTGTCGGGGGAATCACCTTTTCCCTCATGTGCCCGATAATCTCGTCGCTCATGATCAGGACTGGCTGCCGGTATCTCTCGGCGGCGTTGAACGCCTTGATCGCGATTTCATAACACTCCTGCACGGAGGAAGGGGCGTAGCAGATCGTTCCGTGATCGCCGTGCGTACCCCACCGAGCCTGCATGACATCCTGCTGGGCCGACTTGGTGGGAAGACCGGTCGAAGGGCCGCCTCTCATGACGTCGACGACAACGATCGGGATTTCGGCGATGTAGGCGAGTCCGAGGTTTTCCTGCTTCAAAGAGAATCCGGGGCCGGAGGTCGCGGTAAGAGACTTTCTTCCCGCGATCGAGCCGCCGATGGTCGCCGCGATTCCGGCAATCTCGTCCTCCATCTGGATGAACCGGCCACCGATTTTCGGAAGCTCCTCCGCCATGATCTCGGCGATCTCGGTCGAGGGGGTGATGGGGTATCCTCCGAAAAAAGTGCAGCCTGCCGCGAGAGCGCCGTGAGCAAGCGCTTCGTTGCCTTGCCAGAACGCTACATCAGGCATCTTTCTCGACCTCCTTGACGGTAATTGCAAGATCCGGGCAGATATTCTCGCACTGCCTGCAGCCGATGCAGTCTTCCTGCCTTACGGGAACCGATTTCAGGCGCACCTCGTCAAGTTCGAGGACTTTTTTGGGACAGATGTGAACACACAGGGAACAGCCTTTGCACCAGGAATTGTTTACCTGCACTTCGAATTTTTTGGGCAAAAAAGTCACCTCCTATGAGATTCTCCCAAACACAGGAGGGACTTCGGACGCCCCTCCCTGCTCTTCTGAAAGTAGAATATCTTCAAGCGCATAAGAGTTCAACCTCTAACATAATAATTTCTTTTTTATCTCACAAGATATATAGAGATAAAAAAGATAGAAATAAAAAGCGTTATCCCAAATCCGGATCTCGAAGATAATTCGCGCGAACTTCAGCAGGCGTGAGTGCGCGGTCCCTTCTCCGGAGCGTCAGTTCTGCAGTGAGCGCACCTCCGGGAATGAACTTCTCAAAACGATCCCCGAACGACGGAAAGAGGGGGGCTGTCTTTTCCGGCCGGTCGGTCACCCAAAGAATGTCCCCGGCATCGCACCCGGATGCCGAGATCGCGTCAAGGAAACCGTCGGGAGTATATGCCCCGGCGGCACAGAGCCTTTTGGGGGCACACCCCTCCTTCCCCGTCCGGAAGAGACTGCCGTAGACTTTCCCGCCTCCTGCCCATAGAAGAGGAGCGGCAATCCCTTCGTTTCTTCCGATCTTCCCGAATGCCATGCATTCAAGCGAGGAAAGGGGAATCACCGGCTTCTTTCCGGCCCAGGCGAGAAACGTCACGAATGAGATGCCGACCTTGATCCCTGTGAAGGAACCCGGCCCCGCCACCACGCCGAACATCGAGATATCCTCGACAACCAGTGAAAAAGCATCCAGAAAAGCGCGGAGCAGATCGGGCAGAATCGCGGACTGCTTCTTTCCGGCGTCGATATTGACCTCGCCGCGCACCGTTCCGTTCTCCGCCAGTCCGAGAGTTGTCCACTCCGAACAGCAGTCTACGGACAAAACATATTCCTTCATAGCGTCATCATCCTTCCGAGGGCGCTCAGAAAAGAGGTCAAAGCCTCTTCAGCCTTTGCACCGTCAGCGGCAAACTCCAGAATCCTGCAGTCTTCTGCGTCCTCTCCCTCCCCGTAAAAAAAGCGAATCTTCCATGAATCGGAAAAATCACCCGGCATTCCCCGGTCGGCCCACTCGACAAAGAGCACGCTCTCTTCGTCGAGATAACTCTCCAGGTCCAGTTCCGACGGATCGACGGAATCGAGGCGGTAGAGGTCCGAATGAACGACCGTTCCCTCCTTGCCGGTATACCGGTTCACCAGTGTGAAAGAAGGACTGCGGACTCCCGAACACCCCGCGGCGCGGCAGTACCCCCTCACGAGCGTCGTTTTTCCCGCCCCGAGGTCTCCTTCCAGGAAAAAAGTCAGACCCGGAAACGCATATTCCGCCATCACCTCCCCGATCCGGAGTGTTTCGTCCTCCGATTCGGAGAGTACCCTGCGGAATGAGAGTTCTTTCATCATACTCCCCTCTCCGTTCATTATTTTCTGCGACGCATCAGCATGATGAAAAGAAGCGTTCCGGCACTCACGAAAAAGACAAGGGCGACAAGCGGAGCGAGAGAAAAATTCCTTCCCATTCTTCCCACCCCGAAAATCCAGAAAAGAGCGAGGGCGAAACTCGCAAGACTGAAGCGGATTCCTCTCCAGCGAATTTGCTCCGTCTTCCGGATCTCCTCGTCCCAGTCAATCCGTTTCCGCCTCATAAAATCCCATCCTCATCTCGTGAAGGACCGGCGGAATCGCGTCCGCGACTTCCGAGGCCAGAATTCCGTCCATTCCCATCCGGTGAGACAGAACGCGCCCTGTCCTGCCGTGGACGAATGCGGCAAGCAGAGCGCTCTCGTACAGCGGAACCCCGGCCGCGGCGAATGCCGCCGCACAGCCGGCCAAAACATCGCCTGAACCGGGAATTGCGAGCGCTCGATTTCCTTCGCCGATAACGTCGGTCCGCTCGCCGTCGTCCACCAGCGTCGTTCTTCCCTTCAAAAGCACGACTCCCCACCGGGAGGCAAGCGCCCGAACGGAAACCTCCCTCGCCCGCCGCACCGACCCCGGCGTGGTCTCCAGCAGGCGTGCAGCCTCACCCTCGTGCGGGGTCAGCAGTGCGTCACGACGTGCCGCGAAGGAGCTTCCGCCCTCCGCGAGCCAGTACAGAGCGTCGCCGTCCACCAGGAGAGGCTTTCGCCACGTGTTCCAGACAGTCCTCACTATTTTACCGGCTTCAGGGGCCCTCCCGATTCCGGGCCCGAGGACGAGGCAGCCGATCCGGGGCTCCCATAATTCCAGAACCTCGACGAACTGCTCTTGCGATATGCCGTAAAGCCCCGTTTGAACGATCGCCTCGGGCAGGAAGGGTGCGATTCCTGCGCAGACGCACTCGTCCGAGAAGACGACCGCGAGGCCAGCCCCCGCCCGGAGCGCGCTCCGAGCCGCCAGAAGCGGAGCACCGCGGTACAGCGAACAGCCGCCGACGATCAGCACGCCACCCCTGTCTCCCTTGTGAATGTCATCCGCCCAGCGTGGCAGAAGACGTGCTAAACGTTCCATCATCCGTTCACCTCCATTACAACCATGGCGATCGCGTACTCCCCGTCGTGAGTGAGCGACAGGTGAATACGCTTCTCTCCCGCTTCCGGCAGCAGCTCCCGTACCGTATCCGAAAGCCGAAGCACCGGGCCCGAGGATGTCCGCTCGACCCAGGCGCCGCCGAACGCGACCGAATACATGGATATCCCGGACGCCTTCGAAAACGCCTCCCGCGCCGCGAAGCTCCCTGCAAAATGACGTGCCGGCCGAGCTTTCCCGACGGCGTACCGGATCTCATCCTCCGTAAAGACACGCCTCAGAAAATGCTCCGATTCGATGGACTTCTCCATCCTGTTTATGCTGCACAGATCGACACCGATTCCGAAGATCACGTTTGCCCTCCCGATATCCGCAAAGTGTTTTTCAGTTCTTTTATTATGTCACAAAATCCGGAAAAAGCGTGCGCCGTATACGTTCTTTCCTTTCAAAATACAGCCGTTTCCTGAAAAAATAAAAAAATCCCGTTCTCAAAACTCCGGATCCTCTTTTCTTTCTCTTTTTTGGTATAATTCCTTTTTACAATTCATTGGAGAATCGTCGATATCCGCTTCGCGGTTGAAATCTGAGGCGGTGCTTTTCACGGTCTTCCGCCGCGACGAAGAGACTGTCTTCCGACCGGCACAACAGATCTGCTCAAGGAGGGTTGAAAATGAACTATGTGTGCATTTCCCCCAACTTCCCGCCCAACTACGTCAACTTTTCCCTCCGGCTGAAGGAACGGGGGGCACGGGTGCTCGGCATCGGCTCCGAGCCGTACGACAACCTTTCGCCGGCGCTGAGGGGGGCGTTGACGGAGTACTACCGGGTGTACGACATGGAGAACTACGAGGGCGTGCTCCAGGCTTGCGGTTTCTTCACGCACAAGTACGGCAAGATCGACCGCATCGAATCCCACAACGAATACTGGCTGTCCCTCGACGCGCGGCTCCGGACGGACTTCAACGTCTTCGGCTTCAAGAACGACGACATGGGCCCGATCAAGCACAAGTCATGGATGAAGGAGGTCTTCCGGAGCCAGGGAATCCCGGTGGCCCGAGGCCGGGTCGTAACAAGCCTCGAAGACGCCCGCGAACTCGTCGAGGAGGTAGGCTGGCCCGTCTGCGCGAAACCCGACTCCGGCGTAGGCGCGGCGCACACCTACAAGCTGAGTTCGGACGACGAGCTCCAGCTCTTTTTCGACACCAAGCCCTCGCTGGACTACATCATGGAGGAATTCATCCAGGGTGAGATCCACACATTCGACGGTCTCGCCGACAGGGAGGGGAACGTCGTCTTCAAAAACTGCTTCATCTTCGGCAAAGGCGTCATGGAAACCGTGAACGACGACCTGGACATGTTCTACTACTCTCTCCGGGAAATACCCGAAGACATCATGGAGTACGGCGAAAAGAGCGTACAGGCGTTCGGACTGAAGGAGCGTTTTTTCCACATCGAATTTTTCCGTACCGAGTCCGGACTCGTCGCGCTCGAGATCAACGTCCGTCCGCCGGGAGGCTGGTCTTTGGACATCTTCAACTACGAAAACGATGCGGACATTTACGATCAGTATACCCGTCTCGTTCTGGAGGGGGAGACCGACGCGCCGTTCGACCGGCCCTACCATGTCGCCTATCTCGGCCTGAAAGAGCGCGAACAGGTCTTCCGGGCCCGCAGCCGGGAGGAGATTCTGAAAATCTACGGCGACCGGCTCATTCAGCACGGCCCCATCGACTCCATCTTCGCCCCCGCGATCGGCGACTACGCCTACGTCTTGCGCTCGCCGGAAATCGAGCCGCTGAAAGAAGCCGCCGGCTACATTCTGGAGAGGGCCTGAGAGGAGGACGCCGAACATGAACTACATCTGTCTCTCCCCGAATTTTCCGCGCAACTACGCGAACTTCTATCTCCGCCTGAAGGAGCGGGGCGCGACGGTGCTCGGCATCGACGCCGTCCCCTACTCCGACCTGTCGCCCGAGGTGAAAGAAGGCCTTAGCGAGTACTACCGGGTGGACGATATCGAGAACTACGACCAGCTCCTCCGGGCCTGCGCCTACTTCACCCACAAGTACGGCAAAATCGACCGGATCGAGTCCCACAGCGAATATTGGCTGGATCGGGATGCCCGCCTCCGTACCGACTTCAATGTTTTCGGCTTCAAAAGCGACGATCTGCTCAAGGTCAGGCATAAATCGAAGATGAAGGAGGTCTTCCGGAGCATCGGCGTTCCCGTCGCTCAGGGAAAAGTAGTGCACACGCTTGAAGAAGCCCGCGGGCTGGTCGAGGAGACCGGGTTTCCCGTCTGCGTCAAGCCGGACTGCGGCGTGGGAGCCAGCGGCACCTACAAGCTGCACACCGACGAAGAGCTGCGCTTCTTTTTCAGCACCAAGCCTCCGATCGACTACATAATGGAGGAGTTCATCCACGGAGCGATCGAGACCTTCGACGGACTCGTCGACAAACGCGGAAAAATCCTGCTGATGAACACCTTTGTCCTCGAGGAGTACGGCATCATGGAGATGGTGAACTACGAACTGGACACCCTCCACTACACGCTGCGGGACATCCCGGAGGACCTCGCCGGATACGGCTCGAAGATCGTCGACGGCTTCGGGCTGAAGGAGCGATTCTTCCACATCGAGTTTTTCCGCACCTCCTCCGGGCTCGTCGCACTCGAAATCAACGCCCGCCCGCCCGGCGGCTGGTGCATCGACATGATCAACTACGCCAACGACGCCGACGTCTACGACCAGTACGCCAGACTCCTTATGGAGGGCCGCGTCAACGCCGCCTTCGACCGGCCCTATCATGTCTTTTACATCGGTCTGAAGGAGAGGGAGCACATACTCCGCGCCCACAGCCGCGAAGAGATCGAGAGAAAATACGGACCCCTGATCGTACAGCACGGCACCATAGACCCGATCTTCTCCGCCGCGATGGGGGACTACGCCTACCTGCTCCGGTCGCCGAAACTGGAACCATTGAAGGAAGCCGCAGCATATATTGGAAAAAGAGTCTGAGCGAGGAGGCAATACAGTTGAACGTCCAATACCACAATATGTACAGCGACAGGCTGGGGCGCGACATGGAACTCAAAACCTACGGACACGCGGGCAAGCCGGTGGTCGTCTTTCCGTCGTCCGGAGGGCGATTTTTCGAGTACGAGGACTTCCAGATGGTGGACGCCTGCTCCCCATTTATCGAGCAGGGAATCATCCGGCTGTACACGCTGGACAGCGTCGACCGCGAAAGCTGGCTCGACAACGGGAAAGACCCCGGAAGCCGCGCCCGGCGGCACAACGACTACGACGCCTACGTCGTCGACGAAATGGTCCCGTTCATCCGGCACGACTCCGGATACGAAGGCGGACTGCTCGCCACGGGGTGCAGCATGGGAGGGTACCACTCCGCCAACCTCTTCTTCCGCCATCCCGACGTCTTCGACGGCCTCATCGCCCTCAGCGGCATCTACGACGCCCGATTCTTCGTGGGGGACACAAACGACTTCGACGTCTACATCAATTCACCCGTCGACTACCTTGCCTCCATGGAGGATCCGTGGTTCCTCGACAGGTATCGTCGGGGCAGCATCGTCGTCTGCGTCGGCCTCGGGAGATGGGAGGAGGACTCCATACGCCACACAAGGCGGATGCAGGACATCCTGGCGGAAAAGAACGTCCCGGCCTGGATCGACTACTGGGGGTACGACGTCGACCACGACTGGCCGTGGTGGCGGATCATGATGCCCTACTTCCTGCAGGAGCTGCACCAGCAGGGAAAGCTCTAAAAAAGAAGCGAAAAAAACATGCGCCGGAGGATCCGCTTTCCGGCGCATTGCGATTTCCAAAGCACTGTATCAGCCGGAGAGTGAGCACTCCGCCCGTTCCGGCGGAAACCTGTTTTACTGCGTCTTTCCGGTAACCCTTTGAAGCGAGGTCCCCGCCTGTTCGTGCCCCCGCTCCGCGGCCCTCCGATACCACTCCGCCGCCCGCGCGCTGCTGCGGAAGACGCCTCTGCCGAACTCGTAGCTCCAGCCGAGCGCGAACTGCGCACCGGCATGCCCCTGCTCCGCGGCTCTCCGATACCACTCAGCGGCCTTCGCGTCGTCCTGCGGAACGCCGCTCCCCTTGCCGTAGCCCGTTCCGAGGGCGAACTGCGCCGACGCGATTCCCTGCTCCGCAGCTTTCCGGTACAACTCCGCGGCCTTCACCTCATCCCGCGCTATCCCCCGTCCCTCTTCGTACATCGCGCCCAGAATATACTGCGCCTCCGCCTCCCCCTTGTCGGCCGCCTTTTCATACCACTCCGCAGCCCGGGCGTCGCTCCGCATCACGCCCCTCCCCTGCTCGTACATCCGGGCGAGGGCGGACTGCGCCGACGCGTGCCCCTGCTCCGCGGCCCTCCGGTACCACTCCGCCGCCTGCGCGTCGCTCGCGGAAAGGCCGCGCCCCTGCTCGGACAGAAGGGCGAGGCTGTACTGGGCGCGGGCGTCTCCAAGCTCCGCGGCCCTCCGGTACCACCTCGACGCCTGCAGATCGTCGCGGGGCACGCCCCTTCCGTGCTCGTGCATAAAACCGAGCGTGAACTGCGCCAGCACATGCCCCTGAGCGGCGGCCTTTTCGTACCATTCGAGCGTCTTCGCGTACTCCGGAGGCCCGTCCACTCCCTCGGCGTGCATCCTGCCGAGGGCGAACTGCGCGGAGGCGTCCCCCTGTTCCGCGGCCCTCCGGTACCACTCCGCGGCCTTCATTCTGCTGCCGAAGATGCCGCCGATCTCGTGCAGCCGCGCCAAACTCCTCTGCGCCGAGGCCTCTCCTCTTCCCGCACGCTCGCCAAGATCGCTCAGCGCGAAGAAGGAAAAGGCCCCAAGTGCCAGCAGCAGCACAAGCAGCAGAAACGGCAGGACGGAAAAAGACCTCTGCCTTCTCTTTCTTCGTTCCGGAAGGGGCGCCCCCGTAAGCTCACCGTCCGTGCTCCCGCCGTTCTGCTCTTCCGTCTCCGGCGCCGCGCGCCTTCCCGCTTCCGCGCCTTCCTCCCCGGATCCGGAGAAGATCAGTTCGCCGAGCAGTCCCTCCTTGAACTCCCTCATGCTCTGCGGCCGCTTCTCGGACGGAACGGACAGAGCCCGCAGCAGCGCCGCCTCGGCGTACCACGGAATCGCCGCTCCCATCCGGCTCGGCGGCTCCAGCGAGTCCTCCTCCATCCGGTCGAGCGCGTCGGGAGGAGGCATTCCCGCGATGCACCGGTAGAGCGTCGCCGCCATGCCGTACACGTCGCTCCACGGACCGAGGCGCCGGCTCCCCAGGTACTGCTCGGCGGGGCTGTACCCCTTCTTCAGGACCACCGAGTGCCTGCTCTGCTGCATCAGGGCCAGCGCAGTCTTCGACGCGCCGAAATCCAGCAGCTTCACCTGGCCGAACCGGGTCAGGAAGATGTTGTCCGGGCTGATGTCGCGGTGGATCAGGCCCGAGGCGTGGATCTCGTCGAGCGCGTCCATCATCGGCGAGAGGATGCCGAGCGCCTCGCCGAACGGAAGGCGTCCGCCCCGATCCTTGATGTGCTCCAGCAGCGTCCTGCCTTCCAGGTGGTTCATCACCATGTAGGCCGTGCCGTTCTCCTCGAAGAAGTCCCTCACCGAGACGATGGACGGGTTCCCCTCGAAGCGGGCCAGCGTCCGCGCCTCCTCGATGAACTTCTCCATCCCCTTCTGAAAGTCCTCGGCGACCTCCTCCGAAGCGGGAAGGACGGCCCGGCTCGACGGATTCCGCATCGCCGCGCCCGAGGGGAAGTACTCCTTGATCGCGAGCTTCGTATTCAGCAGCAGGTCCATCCCGAGGTACGTGATGCCGAATCCGCCCTGCCCCAGCGGCCTGCCCACGACGTACCGCCCGTTGACGACCGTCCCCGGCTTCAGGCGGTTCCAGTCGCCCTCCTCAGGCCGGGAAGCGCTGTAGCCGCACTCCGGGCAGGGATCCTCTTCACCCGAGGAGGGCGCGAAACACGCCGGGCAGAGCGCTCCTCCGGAAATCGAAGGAGAGATATCGGGCTTTTCAGATTCTCTGTTGGAGGTGACCATGGCAGTTCCTCCTGTTCGCAGGGTATTTTCGGATGTGAAACACGATCGACTTCTGAGCCGTGGGGCTAAAGGAGCAAATTCGCCGCACCTTGCACGCCTGTGCTCGCTTATTTTTTCAACTTGTTCTGCAAGCGTATTATAAGGATGGGGGGAGCTTTCATCAAGCGAACTCTCTTGCTTTCCAGGAAAACAAGATTGCAAACAGAAGACCAGATATGTAAGCTTTCAAAAGTATCGACTGGCGATTCGGCTCTTTTCCGAGTAAAACCCTGTCGTCTCGTTCTGCGCCGCCGTTCTCTGTTTCTCTCGCCGCTCGCCGCTGTCGCGGCGGCCTGCCGGCACGCGCCGAGAGAAACGATGTCGAAAGCGCAGGCAAATATAAGGGCGAAAGCCCGGCGCTGCCGCGGCCGGAAAGGGCGCGGCAAGGAGACTACTTTGCCGGCCTCGCGAGGCGGAAGCCCAGGTCGGCGTCGCGGCAGGAGGGTACGTCCCTGCGGCGGTACGCCCCCCGGAAGACCGACGGAATGTCGCCCCACCAGCTGCCGCCCCGGGTCACTCGGCGCGAGCCGGTCAAGGGCCCTCCCGGATTGCGGCCCGCATCCGGACTCGTGTAATAGTCCGAGCCGTACCAGTCAAAGCACCACTCCCAGACGTTGCCCGCCTGCTGGTACGTGCCGTAGCCGCTCACCCCCTGAGGATACGCGTCCACGGGAACCGTTCCTCCGCCGAAGAATTGTGACTTCCGGCATTTTGAAGAGTCCCAATCGTTCCCCCACGGATAGATGTATCCCTTCGGGCCGCGCGCCGCCTTCTCCCACTGCGCCTCGGTCGGCAGCTCGCACTCCGCCCATCTCGCGTACGCCATCGCGTCCTCCCACGAGACCTTCACCACGGGGTGGTCCGGCTTGCCGTCGGGGTAGCTCCTCGAGGAGACGCCCCCCCAGTCTTCCGGGGGGAGATGCCCGGTCTCGTCGACGAAGCGCAGGTACTGCGCGTTCGTCACGCAGTACTTTCCGATGTAGTAGGCGTCGAGGTGAACGCGATGCCTCGGATTGTCCGCGTCCTTTCCGTCCCCCATGTCGAACTCTCCGGCGGGGATCAGCAGGAGTTCGCTGCCGTCCCTCGCCGTGATGACGGGAGGAAGCGTAGGAGCGAGCGGAGAAAGGGGGGCCGGTTGCTGCAAGGGCGCAGCGGCGGGAGGGCGGACCTCCGCGGCGTCCGGAGGACGCCCGGCGAATGAAGGCGGTACGTTCCCCGTCAGTCCATCCCGGAACTCCCGCATGCTCTGCGGCCGGTTCTTCGACGAGACGGAGAGCGCACGGACGATCGCCGAGTCGGCGTGTCCGGGAAGCTGCGCGCCCCCTTTGCCGGGCGGGGTCAGGATGTCCTCCTCCATCCGGTCGAACGCGTCGGGAGGCGTAACCCCCGTGACGCACCGGTAGAGCGTCGCCGCCATGCCGTAGACGTCGCTCCACGGGCCGAGGCGTCCCCTGCTCTGATACTGCTCCGGAGGGCTGTACCCCCGCTTCAGGATCACCGAGTGGCTCCGCTGCTGCATCAGGGAAAGGGCCGACTTCGACGCGCCGAAGTCGAGCAGCTTCGGCTGGCCGTAGCGCGTGAGGAAGATGTTGTCCGGGCTGAGATCCCGGTGAATCGTGCCCGAGGCGTGGATCTCGTCGAGCGCGTCCATGAGGGGCGAGAGGATCGACATCGCCTCGCCGAACGGAATGCGACCTCCCCGCTCCTTCAGATGATCGAGCAGGGTCTTCCCCTCGACGTAGTTCATCACCATGTACGCCGTGCCGTTCTCCTCGAAGAAGTCCCTCACCGAGACGACGTTCGGATGCTCCTCGAAGCGGGCGAGGGTGCGGGCCTCTTCGAGGAACTTCTCCATCCCCCTTTTGAAGTCCTCGGCGAGATCGCTCGAAGCGTGCCGGACGGAACGGCTCTCCGAGTTCCGCACGCTGATCCCGGACGGGTAGTACTCCTTGACGGCGAGCTTGGTATGCAGCAGCAGATCCAGTCCGAGGTAGGTGACGCCGAAGCCCCCCTGCCCGAGGGCTCTTCCGGCGACGTACCGCTCGCGGAGGACCGTTCCGGGGCGGAGCAGATTCCAGTCGTCATTTTCACTTCCCGTGGTCTGGAAGCCGCAGGCCGGGCAAGTCCGCGCTCCCCCCGTCTCGGCGAAGCAGGAGGGGCAGAGCCCGGAGGCGGCAAAGGCGTCTCGTGCTGATGTCATCCTTTTTCCCCCTTTCGGAGATGTTCGGAACAGGGCGGGCGCGCAGTCCTGATTCCTTCTTGCCGCCGAAGGAACACCTGCTCGCCCTTCTGCTCATCGTGCCTCTCTCCCGCGGGCGCCCGATCGTCGACGCCGGGCGAGGAGGGGCGTTCATCCGGAGAGGGCTTCGGCTCCCGGTGCTCTTCCGCAGGCTGTGCGGGAGGTTCCGGAATGTCGCCCGAGACGATGGTGGTATTCGCGGGAGGCGCGGCTGACGGGGAATCGGCGGGCGGGGTCCTTGAAAAGACGCGCCAGAGGACGCCTCCGGCGAAGAGGAACAGCAGAGCGGCGAGTGTGAAGGCCGCGATCGTTTTTTTCCCGATGCTCGGTCTTTGCCTGCGGGGCGGCGGCGTCCCGGCGGCGAGGCAGAGGACGGTGACGTTGTCCTGAAAGAGGCGTTTTTCCGCGACGGTCATATCGACAAGCGTCCGGGCCCACTCGTCCGGGTCCGGAGAGTAGGCTTCGAGGATTCTCTCCTCCGGAAGGGTCTTGTACAGACCGTCGGAACAGAGGAGGAGCAGGAATCCGTCCGTCGGCAGGCCGCCCGGCGCGCTTCGAAGCGAGCCGCGGCCGACGGTCTCGATCTCTTCGCCGCCGATGTAGCTTGTGAGGGCTTCTCTTTCCGGATGTGAAAGAGCGTCTTCCGGTTCGAGAATACCCTTCTCGACGGCCTTGTCCAGCTTGCGCACGTAGATGTGGTCTTCGGTGAGCGGCGTCAGGCTCTGTCCGTCGGTCATGTAGAGGCGGCTGTCCCCGGCGTGCGTCCAGTAGACGCCGCTTTCGTGGACGACTGCGGCGACGAGGGTGGTGCCGCAGTTGCCGGAGAGGCCGTTTTCGGCGGCGAAGGCACGGACGGCGCTGTTCGCCTCAAGAATGGAGCGGTCGAGGGCGTCCTCTATCGTCTCGGCGGGAAGTTTGCGAGCGTAGGATTCGAGGAATGTCCGGACGGCGAGGCGTGCGGCTTCGCCGCCCTCCGCGAGCCCTCCCATTCCGTCCGCGACGATCGCAAGGACGCCTCCGTGGCGGACGAACGCCGCGTCGGTGAGGTCGCTGAATCCGAAGGCGTCCTGCTGCTCCTTTCGGGAGCCGATGTGCTGGTGGTTTCCCGGACGGATATTCATCTCGAAAGCCTCTTATCGGATTTCGAATTCGGCATGCTCGTCTCCGAGGCGGAAGCGCTTGAAGATGGTCAGCGTTGCGGGCGCGGTGATCCGAACCCAGGCGGCCCGTTCCATCACGAAGGTGCCGTTGGTGGAGTTCAAATCCTCCAGCGTCCAGCTGTCGGGAGAGGGGCCCTGCGAGACGCGGGCGTGTCGCCGCGATACGGACGGCGACTGGACGACGAGGCTGCAGTGGGCCGGATCCCTTCCGATGACGATCCCCTCCGGCGGAACCGGGATCTGCTGTCCTGCGTACGGTCCGGTGATGCCGTGAAGGATCGTCGTCCGTTGACGTGCGGCTCCGAAGAATGGAATGCCGGATCCCGCCCCTCCGGCGGGCGAGCCGGGTGTTTTTTCCGAAATGCCGATATTCCGGGAGAAGATGTTGACGAGCCCGGTTCCGGCGAGTATCAGCCCGCCGAGGGTGACGAACCAGAGCCCGGTGCTCATGATCCCCATCACCGCTTCCATGCTTCTTTCGGTCTTCATCTGTTTTTGCAGCTCGTCGACGAACTCGGCGGTCGTACGGATGTCGCGCACCTGGGGGAGGCCGTAGACGCCGATCAGAAGGCACAGAACGCCGACGGCGAGGTAGGTGTATTTCATCCTGTTCTGGTTCTTGATGATGTTGTAGAGGGCGACTCCCGCCGCAAAGAGGCCGGAGACGAGGGCGACCGCTCCGAAGACCGTGTCCAGCCCGCGCTGGACGAAAACGGCTCCCAGCGAAATCCACGGCAGGAAGCAGCCGACGACGAGCATTCCTCCTCCTGTCAACGCGATATAGTGCATGAAGCATCATCCCCCTTTTGTAGTCGTTTGAAAAAGGCTCATTCCAGTCCGAGGATCCGGATGCGCAGCTCCGTCTTGCCGAGCGTCAGCCGGTCGCCGTCCTCCAGCGGGTAGTTTCCCTGTATGGGAACGCCGTTGACCATCGTGCCGTTGGAGGACTGCAGGTCGCACACGAAGAGTCTTCCCTTGGAAAAGACGAGTTCGCAGTGCCTGGCGGAGATGGTGGCGTCTCCGGGGATTGCGAGTCCGGACGGCCCGCCGCTCCTGCCGAGGACCAGACGGTCCGTGACGGTCGCCTTGAGGGGGCCTCCGGTATCCCGCGTCCCGGTGGGGGCGAGTTCGACCCGGAGAGAGACCGGCGCCGGACGGGGCGCAGTCGGGGAAACGCCCGGAAGAACGGCGGTAGGGCCGCTCTCTCCGGCACGGAAGAGAGTCGGCGGTTCCGGGGATCCGGGAGCCTCGGGTTCCGGAGCTGCGCTCCGCTTCCTCCTCCGGACCAGCACGACGGAGAGAGGAACAAGAACGAGCGCGAGGCCGAGGATGTACCACCACGGCGAGAGGCCGGAATCTTCCGCTTTCGTCGGTTGTTCCTCTTTTTTTTCCGGAGGAGGACCGGTTTTTTCCGCTGCCGGCGGGATGCCGGTCATCCGGATGCCGATGCCGTCGGAGAGAGACCGTGCCGTCGGAATAGGTGATTTCGAGGCGTTTGACCGCGGCGTCGGGCGTCATGCCGTCAAGCGTCACGGTCAGTTCGAGCGAATCGTCGAGCGAGGCCGCGACGGAATCGAAGATCGTGTTGAACGGTGAGGTCCCCGCGCGGTGGAGCTGCCCTCCGGAGCGGCGGGAGAATTCGCCGGCGCTCGTCAGGGCGGACTCTTTCCGCCTCGCGGCCATCGTGCGCAGGACTCCCAGCAGCTCGTTCGACACGGAGCCGTCCCACGCGACTCCCCTGCTCTGCTGGAAGATCCGTATGGCGGAGACGGTGCGCGGGCCGAGCTTGCCGTCGACCGGGCCCGCGTCGTAGCCCAGCTCGTTCAGCAGCTGCTGCGCCTCTTCCGTCCTGCCGGCGCTTTCGCGTTCGGGTGAGTCGAAGAAGATGGTGTATATCGGAATCGGGTCGGAGGTGAGCGCGTTCCGGACCTCCTCAGCTGTCGCGCCTCCCGGAGTCTCGCGGAATCCGTCGCTGCAGAGAAGGATCATGCGGCGCTTCGTAAGGCCGGCCCCCTTCACTTTCGCCAGCTCGAGGGCGCGAAGAATTCCGAGGTTGAGCTGGGCGTCGGGATCCTGCGCGGAGAGCGACTGAACGGCGTAGAGCAGGGCGTTCTGCTCGCCCGTGAAGCCCTGGACGACGGAGACGCTTCCTCCGAAGGTCATCACGGCGGCCCGGTCGGAGGGGTTCATTCGGCGGATCCAGGCGGAGATCGTCTCCTGAAGTTCACGGAATCGGCTCTCTCCTATCGAGGCGGAAATGTCGACGAGAAAGACCGTCAGGAGTCCGTCGTCCTTCGCCGAGAAGGAGCTCCACCGCGAGATGTCGAAGGCGCGCCCTCCGATGTTCGCCGCGAGTTGTCCCGCCTCCCTCGGAATCACCGGCCTGCCCGAGACGTCGAGCAGATCGGCGTAGACGGTCAGGGACGGAAAGTCGAGGTACGCCTGACGGATCCTCAGGGAGGAAGGAGCGGCGAACGCGGCGGCGGCTGAAAGGAGGAGGACGCAGGCGGCAAGCGGAAGGCGCGTCAGGAGTCCTGTTCTGCTTCCCATAGGAAGTTCTCCCCGCAGAAAGGAACGAAGACAAGAGTGCTCTGGCCGATCTCGATCCGGTCGTATGCGTTCATCGTCTGCGAGGCGACCACCTCTTCCCCGTTGAGGTAGACGAGCCCCCTGCTCAGACCGGCCTGGATCCGGAAGGTGTTCTTCTTCGGATCGTACACGACGAAGGCGTGATCATTCCGCGAGATGGTGTCGTCGCCGGTGATGCAGATGTCCATTGAATCGGCCCGCCCGACGGAGTTCTTCTCGGAACGGATGCGGTAGTCGCGCCCGCGGTCGGGTCCCTTGACGCAGACGAGCCAGCCGACGACCGGGTCGATGCCGGTCTTGCGCTTAACGACCGCGACGGTGTGCCCCTCGTCGAGCGCGCTTGCGGAGGGGAACCCGCTGCGTGGAGAGAGTTTCACCGTTGATCCCGCGTTGCCTCCCGCCGGGGCGGCCGCAGGATTGATCCGCCGTGTTCCTTCGTTATCGTCCGCGGGAACGGCGCACCAGGGACAGGACGGATTGAGGGCGGGGTCGTAGAAATGTCCGTTCGGGCATCGCTTCATCGTCATTTTGTACCACTCCGTTTCTGGATTGAGATGGTGTTCCCGGATCGTGCGCATCAATACCGCCGCTGTTTTCGTTTCGCTGCTATGGCGGAATGACAGGATGCAGCATGCACGTTCTTTCAGAAGGTACGAGGATACTTTGCGATTCATTTGTCAAGAACAGAATTACCTTACGACATGAGCGGGATTTTTTCAACATCTTTTGGGGATATTGTGAAAGGAGTTTCTGCGCCTCTCCTTGGTTGGGGTAATGCGAACTGCGGAACGGAATGCAGGCGCCGGGGAGAACGTCAGGAAACGGACGGACCGGGTGTTCTGTGTTTTTGCGGCAACAGGGTGTTCATGGGATGCCGAAAGCCCCGGAGGAATCGCGATGCATATTCCCCTCCGGGGCTTTCGATCTTCAGTCCTTTTCGTACGGTAGTCCGTCCGCCGCCGGGGGGCGCGATCTGCCGACGAATCCGATCAAGACCGCGAGGGTCAGCAGGAACGGGATCATCGCAAGGAGCTGCGACGGTATGGGGAGGAAGCGCTGGAGGTCGGCCCTTCCGAGGAAGACCGTCAGACCCTGCGCGGAGCTGAAGAGGAGGCACGCAAGGAGCGTTCCCTGCGGTTTCCACTTGCCGAAGATCATCGCCGCGAGGGCGATGAAGCCCTGGCCGCTGACGAGGGTGGCGCTGAAGCGCGAGACGATGGCCACGCTGAGGGCGGCTCCGCCGAATCCGGCGAGGACGCCGGAGGTGATGACGGCGAGGTACTTGATCTTGAAGACATCGATGCCCAGCGTGTCGGCCGCCTTCGGGTGCTCCCCGACGGCGCGGATCCTCAGGCCGAGCCGCGTCTTGTAGAGGACGAACCAGATCAGGACGACGAGGAGGAGCGCAAGGTAGACCGTGGCGTACTGGTTGAAGACCATGTCGAGGAAGCCGTTCTGTTCGAAGACGCCGTTCAGGGGGCGGGGTATCTTGGCGTCCAGCGACAGGGAGAGGGTCTGGGTGGCTCCGTCGAAGTAGTAGCGGGAAAGAAAGAGCGCGACTCCCGGCCCGATGAAGTTGATCGCGATTCCCGAGACGATGTGGTCCGCGAGGAAGGTGACGCAGGCGAGGGCGTGAAAGAAGGCCAGGAACCCTCCCGCGACTCCGGCAGCGAGAAAGCCGATCCAGGCGTCCCCTGCGAAATAGCCGACGGCCGCGCCGACGAAGGCTCCGAGGGTCATCATCCCCTCGAGCCCGATGTTGACAACGCCCGCGTTCTCGGAGACAACGCCGCCGAGGGCCGTGAAGATCAGCGGCGCGGAGTACATGAGCGTCGTGGCGATGATGAAGGCAAGACTCTCAAGCAGCATGGGAATCGCCTCCCGTCTCTTTTTTTCTCTTCAGTCTGCGGGCGAGTATCTGCAGCAGCCTGGGCATGGCGACGAAAAAGACGATCGAACCGATAACGATGTTGACGACTTCGATCGGCGCCCGGAGCGCGAACTGCAGTTTCGAGCCTCCGTACTTGAGGGCGCCGAAGAGCAGTCCGGCGGGAATGCAGCCGATCGGGGACGCTCCTCCTATCAGGGCGACGGCGATGCCGTCGAAGCCCAGTCCTTCCATGGCGGCGAGTTCGGCGGCCTGGCGCGTCCATCCGAGGACGTGAAGTGCTCCTGCGGCTCCCGCCAGTCCTCCGGCGATCGCCATGGACGAGATCATGCGTCTCTTGACGTCGATGCCGACGTGCTCGGAGCAGTCCGGGTTGTATCCGACCGCCCGAAGCTCGTACCCCAGGGTGGTCCGGTTCAGGAGCCACCAGCAGAAGAACGCGAGGAACAGCGCGATGAGAATTCCGGCATTCAGCGGCGTCCGGAGGATATCGTGCCAGAAGGGGTGAGCCATCCGCCACGCCCTGCCCGCTTCGCTCATCTTCCAGAGAGGCAGGATTTCGATCCGGGCGCTGTCGAGGATGAATGCGGTCGCCGTTGCGGCGGGGCGTTTTATTCCGGGAAGCGTGACGACGTAGTTGTTCAGGTAGAGGGCGGTCCAGTTGAGCATGATGGTCGCGATGACCTCGTTCACTCCGAAGCGGGCCTTGAGAAAACCGGCGATTCCTCCCCAGATCGCTGCGGCCGCGATTCCCGCGAGGGCGGCGACGATCGCGTGAATCACAGGGGGCAGGTTCAGGAATGCTCCTGCGAGCGCCGCGCCGAGGGCGCCGATGATGAACTGCCCCTCCGCGCCGATATTGAAGAGCCCCGTCCGGAAGGCGAAAGCGACCGAGAGACCGGTCAGAATGAGCGGCGTCGAATAGATGATCGTGTAGGCCACGTAGCTCGGGCGGGAAAAGATGCCGTCGAGAATGACCCGGTAGGCCTGGACGGGGTTGTACCCGCTGATCCGGAGCACGACAGCGCCGACGAGAAGGCCCGTCAGCACCGAAAAAAGCGTAAAGAGGAGAGGCGAAGCCGAGAGAAGGCGCTTTTTTTCCTTAGACATTGTTCGCTCCACCTCCTGCCATGAGCAGTCCCAGTTTTCTCTCGTCGGCCTCCGAACGGTCCAGGACGCCGACGATACGACCTCCGTAGATGACGGCGATCCGGTCCGCAAGAGACATGACTTCGTCGAGGTCGAGAGAGACGAGCAGGACGGCTTTCCCCTCGTCCCTAACCTGGACCAGCCGTTTATGCACGTATTCGATGGCTCCCACGTCGAGCCCCCGGGTCGGCTGCGATGCGACGAGAAGCTCCGGATCCCGCGTGATCTCCCTTGCGAGGATGACTTTCTGCTGGTTTCCGCCTGAGAGCGCCGCGGCTTTGTAGCGTTCCTGCGGCGGGCGGATGTCGAACCTTTCGATGACCTCGCGTGCGTGGAGGCTGATCGCCTCCAGGTCGAGAATGCCGGTTCCGGTCGAGAAAGGAGGCTTGTCCCTCTCTTCGAGGATGAGGTTCTCCGCCACGGTGAAAGGGCCGACGAGACCGCGTTTCTGCCGGTCCTCCGGGATGGCCGCCATTCCCATCCCGATCCTTTCGGAAGGAGCTGCCTCGGTAATGTCTCGGTCCCGGAAGAGGACCTTTCCGGATTCGACGGAGCGCAAACCGGTCAGCACCTCGACGAGTTCGCTCTGCCCGTTTCCGTCCACTCCTGCGAGGGCGAGAATTTCACCTCTCATGACCTCGAACGAGATCCCACGGAGGGCGGGGAGTCTCCGGTTGTTGAGCGCGTGGACATCGCGGAGAGCGAGCACCGGGGCGGCTGTCCGCGAGGCCGCTTTCTCCACTTCGAAGGAGACGACGCGCCCCACCATCATTTCGGCCAGATCGCTTTCGGAGTGCGTCGCGACGTCGACGGTCCCGATTTTGACGCCGCGCCGAATGACGGTGCAGCGATGGGCCATCGCCTTGATCTCGTGAAGCTTGTGGGTGATGATGAGAATGGTTTTGCCTTCGGCGACGAGGTTTTCGATGATCTTTCCCAGGAAGTCGATCTCCTGGGGGGTCAGGACTGCTGTCGGCTCGTCCAGTATGAGGATTTCCGCGCCCCGGTAGAGGCACTTGAGGATCTCCACCCGCTGCTGCATGCCGACGGAGATGTCCTGAATGCGGGCTTTGCCGTCCACGGCAAGGCCGTAGCGGTTGGAGATGGCCTCCACTTCGCGGAGGGCCTTTTCACTGTCGAGGATGCCGAAGGCTTTCACCGATTCGTTGCCGAGCACGATGTTCTCGGCGACGGTGAAGGGCTGAACGAGCATGAAGTGCTGATGCACCATGCCGACTCCTTTGGCGATGGCGGCCTTGGGGCTCGTCATCCTCATTTTCTCGCCGTTAATGAAAATCTCGCCCGATGTAGGGCGATAGAGGCCGTAGAGCTGGTTCATCAAGGTGCTTTTTCCGGCGCCGTTCTCGCCCAGAAGAGCATGAACTTCGCCGCGCCGGACTTCCAGGTCGATGTTGTCGTTGGCGACGAAGTTCCCGAACCGTTTCGTGATCCGCTTCATCTCCACAGCCGGAACCGTGGAGGACTTTCTCCCTTCCGCCACACCATCACCTCCTTCAACTAAGAGGGAAGGCGGGAAGAGGAAACCTGCTCTCCTCATCCCGCCTTCGGCGTCTATTTCACCTCGAAGGAGGCAAAGGTCTCCTTGCTGAAGGGAACGACGATCTCACCGGCGATTATACGGGCCTTGAGGGCCTCCACCTCCGCCAGAATTTCCGCCGGAACGTGGGTGGAACTCGTCGGGGCGATATCGACGCCGCCTTCGGCGAGGCCGTAGGAGACAGTGTGGCCGCCCTGCCACTTTCCTTCAGTCAGCTCCTTCGCGATGTTGAAGATCGCGTTGTCGACTCGCTTCATGGCGCTGGTCAGGACGTTGTCCGGCGCGAGGTAGTTCTGGTCTCGGTCGACGCCTATGGCCCACTTGCCCTGTTCCTTCGCGGCCTCGATAAGGCCGTCGCCGACGCCTCCGGCAGCGTGGAAGACGATGTCCGCTCCCTGCTGGTACATACTGTTGGCGATGGATTTCCCCTTGGCGGCGTCGGTGAAGGATTCGGCGTACTGGCCGAGGATCTGGATGTCCTTTCCGGCCTGCATGACGCCGGCCCGGTAGCCGTATTCGAAGCCCCAGATCACGGGGAAGGACATGCCGCCGATGAAGCCCACCTTTCCGGTCTTCGTCATTCTCCCTGCGATGTAGCCGACGAGGAAGGAAGCTTCTTCAGCCTTGAAGACGACGCCGATGAGATTGTCGGGAGTGTTTTCCCATGCGAAATCGATAATCGCGTACTTCTGGTCGAAGTTGTTGGTCGCCGCTTCAAGGACTGCGTCGGCCATCTTGAAACCGATTCCCCAGATCAGGTCCGTTCCTGCGTCGAAAAGAGTCTCGAGGTTCGGTCCGTAATCGGCGTCCTGCCGCGATTCTATGTAGGCGACCTTGACGCCAAGCTCCTTCTCCGCTCTCTGGTGCCCTTCCCAGGCCGACTGGTTGAAGGACTGGTCATTGACACCGCCGACATCCGTGATCATAGCGATCGAAAGGTGCGCCGCAACCGCCGTTGCCGCAAATCCCAACAGAATCATGAACACAAGCACCGTTGAAAAACGTTTCATCATCCCAACTCCCCTCATGTTTTTTCGTTTCCGCATGGATTTCCTCGGAATTACTGCAACCCATTCATTATTATAATCATCTTACAGCCCGGAGATTTTTTCTGCAAGTGAAAGAGCGGGGCAAAATCCTTTCTTTCAAAGGAGATACACCCTTTTATCTGAGTCGTTGGAGCGACATTGAAAAAAGAGTTTCGTAAAAAAGAAGAGCCCTTCCGGAGGCGAAAGCCGGAAGGGCGGAAGCTGGGGCTAGGGAGGAAAACAAGCAGATGTGTTTTTTGTAATTAAAAGCACTATAACCGCAGACTCTTAAGAAAGCAATACCACATTCTACTGATTGTTCGATTTGGAGTGCCGAAAAAAATGGATGCAGGATGCAGGATCATGCTTCCATCCGGATTTTTCAAAAAACTGAAACGAGAAAAACACAGAGTGCGTCCGGGAACATTTCCTGCGGAGTAAAGAATCACGGCGGCGGTGCAGTAATGGCGGTCACGGATATTCGTCTTTCTGTGGACTTCTTCGACCATCCGAAGACGGTTAAGCTCGAACGGCGCCACGGTCTCCCGGGCCTCAAGGCGCTTCTCGTTCTCTGGAAGTGGGCCGCGAAGAACCGCACCAGCGGCCCCGGCGAGCAACGGCAACGCTCCCTCTGCCTGCGGATTGAGGACTCCTTCCTCCGGTTGAAGATCGCATACGGGACGCGGTACAATAACGCTGCGCCCTCGGGGCGAGAAGGAGCGGTATCAATGCCTCGGGCAACGCTTGAACTGTCGAGAAGAAAAGAGCTGTACCGACGTTTCCGAAATCTCTCGGAACGGAATGCCGCGCGTGTGCTCGGCTATATCGACGCCTTGGAAGAGGAGCACCCGAGCGATGAAACGCTCGCCGCGCTGCGGGAGGTGGATCGTATCGCCCGCGATCCTTCGGTGAAAGGATTCACCGACGTTGCCGAAATGATGGACTCCATCCTAGCGGCCCCTCCACGAAGTCCATAGACTTAAGCAGACGACCGGCGAATGTGAGCGAAGCGAGCAATAAGCCGTGTCGGTCGCTTAGTGCGATACGTATCCGGTCGCTAGTGGTGTTGTGGTGATGTTCTGCAATCGAACGGTCTCCCGCACACGCGAGATGTCGATGCCGAACTCCTCCTTGCCCAGCCCGAAGACGACCATCTGCTGCTCCGCCATGTTCCTCTCCTCCTTCATCTCTTCGTATTCCGCGAAGCGGGCTCTTTCTTCGGTACCGCCTCTCCGCTCTCCTTACCGACCTTGAAGCAAGCGACAGACAGCTACTCCACCCTCTCGGCGATCGTATGCTTTCATTCGGTATCGGAAGCGTTGTCGTCATTCTCCGTTCTCTTCAGTCGTCGCATCTCATGAAGTCCTGCGCGCGTCATTCCTTCCTGCGGAAGAGCATCATCTCCTTCAGCAGCTCGAACTCGCGCCTCAGAGGCTCTTCGACAGAGGCGGCCCGCTCAGGATCGCCTTCCCCCGCCGCTCCTTCCAAGTCATGCGCGAGAGACTCCAGCATCTCCGCACCGACGCTGCCGGCCGCGCCTTTGATAGTGTGCGCCGCATCCTCCGCGCTCTTGAGATCGCCTGCGGCCAGCGCGGCGCTCATTACGCCGATATTCTTCGGAATGTCGTCCAGAAACTCCTGCTCGATCCCCGCCGCCATCGCTTCGTCGCCGAGCAGGCGGCGCAGTAAGACATCTCTGTTCCAGCGAAGGCCCGCGTTCTCCTCGGCGGGGCTGACGGGGGGGCATACTACGGGAGCGTCGGGCCGCCCCTCCTCTCCCGTCGGGGGAAGGCGCCTCTCCAGAAGGGCGGTCAGAGAGCAAAGCGAGATCGGCTTGGAGAGGTAGTCGTCCATTCCGGCGGCGAGGCACTTCTCCCGGTCGCCGCTCATCGCGTGCGCCGTCATGGCGACGATCGGCACTTCGCTCTTTTCGCCCTCCAGCCGCCGGATGCGCTTCGTCGCGTCGAATCCGTCCATCACCGGCATCTGGCAGTCCATGAAGACAATGTCGTAGTCTTGCTTCACGACGGCCGCGACCGCTTCCGCGCCGTTTTCGGCCGTATCGGCGGCAAGCCCCAGCTTGCGCAGCATCCCGAGCGCGACGCTGCGATTCACAGTGTTGTCCTCCACCAGCAGCAGGCGCACGCCCCGTCGCTCGAAGCGCGGCGCGGCGGCGGCCCGGTCGAAGGTCAGCTCGTTGCGGCACGCGCCTTCGGGCTGCTTATGCAATGCTACCGTGAACCAGAACTCCGATCCCTCCCCCTCGTCGCTCGTCACGCCGATGGAACCGCCCATCATCCCGGCGAGCTGCCTGCTGATGGCGAGTCCCAGTCCGGTCCCCCGGAAGCGGCGAGTCGAGGAGGAATCGATCTGGACGAACTTTTCGAAGAGAGTGTTCAGCTTGTCGGCGGGGATGCCGATGCCGGTGTCGCGGACCGAAAAGCGCAGGAGAGCCCGCGTCTCGTCCGATTCCTCCGCAGAAACATGAATAGCGACTTCGCCTTCTTCAGTGAACTTGATCGCGTTGCCGGTCAAATTGGTCAGTATCTGGCGCACCCTCCACGGATCGCCCCGCAGGAAGATCGGAACGTCCGGTTCGAGCGAGCAGTGAAGCGCGAGCCCCATTTTCTCGGCGCTCCAGCTCATTGTTTCCCGGAAGGCGTCCATCAGGGCGGAGAGATCGAAGTCGAGCGACTTGAGTTCGAGTTTTCCGGCCTCGATCTTGGAGAAGTCGAGGATGTCGTCGAGAATTCCCAGCAGCGATTCGGCGCTTGTGCGGACGGTCTCGGCGAAGCGCCTCTGTTCGTCGTCGAGAGGCGTTCCCAGCAGCAGCTCGGTCATCCCAAGAACGCCGTTCATCGGGGTGCGGATTTCATGGCTCATGTTTGCCAGAAACTCGCTCTTGGCAAGGCTGGCCTCCTCGGCCTTCTCCTTGGCGAGCCGCACTTCCTCCTCGGTTCGTTTGCGGTCGGTGATGTCCGAAGTCACTCCGAACCACCGGACGTCGCCGGTTTCGAACACCACGGGAGTGGATTCCAGACGCAGCCAGCGAAGCTCGGCATCGCCGACGATGAATCGTCCCTCCCACGCGAACGTGGTCCGGTCGCGAAAGGCCTCCATATTGCGGGCCATGAATTCCTCCCGCTCGTCGGGGTGTACTTGAGAGTTCACCGTCGCGGGATCGCGGAGCGCGTCTTCGCGCCTGAATCTGTGGATTTTGCACCATCTGTCGCTGACGTACTCGAATTCCAGACGCCCGTTCGCTCGGATCCAGAAGACGTAGACGCCGACCGGCACTTTGGCCGCCAGTTCGTCGTAGCGCGCCACGCTCTCGCGAAGCTCCTCCTCGGCGCGCTTGCGCCGCCGTACGGCCCTCGCCAGCAGCAGCAGCACGGCGAACTGTGCCAGCAGACCCGCAGTCAGCAGAGCGCCTGTCAGGAAGTTCCGATGGTCCAGCTCCCTGCGGGCGGCGACGACTTCGCTCTCGTCTACGATCAGAGTGTACAGCAGCGCCCTCCCCTCAAGGGTAAAGGGGAAAGAGTAGACTTCGACGTCGCGGACGGAGCCGTCCGCCAGACGGTGGCGGAATTGAAAGCGATTCGTCAGCATCGTGCGGGCCCGATCCATCTCGCGGGCTATCTCCTCGGGTGCGAGCGTGTTGATCTGCGCTATGTTCATGCCCCGAAGGTCGGGGTAGCCGTAGAAGGCTCTCGCCGCCCGGTTGCCGTGAAGGATCCCTCCCGTCGCGGGGTCGATCAGCAGCATGGGCGCGCCGTGCTCCTCGAAGAAGTCGTGCGTCGGAAAACCCTCCCACTCGATGCCGTCGTGCCGGATGGCGGCAGAGGCACCCTGCACTAATGTCATTAGCAGCATCACGAGGAGAATACGGAGGGCGGAGCGAAACGGGGCCGAACGGAACAGAACATCGTGCATCGTATTCACCGGCTTTCTGCGGAGAGCATTGTGATGCGACTTCTCCTTTTCATAAAACGACATGATTTTTCAACTTGAAGTCGCATATATTTATATCTGTTTTTCTTTCTCGACGTTTTTCTTTCTCGACGTTTTTCTTCTATGTGCATATTAGTCAACTGCGCTATTTTATTTGCACTTGTTTACATATAACATTAGGTAAATTGAGCTTACAATGAGAACAAGGAGAGCAGGTAAGTGTATTTACTTAATGACGACTACGTATTTCATGCAATCGCATTCCTGAAAAGTGCACGGCCAGTCTTCCCGTTCCGTTCACGACGGGAAAGCCCGGAGAAGCTCGCGGGTGCGTTCCGGCCTGTCCGGAGGGCTCTCCGGAGACGCGGACGACCCCCTGGACGTAGTGTGTTTGTGTTGGTAGAGTGGTGACAAGAATTTCTCTCCCGGCAGTAATAGCGCCGCGAGAGCACGGTACGTCTGCTCCGGCGTCGAATACGTGACTCTTGCTATCTGGTCGCCGCGCACGATGATGAGGCAGCAGTCTTCGACATGCGCGGTTTTTGGTTCGGACTGGACAGGTCTGTCTCCGAGGCGCGGGCCGTTATAAAGAGACGGTGGTCTGTATGGTGGCGGAGTGTAGTCCGATGATGATTCTTCGCTTGGCGCTTCCACGTCGACGCTTTGAGTTCTGGGAGAATTACACACGCTGCACGGCGCTATCCCTCGCGCAACTACAGAAGACAATGTTGTTGCAATACGAGACTGACTTAAATAGCGGCATCCTGCCGAATGGTATCTAATCTCCTGTTCTTGTCACGTACACCCTCTGAGCGAACGCCGCGACCGCGAGAGCCAACACCAGCGCAACTATCAGCAACAGCCTAGCAATGATTCGTTTCATTTCCGGTCACCCCACCCTTCCCGGCAAGGCGCTTGGGAGCGGCGGCAAGCACAGAATTCGACACTCCGACAGGTGAATTGAATTGACGCGCATTATAATGCGCGTTATAATCAATAGATCAGGAGGAGAGGCAATGAAATCCAGCGAGATAATCAGGATTCTTAAAGACGATGGATGGTACTGGATAAACACGGTTGGCAGCCATCATCACTTCAAGCATCCGACCAAGCCCGGCAAGGTCTCGGTCAAGCATCTCCAAAAAGACGTTCCGCCGAAGACATTCGGCAGCATCATGAAGCAGGCGGGGCTGAAAGAGCACCGCCTCTGAAAGGAGACGATACGCAATGAAAAAGGATGTCCGTATATATCCGGCACTGCTTTCCGAAGACGGGAAGTATGTCTGCGTCCGATTCCCCGATCTTCCGGGGTGCAACACATTCGGAGATGATTACGCCGACGCCATTGCCAGCGCCAAGGACGCACTCGGCGGGCACTTGCTCTGTATGGAAGAGGACAACGACTCCATCCCCGGTCCCACGCCCGTCGACAAACTGCAACCGGAGGAAGACGAAATCGCTGTTCTGATCGACGTGCGCATGGATATTCTCCGCGAAGAGGAGAGAAAGAAATCCGTCAGCAAGAACGTCACTCTTCCCGCATGGCTGAACAAGATGGCCATGGAGCACAAGATCAATTTTTCCAGCGCCCTCCAGGAAACTCTCCGGGATAGACTGGGAGTATAAACGCCTATCGCTGCGAGTCATACACCGGTTCGAGTCTTCGCCCTTCTCCCGCTCGCTCGGCGTCAACTTCGCAGCCCTTGCGTTATAGCCAAGACGTGGATGATCTTCGGGGGATTTTTTTCTGTCGCATTATGACCCGGTGCTTATAACGAAGGCTTGCCGTTGTTCGTTCACCGTATTCGATTACTCCAGACGTTCCCTGAGAGAGTTGAAACTCCTTCTTCCCATGGTCGAGTGGGACGAAGGGTCCGGACGGATTCACTGAACGGGCGCCCGACCGTCGAGAGGGAGCGGGAGTTGTGGACATGGATATGGATATCATTTCCTTTTTTCTAGGGGGGATTGTAAGGATCGAGAGCCGCGACTCCAGAAGGCTTTATAAAAAAACAGGGCTCCGACCGTATTGTCGAAACCCTGTATCAATCAAATGGTGGGTGGTAGAGGACTCGAACCTCTGACCTCTTCCGCGTCAAGGAAGCGTTCTTCCTCTGAACTAACCACCCAACGAGGAGATATTCTACAGACCGTTGTCGTCTTTGTCAAGGAGTCCACACGATTTTTTCAGAGTCGAAAGTGAAAGCTTTTTCATCCACGCCGGAGACTCCCAACCTTTTTTTACGGAGGCCCTGGAGAGCGCTCCGGAAAAAAGCGCTCCCCAATAGGCATACGGAGATCTTGTCCAGAGACCGATGACGAAACAGAGAAGGCAGAGATATCCGAAGAAATTCCTGTACGTCACGATGCTTCTCCGCTCTCTACCAAGGAGTCCCGAGAAAGAGATGAGGAAGAAGGAGGGAGAACCTCGGGAAATACGTCGTGACGAGAAGCGTAGGAATCCATGCAAGGGCTATGATCCACAAAGTCGGCCCCATCATTTCATTGATAGGAGCCCTTCCTAGTCGTCCTCCAAGATAGAGGACAGGTGCGGCGGGCGGCGTAATGCACCCAAGGCCGGTATTGACGCCGACAATCGCAGCGTAATGTATCGGGTTGAAGCCGAGTTCGATGATAATCGGGATAAGAATCGGCGTTCCGAGCGTGACGCTGCTGATGTCGTCCATCAGCATTCCCATGATGACAAGGAAGATGTTGATCATGAAGAGGATGACCCACGGGTTTTCCGAGACCGTACGGAAGAGCCCCAGCATTCTGCCGGGAAGGTTTTCCATAATGTAGAGCCTGCTCAGCATCATGACCGAATAGAGCATGACCATGACAACGCCGGTTGTGACCGCCGATTCGACGAGCGAGTCCCAGAGGCCGCGGAGCGTCAGCCCCTTGTAGATGAACATTCCCGTTGGGATCGCGTAAATAACCGCAACCGCCGCCGCTTCGGTCGGCGTCATGATGCCGCCGTAGATGCCGCCGAGAACGATGAACGGGAGCATCAGGGCGGGAAGCGCGACGAAGCCTCTATGTCTCATGAGTTTGAACCGTTCTTTGCCTTTGGGCGGCTCCGTTACCTGGACGTTCGGATTCTTGCGGACGAGCCAGCAGTTGGTAAAGCAGATGAGCGCCGTCATCATGATGCCCGGAAGGACCGTGGAGAGGAAGCAGGCAAGGATGGACTGGCCGCTGATCCAGGCGAAGATGATGAGGGTCGAGTTGGGCGGTATCAGCATTCCGAGGAGCGAGGCGTTCGACATGACCGCTGCGGCGATGCCGCGGGGGTAGCCTGCCGCTTCCAGCCGCGGGAACATGATGGATCCGATGCAGGAAAGAGTCGCGCAGGCGGAGCCTGTAATGGAGCCGAAGACGGCGCAGGAAATCGTTCCGACGACTCCGAGACCGCCCTTGATACGCCCGACGAAGACGTCGACGAAATCGATGAGTTTTTCTCCGATGCGCCCTCTCTCCATGATGCCTCCCGCCATGATGAAGAGAGCGATGGAGATGAGCGCGATACTGTTCATCGAGCTGAAACCGTAGGGAAGCACCATCGAGGATGCGTATCCGGCGCCGGTGGGGCCGCCGAAGAAGAGAAGCCAGGCGGTCGACGCCATGAAGCTCATCGGCACCGGAACTCCGAGCAAAAGGCATACAAGAAGGATCAATACGGCTATGTAAATCATGATACTCCTCCCTTGATGAGCACCCGGAGATTTCTGAGCAGTCTCATGGCGAAATAATATGTCATGAAAATCAGTCCGAGAAAGACCGCAAGATAGGAGGTCCAGAGGGGAATCTGCCATATCGTTGTTTTGGGGATGGCGATTCCGGTTCCGAGAGGACCCATGAATCCGAACATGAAAAATTCATACCCGTACCAGGTGAAAAGAATGCTGATTCCGGTCGTGATAAGGTTGCGAAGTACGATAACCAGTCGTTTGAAGAAGCCGTCCTTCATGTATGAATCAACAACGTCGGCGGATACATGCGTGTCGTTGTAGGCTCCGTACGCTCCGCCCATGAAATAAAGCCAGAAGGCCAGCAGGCGCACCCATTCCTCGAAGCCGTAGAGGTCGCCGCCGATGATATAGCGCGTGAACGCAGCAGCTGAAATAATGAGCGACAAAAGAAGAGAACTAGCCACGGTGACCGCCGAGAAGAGGAAGATCAGTACCGTGTCCGTCCTGCTCTTTTTCTCGGGAGGGTTCCCTGGATAACATCCGATGCTCTCGTTGTCCGGCATGCATATCTCCTTTCCACCTTGCGGGATCGAGAGGAGAGGGGTTTTTCTAAAACCCCTCTCCCGATCATTCCGAGGCGTCACTTTATGATTTGCTTACTTGGGGGCGTACTCCTTCTTGAATTCGTTGATAAGTTCCGGAGTGAACTTGTCCTTAAGCTGATCCCATGTGGCGGAGACTTTCGTGAAGATGGGAAGAAGTTCTTCTGCGGTATACGTATGGACTTCGATACCGGCCTGGCGCATGAGTTCAAGGTGCTTCTCCTGGTCTTGCTTCGCCAGTTCGATGCTCATGTCGGTGACCCGGGCGCAGGCGTCCGCGATGATCTTGCGGTCGGCTTCCGAGAGTTTTTCCCAGGTCTTCATGCTGATCATGTAGTTGAAGTTCTCAACGGAGTAGTTCAGGTCGTACCAGTACTTGAGCACGTCCTTCAGCATCGTGTAGGCCGCGGTCGGAGTCATGCCGACAACGCCTTCGGCGACGCCGGTCTGCAGGGCAGTGTAGACTTCGGCCCAGGGCACGGTGACGGTGCGGTATCCCATGGCTTCGGCGCCGAGTTTGTAGACATCCATGTTGGGGATGCGGACGAGAATTCCCTTGTTGACATCGGGATTCAGCGGCTCGTTCACGGCCTTGGTGCTGCCGACGCCGATGAAGCCTTCGACCTGGAAGCCGAGAAGCTTGACGCCGAGGCGGGCGCTCAGTTCGTCCATCTTCCTGAAGAGCCATCCGCCGGGTGCGAATACTGCCTTCGCCTCATCGAAGTTCCGGACGAAACAGTTGATGTAGGTCACTTCGAGACGGGGGTCGAACTGGCTGGGAACGGAGATCGCCGCCATTTCGATCGTGCCGCGGATAAGCTCTTCGTAGACGAGGGTATAGTCTCCGAGCTGGTTGGCCGGGTAGACTTCGATGTGGATGCGACCGTTCGTCTTTTCCTTGACTTCATCCGCCACCTGATGCATCAGTTTGGTGGCGGTGTGCTCGATTGGAACCTGTCCGGCAAAGCGCAGCGTCATTTCGGGAGCGGCCGAAGCCGTGTTCGGTACGATGAGGAACAAAACAAGGGCGGAGAGTACAAGCAATGTGAGGAACTTCTTCGCTTTCTGCATTCTGTAAGCAACTCCTTTCGTTTTTGTGGTACTCATCAGTGAATCCTCATGCCGCATAGAACCCGATTTTGAGCGTGCGCATCCCCCCTTTACCAGGAAAAAAAGATGCGGAGCATTGTGGTCAGAAGGTTTCCTGCGCAGTTCGAGCGATAATCTCTTCCTGGTGATACTGATCCAGGTCGACGAAGTAGTCGCTGTATCCTGCAACCCTCACGAGAAGGCCGCGGTATTCGTCCGGGGCTTCCTGGGCCTTTCTGAGCGTTTCGGTGTCGACGACGTTGAACTGGATATGATGGCCGCCGAGGCGGAAGTAAGTTCTGATGAGCTGCGCCATCTTTTCGAGTCCTGTCTCTCCGCCGAGCACGGAAGGAAGGAAACGCTGGTTGAGCAGCGTGCCTCCGGATTTGAGCTGATCCATCCGGCTGAGCGATTTGATGACTGCCGTCGGACCGTTTCTGTCGGCTCCGTGCGAAGGAGATGTGCCGTCGGATTCAGGCGCATGGGCAAACCTGCCGTTCGGCGTGGCCCCGAGTTTCTTTCCGAAGTAAATATGGCATGTCGTGGAGAGCATGTTGACGTGGTATGTCGGTCCCTTCGGCGAATGCCTGCCGTCGATCGTGCCGATCAGGGATGCGTAGACCCTCCGCATGATTCCGTCCGCCTCTTCATCGTCGTTTCCGAAAAAAGGAGTGCGGTTCCAGATGAGCCGGCGCATCTCCTCATGCCCTTCCCAGTTGTCGCGCAGCGCTCGAAGAAGGTCGGCGAAATTCAGCGTCTTCTCGTCAAAGACGTGTTTCCTGAGAGCGGAAAGGCTGTCGGTCACCGTGCCGATGCCGCAGCACTGGATGTAGTCGGAGTTGTACCGTGCGCCGCCGTCGTAATAGTCCTTTCCGTTCTCGATGCAGTCGTGGATGAGGACGGAGAGGTAGGGTGCGGGCGCATGGCGTGCGAACATCCGCTGAATATAGTTGTCGGTGCTTATTTTTGTCTCGACGACGTACCGGAGTTGTTTTTCGAAAGCAGCGTATAAATCGTCGAAAAAAGAGAATTCGAGCGGATTGCCGCTCTTGGGTGCGATCTGTTTTCCGGTGAGCGGGTCGACTCCGTCGTTCAGAGCCAGTTCGAGAATTTTAGGGACGTTCAGGTAACCGTGAAGGATGTACGCTTCCTTGCCGAATGATCCGGTCTCGACGCAACCGCTCGTTCCGCCCGTTCTCGCGTCCTCTACGCTTTTCCCCATTCCCAGCTGTTCCATGAAGACCGCGTCGGCGTTGAACGCGGAAGGATAGCCTGAGCCGCGGCGCATGACCCTGCATGCATGGCGGAGAAAACGGTCGGATGTCTTCGAGGTGATATGGACGCTGGCCTGCGGCTGAAGGAGCTGCAGTTCGTCCAGTACGTCGAGCATGATATAGGAAAGTTCGTTTGCGCCGTCTCCTCCGTCCTCGGCGAAGCCTCCGAGGTTGATCTGGGTAAAGTCGTTGTAGGTACCGCTCTCTGCTGCCGTGACTCCGACTTTCGGAGGCGCGGGGGTGTTGTTGACCTTGACCCAGAAGCAGGAGAGTATCTCCTTCGCCCTTTCACGGTCGAGCGAGCCGTCCTCCAGCCCTTTTTCATAGAAGGGGCGCAGGTGAACATCGAAATGCCCGGGGGACATTGCGTCCCATCCGTTCAGTTCCGTAATGGTTCCGAGGTGGGTGAACCAGTAGGTCTGGACCGCTTCGTGAAAGTCCCTCGGGGCGTGAGCGGGAACGCGCCGGCATACATCGGCGATTTTAAGAAGTTCGGCCCTCCGGATTTCGTCGTTCTCGGCGGACGCCATCTCCTCGGCGAGGTCCGCGTGACGGTTCGCAAAGATGATGGCCGCATCGCATGCGATATCCATGGCCTGAAGCTCCTCGTCCCGTTCCGTTGCATGCGGGTCGTTCAGCCAGTCCAGTTTTGCCCTGACAGAAGCGATTTTTTTCTTCATGTCAAGCAGTCCGGTGGAATAGATCGTTCCGTCGAGCGCCGTGTGGCCTGGAGCGCGCTGTTCCATGAACTCGGTGAAGCATCCGGCTTCGTAGAGCGCCATCCATTCTCCGGGAATATTCGAGAATATCCTGTCGCGCAGTGTGCGTCCGCTCCAGTAGGGGACGACTGTCTCGCTGTAGGTGCGAATGTCGTCCCGGCTCACTTTGTAGCCGGTCATGGGACGCGTGTTCAGGATCTCGAGGTCTTCCGCCGTATGGCAGTTCAGCTCCGGGAACGTCGAGACGGCTTTCGGGAAAGGCCCCCGTTCTCCGACGATGAGCTCGTCCGGACCGATGTAGATCGTCTTCTTTTCGCACAGGTTCTTGAAGTTGAGCGCTCTCATAACCGGAACGGGGTACTTTCCCTCGTTATTCCGGTAGAATTCCGTGGTCAGCAGCGCACGTTCGATGGAAATGCCGGGAAATGTTTCAAAACTTTCTTTTCGCAGCCGTGCTATTCTCTCGTTCATTTCTCTTATCCTCCCTTTACCGCGTGGACCCCCCGCGACGCAAACATTGAAAGGACTCGCATTACGTCCTCATCCGTGGGTGAGGCTGTCTTTCCCATTCGAAACTCCAACTCCAGATTCTTGTATTTTCCCGATCCTATGGAGTGGTATGGCAGAACATTCACCGCAACAACGCTTCGAAGAGAGCGCACCAGTTCCACGACGGCCTCCAGATTCTCCGGAGAGTCATTTACTCCGGGAATGAGAGGAATTCTAATGTTTATGCCCCCTCTTCCCTCCCGTCCGATCTTTTGGTCCAAGAGTTCAAGGTTCTTCAAAATTCTGTTGTTGCTGACTCCAGTATAGTGTTCATGCTGTTTCGGGTCAATCAGTTTTACGTCGAAAAGAAATAAATCCGCGTACTCCGCGGCGTGCAGAATATCATCCTCGCGGCAGAAACCGGAAGTGTCCACAGCGGTCCGGATCTCTTCTTCCTTCAGGGCTTTCAGGCAGGCAAGGAGAAATTCAGGCTGCATCAGGGGTTCTCCGCCGGAAAAAGTCACTCCTCCCCCCGATTCGTCGAAAAAAGGAATATCTTTTTTCGCGATACGAAGGACATCTCTCACAGTCATCTTGATGCCGACGAATTCAATCGCCCGCGTGGGGCAGGCTTTTTCGCACTCGCGGCATTCGACACAACGCGATGAATCCAGGGTGATCCCGTCTTTGCCGAATGACCTGGCAGCCTGTGGACACTCCCGAACACACCGCCCGCATCCGATGCACCTGTTCTTGTGGTAGGCAGGCGCCGGCAACGGGGAGATTCCCTCGGGATTATGGCACCACCAGCAGAAGAGCGGGCATCCCTTGAAGAAAAAGGTTGTTCGAATACCGGGACCGTCGTGAATCGAGTATCGTTTGACGTCGAAGACGATCCCGGCTGGTTCCGTTCCGAAAATCATGATGCTCTATCCTCCGCTGATCATGTGCAGCGCCTGGACTTCAGAACCGTCAGGAACGACGGTGGCAGCGAAATGCTCCCTCCGGTAGGGCGTTCCGTCGACCCATACGGCGATCATGCGGTATGTGTACCCGCATTCGTCGAGGACATTCTGTATCGTCATCCCCTGTCGCCATTCGATCTCCCTGCCGTTCACCGTTATCATCTCTTCACCACCGTCGTCTGTTTTCTACTGGTGCGGTTTTACAACTTCGACCACCTCGGGGAAGTCGATCCCGAGGCGTTTGAGCGTCTCCAGCGTCGGAACGCCGTTCGCGTTCCATCCTCTGCGCTTGTAGACGGCATCCACAAGTTTTTCCCATTCCTTGCGCCTGTATTCGAGAAGTTTTACGATCTTTTCCTCTACCGGAAGTCCTTCCGGAGCGATTCCCGCTTCGCGCAGCCTGCCGTCGAAGTAGTCGGCACGGACGTTCCATTCATCGGGGAAAACAGGCCCGAGCGCACGGTCCGGAATATTGTGCCATTCCCTCGTCCCCTTACCCATGCGGAGGTTGAAGACGCGCTCGTAATTGTACACCCGCTCCGACTGCAGGATCATCTCTTCCTTGCTCAGCGGTTTGCCCGTGACGGCGGTGTAGATGTCGAGATAGTTCTGGACATGTTCGGGCACCTTCGCCGCCTCGATTCCCCTGTAGCGGATCCTGTTATCCGAGGGTTCCACGTCGTTCCACGGCAGTTTGCAGATCCCGGCGAGCGAGAACCAGAGGCGGAAGTTCGGGAAGTAGAAGAGCGCTTCGGCCTTGTCTTCGAAAGTTGGAAGCTGTTTGTTGACCATATCCATGAAGATGACCCATGCTTCGTCGTGCTGGGGTCCCTTGAGGGTAAGGAAATACCCTCCCCACTGCGCGACGGATTCCTGGCAGCGGTACTGTGAGACTTCAAGTCCCTGCCCTTCCATTCCGATACGCTCCATAACGCTGCGGTCGGCACCGTATTTTTCGGAGAAGATTTCCTTCATCTTGCGGATGCCCTTGCCGACGGCCGCCGCGAATTCGTCTTTTCCGTCCATCATGCGGTGGATGAGTTCCAGAAGATCGTCCTTGGCTCCGAATTTCAGCTCCAGCCCGTTTGTGTGCTCCTTGTTGATGAGTCCGAGTTCGTAACATTCGCAGACGAAGGCGAGCCCTGTTCCCAGCGAGATTGTGTCGAGGGCGTAATGGTCGGCGTAATAGTTCGTCTCGATGGTCCACAGCGGATCGAAAATCCCGACGTTGGATCCGAGGCTGGCAGCCGTTTCGTACTCGGGGCCGTCCACCGTGACTTTCTTTCCCTTGTCGGGGCCGGTGGCGATTTCATAACCGTCGACGGCCTTGGCACAGGCCATCGAGCAGCCGTACCAGCAGCCGTCGGCGTACCCCTGCGTAAAGAGCTTTTCGTAGGCGTCGGGATCAATGTTGTGGATATCCTCGCTACGGCCGAATTTGAAGTTGTTGACCGGAAGGAGATCGTAGTCGTTCATGACGAGGTTGAGATGAGCGGTGCCGACTTTTCTCATAAGGCTCTGCGTATCGTCGTTCTGGCGAATCTCCAGATGCAGCTTCGCACCGATCTTTTGAAGAGAGGCAAGATCCGCCGGATCATTTTCTTTACCGGAGAAGTCCCGTTTTTTTACGACGAGAGCAATAATTTTTTTATCGCGCAGGACAGTACCGCCGCCTCCCCGGCCGGCCTGCTTCAAGCGGGCAACTCTTCTTCTCGGATCGTAGAAGCTGAAGTTCATGGCGCCCCACCAGCTGTGTTCGGCGGCCTCCCCGGAGGAAACGACGGAAATGTTTCGTTTATCGTCCTCGTTCTCGGAAAAATGATCGTGAAGCGCCTCGGTGACGAAGTATGAATTGCGGTTTTCCGGAGCCCACTCGTAGACGCGAACCGCTCCCTCATCGCCGTCGATGTAAATGACGACGTCCCGTTCCGCCTTTCCTGATACCGAGAACGCGTCGAAACCCGAAGCCTTCAGGAAGGGGCCGAAGTACCCTCCTGCGTTGCTGTTGTATGTCTGGTCGGTAAGGGGGGAGAGGAAGACCGAATATGTCTTTCCGGTTCCCGGATACTGGGTGATGCCGCAGACAGGACCGCCGGAGATGATAATGGCGTTCTCCGCGTCGTTCCACTTGCTCGACGGCGTGACCTTGTCCCAGAGGATGCGCAGGCCGAAGCCGCGGCCTCCGGTAAACTTTTCGATCATTTCGTCGGATACCGGGTGCGTTTCGCAGGTGAAAACGCCGTCTTTTTTTCCGAGATCCACGGAAAGGTACTGCCGCGCGTATCCTCTGTGAACTTTCGCAGGAGTGTACTTCCATTCAGCGAGAAGCTTCATCTGTTCCATTCTCCTATCCCTCCTTTTTCTGTTCGACTACGGACAGGGCGCCTTCAGGGCATGCCTTGACACAGATGCCGCACGCGACGCACTTGAAGGGAGAGTCCGTATCCGCGTGGAAGAACATCGAGGCTGAGGGACAGAATCCTACACAGATAAGACACGATGTGCACTTCTGGCGATCGATCTGCACCACTCCGTTTTTGTCCCGTTGCAGGGCCATGGTCGGGCAGACGGCAATGCAGCCGCCGCACTGGTCGCATACGCGAATATCGGGCAGTCCGGTGACGTTCTTGACGGAAATACGCGACATCTCCGGGTCGTCCTTTTTCGCCCACGCTTTAGAACATGCGGACATGCATGCTCCGCACATGACACACTTGTCGAGCAGGGGTTTGAGAAACTTCACAACGAACACTCCTTTTCTTTTATCTTTCCTGCGTCATACCACGTTCGATTCTCTGATGTGTTCTCCACGACTGAAACGGCGGTAATCGAGCATGGAGAAATCGATATCCGGCGTCTTTCCCGTGATATGCTGCGCAAGAATTTTTCCCGCCACAGGAGCGAGCATGAAACCGTGTCCCGAGTAGCCTGTGGAATGATAGAAATTTTTTACGTCGGTTTCACCGATGACAGGTTGTGCGTCGGGAGTCATATCATACATCCCCGACCACTGCCGGGCCACCCGAATTCCTTTTGTTCTCGGAAGAAGTCTGACAAGGGTTTTGGACATCGCCTCGAGGAACTGCCATGAAGCCTTGTTTTCGAAATCCTCTGGATGGCCTGCAGGGCTCATGCCGCAGATGATGGAGCCGTGAGGCCGCTGCTGAATATAGTAATTCCCCGAGAAACTCATCAGCATGCAGGGGCAGACTCCCGGAGCGACGGGCTCGGTAATCATTATCTCATGACGTTCGGCCCAGTTGGGGATTTCGATTCCGGCCATACGCGCGATTATCTGCGCATAGGGGCCCGCACAGTTGATGACGATCGGCGCGCTGATTATTCCCCGGTTCGTCCTGATACCCTGCACAACGTTTTCGTGAACGAGAATCCCCGTGCATTCGGTATTTCTGTAACACGTCACTCCGAGGCGTTTTGCGGCTTCGAGATAGGCGAACGTCGTCAGGAAAGGATCGGCATGACCGTCCCTCGCGTGGAAGAAAAAACCGATCGCGTCATCCGCTGCAAGTCCCGGGCATATTTCCCTGGCCTCTGAGAGAGTGATCATTTTCGACCGGATACCGAGCGAATTCTGAAGAAGCATGCCATTCCGGAGCGTCTCCACCTCCTTGTCATTATACGCGACAAGGAGGTATCCTCCCTGGTTCAAGCCGACCGACATTCTCAGTTCCCGGTCGAGTTGTTCGAAAATGTCGAGGGCCGCAATACCGAGCCTGCAGTTCATCTCGGTTCCCCATTGTGCCCTGATGCCGGCGCCGCAGCGCCCTGTCGATCCTCCGCATATGGTACCCTTCTCGACGAGGACAATATCCTGTACGCCCTCTTTCGCGAGATAGTACGCCGTTGAAACGCCGATGATGCCTCCGCCGACTATGACGACCTCCGCGGTCGTTTTCCAGTCCATCACTCTTCACCTCCGTCCGCAAGAAGGCCTATCTTGATCGGCTTCACCGGAGGACGGACTGTCGCCGGAGCAATTTCCGAAATCGGTTTTCCGGTTTTTTTCGCAATCTCCCTCATGAGAATATCCTGGCACCCTCTCCCCTGGCATGGGCCCATTCCGACACGAAGAATGCGCTTCAACTCCTCTACTGTATCATATCCGCGCTCGATCCACTCGTCGATCTCATCGAGCGTGACCTCTTCGCATCGACAGACGTAAATCTTCTCCGGATTCTCAGGTGCGCTGCTCATACTGATTCCACCACCCTTATCGCTCGGAAAGTCGTCAGAAAGACCTTCGGCGCCGAGACGTGCACAACGTGTGTCCGGTCCTTTCTCGGCTGGGTCACGTTTTCGACGGTTCCTTCGGCTATGCAGGTTCCTTCTCGGTCGAGGCACTGCACCTTCTGTCCCTTGACGGGAAGGGGCAGCATTTCGTACGGAAGCTTGTAGAGAGCCATCTCGTCCGAAAACGTCAGATCGATCACGAAACATGCGAGACCGGGACATGCCGAGACGCAGAGAGTGCATCCCGTGCACTTCGACCAGTCGACCTTCGGGGTATCGTTGATATCGGCAAACGGAAGTATGGCGCCGGTCGGACAGCTCGTATGACACGGATTACAGGGAATCCTCTGAGGGCATTCAACAATGACGACGCCCCCTTTTTTCCTTTCCCACAACTCACTCGGCGGCAACAACGCGCCTTCCCTTTCGCCGGTCAGCACTCCGCTGTTGAACAGCATGGCCATATCCTTCTCAGACATACACAACACCCTCCCAACCCTGCACAAGAACACATTCGATTCCCTGGCAGATTCTCGCTCCCGCTTCTCCCATCCGGAGCGATTCCAAGCGTCCCCAGTATTCGTCGATTTTCCCGTGTTCCGTGGGGTAGCCAAGTGCGTCGGCCGCGGAGAGTCCGGCTATGCGTCCCTCGACCATGGCTGCGCTGGCCTCCTCGATTCCGCTGGCGTCCCCGGCTGTGTAGAAGTCGGGATTCGAGGTTCTCATTGTCCGGTCCCTCTGCGCGACGGTACCGCAGAGCTGGGGAACGTACATCATCCTGCACCCCGCCTGGGAGAGAATTTCCGTGGTGGGGCTCAGTCCGACCGCGATGCAGATGATGTCGCAATCCAGCACGCGTTCAGGACCTACCGGTTCGAATCGTTCGTTCAAGGCAGTGATGACGGCGCCTGTGACGACGTCATTTCCGACAGCTTTTTTTATGGAGTGGCGCAACAGGATAGGAACTCCCATACGACGGATTTTCGCGGCGTGCACCCAGTATCCGCCGACGCGCGGGGCGGCCTCGACAACCGCGGCGACCTCCACACCTGCCTGCATGAGCTGGTAGCTGACGATCAAGCCGATATTCCCGGCGCCGACCATGAGAACCCGCCTCCCCGGAAGCACCCCGTAGACGTTCATGAGCGTCTGGACCGCTCCGGCTCCGTAGACACCGGGGAGATCGTTGTTCGGAAACGGAATGAGCCTCTCTTGGGCTCCCGTCGCTACAATCGTTTTTTTTGCATTTATCTGGAAGAATTCTTCCTCGCCGCGCATGGCGGTGAAAGTGTTGTCTTCGGTGTAGAATCCTGTAACGGTGGTGTTTTGAAGAACAGAAACGCTGTCTTTGAATGATTTGATTTCGTCGAGCAGAATATCCGCGATCTTGAATCCCCGCGTTCCGGCATATTCGTCCTTGCTGCCGAAAAATTTGTGAGTCTGCTTGATGAGCTGACCTCCGAGCCTGAGGTCGCTCTCGACCACCAGCACTCCGGCCCCCGCCGACGCGGCCTCCGCCGCGGCGCTCAGGCCGGCGGCCCCTCCGCCGATGACGAGAATATCCGTGGAAAGTTTTCTCATGACGACACCTTCTCATTTGCTATTTCAGGAACATTTCCCTTGCCGTGCTGAGTTTCCACTCTCATCCCGGCCTTCAGGGGAGTGATGCAGGTCCTTACATTGGGAACGCCGTCCACAACCATGAAACAGCTACTGCACTTCCCTATCGCGCAAAAAAAGCCTCTCGGCCTGTGAAATTCCGCCGTTTCGCGATAGACCCGAATTCCGTTCGCGTGAAGCGCCGTCGCTATTGGATCTCCTTCGAACCCCTCCATTTCCCGTCCGTCGAAGAAAAAACGAACCTTCTCTCCGCGTTGAAACTCGAGAATCGGATGCTCAGTGATCATTTGCAGGGCTGATTTTTCTCCTCCCGGACCTACTTTCTCATCCAATACAGCTTCCTCCCTTCACAAATAAACTGCAGTGAAAATGTGGGCACGGTACTCCAAAACGGATTGAGGCTTCATGCGTGTTTTGTCCTGAGAAATACGGGGTCTTGAAACAAGATGGAGTCAAACTGAACTTAAATTAAGGACCGGGTGCGATATCTCCCCCCGATTAAGAATAGAAGAATATGATTTTCTGCGTTTAATTCTCTTCCCGGAAGCACCGCTTTGTCAAGAAGCAATTTGAGAATTTTTTCCTAAAGCATTTCGAGATTATGACAGGAAAGGCAAAAAATCGCATTTGCATCTGACATATTTTAAAGGATTTAAAAGATAATAAAGATAAGAATTATTTTCCAGCTGAGAGAAAACATATCCCCTAAGCTCTGCAACGTGTATAATGGATTAGTTCGAGGCCTTCCATACGCCTCCGAAACTCCAAAATCAGGAGGTCCTTTTTTAATGTTTTTCATGAACAGTCAACATATGCTCGCCTCGTTTTCGTTCTCCGGAGTAATGGATGTGCTGGCGGACGTCATGATAACGATGGAAACGGATGAGAGCAGTCTGACGGTTCCGCTCCGCACTTCCGTTTTTCGTGAAGAGAACACGCTTATGCTGATGCCGTGCCTTTCCACTCCTGATTGGGGGTTGAAGATCCTTTCACTCTATCCCGGAAATCCTCAAAAACAGAAACCCTTCCTCAATGGAGTCTTTCTTCTTCTGGACGGAGAAGACGGACATCCTTCCGCCCTTCTGGACGGACGCACTCTTACCGCGTTACGGACCGGAGGCGTCGGCGGTCTTGCCGTCAGGACTCTTTCGGATCAGGATGCAGCACGCCTCGGTATTGCAGGAACCGGTGTCCAGGGCTATTGGCAGGTACGATTCGCCTGCTCCGTCCGGCCTTTTTCAATGGTGACGCTCCATGATACAATATTTTCCAAGGCTCAGGATTTCGCCGATCAATTGAAAAAAGATCTTCCGGGGACGGAGATCCGAGTCGCACGGGACTCGACGGATCTGCTCGAAAGCTCGGATGTGGTGATGACGGCAACGAACGCTCAAGTTCCCCTCTTTCCGGACGTCCCCAAGCTCTTCGAAGGAAAAACATTCGTCGGCATCGGCTCTTACCGCCCTGATATGCGGGAGTATCCCGACGCGTTGTTCAAGGTAATTCCGAGTATAATTGTCGACACCGAACATGCGCTTTCGGAGACTGGTGACCTCATGGATCCTCTGGATTCAGGAGTTCTGAAGAAAGAGGCCGTCACTCCCCTGGGAAAAATTCTGTCCGGAGGAAGCGATCTTCCCGCTCCCGGATCGGGTGTTTTTTTCAAGTCGGTAGGATTTGCCGCCTTCGACCTGGCGGCCGCACGGTATCTCGTCAAAGAAGGGAAAACCTCCGGGAAGGGTCTGGAGCTCGATTTATAGTCTATTGACGGCGGAAGTTCGCGGGGACGAAATCGCAACAATAGAGAATCAATCCGGAGATCCGTTTTTCGGAAATTCCGTCTCGGCGCCCGGAGAGGCGTTGTATTATCACGGAAACTTCCGCAGCGATAGAGAGAAATGAGGTGTATCGGATGAAGAAATTCGGAAGGCTGGTTTCACTATTACTCCTGGTTCTTATAGTTGTTATCCTCTACAGCACCTTGAAATCCTATTTTTTTAAAGCCCCCCCCATCTGGAGCTTCGAAGTATCCCTCTTCTTATACGGTTCGTTTTTCATGCTCGGCGCGGCATACTGCCATATGGAGAAAAAGCATGTATCGGTGGATGTTCTCAATCATTATCTTTCGCCGAAGTGGCAGAGAATACAGGGGATTTTTTCCGAGCTCGTCGTTCTTTGCGTTGTTCTGACGATTCTTTGGGTCAGCATTCCGGCGGCATGGCGTTCCATGCTCATGAAGGAACGGTCGACGCACCAGACTCCTTTCAATCCCCAGATCTGGTGGTTCCGATGGATCATCCCGATCTCCTGTGCCTTGATCTCGTGGCAGGCGTTCAGAGATATGCTTTCCCTTATATTTTCCAGGCCGGAGGCTTCATCCGGCGCTGAATCAAAGTGAAGAGGTGACTTTCTATGGCTCGTGAACTCTACCCTCTTTTGATGTTCGCCTCTCTCTTCGTTCTACTCGCCTTCGGTGTGCCGATCGCTTTCTCGCTCGCCGCCGTGGCGCTTGTCTTCGCCTATACGCTCTGGGGACCGGCCGCGCTGAATATCGTGGTCTCGGCCGCCTGGGGTTCCATGAACAACTTCGTCATCATCGCCGTCCCGCTCTTTATTTACATGGCCTATATTCTCCAGAAGACGAACGTCGTCGAGGATCTTTACAAGGCCTTCTTCAAGTGGTCCGGAGGCCTAAGGGGCGGACTCGCAATCGCTACGGTGATTGTGGGCGCGGTGCTCGGCGCCGTTTCAGGAGTCGTTGCGGCAGGGGTCATCGGCCTCGGACTCATAGGGTTGCCCCAGATGCTGAAACACGGCTACGACCGGAAAATGTCCCTCGGATGCGTCATGGGAGCGGGTACTCTCGGCCAGCTGATACCGCCGAGCACGAACATGGTGCTCTACGGATGCGTCACCGGCGTTTCGATAGGAGGACTCTTCGCGGGCGGCCTTTCCGCAGGCATCTTCCTCGCGATCCTGTATATCGGGTACGTGCTGATTCGAGCGTATTTCAATCCGTCTTTTGCTCCTTCGCTGCCTCCGGAAGAGCGCGCCACCTTCTGGGATAAGATCAAAGCGTTGCGGAGCGTGATTCTACCCTCACTGCTGATTGTCATCGTGCTCGGATCAATCCTGATGGGGATTGCGAGCCCTACCGAAGCGGCTGCTTTCGGCGCCGGAGGCGCGCTTTTCATTGGTCTTTTGAAACGGCGCCTTACGTGGGAGATTGTCTACTCCTCATGCTTCGAGACGCTCTCCGTATCGTCGATGGTAGGCTGGACCATGATCGGAGCGGGAGCTTTCGGCTCGGTTTTCTCCGGCCTCGGAGGCAACACCCTCATTACCAATATCGCGATGAACATGCCCGGCGGACCGAACATGGTCTTTTTCATCTCCGCCGTTTTCATCTTCATCCTCGGAATGTTTCTCGAACCCGGAGCGATTATTTTCCTCGCCGTTCCCATTCTCGCGCCGATCCTTGCGAGACTGGGCTTCGACCCTCTCTGGGTAGGACTTGCATTCAACGTTCTGCTGCAAAGCGCCTACCTTTCTCCTCCGTTCGGATTCAGCCTTTTCTACCTGAAGGGGTGTACGCCGGACGATGTACATATCGTCGACATCTACAAGGCGAGCGTCCCCTTCCTGATACTCCAGATTATCTGTATCACGGCGATATTTTTATATCCGAATATCGTCCTCTGGTTCCCGAGGTACATATTGGGAATGAAATAATGGCTTAACAGATCAGAAAGGGGGGGTGCGCAGAGACGATCCTGTCGGCAAGAAAGAGAATTCGCAACGCGGAGACTCAAAATCAACGACGATCAAGAGAAGGAGGTTTTTTAACGATGAGAAAGACTCTTGCAATACTGTTGACCCTTGTGATTCTGTGTACGGGAGCCACAGCCGCTCTCGCGGCAAAGGTGAACTGGCGGCTTGTCACCCACGCAAGCCCCGGAACGGAGCAGCAGCGGATCGCCGAGGTCTTCTGCGAGACAGTCAAGACCCTCTCCGGCGGAAATTTCGTCATCGAGCCATATGCGGCAGGCGTTCTTTTCCCGGTCTTCGAGACCTTCGACTTTCTGGCCAATGGTGTTGTCGATTCGGCGATGGTGTACAGCGCGTACTGGACGGGAAAAGACCCGGGCTTCACCCTGACCACACTTCCCGGATGCCCGTTGAGCACCTACGCGGAGGGCGCATATCTCGTCGAGAAACTCTTCCCCTATTTTGAGAACCTCTATGCCAAGCACAGAATCAAGTACCTGGGGCACGCGATGGTCAGCCCGCTTTACGAACAGCTCATCTCGGTCGTTCCGATCAACAACCTCGAGGAGATCAAGGGCAAGAAAATCCGTACTTCCGGCTTTGGTGCGCGTTACTACAGCGCTCTTGGGGCAACGACGGTATCTCTCCCCGGACCTGAGATCTATACAGCGCTTCAGACCAGGAACCTCGACGCGGCCGAGTGGACTTTCTGGGACGAAAATATGAGAATGGGCCTTCATGAGGTTGCCAATTATGTTATCGACCCGGCCTTCCAGAACGGTACGTGCGAATATTTCCCTCTTGTCGTGAATCCGGACAAGTGGAATGCTCTTTCGCAGGAGTACAAGGACATCATTTACGCCGCGCGCGACCGCATCCGGTATCTTTCCGCCATGGTGTACGTCCACGAGATCAAGGCGCGCGAGAAGTGGAAGGAAATGCCGAACGTAACCATCGTCCGCTGGAGCCCCGAAGAAGAGCAGAAGGCGCGCGCCATCGGCCAGCAGCTCGTTCTGGAGGAATGCAACAAGACGCCTGAAGGCAAGGAGTACCTCGAGATATACCGCACCACACTCTGGGAACTCGGTCATAAGGAAGAGGCGAAGAACCTCGGCTACACGAAATAAAACGACAGTATCAACTGTACCGCAGAAAAAAGTCCCGGCTTCGGAGCCGGGACTTTTTTAGTGTTTCCTGATGTTCAGGCTTGGACGCCCCATTTTCGTGCCCATTCGAACATACCGACGGCACATGCGACGCTGGCGTTAAGGGAGCCGGTGGATCCCGCTACCGGGATCTTCACGATTTCATCGCAAGTCTCAGCGACGAGGCGGGAGAGTCCTTCTCCTTCGGAGCCGACAACGAGGAGCGTTTTTTCCGGCAGAGGTTCGGACCAAAGTGATCGCCCTTTCCGGTTGTCAAGCCCGATGGTCCAGAAGCCGTTCTGCTGAAGCTCCTTCACCGTCTGCGTCACGTTGTTCACGGCGACCATGGGTACCCGCAGGGCGGCGCCTGCACTCACCTTGACGACGGTACCCCCGGGAAGCGCCGCACGCCTTTTGGGAAAGAGAACGGCTGTCGCACCGCACGCTTCCGCCGTTCTGACGACGGCGCCGAGATTGTGAGGATCCTGGACGTGATCGAGAAGCACGAGGAGGAGAGGCTCTTTTTTCTCTGAAAATCCCGGAAGGATGTCCTGCAAGTCGAGCATCGGGACATCGCCGCTTCTGCACGCCACCCCCTGATGATTGGACGTGCCGCACATTTCTGTGAGTATTTCCGGCGCCACACGCTGAACAACGACTTTTCCTTTCTCCGCGAGGGCTCCGATCTGCAGCGAAAAACGGTCGCTGACATTCTTTCCGAGATAGATCTTCTGTACCCTCTCGGGAGAATCCTTCAAAAGCTGGAGGACGATCTGTCTCCCCCAGTGGATGTCGTCACTCCTTCTCTCTCCGTTTTCTTCCGTTCTTCGCGGAGCGCTCTTCCGGTACTCCCTTTTTTCTCCGTCCTTTACTGTTCTTGTGTTGCGTTTCTCGGGGAGCCTGTTCATTCTCTTCTCCATTATTCTTCATCCTTTCGGCTATTTCCTCCGAATACTTCCGTAGAAAACGCGCAGTATATCCTTTCCCCGCAGTAAGTATTTCCTCGGGGGTACCGGTTGCGACGAGTTTTCCTCCTCCGTTTCCGCCTTCCGGTCCAAGGTCGACAATGTAGTCGGAGGAGAGGAGGACATCGAGATTGTGCTCTATAAGAATGACCGTGTTGCCGTTGTCGACGATTCTGCCGATGATGCCAAGGAGTTTCGCTACGTCGGTGTAGAAGAGGCCGGTCGTCGGTTCGTCGAGAAGATACAGCGTCGGGCCGGCGAATCGCTTGCTCAGCTCCTTCGAGAGTTTCACTCTCTGGGCCTCTCCCCCGCTGAGAGTGAGAGCCGATTGGCCGAGACGGATATACCCAAGCCCGGCCTCAGCTATCAGGGCAAGCTTGGATGATATCCTCGGTATGTCCCGAAAGAAGATCAATGCCTCGTCGACGGTCATCTCGAGGACATCAGCGATCGACTTCCCCTTGAATTTCACTTCAAGGGTCTCGTGATTATACCGCTTTCCTCCGCAGACTTCACAGGGAACATAGACATCCGGCAGAAAAAGCATGGAAACTCTCGTCACTCCGCCGCCGCCGCACGCTTCGCACCGTCCGCCCTTGACGTTGAAGCTGAAGCGTCCCGGGGCGAATCCGCGAAGGCGGGATTCCGGCAGTCCCGAAAACAGTTCCCTGATAAGCGTGAAAAGCCCTGTGTAGGTTGCCGGGTTGGAACGAGGCGTCCTGCCGATCGGGCTCTGGTCGACGAGGATGACGTTTTTGAACTGCTCCCCCCCTTCGATCTCACGATGCTCCCCGGCTCTTTCCCGGAAGTCCCTGTCAAGGATGCGTCTGAGTCCCTTGTACAGGACATCATGCACCAGGCTGCTCTTTCCAGAGCCGGAGACTCCTGTAACCGAGGTGAACATCCCGGTAGGAAAGGGCACGTCGATTTTCTTCAGGTTGTTGTGGGACGCGCCTTTCACTTTGAGCCATCCTTTGGGTGTGCGCCGATTGGAAGCAATCACGGCGTTGCTCTCTCCGCGGAGGTAGGGGCCTGTGAGGTGATTCGAGCGAAGAGCCTCTTCGTAACTGCCGGAGAAGACGATCTCTCCCCCGCCTTCTCCAGCTCCGGGTCCCATCTCAATAATGGCGTCGGCGGCCGTCATTGTCTCGCGATCGTGTTCCACGACGACGACGGTATTTCCAAGCTCCCGAATGGATTGAAGCGACTGGACGAGCTTCTCGGTGTCGCGTGAGTGAAGGCCGATCGTCGGTTCGTCCAGAACGTAAAGGACGCCACTGAGCTTCGAGCCGACCTGGGTGGCAAGGCGAATCCTCTGGCTCTCTCCTCCGCTCAGCGTATCCGCCCTGCGGAGCAGGGAGAGATATCCCACGCCGACATTCGAGAGGAAGTCGATTCTCTTTCTGGCCTCCAGCATAACCTGCTGGACGACGTGCTCCTGGGAGGATGAGAAGGAGATGGTATCCAGCACTCCCAGAAGAGAGTCGATAGGCATTGAGACCAGGTCTCCTATGCTGTACCCTCCGATTCGCACGTTCAGCGCTTCCGGACGAAGACGGAGCCCTTTGCAGGACTGGCAGAGATCGTCCACGCGGTATGTCTCGAGTTCCTCGATCACACCGTCGGATTCGGTCTCTTTCCAGCGGCCTTCGAGCCAGGGTATAAGCCCTTCGTAACGGCCCATGTAGGTTTTCTCTTTGCCGTTCTCCCGGAATGTAAGAGGAAGCCTTTCTCCTGAGCCGAAAAGAAGAAAGTTCCGGATGTGCTCCGGCAGGTCGCCGTAGAGAGGCGAGAGATCCCACTGCCTGGACTCGGCGAATTTTTCGAGTTTTGAAAGCATGTAATGTTTCTTTTTCCAGGGCAGAAGCGCCCCGTCCGCGATCGTTCTCGTCGGATCGACGGCAAGTTCTTCCGAAAAGTACTGATGGCTTCCCAGGCCGGAGCAGTCGGGACATGCTCCGTACGGAGTGTTGAAGGAAAAAAGCCTCGGCTCTATTTCGGGCAGGGTGATGTCGCATTCTGCGCAGGCAAAATTCTCCGTGAGGAGTTTTTCATTTCCGTCTTCGTCGACAACGAGTACGTACCCCCCGCTCAGCGAGAAAGCGCTTTCTATGGCCTCGGCGATTCGTGAACGCCTGTCTTCACGAACCACAAGGCGGTCTATCACGGCTTCGATAGAGTGGCGCTTGTTCTTGTCGAGGGATATTTCCTCCTCGAGCCAAAGTACGGCGCCGTCCACTCGAACCCGTAAAAACCCCTTTTCCCTCGTCTGTGAGAAGAGATTGCGGAATTCTCCTTTTTTTCCACGAACGAGGGGTGCAAGAATTTCAAGGCGTTTTTCCGGAAAATCCCGGAAAAGGATTCCGACGATTTCGTCGAGCGTATACCGGAGAACGGGCTTTCCGCAGGAGTGGCAGTAAGGAGTGCCGACCCTGCCGAAGAGAAGGCGGAGGTAGTCATAGACTTCGGTCACCGTTCCGACGATTGAACGGGGGTTGTGGGATGTCCCCTTCTGCTCGATGGAGATGGCCGGAGAAAGGCCTGATATGTCGTCCAGGTCGGGCTTTTTCTGGACTCCCAGGAACTGTCGGGCATAGGCGGAAAGAGATTCCACATACCGCCTCTGCCCCTCCGCATAGAGTGTATCGAAGGCAAGGGAGGATTTTCCCGACCCGGACGGTCCTGTGATGACGACCAGGCGTTCCCGGGGAATATCAACGTCTATGTTTTTTAGATTGTGTTCTCGTGCTCCTTTTATGCGAATCCATTGCGACACGATTCCATTCATTCCCTTCAAGCGATGCAAGAACGTCCCGTATACGGGCCGCCTTCTCGAAATCAAGCCGTTCAACGGCCTGCCACATCATCTGTTCCAGATCCGGTACGGAGAGCTCTTTCAGGTTCTCCGCCCGGGATCCCGGGCTCTTCTTTGACGGATCGCTTCCTACAAGCTCCTCGGGAAGAAGATGAACAATCTCTTTTTGTATCGTGACCGGGGTGATATTGTGCTCCTCATTGTACTGCATCTGGAGATTCCTTCTTCTTGCAGTCTCCTCCACCGATTTCCTGATGCTGTCCGTTTTCTGGTCGGCATACAGGATAACCTTTCCGCAGATGTTCCGGGCCGCCCGTCCCATCATCTGAATGAGGGAACGGTGCGAACGGAGAAAACCTTCCCTGTCGGCGTCCAGAATCGCGACGAGCGCCACCTCCGGAAGGTCCATTCCTTCACGAAGAAGATTGATACCGACTAAAACCGATATTTCGCCGTTGCGGAGATCGCGTATGAGTTCCGCTCTTTCAAAAGCATTGAGTTCCGAGTGGATATATTTTACTTTCATGCGAAGTTCTGCAAGATACTCCGCAAGATCCTCCGATGATTTCTTGGTGAGCGTGGTCACGATCGCCCGCTGTCCGTTTCGGACGATATCGCGGAGTCGTGCTATAAGATCGTCGATCTGCCCGGTCGCGGGCAGAATCTCGACCTCGGGGTCCAGCACGCCGGTCGGACGGATAACCTGCTCCACAAGGTTTCCGGAGACTCGGAGCTCGTAGTCCCCGGGCGTTGCCGTCACAAAGATCGCCTGTCCGATATGCTGTTCGAACTCGTTCCATTCGAGCGGACGGTTGTCCAAGCATGAAGGGAGGCGAAAACCGTTTTCCACGAGGGTGAGTTTTCTGGCCCTGTCCCCGTTGAACATTCCCCGCACCTGAGGAAGCGTGATATGCGATTCGTCGACGAGCATCAGGAAATCATCCGGAAAAAAGTCGATCATCGTCCCGGGGGGCTCGCCCGGATTTCGTCCGTCCAGGTATCGTGAGTAATTTTCTATTCCGGAGCAGTATCCCGTCTCGCGAAGCATTTCGAGGTCGTACAGCGTCCGCATCCGAAGCCGCTGGGCTTCCAGGAACTTCCCCTGCTTTTCGAATTTCTCGACCTCCTGCTCCATTTCGGACTGGATAGGGCCAACCGCGTTATCGATGGCGTCCCGGTCGGTGACGTAATGTTGAGCAGGAAATATCGATGCCTTCTGAAGGTTCTCAATGACCTTTCCCGATACAGGGTCGAACTCGTCGATTCGTTCGATTTCATCGTCGAAAAAACAGATCCGGAGCGCTCGCTCCCCGTAAGCGGGGAAAATTTCGACGATGTCTCCCCTGGCGCGGAACTTTCCCTGCTCAAGGACAATATCGTTTCTCTCGTAGTAGTTTTCGAGGAGTTTTTCGAGAAATGCCCTCCGCTCCCATTGTTCCCCCACGGCAAACGGGAAGATGACGTTTTCATACGCCTCTTTGAGTCCAAGACCGTAGATGCACGAGACGCTTGCCACCACGATGACATCCCTCCGTTCGATGAGGGCCTTGGTGGCCGCGAGCCGGAGGCGCTCGATACGGTCGTTTACCGAAGCGTCCTTTTCAATGTACGTATCGGTGGAAGGGACGTATGCTTCCGGTTGATAATAGTCGTAATAGCTCACAAAATAGTGAACGGCGTTCTGAGGAAAGAAAGCCTTGAATTCGCTGTACAACTGGGCCGCGAGCGTCTTGTTGTGCGCAAGAACGAGAACGGGGCGTTGAACGGATTCGATGACGTTGGCGACTGTATACGTCTTTCCGCTGCCGGTGACCCCCAGGAGCGTCTGATATCGAAGTCCGGAAACAACGCCGCCGACGAGCGATTTGATGGCTTGCGGCTGGTCGCCGGAGGGGGGCCAATCGGCGTGAAGCTGAAACTTTCTGTCGAGCAGCATGTGCATTCACCCCTCTTTTAATGAAAAAATCGCATACAAGAAAAGAGGGATCCGGGGAAAACACCTTCCCTCCCGGATCCTCTTGTAAGAACGCTATTCGTGTTCCGACAATCTCAGACCGCCGCGTCTCTCCTGCTTTCGCTCTCCGGTGCGGAGGCGGGAACACTTGTCTCGTCTTCTTTTTCCAGGCTCTTGTTCTCCGCAGAGTCTTCCGAGGAAAGACCGCGGACTTGTTCCGTCATTTCCGGAGAGTCCGGTTCCTTTTCCTGCTGTCCGTCCTGTTTCTCGGAAGAGGGAGTGCTTCCGTTCTCTTCTTCTTCGATGCCCAGGAGAATATTCAACTCTTTGCCCTCGATGATTTCCCTTTCGAGAAGCGCACTCGCGACTTTTTTCATCTCGTCCTCGTTTTCTACGAGGATATTCCGCACTTTTTCGTAGCAGGAATCGACGATGGCCTTTACTTCCTGGTCGATCGCATAGGCGATCGCATCACTGTAGTTTCTGTCTTCACCGATATCCCTTCCGAGGAAGACCTCGTTGTGCTTGTGCCCGAGCTTCACGAGACCCAGTTTCTCGCTCATTCCGAATTCGGTGACCATCTGGCGGGCTATCTGCGTCGCCCGCTCAAGATCGTTGCTCGCCCCGGTCGTCACATCGCCGAACTTTAGTTCCTCGGCGACACGGCCTCCGAACAGAACGCATATCTTGTCGAGAAGTTCGTTCTTCGACATCAGGAAGCGATCCTCTTCCGGAAGCTGGAGGGTATAGCCGAGCGCCATGTGGCCGCGCGGAATGATCGATATCTTGTGGACCGGATCACACGAAGGAATACGGCTGGCCACAATCGCATGCCCCGTTTCGTGGTAGGCTATGATGACTTTTTCCTTGTCGTTGATGAGCCGGCTCTTCCGTTCCGGTCCTGCGATGACCCTGTCGATACCCTCCTCGAAGTCCTTCATCCGGATCTGGACTTCTCCGGTACGGGCCGCGAGAAGCGCCGCTTCGTTCACAAGGTTGGCAAGATCGGCGCCGACAAATCCCGGAGTTCTTCTGGCGAGGACGGCAAGGTCGACATCCGGCGCCAGCTTCTTCTCGCGCACATGGACGTTCAGGATGGCTTCGCGCCCCTTGACATCAGGCCTGTCGACGACGATGTGCCGGTCGAATCGGCCGGGCCGGAGGAGAGCAGGGTCCAGTATGTCCGGTCGGTTTGTCGCGGCGATCAGGATGATGCCCGTGCTCTCGTCGAATCCGTCCAACTCCACGAGGAGCTGGTTGAGAGTCTGCTCTCTTTCGTCGTGCCCGCCGCCGAGCCCTGCGCCGCGGTGACGTCCGACGGCATCCATCTCGTCGATGAAGATGATGCACGGTTGGTATTTTCTCGCCTGTTCGAAGAGATCTCGGACACGAGCCGCGCCGACGCCGACGAACATCTCGACGAAATCGGAGCCGCTGACGCTGAAGAAGGGAACATCCGCCTCTCCGGCGGCCGCCCTGGCGAGAAGTGTTTTTCCCGTTCCCGGAGGTCCGAGAAGCAGGACGCCCTTCGGCACCTTGGCGCCGAGCCCTGTAAAGCGGGAAGGATCGCGCAGGTAGTGAACGACCTCCGAGAGCTCTTCCTTGGACTCTTCGCAGCCTGCGACATCATTGAAGGTGACCTTCGGACGGTTATCGAGGAAGAGCTTGGCCTTGCTCTTAGCAAAACTCATCACCTTGCCTCCACCTCCCTGCATGTTGTAGAGGAAGAAGATCCACACCCCTATCAGAAGCAGGGTGGGGAAGAGCGAGGAGAGCATGTTCGCCCACCATGGCGTTCGCTGCGGCGGTTCCACCTCGACGATTACGCCTTTCTGGGCGACCTCCTTCGCAAGATCCCCGATACCGACAACATAGGAAACGAATTCTTTTCCGTCGGTAAACTTGCCCTTGATGGAATTCTCACGGATGAGGACAGTCGAGACTCGCCCGGCTGCCACTTCGGAGAGAAACGTGCTGTATCCTATCTCCTGCACTTGCTGAGGCCCCTGCGTCGGTGAAAGGAAGACGTTTACAAGACTCACAACAAGCACAATAAGGATCAGATACAAACCGAGATTTTTTACTAATCGGCTCAAATTATCGCCGCCTCCTGACTCATTAAAAGAATTTTGAAGATCCTATCTATTTCTGTTCTACCGTGTAAATGGCGGGGAGATGACGCCATCTCCCCCCATAATCAAGACCATAACCCACGACAAACTTGTCGGGGATGGGGAAGCCCCTGTAATCCACGTCAACATGGACCTTGCGCCTTTCTTCCTTGTCGAGCAGGGCGCATACGCGGACGCTTCGGGGCTGGCGTTCCTGCATCATTTTTACAAGGTACGACAGCGTGAGGCCGGTATCGACAATGTCCTCCACTATGAGGACATCCTTGTCCTTTATGCTGCCGTCCAGGTCTTTCACAATTCTCACTATCCCGCTTGTCCTGGTGGAGTCGCCGTAGGAGGAGACCGCCATGAAGTCGAGCGAAATATCCACTGAAGGAGGAACGGCACGCACAAGGTCGGACAGGAAGACGACCGCCCCTTTCAGAATTCCGATTACGACGAGCTCCTTGCCTTCGTAGTCTCGCCCTATCTGTTCTCCCAACTCACGGATTCTGGCTGCCAGGTCCTTCTCGGTGAGGAGAACGTCCGATATTCGATACTCCATCGTCAAAAGTCACCTTTTCCTTCCATAATTTTCTTTCCGGAAGCGCGGCCGTCATGCGAATTCCGGCCTGACAGCCATTTCCGGACCTTCTTCCTTCCCAATACGGAATCCACTGGTTTGTTCCTGAGCGGAGCACGGGGAAAAGTGAAAAAGCCCATTCGGGGATGTCCTTTTTCCAAAACCTTTTTCCGGAGTGTGAAAGAGGAATCGTTTCCACTGATCCGATGTCAGGAAAGACCGCACTCATTGTACCGTATAGAACATGATGTGCACATTCCCTCCGCCACGAAAAACGCCAAGGACCCCATTCGAAAGAACCTCGGGGACCTTTCAGAATGTGTACGGATGCGGGTTGCTCCGCAGCCTGAACTAGTATATCAGGGTCCACCCATGCAGCAAGGCGGAAATTACAGAAAATATGTATTTCCTTCTGCCATTGAAAGCACCAGCGAGAGGATCTCTTGACCAGGGCACAGAGTATTTTCGTCCTCTCCCTGGAGAGCGTCTTCAGACCCAGCCTGATAGCAACTCCGCGAAAAAAAAGCGCGAGGATTTCCTCGTCGAGATCACGGAGAGAATCAAGAGAACAGGCATACGAGCAAAAAGGGATCTCTCTTTTCAGAAGCGGAAAAAGAGCCTCCCGCATCTCGTCTTCACTTCGGCGAAGCCCTATCATGTCCTCCGCTGTGCCGAGAAGCGCCTCTTTTACCCTGGGATTGAACTCCTCCTGAAGGAGAGGAAACAGGCGGTTCCGGATCCGGTTGCGGGTATGGTGATTATCGACGTTGGAGAGGTCCTCACGCCATGGAACGCAATGGTACTGCAGGAGCTCCCTAAGGAAATCCTTGGAAAAAGCGAGCAGCGGGCGAAAAAAATGCGCCCTGCGCTCCGGAATGCCGACAAGCCCCCTGACACCGGTTCCACGCATGAGGTTCATAAGAAACGTTTCGGCCGAATCATCGGAAGTATGGGCAACGGCCACTCCCCACCCGCCGCTGGAGATCCGGACGCTCTCGAGAAAATCGTACCGGATTCTCCGGGCGCCGTCTTCCAGGGATTCTCCCCGCCGAAGAAGCTCCGGAACAGGACGAAACCCGCACACCAGGGAACAACCCAAGCGTTCGGCCATTTCGGCGACAAACAGCTGGTCCTTTCTCGCGTCCTCTCCCCGGATGCCGTGGTTGAGATGGGCGACGACCACCCTCCCCTCCCAGAGAAAGTGAAACATCCACAGGAGAGCCATGGAATCGCTTCCTCCCGATACGGCCAGCACGACAGGATCTTCTGCGTACCACCAGCCCTGCCGCACTCCGATATCCTTCAATATTTTTTTTAAAGAGCCGGGAGAGTGGGAAAAAGGGATGGTATGCTGCAAAACCTTCTCTGCTGAAGTCATGAGGACCTCCTGAAAAGGAAAAAAGGCGGAGATACCCTCCGCCTTTGCTGTTTGTCTTTTGGTGGCGGTGACTGGAATCGAACCAGTGACACTGCGGGTATGAACCGCATGCTCTAGCCATCTGAGCTACACCGCCAAATTGGTTGCGGGGGCAGGATTCGAACCTGCGACCTTCGGGTTATGAGCCCGACGAGCTTCCTGACTGCTCCACCCCGCGATAACCTCTTCTTGGTGCCGGACGCGGGACTCGAACCCGCACGGACCTTCGTCCACAGGATTTTAAGTCCCGTGCGTCTACCATTCCGCCAGCCCGGCCAGCACTCAGACATTATAGGGGGCTGGTTTGATTTCGTCAAGCATGGATTGCCATAAGAAAAAAAGTGCGCAGATTACATTAATTCAATCCAATTTAACAGGCGTCCGGTACTTTCTGAAAATCACGCGGGGTCTTCCCTCCGCTCCCACTTCGATCGGAGGAACCGGCATCTTGCCGAAATCGTCTATTGCGCGACGTATTACCAGCGACGAGTCCTTCTTGAGATCGACTATTTCCGGAGAGATCGCCCTTTTTTTCTTGAGGCCCGTCATCAGGAGAATACGCGGTCGTATCAGGTTTCGTTCTCTTGTCTCGAGGACGACGCCGATTCTGCCGTCGTTGAGTTCAACCACTGTTCCTGAAGGATAGAGTCCCACAGAGGCAAGGAGCGCTCTGACGATAAAGTGATCGAATCGTCCTCGGGTACAGGAAATAATGGAGGAGACAGCCTGGTCGCTCCTCTTCTTTTCCCCCTCGGACCGAACAGCCAGGAAATTATGAAATACGTTCGCCACCGAGACAATCCTCGCACCAACGGGGATTTCCTCTCCTGAAAGACCGTCCGGATACCCTGTTCCGTCCCATGTTTCGTGATGCGAGCGAACAAATGAGAGAACATCCCGCCTTCTGTGCATCCCGGCATCCCTCAGGAGAGCCTCTCCCAAGAGGGGATGCGTCTGAAAAGCCCGGTCGTCCCGGAGCATTCGTGCCACATCGCCACTGTATCCCGGGGACTGCAGAAAGGCCTTTCCGATATCATGGAACAGCCCGGCGATCGTTACTGATTGTATCAGCTCCGTCCAAGCGGGAAAGAGCCGATAGGCGATGTGTCCGCCCAGAAGCGCAACGTTGACTCCGTGAAAGGCAGCTTCGAGCTTCCCTTCCGTGTCTTCGCCGAGAGAAAGCGTGATCTGGGGGATCCGGCGCACTTCCGATGCAAGGGTCCCCCCGACGGCAATCAACGAGCGCATGCCCCGCTCGCGGAGTTCCCTGTTGCCTATGTTCGAGTATACGACTCCCATCTGATGCGCAATGACCCGTGAAAGCAAGGGGTTCAGCATGGCGATCGGAGGCGTGAGAGAGGACACGATCCAGCGGAATTCCTCGACGGAGACCGGTTCGTGCTGTCGGACAGGCACTGTGTCGACGCCGTGCTTTCTGAGCAGATCGGGTGCATCGGGGCGTGCGGAACGCAATGAATCGAGGTCAAGACCGGAGGGAAGCAGGAACACGCCTCCCGGAGAGAGAATATCTCCTGCAAGAATGCCGTCCTCCTCAAAAAGACGTTCTACCGGAATCATTTCAACGGAGCGCACGATCTCCCCCTCCTTCGCTTGTCCAAGCGAACTGTTTTACGTCCGTATGTCTCGAAACACGTCGAGGTTCTTCTTTCGGCTCGTGGAAAAGAGACGATTTCCACGGATTCATTTCCGTCACACGGATTCATTGCTGTCGTTGACATTGTCGCTGTACAATGCTACACTGCGAAATATGTCGCAATTATACAAGATAGCATGGTAAAGTCTATGTTGCCTTGGGAGGCGAGCACCGCTTATGAGTCTTTTTCTTGATAAAAACGAAAACCCGTTCGATCTTCCCGGGGATGTGAAAAAACATGTCCTGGAAAAAATTGCCCATCTTCCCTTCAACAGGTACCCGGATCCCGATTATACGGCGCTAAGAGAAAAGCTTTCAGCGTACTGCGGTTTTCCGGCGGACCTGATCGTTCCGGGCAACGGCGGCGACGAGATTCTCTGGATGGCTTTCTCGTCCTTCGTGAAACGAGGCGACGCCGTTCTCGCTTTTTCGCCCACTTTTTCCGAGTATTACCGCCTTGCCGATCTTTTCGGCGCTGAGCTCCACACAGTTCCTGCCGACCTCGAGGGTGGAGAACCCCGCTTCGATCACGCTCATTTTCTGCAGAAAATGAGCGCCCTCAAACCCTCTCTAGTTCTTATCGATTCGCCGAACAACCCCACCGGACAGGCTCATCCTCTTTCTTTTATCGGCGAAGCGGCCGCTCTCTGTGAATCCACGATCGTCATCGACGAGGCATACGGCGAATTCTCCAAGCGGGACTGGCTTTCTTCGATGCGAGGCAATACCCTTCCGGAGAACGTCGTGGTGCTGAAAACACTTTCAAAGGCCTGGGGGCTGGCCGGAATCCGCCTCGGCTACGCGGTCTGCGGAAAAAGGATGGCCGGCCGTCTCAACAATGCGCGCGCTCCTTTCAACATCAACATCCTTTCTAGGACGGCGGCGGAAACAGTTCTCGACAACGCAGAATCCTTGTTTGAAAGGATTGAGAGTTTCCGCACGATCCGCGACGATTTCGTGCGGAAGGTAAACGGCATTCCGGGGTGGAAGGCGTTCAGCAGCGAAGCGAATTTCGTCCTTGTAAAGGCTCCTCTCCCCCGTTCCGTAATCGATACGGGAAAAATTCATTGTAAATTTCCGCCGCTCTCTCAGGAGAGCGAGGATTCGACCTGCTGGATACGGGTCAGTATTGGGACGCAGGAAGACATGAACGCCGTGGCTGTTTTTTTCTCCACCATTCAAAGGAGGTAGAAACATATGACCGAGAAATGGAAGGACAAACTGACGGATCAATTGTGCAAAGCTATTCTCTCCTTGGAAACGCCGGAGGAAGTCTACTGTTTTCTTGAGGACGTCGCCACAATAGGTGAAATTCGAGCCCTCGCCCAGCGCCTGGAGGTTGCACGGCTTCTGAGCGACGCGTACACTTATCCGCAGATTGCCCAGCAGACCGGAGCAAGTACGGCGACGATCAGCAGAGTGAAAAAATTCCTGGAATACGGCGCCGACGGGTATAAGACGGTCCTGAACCGACTGAAGGACGACGAAGAAAATCCGGACAAGGAATAGCGCTTCGACAGGATACTGACACAAGAACGGAGCCTCTCACGAGGCTCCGTTCTTGTGTCCGGCAAAGAAGCAATACGGCGCCAAAGGGCATCCGGGGCATTCCGGATTGCGTGCCCTGCAAAGCCCCCGTCCGTGTTCGATAATGTTGACGTGCCCTCCCAGATAGCGGGACGGGGGCACCCATTCTTCCAATACCTGCTGGATCTCTTCCGGGGCGAGCGTTTCCTCCACCCACCCCATCCTCCTGCAGAACCTTGCAATATGCGTATCAACAGGGAATGCGGCTCTTCCAAGATCGAACAGCATGACACACGCCACGGTCTTTGCGCCTATTCCGGGAAGGGAGGAGAGATACTTGCGGATCGCGTCATCCTCCATGATCTTCAGTTTTTCGAGAGAGTATTCTCCGAAAGAGGCTTTTATAGTTTCAAGTATCTGCAGAAGCCGCTCCGATTTCGTCTTCGCCAGTCCGGCGGGGCGTATTGCTTCGGCAATGGACTCCGAAGGCGCGGACGCGACTGCTTCCCATGAAGGGAAGACGCTTTTCAAAGCGGCAAATCCCCTGTCCCGGTTTCGATCGTTCGTATTCTGCGAAAGAAGAGTCAGGACGAGACCGTCCAGGGGTTCATTGTGCTCAAGGAGCGGTTCGTTCTTCTCGTTGCCCCAGAGGTCCTCGAGTATGTCGAAGGCCTTGTCCAGGTCCTTCGGTCTGGCACGGGCAGGAGGCGTGTCATTCTTCTTCGCTCTCATCGGCGCTTCCTGCCTCCGGTTGGTTCTTCTTGAGCTTTTCCGTCTTCTTCGACCATTTTTTCAACCGGCTCTTTACTTTCCGATGAATCGAGGATGCCGGAACTCCGGTAAGGATTTCGATGCCTTCGTCGATTGTGGAGACTGTCCGGATGAAGAACTTTCCGTCCTGAACTGCTTTGATCACACTGTCGTCGAGCATGAGATGCCGGACGTTCTGGACCGGTATCAGCACTCCCTGCTCTCCTGTAAAACCTTTGTGCTCACAGTATTCGAAAAAGCCTTCTATCTTCTCGTTGACTCCGCCGATCGGTTGGATGTTCCCGAACTGGTCGACCGATCCGGTCACGGCGATTCCCTGTTTGAGCGGAGTATCGGAAAGCGCGGAGAGAAGGCAGTAAAGCTCGGTAGAGGATGCGCTGTCACCGTCGATTCCACCGTACATCTGCTCGAAGGTGAGTTTGGCGGAAAGAGAAAGCGGCATGTCCTGGGCATACATTCTGCCGATATAGCTCGTCAGAATAAGGAGTCCCTTGTTGTGGATGGGGCCGGTGAGCTTGACCTCTCTCTCGATGTTCACAACCCCGTCCTGACCCATGAAGACGTTCGCGGTGATTCTCGAGGGGTGACCGAAACGATAATCCATCAGATCGACGACCGAGAGTCCGTTGATCTGGCCGACGACCTCTCCGGACGTATCGATTCTGATCAGTCCGTCCTGGAAGGCGCGGGCAATCCTTTCCTGAATGAGGTCGGATCGGAATCTCTTTTCACGGACCGCCTTTTTAACATGGTTCCTCCGGACGATATCGGCGTTTTCCGATTTTGCCCACGCCGATGCCTCGACGATAATCTCCGTGATCCGGTTGAACTCCGTCGAAATGCGTTCCTGGTCATCGGCGATCCTGCTGGACCATTCGATGGTCTCCGCAATGCCCGAAGCATCGAAGGGGAGTGCTTTTTCCTTCTTGATGCAGGTGGCGATGAACTGCGCCATCTGTTTTTCCGTTTCTGAAGTCCGCTCCATGTCCGTGTCGAAATCGGCCTTGATTTTGAACATCTTCTGGAACTCGGGGTCGTAGTACTGGAGCAGCGCGTGAAGGAAGGGGGTTCCTACCATCACGACCTTCATGTTGATGGGAATCGGCTGCGGACGAAGCGAGGAAACGGGTACAGCTCCGTACTGCTCTCCCAGGTTTTCTATGGTTGCCTCCCCTGTCCGGAGTATCCGCTTCAACGCTTCCCATGACATGAAGTTGAGAAGCACCTTTTCGGCATCGAGAACGAGAAATCCTCCGTTCGCCTTCTGGAAGGCGCCCGGGACGATCTTCCTGAAATCGGTGTAGAGATATCCCTGCCGGCTCTCATATTCCACCTTGCCCGAGAGGTTGTAATACGTCGGGTTCGTCTCCCAGATGACAGGAGCGCCGTCCTCAGGGTCGTTGCAGACGAAGACGTTGACGGTGTATCGGGTGAAATCGATCTCCGCATTCTCGTCTTTCACCGCTGCGACAAACATGCCGAAGTTCTCGATGATATCCTCGGCAAGAGAGTCTATCCAACGGCCCAGTACTTCCGAACGTCCGTTCTCGTCCGAATTGCCGTCCCCCCCGGAGCCGCCCGAACCAAACTTTTCTTTCATGTCCGAGAGATAGGGCATGATTGCGTTCCGGCATATTTCAGTCTCCAGTTTGACGATACGCTCCTTTAATCCTTTTTCAAGGTCACGGATCTTCCGGAGGGTTTCGAGTGTCTTTTGCGAGACTTCCTCGGATTTCTTCTGCAGATCCTTCTGTTTTTCGTCGTCAAGTGCCTCGAACTCCTCTTGCTGAATCTCGCGTTTTGTCTTCTCGCCGTTCTCCGAAACATCCTCCGTCAAAGGGATGTTCACAAAGCCTTGTGGAGTGCGCTTTAAAGAGAATCCGTTCTCACCGGCCCAGGCCTTTACCTCTTCCATGAGCTGGTTTACTTCTTCCTGAAATTCCTTGACAAGCTGGGCTTTCGCATCCTCGTACTGGCTTTTTTCGAATGCCTTGCTTATGGCCGTCTTCAGCTCTTCAACCATTTCGTCGAAGGCCGCCCCCATCGCCTTGCCTTTTCCGGCAGGGAGGTTGATCGCGAGAGGCTGTCCCGGATCCTGAAAATTGTAGACGTAGACCCAGTCGTCCGGAGGCGTTCTCTTCTTCGCCGCTGTCCGCAGGCGTTCAAGGGCATAGGTTGTTCTCCCGCTGCCGGGATTGCCCAGGACGATGATGTTGTACCCTTTGCTTTCGACTTCAAGGCCGAACGAAATGGAGGAAACCGCCCTCTTCTGACCGAGAAATTCGTCCAAGGGAGCGATATCGTCGGTACTGGATATACCGAGGGAATCTATTTCAGTTTTTTTGCGAAGCTGTTCAATCGTAAGCTGTCCCTTGAAGGAGTTTTTCTTTCTCCCCCTTGGGGACGAATTCGTCTTGGACTTCGTCATCGAGTCTACCTCCAGAGATATTGATGTGGTTGCAGCAGCGCAATGCTTGTTCATTTTTTTCTTTAACAGTCGATTCCTTTCCGTGCCAAGATGCCCTTTTGATACGGATGCCGGATTTCAGTCATCTCGGTGACGAGATCCGCCCTGTCGATAAGTTCCTGCGGAGGATTTCTTCCCGTGAGCACCAATTCGACCGCATGCGGTTTTCGTTCAACGAGATCGAGGACATGGGGGAGCTGAAGAAGGCCGAAAGAGAGAGCGACGTTCAGTTCATCCAAAACGACGAGATCGTAGTTCTCGGAGAACACCGCCTCTCTTGCAGCGTCCAAGCCCCGTTCAGCCTCGGCAAAATCCCGGGGACTAGCCTGCCCCGGGAAAATATAGTCCGGTCTGCCGGTCTGAACAAGATCGACACCCGGAAGAAACGAGAGCCCTTTAGCCTCGCTGTAGGGCCAGCCTTTCATGAACTGGATCACAGCCGCCTTCCCTCCGCACCCGGCCATCCGGAGCACCATTCCAAGCGCGCTGGTCGTCTTGCCTTTTCCGTTTCCCATGTACACGTGCACCAGTCCGATATCCAGCACAGGCATATTTCAATCCACCTCCGGTCCCTCTATACATTTCTTCTCCGTATGCATTACAATGCCTTCAGAACGGAGGTTTGTCAATGCTTTTCCAAACGAGAATCTTAGTGTCGGGTATTGTCCAGGGTGTCGGCTTCAGGCCTTTCTGCGTGCGGCTGGCACAGTCGGAAAATATTTCAGGGTTCGCACGCAATACATCTCAAGGCGTCGAACTTGAGCTCCACGGCGAAGAGACGAACATCGACAGGTTCCTCTCGCGCCTTGTCCGTGAAAATCCCCCGGCGTCTTTTATTCGCTCGGTGAAAGTCCTGGCGGAAAAAGACGAGTCGTCTTCTCCGCCTTCCGGCTTCGAGATTGCACAGAGCCTCAAAGAGCCTGCCTGCGCAATGATGAAAGCCGGAAACGCCCTAGGAATCGCGGCGGACGCTCCTTCAGGAGCCGGACCGTACGTTCGGCATCATACGGCGTTGATTCCGCCGGATCTCGCCGTGTGCGAGAAGTGTCTCGCGGAGATGAAGGATCCCGGGAACAGAAGGTTCCGTTACCCTTTCATCAACTGCACCGATTGCGGTCCGCGCTACACTATTATACGCGATCTTCCGTATGATCGCCCGAAGACGACGATGCGGCCATTCCTGATGTGCCCTCAATGTGCAGAGGAATATTCCGACCCGTCCCATAGGCGTTTTCATGCCGAACCCAACGCATGCTCCGTCTGCGGACCGCAAGTCTGGCTGACCGACGGAGCAGCGGAAAGAGCGGACGGCTGTGAGGAACCTTCTCCGCGGTTTGCCGCTCACAGGGGGGATGATGCGGTTCGGATCTGCTCCTCTCTGCTCGACGAAGGAAAAATCATCGCGATCAAGGGAATTGGGGGATTCCACATCGCATGCACTCCTTTTTGCGACGAATCCGTCGCGCTTCTGCGCCGCAGAAAGAGAAGGGAGCACAAGCCGTTCGCACTCATGGCGGCATCTCTGGAGGAAGCGGAAAGACTGGTGTACGTGCCTGCGGTTGCACGCGAACTCCTGACCTCTCCAGCGAGTCCGGTTGTTCTCTGCTGCCGTAAAAAGGACACCTCCATCTCCCATCTCGTTGCTCCGGGACAGAGAACTCTCGGGATCATGCTTCCCTACACGCCTCTGCATCATCTTCTGCTGGAAGGAAAAAGAGCTCTTATCATGACGAGTGCGAACTTCTCGGACGCGCCGATCGTATCCGAAAACAGGACGGCATTCGCAACGCTTTCCCCGATAGCGGATTTTTTCCTCTTTTCGGACCGGGAGATCCGGATGGCGATAGACGATTCCGTGGCGATGCCGCTCGGGCGCAATTTTTTCCTGATGCGGCGAGGGAGGGGGTACACACCTCTTCCAATGACGCTTCCCCATCCGACGCCGGTTATCCTGGGCGCGGGGGCGGAGATGAAGGGGAGCTTCTGTTTCTGCAGGGAGGATATCCTTTTTCCGGGGCAGTACCTTGGTGATATGAAGCAACGAGGGACGATCTCCTACTACAACAGGGCAATGGATCACTTCCTCTCCCTCTTTGATTTGAAACCCAAGATAGTGGCACACGACATGCACCCCCAGTATATTTCCACACAGATAGCGAAGAAGCTGGGAAAAACCTTCTCTGCCGAGACCCTTGAAATCCAGCATCATCACGCCCATTTTGCGGCGTGCCTTTTTGAAAACGGCATCGAGGAGGAATCCATCGGCATCCTTTTCGACGGCACGGGATACGGAGATCCCGAAAAGGAAGAGAGTGGCTCCGCAAAGGGGACAATCTGGGGGGGAGAGTTTTTCGCAGGCAATGCGGCACGCTACGAGCGCGTCGGACATTTTTTTCCCTCCCGCCTGCCGGGGGGCGATGCCGCCGTCAGAGAGCCCTGGCGTTATGCCCTCGGGCTGCTTCAGGATATTTACGGAAAGGAAAAAGCCTTGGAAACGGGAACCAGGCTGTGGAATCTGCATCCGGAAAAGATTCGGATGGTACTTGATACGCTGCCTTTCGCACCGGCAACCACGTCCTGCGGGCGTTTTTTTGACGCTGCCGCCGCTCTTCTCGGCTGCGGGAGCGTTGTCTCTTTCGACGGACAGGCTGCCATGAACCTTGAATCGTCGGCCACGGGAATGCTCCAGGCTCCGTTTGAAATAGAACGTCGAGAAGGGAAGCTGCTGTTGGATTGGAGGCCGGCAATCCGTTGGATCGTTGAATCGACAGGCCGTATTTGCGCGTCGGATATCGCGGGAGGAATTCACGGAGGCCTTGCGCATGCCGTGGTTGAGATATGCGGCATCCTGGCGGAGGAGCGGGGGTTGCGTTTTGCGGCTCTATCGGGAGGGGTCTGGCAGAACCGGCGGCTAACCGCGACAACATGCCATATGCTGCGGAAAAAAGGAATTACTCCGCTCATCCATCGGATTCTTCCTCCGAATGACGAATGCGTCTCTGTCGGACAAGCGCTCGTTGCAGCATCGGCATTACAGCATTCAAAAGCTGTAAGAATCAGCTAAAGCGCAAACGCCCGATGCCGGGAAGGAAAAAATCCGGCATCGGGCGGCAAATATTTTTTATACGATACTATAATCTATCCCGCTCATCTTGGAGAGCTCAGACAGCTTCTTGGGAACGTGAATGCTGTCCACGAAGCGGATCGTGCCGCTTCGTGAGCGCATGACCATGGAACTGGTACGGATCTGGCGCCCTTCGTACCTGACCCCTTTCAAAAATTCCCCGTCGGTGACGCCTGTTGCGGCGAAGAAGATATTGTCGCCTTTCACAAGGTCGTTTATTGTCAGCACCTGTTCAAGGTCAAGTCCGCGTCTTCTGCTCTCCTCGGCGTCGCTTTCATTGCGGGCCCAGAGTCTGCACTGCATGTTGCCGTCGAGACATTTGATGGCGCATGCCGTTATGACCGCTTCCGGCGATCCTCCTATTCCCATCAGGAGGTCGGCTCCTCCTTGGTCCTTGCAGGTGAGAAGGGCCCCGGCGATATCTCCGTCCGGAATAAGCTTGATCCTCGCTCCGGCTTTCCGGATGTGTTCCTTTATCTCGTCGTTTCTGGGACGGTCGAGGACAACAACCGTTACATCGTCCATGGCCTTTTTTTTCGCTTCTGCGACCCGTGCGATGTTTTCTTCGGGAGAGAGGGTGATATCGATCGCGTCGGCGGCGTCAGGGCCTGTAACAAGCTTATTCATGTAGAATATGTTGATCGGGTTGAACATTGTTCCTCTTTCGGAGAGAGCGACGACGCTGATTGCTCCTGAAAGACCGAGAGCGGTCAGGCGCGTTCCGTCGACGGGATCGACCGCGATGTCCATTTCAGGCTCGTCCTCGGCGCCGAGAACCTCCCCGTTGTACAGCATCGGGGCTTCGTCCTTCTCCCCTTCGCCGATCACGACAACTCCAGACATCGGGACGGTGTTCATCATGTAGCGAAGAGCGTTTACAGCGGCAGCATCGACGGCGTTCTTGTCGCCGCGCCCCATCCATCTTCCTGCCGCCATGGCGGCGGCTTCGGTCGAGCGAACAAGTTCGAGCGCAAGGTTCCTGTCGGCAGCAAAAATATCAGCAGCACACATTGACATATCCCCCTCGAAATTAATGTGTTGGAACAGACGAATCTGTCTTCCCAAGAGACGAAAACGAGCGGACTATCGACGGATTTCCCGTCTGGGCGTCTGTGCCCCCTGCTTTGTGTACCGGAATTCTGCGAGAAACCTGTTTCTACTGATCGGTAAAACGACTGAAAACCTCGTCAACCCATCGGAAATAATACGCCGAATCAAAGAGTGACCGCAATTCCTCCTCCGACAGCTTGGAGCGAACCCGCTCATCCCCGAGAAGAAGATCGAAAAACGCCGTTTTTTCTTTCCAGCATTTCATGGCATTTTCCTGGACGATTGCGTACGCCTCTTCGCGAAGCAGGCCGAAACGTTCGACGAGTTCAAGCAGAATACGTTGACTGTACACCAAACCACGTGTTAATTCAAGGTTTTCTTTCATTTTTTCGTTGTCGACAGTCATTTTCTCAACAACTGTGGTCATTTTTGAGAGCATGTAGCTGACGGCATGAAACGCATCCGGCCAGACAACCCTCTCGGCAGAAGAGTGGCTGATGTCTCTTTCATGCCAGAGAGAGATGTTTTCCATACCGACGACCGCATATCCACGGAGCAGTCTGCTCATCCCGGAAATCCGCTCGCAGAGAATAGGATTGCGTTTATGCGGCATGGCGCTTGATCCCTTCTGCTTTGCACCGAACGGCTCAAGGACTTCCATGACTTCCGTCCTTTGCAGGTGGCGTATCTCGGTGGCGAAGCGGTCGAGAGCGCTTCCGAGGAGCGCGAGTGTGTTCAGAACGTTGGCGTGCCGGTCCCGTTGCAGAATCTGAGTTGAAACCGGCGACGGGCGAAGTCCCAGTATTTCGCAGACTCTTTTTTCCAGAGAGGGGTCGCAGTGAGCGTATGTTCCCACAGCTCCGGATATCTTTCCGAAATCGACATGGGCCGCAGCAAGCGCGATTCTTTCCCTGTCCCTTGTCAGCTGATAATACCAGTTCATGAGCTTCAAGCCGAAAGTGGTCGGTTCTCCATGGATTCCATGTGTCCGTCCTACGCAGGGAGTGTATTTGAACTCCTCTGCCCGTTTTCTTACTGCCGACATGAGAAGGACGACTTTTTCATCCACTGCCGCCAGCGAACGTTTCAGCAAAAGAGACGATGCCGTGTCGATGACATCGCTGCTGGTCAGACCGAGATGGATATAACGGCCGTTTTCTCCTATTGTTTCAGCAACTGCGGAGACGAAAGCAACGACGTCATGATTGACCTGCTCCTCAATCTCGTTGATTCTTTCGATGGTGAAACCAGCTCTCGTGCATATGTCGTCGTACGCTTCGGAAGGGATTACTCCCCGCTCCATCCATGCCCTGCAGACTGCCAGCTCCACTTCGAGCCATGTCCGGAACTTGTTCTCTTCGCTCCAGATCTCTCTCATTTCCCGCGTCATGTATCGTTCTATCATTCGGCATCCTCCTTGCTTGCTGCCCTCTCCTCAAGCCATCTGTTCCTCACGCGTGAAAGAAAGGCATAGTACCGTGAGTCCGTGAAATCGGGAAAGGTATAATCGAAAGAAACCCAGCGTTTGAAACGGTAACGAAGGGTTACCTCGGCGAAAATCCCGCCCCCGACATAGACTCTGTGAGCATGATCTTTCGTGGAGGCAAGGACAAGGCGGGCGCCGTTCACGTATCCGGGGTCGATATTTACCTTGCGCGACGAGCCGCTTGCCCGCTCGACCTTACACGAGTCATGCTTCCAGCCGGGCAGATCGGCTCCGTTTCGCATACGTCCGAAGGAAAGAAAGCGCCGATAGAGCACGGGGGCAATATCGGCATAATATTCTGTAACGGCAAAAAGGAACGCTTCGCTCGCATCCTCGGGCGGCCCCCACAATATTGAAAGGGCGTTGATCGTCCAGTTCCAGAGTTCTTCATCGGGGTAAAGAACTGCTGCTATCAGCTTAACGGGATAGAAAAATGTCATCGAAATTCAATCGGTCGGGGCTTCGTCGATGCATACGTATCCGAGGAGTTGCCCTTCCCATATGCAGGCGAGAGTTTCTCCGATTTCTTCTACGGAATGATCCGGGGAGCGTATGTGGCGTACACCCTTCCCTTTCCCTTTGACACTGGATACAAAAGCCTGACCGACTGAAGCCCACCATGCCATCTCCTCGACGTTGGCAAGCTCTTCCGTCACGTCTTCGATACGAAAAACGGAAGGAGAGAGCTCCACGAATAAAATCTGCCGCTTATGTTTGTTTTTCTTCCTTCCCTTCTTCACAGCAGGAAGCTCCAGAATGAACTCATGAAACTTCTTTTTTCTGCGTGGAAGCGGAGGAAGATCGATGCCGGCCAGGAGTTCTCGGGCCGCGTCATTCGAAACAGGTTCTCTTTCGATGTAGGTAACGAGAGGGAGCGGAATATTCCACCACGAAGGGAAACGCTCTTCCGTTTGAATGTGCGCGTCGAGGGAGGGCGTTGATGAAGCGATCTCGGGCAGGCTGTCCACTGAAACAACCTCGGCCTTGCTGTCGGTGACGAGAAGAACTTGGGTCATCGGTTCTATTACGGTATTCTCCGGAAGAGGACCTCCCGGACTTGACGTGAGCATTCCAAGAGCATCGCGCACCTTTTTATCTGCGTGCCCGCGCTCCAAAATCGATATAACCTGGTCTTTTGAAATAATCGAACATTCTGTACCGCATGCAACGGCACAATGCTCCACTCCATGGAGGTACAACGATCGAAGGAGTGAAGAAAGACTGGACTCGAGGTTCATGATTTGTCCGAGCTCCTCTCTGAGGCTATCCCGCATTATTCTCATCCTCCAGGAGTGCCCTGACAAATTCCTTGATATCGAACGACCGAAGGTCATTCTCCCCTTCTCCAAGGCCTACGTACCGCACCGGAATTTTCAGGGATTCCGAAATTGCGAGCAGGATTCCGCCCTTCGCGGTGTTGTCGTATTTGGAGAGGACAACTCCTGAAAGGGGAAGAATTTTATTGAATGTCTCGGCCTGCGCCAGGCCGTTTTGCCCCATGACGGCGTCGAGCACGAGGAGTGTTTCGAGCGAGGAATCACCTCTTTCTTTTTCGAGAACCCTCCGTATCTTTCCGAGTTCTTCCATCAGGTTATGTTTGGAATGAAGGCGTCCTGCTGTGTCCACCAGCAGAACGTTTGCCCGGCTCGACTTCGCGGCCGAAAGGGCGTCGAATGCCACTGCGGCGGCATCGCTCCCCTGATGCTGGGCGATGACGCGGACTCCGGAGCGTTCCCCCCAAACCTTCAGCTGGTCGATTGCGGCGGCCCGGAAAGTATCCGCCGCAGCAAAGACAACGCGAAGTCCCGCCTTTGTCCACTGCGAAGCGAGTTTGCCGGCCGTCGTTGTTTTGCCGCTTCCGTTGACTCCCACAAGAAGCACGATCGTGAGGCTCTCTTTATCGACCGCAACGGGCTGCCCCATCAGGGGCACCGAAGAGAGACGGTCAACGAGAATTTTCTCGAAATATCTGAAGAGCTCTTCGGGAGTTTTCACATTCCGTGCACGCGCCTCCTGTTTCAGGTCTTCTATCAATCGCAGAGAGAGCGTGACGCCGACATCTCCCGATATAAGAACTTCCTCGAACCGTTCCCAGAATTCATCGTCGAGAGAGCTTCCCGTGAAGATTCCCGTGAGCCCTGCGCTCCACCTTTTCCTGACTCCTTGCAGGCCTTGCTTGAGTTTTTCAAAAAAAGACATGACGTGACATCACCTCCACCAAGCACGTGTCACTGATCCCTGTTCGGGGTTTCCCTGTTTTGTTCCTTCTCCTTCTGAGGCGGTCTGTTCCTTTGTTTATTCTGCTGATCGCTCTTTCCACCCGATTCATCACGTGGTCCCCGCGGTTGAGGATTCTGTTCCGGACGTCCTTCCTGGGGTTTTTTATTTCCTCCCTTCCCTGAACGGCGTCTTCTTGAACCGGAAGACCGCTTTGTCGTCTGCTCACCCTTATCCGTCGGGGCGGGCTTGCTCTCCGTTTTTGCGGCAGTATTTCCTTCCGCGGAAGGAACGGGACCTGTTTCTTTCACCTCGGTCTTTTCCTGCCTGCGTTCCTGGTTCGACGCACCTTGAGGCTTGCGCCTTCTTCTTTTTTTCTTGTTTCCCTTCGGAGCTCCTTCAGGAACGGATTCCGCAATCTTTTTTTCAGGTTCCGCTTTTTCTCTGCCGATTGCTGCGGATACTTTTTTATCCTGCTCCTGTCTTTTCTTTTCAGTTCTGGACTGCCCGGAATCGACCTGCCCCTCTTTTCCTCCGGTCTCGGCCGTCTTCTTTCTCGAAGAACGCGAGGTTTCTTCAGAGAAGGAGCGACCTGCTTTTCCTGCTACGGCATCACGAAAACTCCGCCCTTCCAAAAACCGGCCGCTTTCGAAGGGGGGTTTGCGGACCACCGAGGGTTCTTCCCATTCGCGGCCTTCCATCACTGTCTCCTTAAAACGGGCAAAATCCCCGACCTTGACGATGATGTTTCCTCCATCGGGACGTCTGAGCCGAACTGCGTCAGTCGAAAGTTCCACTCCTTCGACAACATAGTTGCCGGACGGGGTACGAAGCTTCGCTCCGGGGTTCGGGAGGGCTTTCCAGAGAACGCCGTAGAGGTGATGCTCGTACGACATGCAGCACATAAGCCTTCCGCATATACCCGAAATTTTCGTCGGGTTCAGTGCCAGGTTCTGTTCTTTCACCATTTTGATGCAGATCGGAGTGAATTTGTGGAGCCAGTAACTGCAGCAACATTCCCGGCCGCAGGGGGCGATTCCCTTCACCGCCTTCGCTTCGTCGCGCACCCCTATCTGTCGGAGCTCGATGCGTGTTTTGAACTCCTTCGCAAGATCTCGAACGTACGCCCTAAAATCGACTCTCTGCTCGGAGGTGAAGTAGAAAAAGAGTTTCTTTTTATCGAGGAGGTATTCGACATCGACCAGTTTCATTGAGAGATTGTGGTTCCGTAGCAACACTCTCGCCTTGACAAGAACCTCGTTCTCTTCCTCTCTTTCCGATGCCGCCATTGCAAGATCATCACCGGAGGCAAGACGTGTAAACGATATCTCCTGGAGGATAGGTTCTCCTCCCTTTACTTGCCCGTCGGAGGAGTCGTCGCTACAGGAGGCCCTGTAGCGGGCTTCCTGTTCCTTGGAAAGTGGACCGCCGAGAAGAGCCGTTTCCGATCCCCTCATTGTCTCCACTACAAGCCATGTTCCCCTGGGAGGAAAAGGGGCCTCCATATCGAGAAGCCCCAGATAACGGGGTTTACCAAAAATCGCTAAATGAATGCTCAAAAACAATACCCTCCTTGAGAACCAATACAATAAGATCGAGAACCATGGTCTTTGAAAGACGTTTTGTCTGGATCAAAAGCCGAAGACGTTCCAGCGTTCCCGCCCGCGCAAAATCCTGTCGTTCAATTTCCGATGAAATCCATGGACCGAAAAGGGCAAGAATCTCTTCGACCTCCGATTTGGAATACTGTTCTATCCACCGGACCCATTCTTCTTCGGTCCGCGGAGGACGGACTCTCTCTCCGGAAGGATGCAACGGCAGGGAGAGCGTCCATGAACGGCTTCTCAAGGTCGGAAGGAACAGCTTCTCGTCGGAAAGCAGAAAGAGCAGATGGACGTATTCCGGCGGTTCCTCCGCCAGTTTTAAAAGACTGTTCCCAGCCGGAAGCAGCATACGATCCGCGGAAAACACCACAATCACCCGCTTCGTTGAAAGAACGGGACGGTACGACGCTGAGTCGATGGTTTCGCGGCACATGTCGATCGAAGGAGGCTGGGACGGGGAACCGCACCAGATGAGATCCGGATGACGTTCCCCCGACCACGCTGAACAGACCCTGCATCCGTCTTCTCCGTTCCCTTTGGCACACAGCAGCAGGCGTGTTATTTCGAGAGAAAGTTCGAGGTGAAAACTTTCGTCGATGACAAGAGCGCACGCATGAGGAAACCTGCCCTCGGATACCAGGGCGAGGATACGCTTCCATGCGGAGGATTCTTTCCATTCCGCTCCGGTTCGCCCCGGAAGCGACGTGTTTACAGCAGAAGAGATATGAGGCATCCCTTGATCTCCTCCATAATCTGAAGCATCTTCGTTCTCTCTCCCTCTCGTTGAAAGACATCGTCAAGAGCATCTAGCATTGACTCAGTCTTTTCCACGATGACGAAAAAGTTCCTGTCGCCCCTTCGCCACTTCATATCACGCCGGACTCTCAAGCTGTTGACGGCCCGTCTCAGAAGTTCTGCGACAAGCTGCCGATACTGAAGCAACATGGACTCCGCCGGGAAAACGGACATTTGTTTCCCGAGAAGCTCAAGTCTCTGCAATAATTCCCGTATTTCCGCATCCTCGAGAGAGGTGGAGAATGAAAATGCTCCTGAAGCGGCTCCCTGAGAAGCGACGCCTCTTTTGGCCGTTTTCCCGAACTCTCCGCCCCCCAGAGTATCTTCCGAAGTCTTTTTTACCCTCAAGGAGATCAGGACACCTCCAGCAGAGAAAAGATCTTCTCAGAGAGAACTGTCTGCTCGACTTCCGCGTCTACGGGGATAATTCGTCCCTTGGCCCTTGCGGCAAGAGAGGCGAAGCCCGAACGAACCCGTTGAAGAAAAGGAACTCCCTCGGCTTCGAAGCGGTCTTGGGTTCCGCGCAGAGACATTCTTTGATACGCAATCTCTACGGGGAGGTCGAGCCAGAACGTACGGTCCGGAACGGGGAAATCGCACCAGGAGAACAGTTCTTCGATTTTGCCTGCGGGAATGCCTCTACCCCATGACTGGTAGGCGAGAGTCGAGTCCGTGTAGCGCTCGCACACGACAATTCCGCCCTCCGCAAGCACGGGGAGAATCACCCTCCGAACATGTTCGCAACGATCCAAAAGGAAAAGGAAGAGTTCGCTCAATGGATGGGCAAGCTCTCCGTTCAACAGGATTTCCCTTATAAATGCCCCGCCGTCCCAATCTCCAGGTTCCCGGGTCCAGAGGATGCGTCTCTCCCGTATCCCGCTCCCCTGCAGCCGCCGGACGAGCATCTCCGCTTGGGTTGTCTTGCCGCAACCGTCGATACCTTCAAAGGTTATGAACATGCCTTAACCCTCAGGATCATCATTCCCGGAAGAGGAGTTTTCGTCGGAAGGCTTCACGGATATCAGTTTTCGCAGAAGCCCCTCCACGACGAACTCGGATTTGAAGATCTTGAGGGTTCCGTCTTTCAAACGTCGCAACTTGACCTCACTCAAGAGTTCCTGCTCTTCCTTCGAAACCAGCGGCTGGTCATCCGGTCTCTCCCTGCCGCCTTTTGATTTTTTATCGTAGTTGAACTCGAGAATCAGCTCGTTATTGGTCTCGAGCGCCGACATCTCCGTGAAGAGCCGGCGGAAATTATCGATAGTCTTCCATCCCTGAATTATTGCCGACTGATTCAGTGGCTCTATTCCTCCACCCCTTACAAGAATTTCACACACTCCCCCCGCATCCTTCGGGATGGTGATTTCAAAAGTTTTTTTCGTCTGCCTCTTTCTGTACGGCCGCAGCGTTACTTCCACTTCGACGGTTTCTCCGGCTGCAAAGGAATCTCCTTTTACATTCACCCCTTCTATATACATAAGCTTCGGAAGGGGCGAAAACTCAGCGGTCACGGTAATGCCGAGAGGATAAATCTCGGAGAAGGGATTCAGAAAGACGACGTTCAGCAGGTCTCCGGCCTCCTTCAGGGCAGCGGCGGCGAGATCGCTTTCGGAAAAGAACATGTTCGTCCTGGTCCATCCGCTATAAAGACCCCTACCCGTCACATTGAGGGTGAGCGTGGCGGTCCCCTGCCCTTTTCTCGCCCAGAGATCGTCGATCAATCCCATGAAAACTCCCGAGGCGAGTTTGCCTGCTATGAAGGGATCGGGAACGAAGTGGAATCGTTTCCGTTCCTTGAAGTTCCGCTCGGCATCGGTGAAATCGAGGGTGGCGGAAACGGACGGTGTAAAATATCCGACCCTCCCCCCGATTGCCTGCGGCCTGTCATGAGTTATAGTCCCTACAATCCTCAGAGGACTGCCGACTTTGAACGGCGCCTCCAGGCTGGGGACCACGTTGTGGATGTAGGCTCTCGCCACAGGATAGTTCACCGCCCCTCTGCCGAGGAAAGGGTGGGCGAAGGCTAGAAATCGTCCGTCGGGAGCCACCGCCGTCAGGGTTCCCGTAGAGCCGATTGTCACGTCTCCCCATGCTAGAAGCACTGTTATGGCCTCGCCGGGCAGCATGCGGGCGTTCATTTCCACCGGGACATCGTCGGCGGTGAAGGCGCCTCCCGGTACAGTTCTCGTTTTTCCCAGCAGGGAGGCGAGCTCCTCCGCTTTGCGGGGGCTGATCCCGTCGATAAAGAGGGGTGAAGAGACTTCCGGGACGGGTACCGGAACGACGAGTTCCTCTTCCTCCTCCATGTCATCATCAACTTTTTTGTCGCTTTCTTTCGAATCGGCCTCTTCATTCTCCCGGCCGGCCGGTTCCTTTTCGAGCACAAGGGGTGTAACGGGAAGCGAAACCGGATTTTCGGGCCAATTCCATACCGATGCCATATCTTCGAACGGAGTGACAAGTCCGAGTGTGTGCTCGCTGAAGTTCCACCCGTACCCGATCGCACCGATAAGCTTTTCGTTGATATACACCGGACTGCCGCTCATCCCCGCGGCAATTCCTCCCGTTTTTTCTATGATAGGGCCGGAGGCCTTTATCATGATCAGGTGGCGCGGTGTTCCCTTTCGCGGAATGACGCTAACTATCTCTACAGGGAAACGCACTATCTCCCTTCCAGAGACTACCGTGAGAGCATACCCTCTCATTCCGGCCCGAAGGGAGGCAACCTCCAAAACGGGAACCGACGGCACGAAGGAAGACGCTTCGGACTGCCCGACCGGAGAAAACAGAAGGACAAGCGCACAGATCAGTAGACGAAACAAAGTCATGGGCAGTAATCCTCCCGGTATAATTTTTTAGTGCTTCTGCCGTTTCCATCTGAGAAAGTTCATAATGAACCCGTCGATATCTCCGTCAAGCACAGCCTGAACATTGCCCGCTTCAAATCCGGTCCGGTGGTCTTTGACAATCGTATACGGATGCAGGACATACGAGCGGATCTGGCTTCCCCAGCTGCTTTCTTTTTTCTCCCCCTGGATCGCGAGAAGTTCCTGCTGGCGCTCCTGCAACGCCTTCTCGAAGAGGCGGCTTCGAAGAATCTGCATGGCGACCTGCCTGTTCATGTGCTGCGACCGTTCGTTCTGACAGCCTACGACGATCCCCGTCGGGATATGAGTGATCCGCACCGCCGAATCGGTCCTGTTCACATACTGTCCTCCGGCGCCGCTGGCACGGAATGTATCCATCTTCAGATCCTCGGGGCGAATCTCTATGGGAACATCGTCGGCTAGCTCCGGAGCTACGTCGACAGAGGCGAAGCTCGTATGCCGGCGTTTCGCCGCATCGAAGGGAGAAATCCGGACCAGGCGATGGACTCCTTTCTCCGATTTCAGGTAACCATAGGCATAATCCCCTTGGACCAGCACTGTCGCACTTTTGATGCCGGCTTCATCGTCCTGGAGATTGTCGAGAATTCTGGTGGAGAAATCCTCCCGTTCCGCCCACCTGAGAAAAAGTCGAAGGAGCATTTCCGCCCAATCCTGCGAATCAAGCCCTCCTGAGCCGGCATGCACCGTAAGGATGGCGTTGTTGAGGTCATACTCCTCAGAAAGAAGCAGAAGGAGCTGCTGCTTCTCGATTGATTTCCGCAGGGCGTCGGCTGTCTGGCCGAATTCCTTCTGCAATTCCTCGTCGTCCGCCTCCGAGAGCATTTCTTCCAGTGTTTCGAGTTCACCATACACCCGTTCCACTTCATCCCAGATGTCGATACTTTTCTGAAGGCGTGCTATCTCCCTTGTTACCTCGCGGCTCTCTTCTTTACTCCAGAAATCGGGAGATGTCGCCTCCGCTTCAAGGGTTTCTTTCCTTTTCCTTATCGAAACCAGGTCAAAGACTGTCCTGCAAATCTTTTCGCAAGATCCGCAGTTCCTCCATCACCGTCGCATTCGGCGTCAGCGCCATATGCCTCTCCCCCTCGTGATCATTGTGTTGTACGATTTTTTATTATATCATTCCAAGGCACACCTATCAGGAAGAAGGACGAAAAAATGATGAGAGCTCGCTCCGCAACCGTGGAACTCTCCCGTATTTTGATGAAATCCAAAGGAAAAATCGTTTCGGGAGGGCATCTCTCCCGGATGTTTTCCCTCTCCAGGCAGAGCATCTGGAAAACTATACGCGCTCTTTCCGACGAGGGTTTTTCCATCAGATCCATTCCTCAAAAAGGATATGTCCTGGAAGGCCTTCCGGAATACGACCTCGCCCCTTCGTATATCGGAGCTCTTTTGCCGTCCCATTCTTTTTCCGGTACGGAAATTCATGTTTTTGAAACGCTTCCCTCCACGCAGGAGACAGCCAAGCAGATCGGACGTCAGGGCAAATCCGAACGGGTTATCGTCCTTTCCGAGGAACAGACGCGGGGAAGGGGCAGAAGAGACCGTACGTGGATTTCTCCCCCGAAGAGCGGCGTCTTCCTGTCGTTTTTTTTCAGGCCGAAACTTCTTCCCGGGCGCCTCCAGCTTGTCAACCTCGCAGCAGGCCTTGCCGTGAAGAAAGCGGTTCGGGATCTTTATTCAATCGATCTCGCGCTCAAATGGCCTAACGATCTCCTCTTGAAGAACGGGAAGATTTGCGGCATCCTTTCCGAAGCATCGAGCGAATCCGATCGTATCCGGGACTGCTGTACCGGCATCGGACTCAACATTTCACCTCCTTCCCGGACGGACGACGAAGAGAGAGGGCGGATCCTCGAAGGAGCAGGATTTCTGAGCGAGAGGGTCGACCGGGTACACAGAGGAAAGCTGGTCGCAGGAATCCTGTCTGTTTTCTCGGACCTCCTTGCATCCCTGGAGTCGGACGGAGGCTTTTCTCTTCTATCGCTGTACCGTTCAGAGTGTTCCACCCTCGGAAAGGAAGTCTTCGTCACGACGGAGGAAGGCACGGACATCGGAAAGGCCTCCGGAATCGGCGATAACGGCGAGCTGCTTGTCCTGAGAGGAGGAGAGCTTGTCTCGTACTGCGCCGCTGATGTCGTTCACGCTACTCCCGCCGGAGAATAAACTTCATATGTTATAATAATTATAAATCCATATGAAGGAGAAGTTTTTATGCGCTTGACAGAAATGGCCACAACAAGCGGCTGAGCAGCAAAAATTGGTCCGGCGGACCTTTCCAAAATCCTGAAGAATATCGAAATCCCCTCCGACGAACGCATCTTTACATCCTGGGCCTCCGGAGAAGATGCCGCGTTATGGAAAATCGACGAAAAACGCGCCGGAATTCTCACCGTCGACTTCATCACACCGGTGGTGGACGATCCTTCCGCGTGGGGGGCAATTGCCGCCGCAAACTCGCTGAGCGACGTCTTCGCAATGGGAGGGGCTCCTCTCGTGGCGTTGAACATTGTAGGCTTTCCCACGAAATCTCTTGACTTGAGCGTTCTGGAGGCAGTCCTCGCCGGAGGCAACAAAAAGGTCCGCGAGGCCGGCGCCTTTTTGCTTGGAGGGCACAGTGTGGAGGACAAGGAGCCGAAGTACGGTCTCGTCGTCTACGGAGAAGTTGCAATGGGTTCGATATGGCAGGTTACAGGAGCCGAGCCGGGAGACGTCCTCCTGCTGACGAAACCCCTCGGGACAGGTGTTGCCGCGACGGCGGTCAAGGCGGACATGATCGAGGACGAACGAACAGTTGCCGAAGCTGTCCGCTGGATGACAACATTGAACAATCTTCCCGGGAGACTCGACCCGGAAATTATGGCGTTGGTTCACAGCTGTACCGACGTCACCGGTTTCGGGCTGGCCGGTCACGCGCTCGACATGCTCTCTTCAGGCGGCCTCGATCTGGTACTCGGAATACACGATCTGCCGCTCATCCATGGGGTGCTTGATCTTGCGGGCTCCGGACTTATTCCTGCCGGAACGTACAACAACAGGATAGAGTACGAAGGGCGTGTACGCGATCCAAAACGGCACGACGAAATTCTGATGGACATGATCTTCGACGCACAAACATCGGGAGGCCTTCTTCTGGCCCTTCCCGAGAACGAGGCGATCCTTACTCTCAACCAAATCCGCGGACTCGGTTTCGACGCAGCGGCAATCGTAGGGCGTTTTAAAAAAGGAAAAGGGGATCTTGAAATTGTAGACAATATATAGTACCCTGTAGAGGAATATTTTTTCTTCCAAGGGTTTTCGGAAGAAAGATTGGGGATGTATTTTTTTGTTGGCATCAGAAATTTCCTCTCGCAGGATCAGAATCGTATTAAGTCTTTCGATATTTTGCGCCATGCTTGGCATAGGCATCATCGCTCCTATTCTCCCCTTGTATGCCAAGTCTCTCGGTGCAAGCAGCCTTGCCATTGGACTCATTATAAGTGCGTTCTCTTTTGCACGTGCCGGAGGGATGGTCGCATCGGGAGAACTCGCAGAGAGAATAGACCGGAAAAAACTGCTCATGGGCGGTCTTTTCGTTTATGCGCTGGCATCGGTCGCCTATGCTTTCGCTACCTCGACCGAAATACTCATATTCATCAGAACCTGGCACGGAATCGGTTCCGCGATGGTCGTTCCGATTGCAATGGCAATCGCGGCCGACATCGCCCCCAAGGGCGAGGAAGGCTCGTATTTCGGCACGCTGCAGGCCGCTCTTTTCCTCGGCGTCGGTTTCGGCCCCCTTCTCAGCGGAATACTGGCGGACGGAATCGGCCTGCATGCGCCTTTCTACGCGATGACGACGCTCACGCTCCTCTCGCTTTTTCTTGTGTATCGCCTTCTCCCCTTCTCGGACTCCTCCGCGTCCGAGAGGGAAGAGATCGGAACCTTGGACGCGTTCAAAGGGCTTCTTTCAGACCATGAGATGTTGATCGTCTTCTTTTTCCAGTTCGCCTCCGCAATGTGTCGCGGAGTCCTGGTCATGGTGATCCCCATCTTCGCATCCCAGCTCGAAATTTCTTTTTCACACATAGGCATCATTGTTTCTCTCAATTCACTCTCGACAGGGTTCCTTCAAAACTTTTCCGGCAAACTGGCAGACAATGTTCACAAAAATACGCTCATCATCATCGGCGGCCTGATTTCCGCCGTCACGCTCATCGGCCTTCCGAACCTTACGTCTCCGCTCAGTCTTTCAGTCGCAAGCATAGCTTTCGGTGTAGGGCATGCGTTGGCCTCACCGTCGCTTGCCGCTATAGCGGCCACCAGGGGAAAGTCTTTCGGTTCAGGGAGAACCATGGGGCTCTTCAACATCGCGTTCAGCATAGGGATGACAGTCGGGCCGATTATGGTGGGCATCCTGATGGATGTCGCGGGAAACGGTATTCCGTTCTACATACTCAGTGTTTTCCTGGCAGGGTCAGCGATTCCTTTCTTTTCGCGCAACAAACAGACCGCCTGCCTGAAATAAAAAACTACTTTTTCCCGTCGCGAAGCTGTCGAAGGGCAACCAGCCTGTTCCACAACAAGAGATACTGATCGTGGAAAAAGAGGAGCAGATCCTGCTCCAGGGAAGGTTTCCCTAGGAAAACAATATTATTGTTGTCCTGCAAAAATTCCCGCAGTTTTTTCGGAGCGGACGCATCGATAAGGACTGGAATTTTTTTCGACAAAGAATCCTCCAGAAGCGCTTCCAGCAGTTCCAGTTCTTCCCCCTTTTCCCATGCGGCTTTCAACTGCCGGTCGACTGGCACCAGCTCACATCCCGCTGCGGTAAGCATCCGGGAAAACCCGCCTCCCAGGTCCAAGAGCGGGTACCCCCTCAGAAGCTGCCTTCCGACGATGACGGTGCTGTCAAGCCTGGTCTGAAATTCGGAAAGTCTCCGCTGGTAATACGGGTAGTTCCCAGGGTCGACCTGCGATAGAACTGTAAAGATTCTCTGTGCTATGAAGGGAAGTGCGGAGGGATCGGAAAAGAAAAAATCCGATTGACTTTTGTCGAAGGGAGCGGCTTGATAGAGCAGGGAGAGAGATTTCCATTCTTTGGCGTTCAGACCGAGCCTCGACGCCTCTTCGCCGTCAAGAGCTATGACAGCCGCATCCTTTGGAATATGACGAGACTGGATGCGCCGAACGACCGCGCCATCCTCGTTCCAGACTTCAATCGGCCGGACCGTGACGAAAACTCCCCCGATGAAACGAGTGATAATGGCGAGCCATGGAGACGTCGTCCAGACATCCCAAGCGTACGCAGGAGATGCAATGATCAAAAAAAGGCAGGCGAAGCATACGGCGATGGTGTTTTTTCTCATTGCTCGAAGATCTCCTTGGAGAGGTATGCCAAGCCCTCAATTGCGGCATTGAACTCGGCTGTTTTTCTTGATGGCCCTACGCCCTCTCCGGCCGGGATTCCGCCGAGAATGACCCTGACATGAAAAACCGGTTTATGGGAAGGGCCTGCCACCGAGAGGGTTTCGTACAAAGGAAGCCCGACCCCTCTTTCCTGCGCCATTATCTGAAGCGAGGACTTGGGATCGGAGATCGACTCCGTAGGGGATTCGTGTGTATGAAAGTTCATATATCCCTGTATCACCCGGTCGGCGGCTTCGAATCCCCCATCCAGAAAGACAGCCCCGAACACCGCTTCTGCGGCATCGATACAGGCGGTACTGTTCACGGCCTCCTTTGCCATGCCTTTACTCATTCGAAGAAGCCGGCATACACCGAGGTCTTCAGACCAAAGACGAAGCGATGCGCCGCATACGATCGAAGCCCTTCGTTTCGAGAGCATTCCCTCGTCGTAATTCGTGCATGACCGATATAGAAAACGGGAGACGCTCAGCTGAAGCACGGCGTCTCCCAGGAATTCGAGCCGTTCGTTATGCTCTGCTCCCCCATGTTCATTGACATGGGAAGAATGGAGGAGAGCGGTTCTTAACAGCGATATGTCATCGAACACGTATTCCAAACGGTCCTGAAGTCTGTTGAGTTCGATCTCGTACCAGTCGTCGAAATTCATCGCGAACAATCGGTCCGGTTTTTTCGATCTCCGGATATCCTCGATTTCGGGAAGAATGCCTTTAAAAGCAGTTGCCCCGTCAGGGAAAAGAAACCGCTGTCCCGTGACAATTCGATATTACTCCTCGAACCTCTGGAATGCGACGACACCGTTATGGCCGCCAAACCCGAAACTATTGACCAGAAGCCTGGCGACGTTCGTTTGCACCGCCGATGTTCCGACAAGATTGACCCTGCACTCCGGATCCGGATTCTCAAGGTTGATCGTCGGGTGAATAATCCCCTCTTCAATAGCCTGAAGAGCAGCCACTGTTTCAAGCGCTCCCGCGGCTCCGAGGCAGTGGCCTATCATCGACTTCGTCGAATTGACATAGGCTTTGTCTGCATGATCACCGAGAACGGCACGAATAGCCATGGCCTCCATTTTATCGTTGAGAGGCGTCGATGTTCCGTGCGCATTGATGTAATCAACATCCTCGGGAAGCCATTTTGCCTGCTCCATAGCCTTTCGCATGGCCCGTGCCGCGCCCTCACCCTCGGGATCAGGAGCGGTAATATGGCTCGCGTCGCATGTATTGCCGTAACCGACAAGCTCCGCGTAGATGTGAGCGCCGCGTTTTTTCGCATGCTCCAGCTCTTCGAGTACGACTACCCCGGCCCCTTCGCCCATGACGAAACCGTCGCGGTCGACGTCAAAGGGGCGTGAAGCCTTCTCCGGAGCGTCCATTCTTGTCGAGAGGGCCTTCATTGCTGCAAAACCTGCAATACTGATGGTACGGAGCGCAGCTTCAGTCCCCCCGGCAAGAATAATATCGGCATCGTCGCGTAAAATGGTATGATACGCTTCGCCGATGCTGTGGACCGATGTCGCGCACGCCGTCACGACGCACATGTTTGGCCCCTTGGCGTTATGTTTTATCGCGACGTACGCCGTGGACATATTGCTGATCATCATCGGAATGAAAAAGGGGCTGACCCTTTTGGGTCCCTTCTCCATCATGGTCTTGAAGTTGTTGAAGGTGGTTTCGATGCCACCCTGACCGCTCCCGATATAAACACCGAATTTATGTGGATCCAGGCTTCCCGTATCGAGCTTCGCATCCGCAACCGCTATATCGGCCGCGGCGACAGCAAACTGAATGACTCTGTCGGAACGTTTCGCTTCCTTATTGTCCATCCATCGGCAGGGATCGAAATCCTTGATATCCGCACCGAACGGAATGGGGCTATCACTCGCGTCGAATGTAGTCAACGGACCGATGCCGTTTTTGCCATCTTTCAAAGCCTGCCAGTAGTCTTCTTTTCCCGTGGCGATGGGGCTTATGACTCCAAGCCCGGTAACGACAACCCTTCTCAAAACGCTTCACTCCTCTATGCAAGGGTCGAAACAAGTGTACTCCCGAAAAACTGCCGTTCAAGGGGGGAAGGCTTTGAAGCGCTTCCCCCTCCGACGATTCCTTCGTTTCTCGATGAATTACTCGTCCACACCGAGCTTGCCCAATGTGTAATTCATTGCTTCACCGACAGTCGTGAGTTTTTCTGCGTCCTCGTCGGGAATCTCGATGTCGAATTCTTCTTCGATTCCCATGATGAGTTCTACAATATCAAGGGAGTCAGCCCCAAGATCCTCTACAAAGGAGGCTTCTGGGACTATTTGATCCTCTTCCACGTCAAGCCTGTCGATGATGATCTCCTTCAACCGAGCGAGCATTTCTTCTTTTTTCATTCACGTTCACCCCCCTTCCATGTTCTTTTTAGCACATGGTCATGCCGCCGTCGACGGCAATAACCTGTCCCGTTATGTATGATGCTTCATCGGAAGCCAGAAAGCACACCGCACTCGCAACATCCTCGGGTGTTCCGGATCTTCCTGCGGGAACCTGTTTTAAGAGCACTTCACGAGCCTCCGCCGGGAGCGCTTCGGTCATGTCCGTTCCGATGAACCCCGGCGCCACTGCGTTCGCTGTAACACCTTTTACCGCGTACTCCCGTGCCACGGATTTCGTGAATCCGATGATTCCTGCCTTGGAGGCGCAGTAGTTCGCCTGACCCGGATTTCCTATGAGTCCCACGACGGAGGCAATACTGATGATTCTCCCCCACTTTGCCCGGACCATCCCTCGAATCGCTTCCCTGGTGCAATAATACACCGAGGATAGATTGGCTGTCAGCACCGAATTCCAATCTTCATCTTTCATCCTGAGCAGCAGGGAGTCCTTTGTAATTCCGGCGTTGTTCACCAGTACGGAAACATGACCGGCCAGGTCGTTCACTTCGGAAAAAATTCGTTTTACTTGTTCCGGGTCGGAGACATCGCCTTGTACAGGGAAAGCCTTTCCTCCCGCACCGGCAATAATATCACAGACTTCGAGGGCGGCTTTCCCGCTGCTGCGGAAATTCACCGCAACCAAGAAACCTTCTGCAGCCAGCCGAACGGCAACGGCTCTTCCTATGCCTCTGCCGGCACCTGTCACAAGAGCAACCCGTTGGTCCATATTACACCATCTCCTTTAAAAGCAGGGATATCTTTTCCAATTCCGCGAGAGTTCCGCAGGAATGAGCGATAAGCCCCTTGCGGCACTTTTTCACGAGCGATCCGAGAACGCTGCCAGGGCCGACTTCGTAGAAAGATTCCACTCCGTCGTTCGCCATCAGGTTGACGGAATCGCTCCAGAGGACGGGCATGTATGTCTGGTGGAAAAGGGCATCCTGAATATCCCTCACACCGGAAACGGGAAGCGCCTTCACGTTCGATACGATCGGCGCCGAAGGATCGGACCAGGAGCACTTTTCAAAGGCTTCGAGCAGCTTGTCGGCCACAGGCCGCATTTGACGGCTGTGAAACGGTGCGCTGACATTCAGCGGAATGACTTTTTTTGCTCCTCTCTCCTTGGAGAGCGCCATGGCTTTTTGGACAAATTCAGTCTCACCGGAGATAACAATCTGACCGGGAGAGTTGAAATTTGCGGGCTGACATTCTCCTTCAGGAGCAACTTCGGTGCATACTGCAGAAACAGCGGGTAAATCAAGCCCCAGTATGGCTGCCATTGCTCCTCTGCCCTCGGGGACAGCCTCCTGCATCAGTTTTCCGCGGAGATGGACCAGCCGGACACCATCTTCCAGAGAGAGCGTACCGGCTGCAACCAGCGCCGTGTACTCCCCCAGGCTGTGACCTGCAAGAAAGTCCGGGCGGAGAGGCGCTTCCACCATTTCTTCCAGCACCGAGAGACAGGCGAGGCTCATCGTCAGAATTGCAGGCTGCGTATAAGCCGTCCTTCTCAGTTCATCCTCCGGCCCTTCGAAAATGATGCGGGAAAGAGAAAAGGAAAGAGCATCATCCGCCCTGCAAAAGACATCAGCAGCTTTTTTGAAAGCAGTTTGAATATCCTTTCCCATCCCCACTTCCTGGGATCCCTGTCCAGGGAAAATAAGTGCATATTTCATAGTATGACCACCTCAACCGAGAGAAGCAACTGCGGCAAGGCTGCCCATAATCTTGCCCGCACCGACGAACATTGATTCGATTATTTCGGCAGCAGGGAGAATTTCATTGACCAGTGCCGCACTCTGTCCGGCCATGACGGACCCCCACTCCACGTCACCCTCCACAACAGCCGCCCTAAGGCGCCCTGCCCCGAGTTTTTCATACTCTTCTACCGACGCGTTTTCTTTTTCCAGCTCTTCGAAACGGCTTGTAAGCTTGTTCTTCAGGCATCGTACCGGATGACCCGTGAAGCGTCCCGTTACGACATTGCTCCTGTCCCTGGCGGAGATAACCGCTTCTTTATAGGCAGGATGCACTGTGGACTCACAGCAGCATATAAAACGAGTTCCTACCTGAACACCTTCCGCTCCAAGCGCGAAGGCTGCAACAACTCCCCGAGCGTCCGCAATGCCGCCTGCAGCAACAACCGGTATTCCGACGGAGTCAACAATCTGAGGAATAAGGACCATCGTCGTTAATTCACCGATATGCCCGCCGGCCTCCATTCCTTCCGCGACCACGGCATCGGCCCCCTGTTTCTCCACCCTTTTCGCCTGAGCGACCGACGCAACAACAGGAACGATGATGGTCCCTCCCGGCTTCAGGCGATCAATCACCTTTCCAGGGCTTCCGGCCCCGGTGGTGACGATGGGCACCCTGTGCTTTTCGGCCAGCCCGATAACAGCTTCCACTGTGGGGGACATAAGCATGATGTTCAAGCCGAAAGGTCTGTCGGTAAGAGTGCGCACTTTGAGAAGTTCCTTCTCGAGAAGTTCCGGAGGCATATTCGAAGCGGCAATAATACCGAGCCCCCCTCCGTTGCTCACCGCGGCCGCGAGCTCTGCATCCGCCACCCATGCCATTCCGCCCTGCATCAGGGGATATCGGCACCCTAAAAGGCGGACTATGCGATTGTCTCTGTATGGAGCTGCTGCATCAAGATTCATAAATGACACCCCCGTACGTCATACCTGCTCCAAAAGCGGTAAAAAGTATTCTCTGTCCTTCCTGAAGTCTTCCCTGCTTCATGAACTCGGACAAAGCGATGAAAAGAGACGCTGCAGAGGTATTGCCATACTCATCAAGATTGATGAATACTTTTTCCGGAGCAATTCCGAGGCGCTCTGCCGCACGCTCTATAATCCGCTGGTTCGCCTGGTGAAAAAACCACCAGTCGATTTGGTCGACAGAAAGACCGGAATCGTTGCACAGATCCTTGAGAAAGGGAGGAATGACCCTGTTCACGAACTTGAAGACGTCGTTCCCTTTCATCGCGACATAGTGGAGCTTTTGTTCAAGAGTCTCCCTGGAGGCCGGATGTTCTATGAGTCCTCCGAGCAGGGTGATCTGATCGTGCTTGGTGCCGTCGGAACGGAGTCCCGCCGAGAGAAAATGCTCCTTTCCCGAAGACGGCCCCAGAAGAACTGCCCCTGCTCCGTCGCCGAAGAGGACGCACGTGTTTCTGTCGGTCCAGTCTACGAGTCGAGAGATAATTTCCGCCCCGATGACGAGTACGTTTTTCCAGATTCCTGAAGCGATTCCATTGACGGCCAGCACAAGCGCATACACTCCGCTTGTGCATCCGGACTGCACGTCGAAAGCTCCTGCTTTTTCGGCCTGCAGCATACCCTGCACTTTGGGGGCCACCCCGGGGAAGAGTGTGTCCGGGCTGTTCGTCGCGACAATGATCATATCGATATCCGAGGGGGCTACTCCCGCATCCTCGAGCGCGGCACGTCCCGCTTCCGCGGCGAGCGTGCTCGTCAACTCCCCTTCGTCTGCAATATGTCGTCTTTGAATACCCGTTCTCTCCCGTATCCACTCGTCGTTCGTATCGACTAATTTCGACAGGTCTTCGTTCGTAAGCACCTTTTCCGGAACGCTCATACCGCTCCCATGAATGGAAACCGGTATTCCTTGAAAAACCGCCATGAGGGAACCTCCTTATACCCTAACTCTTTAACTCTTCCCTGATAAGATCGACACCGTTCTGCTTGACAAAACTCCTGGCCACTCTCAACGCACTGACAATCGCAGGAGCCTTTGAACGTCCGTGAGCTTTGATAACCGCGCCGTTTACTCCAAGGAGAGGCGTCCCACCGTGTTTTTCATAATGAAAACGCGCAATGAGATCCTTCATCATCGGAATCATGAAGACCATACCGACTTTCGGCAGAATACGCTGTCCTATCTCTTCCTTGAGCATCGAGGCCACCGCCGTCATCAACCCCTCGGCGAATTTAAGAACCACATTCCCCGAAAAACCGTCGCAGACAACCACGTCGGCCTTGCTGTATGGGATGTCGTCTCCCTCGACGTACCCCGAGAAGTTCAGAGCGCTCTGTTTTATGAGCTCCTTGGCTCCGGCGATCACTTCATCTCCTTTTATCTCCTCTGAACCGTTCGAGAGAAGAGCCACCTGAGGTTCCGCGACACCGAGAATACGCTTCGAATAGACGTTTCCCATGTGAGCGAACTGAAAAAGGTTCAGCGGCTTGCTACGGACAGTGGCTCCCACGTCGAGCAGGAAGGTATACTTGTTGAGGGTGGGAAGAGCAACGCCCATTGCCGGTCTGTCGATACCCGGAATTCGCCCGACGACGAGAACTCCCCCGGCTACAATCGCACCTGTATTTCCGGCGGAAACGCAGCCGGAGGCCTCACCTGACCGCACCATTTCCATCGAAAGGCGCATGCTTGAGTTCCGCTTTTTTCTTATGGCGATTGTAGGGGATTCGTCCATGTCGATACGCTCGTCGGTATGGACGACGGAGAGACGACTCGCCACATTTCGGGGAGCACCCTCCAGCAAAGGAGAAATGACAGGCTCCGAGCCGACGAGGGCCAGTTCCAGGTCGTCATACTCTTCGCACGCCAGCAGGGCGGCTTTGCAGGTTTCGGAAGGACCATGATCGCCTCCCATGGCATCCAGCGCAAGAATCAATCGAATGTCACCTCTCTCGAGAGTTAAAAAAGGCTGTTTTCCGCGACAATAGCTGCGATAAAACGCCCTACGAAAATCTCCCTGTCTCCGACTTTTGTCCGGACACTGACGATGTATTTATCCTCTTTGTGGACTCCGACTTTCGCCCTGGCGACAAGGGTATCTCCCACTTTGGCATGCCCCTTGTACTCGCCTCTCATCGAATCGACGATCACGAGATCGGCTGCAACCACCGCGATGGCAATGGAGCTTGCCTGGGCGTAGATATAGTGATCCCAGACCATGTCGGTTTCACGGAACGCCATATCCCTGCGGGTATCCAGAACCGATAGAGCCCATCTGTCCGGTTCCAGTTCAAGGAGATCGCCCACGACTTCGCTTTGCTTCAAAGAGCGGAGTTTGCTGGTCGCCTTTTGCGCCATGGCCCGCATCCGTTCCCGAAGTTCCGGAACTCCGAGAACTGCCCTGTCAAGACGGATGGTACTGACACTCGCGGAGAGAATGACTGCCAGTTGTTCGTCCGTTGCAAGCGGATTCTGTTCAATAAGCTTCAGCAACTTCTCCTGCCGGTTTTTTTTTCTTTGAGACTTGATGGAAGTCGCCCCCATTTAGCCACCTGATTATAGAATCTGATCTCAATACAAGGTAAGTATAAAGGGCTTGCGGAAAACGGTCAATAGGAAATCAGCGAAAAATAAAAAAGGGAAGGTTTCCCTTCCCTTTCCTGGACCTCTCACGCTCGGACATTCAGACAGGAGTGAATCTCTATTCCTTCGCTTCCGATGCGGTTTCAAGAACTTTGCGGCCTCGGTAAAAACCGCATTCTCCGCAAGCCCTGTAGTTCATGATCACTTCCCCGCAATGCGGGCAGGTGGTCAATTCCGGACCCGACAAGGACCGAATCCACTCCGACTTTCTTTTATGTGTACGGGCGTGGGATACCCTGCTTTTCGGCGTCGCCATTCTGCATTCCCCTCCTTTTCAATTATCCTTGATCGAATTTCATGGCAAGAAGCTTCTCAAACCGGGGATCTTTTTCTTCGGAGGAGCAACGGCACTCTTCCAGGTTCAAAGATTTCCCGCACGTCGGGCATATGCCGCGGCAATCCTCGGAACAGAGAACCCGGATCGGGAGAGAGAGAATCAGGCTTTCCCAGACCTGGTCCGAAATATCGAGACGATTTTTCCAGGATCGCACCGGAACAACCCGATATTCCTCCTCCGGCTTCTCTTCAACGTTACGGTTTTCAGCAGACTTCTTCCGCAAAGAGTAAAGATACATGAAATCGTTCAGAATTTCAATATGCGCGAGCTCAAGGCAGCGGGAACATGGAGATGTGAATGTCGTGCGTATTGAGATTGAAACGCAAAGATCGTCGCCGGCCCAACGGGCTTCCGCTTCGACACGAAGCGGCGATGCGAAGGAGAAGAGCTGTCCGTCATAAAGCACCTCTTTCTGAACCGGTCCGATTCCCGTGCCCAATGAGGGGATTACTTGGCAAGGCTGCTCCCAGAGAGCAGTCGTCGCAGCATCCTCGTTGCCGAGTTCCGGTGTTTCAATCTCGAAATGCCACGATGCCGGCCTTTCCGTTATGGGCACTTTCATCACCTCCAGTTGCTCCGTCGCTCAACGGATGCTGACGATACGCTTTGTGTCCCTGGCGATGACAAGCTCTTCGTCGGTGGGAACCACCATGACCTTGGCCTTGCTGTCGTCGGGGCTGACGATGCGCTCCTTGCCCCGGACGTTGTTCTTTTCCTTGTCCAGCTTGATACCCATAAATTCAAGACCTTCGCAGATTTGTTCGCGGGCGCGGGCGCTATTCTCTCCAATTCCGGCAGTGAAGACGAGAACATCGATACCACCCATGGCGGCTGCATAGGATCCGATGTATTTTTTCACTCCGTAGTAAAGCATTTCTTCCGCAAGCTTCGCCCTCTTGTTTCCTCCGTCGGCAGCCTCTTCGATGTCTCTCAGGTCGCTGCTGACGCCGGAAATTCCGAGAAGGCCGCTCTCCTTGTTCAGGACATGGCTCATCGCCTTGTTGTCGATCCCTTCCTGTTCCGCCAGGTAGGAAATCAACAATGGGTCAACGTCGCCGGAACGGGTTCCCATGATGACTCCGGGGAGGGGGCTGAAACCCATGCTGGTGTCGATCGACTTGCCGGCCTTCACCGCGGCGAGCGAGCTTCCGTTCCCCATGTGGCATGTGACGATATTGAGCGATTCGATCGGTTTCCCGAGAATTTCGGCAGCCCTGTTCGCAACGTAGAAGTGGCTGGTACCATGAAAACCGTACCGGCGAACCTTGTATTTCTCGTAATAGTGATAGGGGACTCCGTACATATAGGCGCATCCGGGCATGGTCTGATGAAAGGCCGTGTCGAAGACGCCGACCTGAGGAATGTTCGGAAGGGCCTCGGTGACGGCGTAAATTCCCATGAGGTTCGCCGGGTTGTGGAGGGGAGCAAGCGGAACGCACTCTTCAAGGGCGTCGATAACATCATGTGTAATCAGGACGGATCCGGCGTATCGTTCTCCGGCGTGCACCACCCTGTGGCCGACCGCGGAAAGTTCGTCCAGGCTCTTCAAGACTCCGTGCTCCGAATCGAGAAGCGCCTCCACGACAACTTTGAATGCGACCTTGTGGTTGGATATCTCCCTGTTCTTGATCACGGTATCCATTCCGGTCTTCACGTGCTTGATCCGGGCTCCTTCGATTCCGATCCGCTCCACAAGCCCTTTTGCAAGCACCGACTCGTCGGTCATATCAAAAAGTTGATACTTGAGGGACGAACTACCGCAGTTCACAACAAGAACTTTCATGAATGTACCCCTTCCTCTCTTCTTGACCGGGTTCTTTGAAAGGATGTATTGTAGCGTATAAACTTCCGAAAGGAGCCGGTCATCATATATAAAAACCATGTTGGCATTGTTGCCGAGTATAATCCGCTGCACTACGGACATCTGCATCATATCCGCCGGGCGAAGCAGGAGGCGCGGGCAGACGGCATTATAGTGGTCCTCTCCTCCTATTTCACGCAGCGGGGAGAGCCCGCTCTCCTGAGCAAATGGGACCGCGCAGAAAGTGCGATTCGGGCGGGAGCGAATCTCGTGCTCGAACTGCCCGTTTTTTTTTCATGCCATAACGCGGGCGTCTTCGCCGCGGGTGCAGTCGATATTCTTGCTGCGACGGGTCTGGTCCGGAGCCTCTCCTTCGGAATGGAAGAACCCGGCTTCGATGTTTCTCCGCTCCTTGATATTGTAGTCCACGAACCGGCCACTTTCAAGGATACTCTGAAAAAATATCTGAATTCAGGTTTTTCCTACGTTAAAGCGCGCGCAAAGGCGCTTGAATCCATAAAACCTGAATACGGCGGTTTTCTCTCATCTCCGAACAATGCGCTCGCTCTCTCCTACATGGAACATGTTACCCGGAAAGCGTACGATATCAGCTTCGTCCCGATCCAACGGAGAGGATCGGGGTACCATGACCAGTCGCTCGCCGGATCCTTCTCAGGCGCGTCCGCGATACGCCGCGCTCTCGCGGAGGGAAGCCGCACCGAGGCGGAAAAAGCGCTTCCTTCTTCGACCGGGGCAATCCTGAAGCGATGTCTTGAAGAGGGAAGGTACGTCCTCTCGAAAGACTTTCTCTGGAGAATCGCCCGCACGCTCCTTTTGAGAACGACAGCGCAAACCCTCGCTCTATCCTCCGAAATGAGCGAAGGAATGGAAAACCGTCTGCTCCGCTTCGCTCCTCAAAGCATCTCCTGGGATGATTTTATCGGAAAATGCGTGAGTGCGCGTTATCCGCGGGGGCGCATTCAAAGACAGACGACGCATTTCCTTCTCGGAATCAAACACGAGGAAAACCGGGAGCTGCAGAAAAGCGGTCCTGCATACATTCATCCGCTAGCCGCCGATGAAGCGGGGATCGGGATGCTTCGAACCATGCGTAAGACGGCGTTGCTTCCGGTGACAGGAAAGCTGCCGCTCCTCATGCAGGGCGCAGGCGGAAGACTTGCTGCACTCGAGATGACCGCCGCCGCTCTTTGGGAGAATCTGAACCCGTTTTTTCGTCCCGATTCCGAGAAGAAACGGTTCCTGTTTACGACGACATCGTGTGCGGAAGCGGAAAACGTTCCCGCAGACGCCGGAAAACGCCGGGAGGAACCATTTCGTGAACGGCCCCACCGAACTGGTAGATTTCCTTGACGGCATGACTGGATAGATATGAGTAGCGCGCATCGGTAACGATGAACAGCGTCTCGATATCCGGCGCCAACTGCCTGTTCATAAGGGCGAGCTGAAATTCGTATTCAAAATCGGAGAGCGCTCTCAATCCCCTGATGATGATCCGACTTCTCTCCTGGCGCAGGAAATCGACAAGCAGTCCCGAAAAAGATCCGACTTTCACATTGTTCAGATGGCTCAAAGCTTCTCTGGCCATGGCTTTCCGCTCCTCGACGGTGAACGCGGCTTTTTTCTGGGGATTGAGCAGAACGCTCACTACCACCTCGTCGAAAAGAGCCGCCGCCCGTTCGGCAATATAAATATGCCCGTTGGTGATCGGATCAAAAGAACCGGGATACACCGCACTGATGGACCGTTTCATTCTTCTTCCCCTCTCTTCCCGCAAAGCGTTCCGATGTTCATGACCGGCGAGAGAAAAGTGAGAACGGTTTCTCCGTACTCTCGGCGGTCAGTGATCATGTATCTCTCTCCCGCAGGCGCTTCTTCGCGGATCGAATGCTCGATCACGACAATTCCCCCGGGGTTGAGAAGTCCTCCGTCCTGCGGAAAAAGAATGCCGCCCAAAATTGAAGGCCAGCCTGCACCGTAGGGAGGATCGGCAAAAATCACATCGAATCCCCGCGGCTCATCCGGAAAAGGACGGTAGCCTTTTCTTCGAAGGAAAGAGAGCGCTCTTCTGACATCCATGGAGAGAACGAGGCAGGCGGGCTCTTCAGGGAGGAGCGACCGAATTTCCCGGGCTCTCGAAGGAATGATCTCCACCGCAACCACCGGGACTGCGCCTCGATCAACAGCGGAACGAGCGACTCTCCCCGTTCCGGAAAACAGGTCGAGAAACGCCCGTCCATCCAGATTTCCGAGAATGTTGAAAAGCGCTCCCATCACCTTGCCCGAAGTCGGGCGGACTTCCTTTGTCATCGAAAGTCTTCCTTCGGCTATCGGGGTGGCCCCGGCTTCATGGAGTCCATCACGACGGGAACATCCGGGGCATGGCTCATGCAATGAGACTCAATCATCGACGCAAGTCCTTCAAGAGCTCCCTTCACAGAATCGGTTAAAAAAGGACTGGAGTAGGGAGCGATTTTTACCAGGATATCGTCTTCCCTCTCCACTATCTGCAGAAAGAACTTCTGTTCAAAGGAGCCGTCGCCGGCGACCACCTCCACAAGGAACACTCCGTTGCCGGATGTATAGCTCCTCTTATACACCCATAAAGCGTCACCGTTCTCTCCTCCCCGGTCATAAAGTTCCTTCACGAACGAATTCAGACTTCCCTTTCCGGAAACTCGAACGTGCATCTCCTCCGCCCTCCCCGAAGAGCAGGATCCGTCACCGGATAGCCACTCTTTCTTTATATGTCTGGAAAGAAATATATTCTTTCCCATTTGCAGCCATTTACGCTCGTATTTCGTTGTCACCGTTCTGGGGGGATTCGCGCACCACGTATTCAGTTCAAGGGCAGGATGCTCGTTCAGCACGTTCCGCACTTCCCTGCCGTACCACTCTTCATCGGTGACAAGCTCGAAAAAAGCGTCCCTTCGAAGTACTTTGGCAATCTCCGAGGGGAAATCACCGCTTGAGACTCTTCTTTTGGAGTGTTTCTTCTTCGGCCACGGGCATGGAAAATTCATGTAAATTCCGTCGAGAGACTCCTTCGGAATGCATTTCTTCAGGATAAAACGCGCGTCCCCGCACATCAGAAAAACGTTGGAGAGCCTTTCCGCGCGGACTCTCTTTAAAGCCCTGAGGACGCATGAACGCGACATTTCGACCCCCCAGAAGAGGTTTCCCGGATTATCACGGGCAAGGCGTGTGAGAAATTCCCCGTTCCCGAAGCCGATTTCGAGAAACACGGGCATCTCCTCCTCTCTGCCGGGCCGAATATCAAGCGGAAGGCGTTTTTTTTCTGGCATGACGATTATCTCATCTATGTCGATCACGTATCAGGACCTCTCTTCATACAAGCTGGCATTTGAAACGTACATGATTATAACAGCCTTCCCGGAAGAATCGGGAAAAAACGAGAGGCTAAAAACAAATTGTACAAATTGACCACACAGGACTTTATGGTAATATCAATACGTGAAAAAAGTATTTTTTAGTGCTCCTTTTTTTTTCAAATGCAGATTATACAGAATGCAAAATCCCGATCTTGTTGTAAAATAGACCAGTATGAAAACCGCGAAGTGAACTCTGCAAAAACGAACTCGAATAATAAAACAGGACGGGCTGATGCAATTCGGTCTCTCCTGCAATTCAAGAGGGGGTACATCAATGAAGAGAAACTGGAAGACGATGGACGGCAACACGGCGGCGGCGCACATTTCATATGCGTTCACCGAAGTAGCCGCGATTTATCCGATTACACCGTCCTCGAACATGCCCGAAGTCATCGACGAATGGGCGGCTCACGGCAGGAAGAATATTTTCGGAAAAGAAGTCAGAGTGACGGAGCTTCAGTCCGAGGCCGGCGCAGCCGGAGCAGTCCACGGTTCGCTCTCCGCCGGTTCTCTTTCCACGACGTTCACAGCGTCCCAGGGACTGCTCCTTATGATGCCGAACATGTACAAGATCGCGGGAGAACTCCTTCCCGGTGTTTTCGACGTCAGCGCGAGAGCTATTGCTGGGCACGCTCTTTCGATTTTCGGCGACCACAGCGACGTCATGGCCTGCCGCGGCACCGGCTTCGCCCTTCTCGCCGCAGGAAGCGTCCAGGAAGTCATGGACCTGACCGCTGTCGCGCACCTTTCCTCCATCAAGTCGAGCCTTCCCTTCCTGAACTTCTTCGACGGGTTCAGGACGTCGCACGAAGTGCAGAAGATCGATGTTTTGGAGTATGACGATCTCGCCAAGCTCGTCGACTACGATGCGCTTGCCAGGTTCAAGGCGCGCGCGATGAATCCCGAACACCCGTTCCAGAAGGGAACGGCCCAGAATCCGGATATCTTCTTCCAGGCGAAAGAGGCCTCCAACCAATTCTATACGGTTATTCCCGACATCGTCGAGTCCTACATGCAGGAGATCAAAAAGCTCACCGGCAGAGAGTATCACCCCTTCAACTACTACGGGGCACCGGATGCGGAGAACATTATTGTAGCCATGGGCTCAGTCTGCCAGGCGATCGAAGAGACCGTCGACTATCTCAACGCGCGCGGCGAAAAGACAGGCGTCGTCGAAGTCCACCTCTACCGCCCCTTCTCCGAGAAATACTTCTTCGACGTGCTTCCTGCCTCCGTCAAGCGGATTGCCGTGCTCGACCGCTGCAAAGAGCCCGGTTCCCTCGGCGAACCCCTCTATGAGGATATCTGTGCGCTGTTCAAGGACAAGGCAATGAAACCCATCGTCGTCGGCGGGCGTTACGGTCTCGGATCCAAGGACACCATTCCGACGCACATCAAGGCCGTCTTCGACAACCTGAAGCTCTATCAGCCCAGAGACCGCTTCACCATCAGCATCGTGGACGACGTCACCGGCACTTCGCTTCCCGTAAACGAGCATATCACCGCCGCTCCGGAGGGCACCATCCGCTGCAAGTTCTGGGGCCTCGGCTCAGACGGCACCGTCGGCGCGAACAAGAACTCCATCAAGATCATCGGCGACGAGACCGACCTGTACGCGCAGGGATACTTCTCATACGACTCCAAGAAGTCGGGCGGTATTACGGTCTCTCATCTTCGCTTCGGCAAGAAGCCCATCAAGTCGACCTACCTCATCGACACCGCCGATTTCATCGCCTGCCACAAGCAGGAGTACGTCCACCTGTACGATGTGCTGGCCGGGTTGAAGAAAGGCGGCTCCTTCCTTCTCAACACGCAGTGGACGACCATCGAAGAGCTTGAAAAGCATCTTCCTTCCAAAGTGAAGCGATATCTTGCGAACAACGACATCCAGTTCTATATTCTCAACGGAACGGATATTGCCGAGGAGATAGGTCTTGGCAACAGGATCAACATGATCATGCAGTCCGCTTTCTTCAAGCTGACGAACGTTATTCCTCTCGACGACGCAGTAAAGTACATGAAGGACGCCATCGACCACACCTATGGAAGGAAGGGCGAGGGTATCCTCGAAATGAACTACAAGGCGGTCGATGCCGGAATCAATGCGCTTCAGAAAATCGATGTTCCCGCCGATTGGGCGGCCTCGACCTCAGAACCCGAACTTCTGAACGGATTGCCTTCGGAAATCCCCGATTTCATCAAGGACGTCTGCATGCCCATCAACGCGCAGCAGGGCGACGCTCTTCCCGTCAGCGCCTTTGTCGGAAGAGAAGACGGACACTTCCCCTCCGGAACATCCGCTTTTGAAAAACGTGGTGTTGCAGTGAACGTCCCCGAATGGAAGAGCGAAAAGTGCATCCAGTGCAACCAGTGCTCCATGGT